>CAZUEH010000007.1:19170-62044 GCA_964619315.1 uncultured Oscillospiraceae bacterium | reverse complement strand
AAAAACAAAAGACTGTTGAATTTTCAACAGTCTTTTATATATTAGCAAGGTTGTTACAAATCATGAATACAAACAAATTATGCAAAAGCACTTTCATTTTGCATAAAAATGCGTTAGAATAGTTGCAATAGGTTAATATATGCTGTGGCATGTTAGAAAGGAAGAGGCATGAAGAAGAAGCAGTTTATTGTTATATTTTTAATATTAGTTATCACAACTATAATGTGTGCTTGTGGAAATAACGAAGGCAAAGTCGTAGATAAATCTAAAAAAGCTAATATGAGCTCGTTGAAATATGAAAAACCAGTAGGCTTAGTCGAAGTACCTCAAGATACAAAAAGCAATGGCCTTGAATCTATAACTTACGATACAGATGATGGAATAATAACGATTGCAATGATTCCTGTAGAAGAAGAAATCGGTGTTGATGGGTATGTAAACTATTTTAACTCTGTTAACACAATAGGACTAATCCCGCAAGATGCGGTTTTTGGAGATGCAGAAAACCTTCCAGGATGGTCACAAGCAACTTGGACAGAAAACGAGATGCGTTATATTCAGCTGATGTGTTATGATGAAGGTGGATTCTATATGGTATCATGTTTGTCATTCTACCCTGTTCCAAAGGGCGGAGAAATAACTGAGGCAGAAGAAGCATTCCTTGAACTAAAAGGAACTTTAGCATTTAAAAAATAAATAAGTATAATTATATGAAAATAGAAGAGCTGGATTATTTCGGCTCTTTTGTTATATGTAGAAAAGAAAATACGAATTATTGGCATAAGAACAATCATTAAGTGGTTGACAAAGATTGTAAAACAGATGTATGATAAAGAGCAACTTAATATTTGAAATAGATGACATATCGGAAGTCGGTTAAAGTCCGGCACTGTGTCTCAGCAACCGTGATATCCACGAAAGAATTAGCGTTAAATCGCAAGTCACTGAGAAGAAAAATCTTCTTGGGAAGGCATTTGAGTAGGATAAGGATTAAGTCGGTAGACCTGTCACTTATTTACCATAGAACCTTCTGAGATAGGGTGATTTAAACAAACTTATACATAGTGTGAGCAAAATTTGCAATATTGGCTATGAATGAATTAGATTGAAGCACCTAACAACTCAGTTGTTAGGTGTTTTGTTTTATATAAAAGTTTTTTGAAGAAAGTTGAAACGATTAATGACAGAATATTTTTTACACTTGCTGCTTTCCTTTTTAATAGGATTTGCGCTTGACTGTGTTTTGGGGGATCCAAGAAATTTTCCTCATTCTATAAATTTAATAGGAAGCAATGTAACAAAAATTGGGGCTTCGCTGAGAAAGAGATTTCCGCAAACAGCAAATGGGGAATTAAACGCAGGTCGAGTTCTGGTTGCTATTGTATGCACTCTTTCCTTTATAATCCCTTTGGGAATTTTAATAATAGCATTTAAAATTAGTTGGTACTTAGGCATAGCAATTCAAAGCTTTATGATATGGCAAATCATCGCAGCAAAGTCATTGATGAAGGAAAGCAAGAAAGTGTACTATCCGTTAAAAGATAATAATATAAAGGAAGCAAGGCATGCGTTATCGATGATAGTAGGTAGAGATACCGAGAATCTAAGGGAAACAGAAGTAACCAAGGCAGCTATCGAAACTGTGGCGGAAAACACCTCCGATGGAGTCATTGCCCCTATGATTTATATTTTTCTTGGAGGAGCTCCTTTAGGATATCTTTATAAGGCAATCAACACAATGGATTCGATTGTAGGATATAAAAACGAAAAGTATTTAAACTTTGGCAGATGTGCAGCAATTTTAGATGATGTGGCAAATTTTATTCCTGCAAGGTTTTCTGCAATAATGATGATTTTGGGCAGCTTTATTTGTGGATATGATGGAAAAAACGCAATAAGGATATTCAGGCGGGACAGGCTCAAACATGCGAGTCCCAATTCAGCACAGACTGAATCAGTATGCGCAGGAGCGTTGCAAATACAACTTGCAGGCGATGCGAAATACTTTGGAAAGACTTATAAAAAGGAATATATTGGAGAGCCTATAAGAGCAATAGTGCCAGAAGATATTTTGAAATCTCACAACCTAATGTATGCTGCAACAATTCTAACGGTGCTACTTATATGTGCCATCTGGGCAAGTATTTTATTTTTTAGATAGAATGGTGGAATATGCTTATAAACGAAACAAACCCTCATGGAGGGCAAATATACAATAAAAAAGTAAAGCTGGATTTTTCGGTTAATGTCAATCCTTTAGGTACGCCAGAAACTGTAGTTGAACAGGCATATAAAGGGATTTTAGAGGCTGCAAAATATCCTGATGCAAATTGTAGCGATTTGCGAGAAGCTATAGCACAAAGAGATAATGTTTCAAAAGACTTTGTTATATGCGGCAATGGGGGCGCTGAGCTGATATTTCAAGCCGTAGCAGCTCTAAAGCCTAAAAGGGCATTGATTATTGAACCGACTTTTTGCGAATATAGACAAAGCTTAGAAAACCATCAATGTCAAATTGATACATATCAATTAAGCGAAGCAAAATATTTTGATATTAACATAGAAATAGAAGAGATATTGAAGCAGGTGACCCCTGAAGTGGAAATGGTATTTCTCTGTAATCCTAACAATCCTACGGGATTAGCCACTTCAAAAAAAGCGGTAGAAAAACTGATTCACCAATGTCATAAAGTAGGAGCGCTGCTATTTGTTGATGAAAGTTTTGGGGAATTGACAGACGGTTACGAAAGATTTTCTATAATAGACCAAGTATCCAAATACGATAATTTATTCGTATTAAAATCTATGACTAAAACTTATGCCATTGCAGGAATAAGACTCGGTTACGGCCTTTGCTCAAACAGAGGTCTTTTGGAGAAAATGTGCCGTAATGTTCAATGCTGGAATGTGTCTATGGTGGCTCAAATGGCAGGAGTCGCAGCATTAAAATGCAAAGAATACACACAAGAGTCAACAGCCCTAATAAGCAAAGAGCGAAACTATATGATAGATGAGCTGATGAAGCTGGGAATAAAAGTCTTTCCGGGAAAGGCCAACTATTTGATGCTGCATTGTGAGAAAAATCTATATAAGTTATTGCTTCAAAAAGAAATACTCGTAAGATCTTGCGCCAACTTTAAAGGACTTAAAAAGAACTACTATAGAATTGCAATCAAAAAACATAGTGAGAATCAAAAGCTGATAAACGCTATTACAGAAATCTATAATGAGGTAGGCCGATGCACAAAACAGGTATAGAAGACTATTACATAACAAAGAATAACAAAAAGTTACAATATGGGTATACGACTGGAACTTGTGCTGCTGCGGCATCAAAAGCAGCTGCTATAACCTTGATTACAGGCAAGCTGATAGAAGAGGTGGAGATAGATACACCAAAAGGAATAAGGCTAAAATTACAAGTCAAATGTGAAGCCTGCGATGAGCGAAAGATAAAAGGCACAGTAATAAAATATAGTGGCGACGATCCAGACGTAACAAATGGAATGCCAGTGTGTGCGATAGTATCGACAAGAGAAGACGGCAGCATAACATTGGATGGTGGAGAGGGAGTTGGAAGAGTCACGAAAGCGGGATTAGAGCAAGAGATTGGGCAAGCTGCAATTAATAGAATCCCAAGAAAAATGATTCTTCAAGAGCTTGAAAATATCAAAGAGGACTTTGATGTTAAAGAAGGCTTTCACACAGAAATCCTATTGCCAATGGGTAAAGAATTGGCATTGCGAACTTTTAACCCGAGACTTGGAATAGAAGGTGGCCTTTCAATACTAGGAACTAGTGGAATTGTAGAACCCATGAGCGAAGCTGCAATCATAGACAGCATTCGGCTTGAACTAAAACAGAAACGAAACCAAGGCAAAGACTTTGTCATGATAACGCCAGGCAACTATGGAGCTGACTTTCTTAGAGAGACGCTTCCACTAAATGATGATGATATTGTAAAGTGCAGTAACTACTTAGGCGTTACAATTGATATTCTAAATGAGCTTGAGTTTAAAGAAGTGTTGTTCATTTCTCATATAGGCAAATTTATCAAAGTGGCCGGAGGCATTATGAACACTCACTCTAGAGAAGCAGATAGCAGGATGGAAATACTTGCAGCAAATGCTATCCTTGCAGGATTAGATAGAGAAAATGCAGCAAAGGTGCTAGAATGCGTCAACACAGATGATGGTTTAGAAGTAATAAAATCTTGTGAAGCCCTAGAAAAAACAATGGAATTAGTAGGAGATAAGATAGACTTTTATTTGAATAATCGCTCCTATGGGAAGTTTAAAACGGGCGCCATAATATTTTCCAACCGTCATGGAGTTTTGTGTAAGTGCGGCGATGCTGATGAGATAATTGAAAAATATGGGAGGAAAAAATGACAGGAAAACTTTATGGTGTAGGGGTGAGCGTAGGTGACCCAGAGCTATTGACTTTGAAAGCTATAAGAGTGATCAAAGAATGCGATATTATTGCCATACCTAAGGAAAAAAAGGAAGAATGTATAGCTTGGCAAATAGTAGAAAAGGTTATTGACGGCATTGAGGAAAAGCCAATTCTCCCAATCCATATGCCCATGACCAAAGATAAAACCCTTTTGGAAGAATCTCACATGGAAGGCGCAAGACTCATAGCAGAACAACTTCAACAAGGAAAAAACATAGCTTTTTTAACTATTGGAGACCCATGCGTTTATGCGACCTATATGTATGTACATAAAATAATAGCAAAGAGGTCGTTTGAAACGGAGATTATTAGTGGTGTAACTTCATTTTGTGCGGCAGCAGCAGCCATCAATATTCCCCTTTGCGAAGAAGACCAGGAACTTCATATTATCCCATCGTCATATGGTATAGAAAACGCTTTGGACTATAAAGGCGTAAAAGTTCTTATGAAGGGGGCATCAAAATTACCACAGATTATACATGAAATAAATAAAAAATCACAATATACGCCAATGGATGTATATATGGTAGAAAATTGTGGGATGAAAGATCAAAAGGTTTACGGAAGCCTTGAACAAATATTACAAAAAGATATGAAGCAAATTAGTTATTATACTACGATGATTATAAAGGAGAAAAAAGATGATTGATTTTGTAGGTGCTGGAAGCGGAGCTTCAGACTTAATTACTTTAAGAGGCAAAAATCTGCTTGAAAAAGCAGACATAATCATATATGCGGGGTCTTTGGTAAACCCTACGCTCCTTGAATATAAAAAGGCAGAATGCAAAGTTTATGACAGTGCAGTCATGACCTTAGAAGAAGTTATGGAAGTAATGATTCAAGGAAATAATGAAAATAAGGATGTTGTAAGACTTCATACAGGAGACCCATGCGTCTACGGCGCAATTAGAGAACAGATGGATATTTTGGATGAGAAGAGTATTCCATATAATTATTGCCCTGGAGTAAGCTCCTTTTGTGGAGCTGCTTCAGCCCTTAACTTAGAATATACACTGCCTGGAATATCACAAAGCGTAATCATAACCAGAATGGAGGGAAGGACTCCAGTACCTGACAAGGAAAGCATAAGATCCTTTGCAGCACACAAGGCTACAATGGTTGTGTTTTTAAGCACAGGGCTGCTAAAGGAACTTTCCGCAGAGCTTATTGCAGGCGGCTATGATAAGGACACTCCGGCGGCTATTGTTTACAAAGCTACATGGCCAGATGAAAAGACTTTTGTCTGTACAGTGGGAACATTGGCAGAAACTGCTGCAAAGAACAATATAACAAAGACCGCGTTGATGATAGTAGGAGATGTTGTTGCACAAAAAAACTACGATCGTTCAGAGCTATATAATCCTAGCTTTTCTACAGAATTTAGAGAGGCAAAACAGGAGGGTTAAGTGGAAATTAGACTCATCTCTTTTTCAGAAAGAGGATGCACAAAAGCAAGGGAAATAGCAAAGCATCTGGCAGAGGTTGATGATGTGGGAACAAAATGCACCGCATATTCCCTGAAAAAGCATATTAAAGGCAATGAAACATTAGAACTCAATGAAGGGTTAGACCAATGGACTGAAAAGCACTTTGCAGAGGCAGACGGTTTGATTTTTGTTTGCGCTGTAGGAATTGCAGTGAGGGCAATTGCACCATACGTGCAAAGTAAAGATAAAGATCCAGCGGTTATAGTTATTGACGAGCTTGGTCGATATGTCATACCTGTCCTTTCGGGACATTTAGGAGGCGCCAACAAATTGGCAAAAGAAGTGGCGGAGTCCATAGGGGCAGAATTAGTCTTGACTACTGCAACGGATATTAATAACAAGTTTGCTGTAGACACCTTCGCTAAAGAAAACGACTTATATATAACTGATATGACTATGGCAAAGAAGATTTCAGCAGCTATCTTGGCAGGAGAAACTATAGGTTTCATGTGCAGTTATCCTTTAGAAGGAGAACTTCCAGCACAGTTGGAAAAAGTCACAGAAGCTTCAATGCTACCCTTGAACATATATATTGGCACAGAGGACAAGGCAGTTCAAAACACTTTGCAGTTGATGCCAAAAAACTATGTTTTGGGGACAGGATGCAGAAAAGAAAAAGATAGTCTTGAATTTGAAAAGGCGGTCTTAGAGATATTAGAAGATGCAAATATGCCTATAGAAAAGATAGGCACTGTAGCCTCTATAGATTTGAAAAAAGACGAGAAGGCAATTAGAGAAGTTTGCAGAAAATATCGGATTAAGAAAAAGTTCTATGCAGCGGAAGAACTGTTGTCAGTCAAAGGCGATTTTACTGCTTCAAAGTTTGTATCAGAAACAACTGGAGTAGATAATGTATGTGAAAGAGCGGCAGTAGCAGCTTCTAAAGGTGGAGCGCTGACACTGAAAAAAAGTAGTATGACTGGCGTTACAGTTGCCATTGCTAAGATAGATGAAAAGGAAGTGAGGATAAATTTTGAATAAGATTTATGTTGTAGGAATAGGACCTGGAGAATACGAGCAGATGACTATAAAGGCACAAAGAGTTCTCAAAGAGTGCGATGTTATCATAGGATATACGGTTTATGTAGACTTAGTCAAAGAACATTTTGCAGATAAGGAGTTTATGACAACTCCAATGCGAAAAGAAGAGCAGAGATGTCACATGGCATTTGAGCAAGCATCACAAGGAAAAACTACTGCTATGATATGCAGTGGAGATGCAGGCATATACGGAATGACAGGACTTATATATGAATTGGCTGATCAATACCCTGGTGTTGAAATAGAAAGTGTATCGGGAGTTTCAGCAGTGATTAGCGGGGCAGGACTTTTAGGCGCACCTCTCATACATGATTTTGCAGTAATCAGTTTAAGCGATTTGCTTACTCCATGGGAGAAGATAGAGCAGAGATTATTATCAGCAGCAGAATCAGACATGGTGGTCTGTCTTTATAACCCGTCGAGTATTAAAAGAGATGGACACTTAAATAAAGCCTGCGAGTTGCTTTTAAAATATAAAGATGAAAAGACAGTGTGCGGAATTGCTCGTAATATAGGAAGACCTGAAGAAGATTATCAGGTACTCGATTTAAAAACACTTAAAGATACAAAGGTGGATATGTTTTCTACCGTATTTGTAGGAAATCAGCAAACAACGGTAATAGGAGGCAAGATGGTCACCCCAAGAGGCTACAGACATGGATAAAATTGTTATATTCGGAGGAACTATAGAGGGAAGACAGTTAGCGGAGTACTACAGAGACAAAGAAATATCTGTAATTCTTTGTGTTGCCACAGAATATGGAGAAAGCCTTATAAAAGAAAGCCAAAATTTGAGGGTTTATAGTGGGCGATTAGACTGTGAGCAAATAAGAGGGTTTCTTGAAAAAGAGGCACCTCAAACTGTTATTGATGCAACTCATCCTTACGCAAAGGAAGTTACACAAAATGTTAAAAAGGCCTGCGAAGAAGTTGGGCTTTTGGAAAACAAACTCGAATATATAAGATTGATAAGGCAGAGCAGCAAGCAATCAGATTGTTGCTGTAAATATTTTGCAGATATAGATGAGGTGATTTCGTATCTCAATGAAGCAGAAGGAAGAGTGCTACTTACTACTGGTAGCAAGGATCTTGAAACCTATGCAAAAATAAAGAATATGAAAGAAAGAGTTTGCGCAAGGATATTGCCACTTCCGAGTATAATACAGCAAGCCACTGACCTTGGATATCATGGGAAGAATTTAATATGCATGCAGGGACCTTTTTCAGAAGCAATGAATGTAGCTATGATAGAAATGCTCAACGTGAGATTCTTAGTGACAAAAGACACTGGTGAAAATGGTGGTTTTCCAGAAAAGATGAGCGCAGCCCAAAAGACAGGGATAGAGGCACTAGTAATAGGAAGACCAGAAGATGAGTCTGGTATGAGCTTCAATGAATGCTTAGAGTATGTGAATCAAAAATATGATTTGGCAAACAAGAGAATTATAAAAATATGTGGAATAGGCATGGGGAAAGAGGGAACAATGACTCAAGCCTTTAAGGATGCTGTCAATGAAGCAGATGCAGTCATAGGTGCCAAAAGACTCTTGCAAGGCACTATGTTTGCCTCAAAGAAAAAGTTTGAAGAGATAGAGACTCAAAAGATTGTAGAGATAATAGATAACCACAAAGAACTGACCAATATAACAGTTGTAATGTCAGGAGACACTGGATTTTACAGTGGAGCCAAAGGATTATTGGACAAAATTGGTAAGAGAGAAGATCTGGAAGTCGGTTTGATTTGTGGAATATCATCTGCCATATACTTTTGCAGCAAGATTGGACAAACATGGCAAGATGCAAAAATGTACAGCGCCCATGGTAGAGATTGCAACTACATAGAGGCCATTAAACGTAATAGGAAGACCTTTTTCTTGTTAGGGGGCAAAGTTGGGGTGAAAGAATTCTTGACGGAGCTTGTGAACAATGGATTAGGCAAGGCACAAGTTTATATTGGAGAAAACTTATCCTATGATAAAGAGCTTATAAGCCAAGGAAAGGCCTTAGACCTTGTGAAGCAGAAGTTTGATAGTTTAGCTGTTGCAATAGTTGTAAACGCAACTGCAGCTGAACATATAGTGACACCGGGAATATCAGATGAAGAGTTTACACGAGGCGAAGTGCCAATGACCAAAGAAGAAGTCAGAGCCATAACTTTATCTAAGATGCAACTAACGAAAGAATCTGTAATATATGATATTGGTGCGGGAACTGGGTCTGTATCAATTGAATGCGGAAGACAAGCATATGAAGGCAGTGTCTTTGCAATAGAAAAAGAAACAAAAGGGATTGAACTTATAAATAAGAATAAACAAAAATTCGGAGTTACCAATGTTCATACTATTTTAGGAACGGCTCCCCAAAGCATAAAAGATTTGCCTGTACCTACCCATGCTTTTATCGGAGGAAGTAGTGGAAATATGGGAGAGATAGTAGCGTGTTTGCTTGAAAAGAACCCATTTATTCGATTAGTGATAAACACCGTTACTCTTGAATCAATTTCAGAGGCCATGGAAGTTTTAAAGAAAAATGGCATTGAAAACATAGACGTAATCCAAGTAAATATTTCGAAAAACAAGAGGGCGGGCAAGTATAACTTAATGACTGCTCACAATCCAGTATTTATAATTTCTTGCACTGGAGGAAAAAGCAATGAGTAATAAGGCCATAATGTTGGCTGCACCATCAAGTGGCAGTGGAAAAACATTGATAACCTGCGGTATATTGCAGGCCCTTAAGAATAGAGGGCTGAAAGTTGCATCATTCAAATGTGGACCAGATTATATAGACCCGATGTTTCATAGAAGAGCAATTGGTATAGAGGCCTCTAATATAGATTTATTCTTTTGCCAAGAGGATATGGCTAGGTCTTTGTTTGAAGAAAACTCAAAAGACATGGAGATATCCATTGTTGAGGGTGTAATGGGGTATTATGATGGAATGAGCGCTGCTACAGAAGAAGGCTCGTCTTATGATGTTTCCAGGACACTTGGCATACCAACGGTTATGATTATAAACGCAAAAGGGCAAAGCCTTTCTGCTATGGCTGTACTAAAAGGGATTTCAGAATTCCGCGAGGATAGTAATATTGTGGGAGTCATATTCAACAACATGTCTAAACATGTCTATGACTCATTAAAAGAAGAAGTGAAAAAGCTTAAAGGAATACAACCTCTTGGCTATCTGCCAAATAGCAAAGATTTGGTTATAGAGAGCAGACATCTAGGTCTTATAACTCCAATGGAGATAAAAAATTTGACTGTTAAACTCAACAAATTGGCGGATACTATAGAGGAATCGGTAGAATTAGATAAGTTGCTTGAATTAGCAAAAGGATATGAGCCAAGCAAAACTGCTGCACCACAAGTTCAGAAGGTAGCAGGAACTACCAAGATTGCTATAGCGAGAGATGAGGCATTTTGTTTCTATTACAAAGATAACATAAACCTACTAAAGAAGATGGGTGCTGATATAGTGGAGTTTTCACCAGTCCATGATGACAAATTGCCAGAAAATATAGACGGTCTCATATTGGGAGGCGGGTATCCAGAACTTTACCACAAAGAACTACTTGCCAATGCAAATATGAAAGAGTCTATTAAAAAGGCTATAAGTGATGGGATGCCATGTCTTGCTGAATGTGGCGGCTTTATGTATTTGCACCAAAAGATGGAAGACATAGAGGGCAACTCGGCCGCAGCATTAGGATTAATTGAGGGCAATTCATTTAGAACACAGAAACTAAACAGATTTGGCTACATAACATTAGAAGCAAACGAAGATAATTGGCTAATGGAAAAAGGGGAAACAATTAAGGGTCATGAGTTTCACTATTTTGATAGTGAAAACTGTGGTAGCGACTTGACAGCTATTAAGCCGATAACAGGAAAGTCGTGGCAATGTATGCATATAAAAGACAGACTGGCAGTAGGTTTTCCTCATCTGTTTTATCACGCCAACCCTAATGTGCCAAAGAGGTTTTTAGAGGTAGCTATGAAATATGCAAAAGAAAGGAGCAAATAGATATGGCTAAAGCAATTATGGTACAAGGTACCATGTCAAATGCGGGAAAGAGTCTGTTGACAGCAGGTTTATGCAGAATATTTGCCCAAGATGGATATAAAGTAGCACCGTTTAAAGCACAAAACATGGCCTTAAATTCATTTATAACAAAAGATGGATTGGAAATGGGTAGAGCCCAGGTGATGCAGGCAGAAGCAGCAGGTATCGAGCCTTCGGTTTTAATGAACCCTATCCTACTTAAGCCAACTAATGATACAGGCTCACAAATTATTGTTAACGGCGAAGTCATTGGTGATATGGATGCGAGGGCGTACTTCGAGTTTAAAAGGAACCTTAGACCTCATGTTGAAAAAGCGTATAAGGAATTGTCAGACGAATACGAAATAATAGTTATTGAGGGGGCAGGAAGCCCTGCAGAAATAAACCTTAAGGCAGAGGACCTTGTAAATATGGGTATGGCCAAAGTAGCCAACGCACCAGTCCTTTTAGTTGGAGACGTAGACAGAGGTGGTGTTTTTGCACAGTTATACGGCACTATCGCCCTTTTAGACGACGATGAGAAGGATATGGTCAAAGGCCTTGTAATAAACAAGTTCCGTGGGGATAAGACGATTTTAGACCCTGGTGTAGCCAAGATAGAAGAACTGGTTAACGTTCCAGTTGTAGGAGTAGCTCCTTATATGGATGTTGACATAGAGGATGAAGATAGTTTAAGTGACAGGCTTTGTAATAACAGAGTAGACTTAATAGACATAGCAGTGATAAGAGTACCAAGACTATCAAATTTCACCGATTTTAATGTTTTCCAAAGGTTTGATGGAGTTTCCGTCAGATATGTTTCAAGCGTCAAGGAACTTCAAAATCCGGACTTAATTATTTTGCCGGGTACTAAAAATACGATGGAAGACTTGTTGTGGATGAGGCAAAACGGCCTTGAAGCAGCAGTGTTAAAACATGCATCGGCAGGGAAACCTGTTTTTGGAATTTGCGGCGGTTACCAAATGTTGGGGGAAACGCTATGGGACCCAGATGGCATTGAAAAAGGTGGACAAGTAAAAGGCATGGGGCTTTTGCCTGTGCAGACCGTATTTAAAAACAAGAAACATCGAACCTTAGTTAAAGGCAAATTCCTTGATCAAATTGAAAAAAGTTGCTTTGCAAACTTGGCAGGCAAACCCTTTGAAGGATATGAGATACATATGGGAGAGACAACTCTTGTAAAGGAAAATATGGCTACTGAATTATGTGAGATAAGTGCTTTTGAAGAGTCGGAAGCAGCCCAAGATGGATTTTGCACAATAAACGTTTTTGGGACTTATGTTCACGGAATCTTTGAGACTGTAACGATTGCTCAGACTATAATCGACGAGTTGGCTAGCAAAAAGGGTGTTACGATAAATGAAATTTCCAATATTTCGCCAGAGCAATACAAAGACATGCAGTACGATATATTAGCCAACACTTTGAGAGAGCATTTAGATGTTAAAAAAATATATGAGATTATGGAGGAGGGGATATGACAGAAATATTAAAGATTGAGCCTGCAGAAATAGAGAGAAAAAGCTTTGAGATTATTTCCGAAGAGTTAGGGGAGCAGCATATTGATCCCGAAAAGGAGCCTATCATAAAGAGGGTAATACATACTACTGCGGATTTTGAATATGCCAATACTCTTTATTTTTCCCCAGGAGTAGTAGAGCTGGCTCAAGACGCATTAAGAGAAGGCGCACACATAGTAACAGATACACAAATGGCCAAAGCAGGAATAAATAAAAAAACTGCCACCAAGTTGGGCTGTGAAGTAGACTGTTTTATTTCAGAGGAATCAGTAGTAGCAGAGGCGAAAAAGAATAAAACCACAAGAGCATCAGCTGCAGTCGACAAATCTGTAAAAGAAATCGAAAACCTTGTGTATGTTGTAGGAAATGCACCAACTGCTCTTATAAGATTAAGAGAACTTATAGACCAGGGTAAAGCTAAGCCTAAACTTATTGTTGCAGTGCCTGTAGGCTTTGTAAACGTTGTAGCAGCCAAAGAATTGATTATTGAATCGGATATCCCTTGTATAGTTGCAAAGGGCAGAAAAGGGGGCAGTAACGTTGCCGCTTGTATAATAAATGCACTGTTGTATATGATTGACAATACGAGAGGAGAGACAGGCTTATAATCCTCCGAAAAGGCCAAAATCTTATTGACAAAGAACAATGGCTAATGTAAGATATAACTATAATTGAATAAAGCGAGCAAGACATCTCGGAAGTCGGTGAAATACCGACACTGTGTCTCAGCAACCGTGATATTTGCGAAAAGATTTGTGTTAAATCACAAGCCACTGAAAAAAATCGGGAAGGCATCCTAGTAGCGTAAAAGATTAAGTCGGTAGACCTGTCATTGCTTATTCAAAAGTCTTCTGAGGTGTGACTGTGATTTTGCTAATTTAAACATATTATACATTTTGATGTTCAATATCTTCAAATGTGATAGTGGTTTACATATGACGGCGATAATCTTCAAGTACCTTAGAAAAAATAAGGTACTTTTTTATTTGCTTTTCATCCGAGGAGGCGGAAGCCGCTGCCATTTTGGCCCCGCCTCTCATCCTTATAAATATAAGAAATTAGATATATATTAGTGTTACAAAAGAAAGGAACAATGAAATGAGAAATTTTGGAAGAAAATTAATGGTAACTACGTTGGTACTTATAATGACAGTTATTATGTGTGTACCAGCTTTTGCAGCCACAGCAGATTTAGCAGATGGAGAGTATAAAGTTACTACTGCTACACTTAACAATAAAATGTTCAAAGTGATAGACTGCAAACTTATAGTAAAGAATGGAGATATAACTGCGGAGCTAATGCTTGGAAGTGATGGGTACTATGCGCTTTCCATGGATACTGCAGCAAACGCAATCAACCAGTTCAACAGCGGAGACGAAAGTAGCTGGATTAAATATGACAAAGAACTTGAAAATTATTATAGCTCTGTTGACAGTAAAACTCAAACTAGACGTGTTTATACTGTTCCAGTTTCTTCACTAGAGCAGTCATTAGCAATTGCATCATGCTCTCAGCGTTATTATGATGAGAAGGATACAACCAAAATGTGGTACGACAGAGTAATCACATTTGACTTATCAACACTAGTTCCTGTTGATGGTGAATATACTATCGATGTGGAAACAGGCGAAAAGATGTTCAAAGTCGTTGATGCTGTGTTAAAAGTAAAAGATGGAAAAATGACAGCAGTTATTACTCTAAGCGGAACTGGATATACATATCTTTATGCAGGAGCCGTAGATAGTGGCAACGCAGACCCGTTAGATACAGTTGATCCAGCGGATAGAATTGGAGTAAAAGAAACAGTTTTAGATGAAGGCAAGGAACAGTATCAGTACGAGGTACCAGTAGCATCATTAAGCGAACCTCTTGCTTTTGGAGCATTTTCTGCAAACAAACAAACTTGGTACGCAAGAACATTGACTTTTAAGGCAGATACACTTGTAGCAATCCCCGCTCTTGAGTTGAATCCGATCACACCAGCACCAGCCACTGTAGAAAAAGCGCCTAATAAAGCCAGTGTGCCTAAGACAGGTGATGATTTTGGATTTGCTTCAATACTTGTAATAATGTTAGCAAGTGGAGTTTTTGGTACTAAGCTTTATAGAACGAAAGAGGACTAATAGGATGAAAAAGATAATAACAGTTTTTTTATCTGTTCTAATTATATTTGGAACAACTGCTATCGCTTACGCAGCAAACTACGCTGATGGAACGTATTCGGTTCCGGTTATATTAACAGGAGGTACGGGTAGAGTAACCGTACAATCACCGACCACATTGACAATTTCAAACGGCAAGCTTAGTGGAAAAGTAGTTTTGACTAGCACCAACTACACAAGAATGAAAGTTAATGGAGTCACATATAATAACGAAAATGAAGGTGGCAACTCGACATTTACAATTCCAGTGTCAGCTCTTGATACACCGCTTTCAGTTAGTGCAGAAACCACAGCTATGAGCGAACCTCATTTTATTGATTACAAAATAACCTTTAGCTCCACAGGCGTGGCATCTAAGGATAGTGGTAGTCAAAATAACACGGGACAAAATGCAGCTAAACCATCGTCAAATACCAACAAGAACAATGATAGCAAGTCTGCTGATACTCAAAAAGAAGAGTTGCCAGAGACACCTCTTGATGAAGAAGTAATTGAAGTTACTAATACATATAGCAAAAGCACTAGTGTAAGTGCTGAACTGCTTGCAGGTTATCAAGGCAAGACAATGAATTTATCCACTCTAAATGGTAAGGTGATTTTTGATGAGAAGGCCACAGAGCAAATTGCTCAAAAGGCAAAAGGCAGCATAACTCTTACGATGGACAACTTGACGGAACAAGAGGAATACAAAGATAAAGGATATGACCTAGTTGTGGACTTGTTCATAATGGATGAAGGAGACAATAATCTTTATGCGGACAGCAATGGAGGAAAGGCTTCTGTAACATTAAATTATGATAAAGAAGTCAAAGATAAGGAAAATCTTAAAGTTTACAGGCTTTCCGATGGAAGCGAAGATGAAATTGAAGCTGTATATAACGCAGAGGAAAAAACCATATCATTCGATACAGAACACTTTTCCGTATATGCAGTTAAACAACAAAGTGAGAGCCATGTAGGTACAATTTTAGCTATCGCTGCAGGAATGATTGTAGTTGTAGGGGCAATATTGGTTTTTCTAGTGAAGAAAAAGGGAGATAAAAAGGAGCAAGCATGAAAAAGAAATCTATGATTATAGTTTTTCTAGTAATCATCATGGCGTTTTCACTGCTAACTGGTTGCGGCGCAGCAAATCAGAATGCAGAAGGCGAGGCGCCTAAGATTGGAAACCTTAAATATGAAAGCACTTTAGAGCTAAAGTACGCGGACCAATTTCAAGTGTATAACTATGAGGGAGGATATTCCTTTATAAGAATCATAGACGGGGCAGACTATCTTCTCATTCCTGAAGACGGAGAAATTCCAACAGGGATAGACGAAAAAATAGTAGTTTTGCAGAAACCATTAGACACAGTATATTTGGCAGCAACTTCTGCAATGTCCCTTGTAGACGCAGCAGACGGGCTTGGTAGCATAAAGTTTTGCTCTATGGAAGCCGATGCCTGGTATATAGAAGGAGCAACAAATGCAATAAATGCAGGAGATATGTTGTATGCAGGCAAGTACAACACACCAGACTACGAAATGTTAGTAGGGATGAAAAGTGACTTGGCAATTGAATCTACAATGATATTACATAACCCTGAAGTAAAGGAAAAATTAGAGGAATTAGGCATTCAGGTACTTGTAGAGCGATCCAGTTATGAAACCCATCCATTAGGAAGAACGGAATGGGTTAAACTGTACGGATTACTCTTTGACAAGCAAACGGAAGCGGAAGAAGTTTTTGAAAAAGAAGTATCGATAATGCAAGAATTAGAAAACCTTGAAAACACAGGGAAGACCGTAGCATTCTTCTATATAAACTCCAACGGAGGCGTGGTTACAAGAAAGTCTGATGACTACGTGTCCAAAATGATAGAAATAGCAGGAGGACAATACATATTTGAAAATCTTGGAGACCCTGAAAAGAAAACTTCAACTGTCAATATGCAGATGGAAGAATTTTATGCTTCCGCAAAGGATGCGGATTACATCTTTTATAACAGCAGTATCGTATCAGAAATAAATTCTATTGAAGAGTTGTTGGATTCGAGTCCTGTTTTAGCAGATTTCAAAGCAGTCAAAAATGGAAATGTATGGTGTACAGGCAAAAGCCTTTTCCAAGAGACTGATAAACTTGGTAGCATCATACGAGACATGAACAAAATCCTTACGGCCAAAGATGAAGAAGTAGAAAAGCTTGATTATTTTTTCAAGATAAATTAATTGAAAGTAAAGTGAGCATATATGCAGGAAAAGAACAACATAGCGCTTGAACACAAACAACTTGATAGATCTGAACGATTAAAACGCTACACTAGATACAACGCTGTGTTCATAGCAATGATCGCAGCGTTTGTATTGATTACAATCCTTAATATAAATTCTGGAAGTGTCAATATTTCCGTAAAAGAAATCTTTAGAATTATATTCTTGGGAGAGGGCGACGAAACAGCGTACAATATAATATGGAAAATTCGACTTCCTAGAATAGCAATCTCTGCTTTACTTGGCGGCGGGTTAGCTTTGTCAGGATTTTTAATGCAGACCTTCTTTGGCAACCCTATAGCCGGGCCTTTTGTGTTAGGGATTTCGGCAGGAGCTAAATTAGTTGTAGCCATTACCATGATTGTTTTAATCCAATATTTTGATTCCCTTTCTTCGATTACATTGATAATTGCGGCATTTATAGGAGCTCTTATCTCGATGGGGTTTGTTTTGCTTGCTTCCCGAAAAGTAAGACAAATGTCCATGCTTCTCGTAACGGGAATTATGATCAGCTACATTTGCTCTGCAATTACAGAATTTTTAATCACTTTTGCCAAAGACACGGATATAGTTAACCTTCACAACTGGTCACAAGGAAGTTTTTCGGGAATGGACTGGAACGATGTGTGGATGTGCGCGGTTGTTATACTCCTTACTTTTGGAACTACATTTTTGCTTGCCAAACCAATAAGTGCTTATCAGCTGGGTGAGCCTTATGCTCAAAGCATTGGCGTTAATATCAAATGGTTTAGAGTTATATTGATTTTATTATCAAGCCTTTTGGCAGGGTGCGTAACAGCTTTTGCAGGACCAATATCATTTGTAGGAATAGCAGTGCCTCACATTGCAAAGATTCTCTTAAAAACTGCCAAACCAATAATTGTAATACCAGCCACATTCATAGGTGGTTCGGTTTTTTGCATGTTTTGCGATTATATAGCACGTACAGCGTTTGCACCTACAGAACTTAGCATAAGCACAGTAACTGCAATCTTTGGAGCACCAATTGTCATAGGAATGCTTTTGAAAAAGCAAGGGAAAAACTAATGGAAGATAAGAAACAAATATATTTTAGCACCAAGGATTTAGCCGTAGGATACGACGGCGCTCCTTTGATAAAAGATATAAAAATAGAAATAGAAAAAGGTGAGATTTTAACACTGATTGGGCCAAACGGCTCTGGCAAATCCACCATTTTGAAGAGTATAACAAAGCATCTCAAAACCTTAAGCGGAGATACTTTTATTGCTGATGCATCAGTAGGGCATATGAATTATAAAGAATTATCTAAACTGGTGGCAGTAGTGTTGACGGAGAGACTAAAACCCGAGTTGATGACTTGTTGGGATGTAGTAGCGAGCGGAAGATATCCATACACAGGCAACTTGGGAATTTTGAGCAGCGAAGATGATAAAAAAGTTGATGAGGCAATGAAAAAAGTACATGCTCTTGAACTTGCTGACAAAGATTTTATGACTATAAGTGATGGACAGAGGCAAAGAGTACTTTTGGCTCGTGCTATATGTCAGGAACCAGCAGTTATCGTGTTAGATGAGCCTACATCTTTTCTTGATATAAAACATAAGTTGGAATTGCTTAGTATTCTTCGCAATATGGCCAAAGAAGAAGGCATTACAGTAATCATGTCGCTTCACGAAATTGATTTGGCCCAAAAGATTGCAGACAAGATTATGTGCGTCAATGGAGAACTAATAGAACATTTTGGAACTCCCGATGAAATATTCAAGGATGATATAATCAAAAAACTCTACGGCATAACCAACGGTACTTATAACATAACCTTTGGAAGCGTTGAATTGCCTCGCCCTGAAGGAGAACCAGAAGTATTTGTCATATCTTCTTGTGGCAAAGGGGTAGAGGTTTATAGAAAATTACAAAAAGAAAATGTTCCGTTTTATGCAGGAATCTTATATAAAAATGATGTAGATTATGTGGTGGCTAAGTCATTAGCGGCCAAAGTGTTTGAAGAAAAACCATTTATGCCGATTTGCGAAAATGTATATACCGAAGCGGCAAAAGCAATTAAAAAATGCCGAAAGGTGATAAATGCAGGGTTTGATTTAGGTGAATCAAACAAAAAACTAATAGAACTCAAAAATCTTGCAGAAACACTAGGAATTTTAGAAAACGTATAAGTTTATCATCAAAAAACCACTTTTTGTCATGTGGTTTTGACAAAAAACACACAATAAAGTAAAAAATGCTTTCCCTTTGTAACGGTTTGTAATATAATCTAATTAAGAATTTATTGTCAAAACATTTAGGAGGGAAACATGAAGAAATTACTTGCAGTATTGCTGATCTTAGTAATGGTATTCACCTTTGCCGCTTGCGGAAACTCAGACAAGGGCGGAGCAGACACCGGTGCTATAGATTATGATGCAATTCCGGACACAATGGAATCCGAAGATGGAACTTATCAATTGGCCTTTGTAACAGACGTTGGTCAGTTGAAGGATGGATCCTTTAACCAGTTCACTTGGAACGGTGTTAAAGCGTATGCTTCAAAAAATGAACTTTCATACAAATATTATCAGCCAGCAAACGGTGACAAAGCTACCGACACTGACAGATATGATGCAATGAAAGCAGCAGCTGAAGCAAAAGCAGATGTTATAGTATGCGCAGGCTTTATGCAGGGTACTGCATTAGCTCAAGCAGCAGCAGAATTCCCAGATGTTCATTTCGTATTTATCGATGGATGGGCATTAGATGGATTAGACAATGTTGCGGCAGTAATTTATCAGGAAGAACAAGCCGGATATCTTGCAGGATATGCAGCTATTATGGAAGGATTTGAAAGCTTAGGATTCTCCGGCGGCGGCGGTGGAACTAACCCTGCTTGCGAAAGATATGGATACGGATTCGTTCAGGGCGTTGAAGATGCAGCAGCAGCAAAAGAAGTTAAAGTTCAAATGAGATACAGCTGGGAATACGGCGCATCTTTCGGACCTTCTCAGGACTTACAAGCTATGCTAAACGGTTGGTATCAATCAGGTACTGAAGTTATATTCATGTGCGGCGGCAGCATGTTCCAATCAGGAGCAGCAGCAGCAAGCAGCAATGATGCTTTCTTAATCGGTGTTGACGTAGACCAGTCAGGACAATCAGATACAGTTGTAACTTCTGCTATGAAGGACCTTGCAGGATCAACTATGGACGTTCTAGCTGCTCACTACGGCGATAACTGGGCTGACTTTGGTGGAAAATGCGTTAACTTAGGCGCATCCACTGATAGAGTTGGAATCCCTACAGATCCTTGGAAATTAGAAAACTGGACAGTTGAAGATTACAATGATTTGTATGCAAAAGTTAAGAGTGGCGACATTGAAATTTCTAACGAAGTTATTTCAGATCCAAGCACTTTAACTTGGGAAAACGTTACATTTGTTAAATAAGTAATCTTTGATCAGTTGAAATTCAAAGTTTTAACTATCGAGTAAATTAACAAAAGGATTTGTTAAAATCTACATATAAAGGGGGAATTTGATGTTCCCCCTTTTTGTAAGTTAGAAAGCCTTTTAATTAGGAAAGGCATTAAAATCAAAACTATAAATAATATAAGACAAGGGAAAAAAGCGATGTCAGAATACGTAATCGAAATGAAGCACATCAGAAAAGAATTTCCTGGAATTGTGGCTAACGATGACATAACGCTCCAACTGAAAAAGGGCGAAATTCATGCACTGCTAGGAGAGAACGGTGCAGGCAAGTCCACCCTAATGAGTGTTTTATTTGGCTTGTACCAGCCGGAAATTGGTACAATATTAAAAGATGGCAAAGAAGTAAAAATCAACAACCCTAATGATGCAACTGCCCTAGGAATAGGAATGGTACATCAGCACTTTAAGTTGATAGATGTGTTTACCGTACTTGATAATATAATCCTTGGTGCGGAAACAACAAAACTTGGATTTTTACAAAAGAAAGAGGCACGAGAAAAGGTTATAGATTTGTCAGAGAAATATGGCATGAAGATAGATGTTGATGCTAAAATCGAAGACATTACTGTTGGAATGCAACAACGTGTTGAAATTTTAAAAATGCTTTATAGAGAAAATGAAATTTTGATCTTTGACGAACCAACAGCCGTACTCACACCTCAAGAGATAGATGAACTTATGGAAACTATGAGAGGGTTTGCTAAAGAAGGCAAGTCCATCTTATTTATCACACATAAATTAAACGAAATTATGGCGGTTTCAGATAGAGTAACCGTACTTCATAAAGGCAAATGCATAGGAACTGTAAACACTAAAGATGTAACAAAGCAAGAGCTTTCGACTATGATGGTTGGAAGACCTGTGCAACTAGAAATAAATAAGACCGAAGCAAAACCTAGCGATGTAGTATTGTCAGTTAGGGATTTTAGCGTTATGTCGAAGTCAAGTAAGGAAACAGCTGTTAAAAATGTATCCTTTGATGTTAGAAAAGGAGAAATCCTTTGTATAGCAGGTATTGACGGCAACGGTCAAACAGAACTCGTCCAAGGAATTACAGGACTTGAAAAGTCAACAGTAGGCTCCGTTGAGCTTTGTGGAGAAGACATTTCCCATTTAAGCATAAGAAAACGTAGTACAGCGGGACTAAGCCATATTCCAGAAGACAGACATAAACATGGACTTGTTCTAAGCTTTACTTTAGAACAAAATTTGGCTCTTCAACAATTTAGAGAAAAGCAATTCCAAAACCATGGATTTATTAAGTTCAATGAAATAAGAAGATATGCGGAGGAACTTACAGAGAAATACGATATTAGATCTGGACAAGGACCAATTACAACTGCTAGAAGCATGTCAGGCGGCAATCAGCAGAAAGCAATAGTCGCTAGAGAACTTGACAGAGATAAACCTCTAATAATCGCAGTGCAGCCAACAAGAGGATTAGATGTAGGAGCAATTGAGTACATTCATAACCAATTGATTTCTGAAAGAGACAAGGACAAAGCTGTTTTACTTGTTTCTCTAGAGTTAGATGAAGTATTGAGCCTTTCAGACAGAATTTTAGTAATGTATGAAGGCGAAATTGTAGGTGAGCTTGATCCAAAAGAAACAAATCCTCAGGAGCTGGGACTTTACATGGCAGGTGCCAAGCGCCAAGATAAGGAGGTGGAATAGATGTATAAAATTGACCCAAAGACGGGACTTCAAAAATTTTATGCTAAAGATGGTACAAAAAGCGTAATTTCTGCCATCATATCCATTCTTATTGGCATGGTAGTTGGTACTCTTATAATAGTCATCGTAGGACTTACAAAAGATGGAATCACCCCTAGTGGTATAATAGAGGGAGTCAAGCTGGTGTTCTTTGGAGTATTTAATACTGGACGAACAGCAGGGGAAATCACCTTCGGATTCAACCCCGTTTCTATGGGTAACCTTCTTTTTAGAGCCACTCCACTGATAATGACAGGATTATCAGTAGCTGTAGCTTTTAAAACAGGATTATTTAATATTGGTGCTGCGGGACAGTACCTTATGGGAACTGCGGCATCATTATATATAGCATTATCATTGCCATCAGATGTTATTGCACCATGGATAATATGGATTTTGGCTTTCCTTGCAGGAATGATAGCAGGAGCTATATGGGGATGTATTCCAGGTATGCTCAAAGCATTTCTCAATATCAATGAGGTTATAACATGCATTATGACCAACTGGATAGCTGCCAACCTAGTAACATGGTTCTTTGATGTCCATGAGGCACTAAAAAATGGTAGCGATAGCGGAAAGGTTGGCTACACAAGGCCAACAGCCACCAATGGAGTTGAAACAACTGACCTTTGGTTAGACAAGATATTCCCAGGTTCCCAAGTAAACGGTGGAATTATAATTGCCATAATTATAGCTATAGTGATGTATATAATTATGTCTAAAACAACCTTCGGATATCAGTTGAAAGCTTGCGGAAGCAATCGTGACGCAGCTAAGTATGCAGGAATAAATGATAAGAAAAACATCATCTATTCAATGGCTATAGCAGGTGCGTTAGCAGGAGCAGGAGCCGCATTATATTATCTAGCAGGAAACACAGAATTTTTCTGGTCGACATATCAATCACTTCCATCAGAAGGATTTAACGGAATACCGGTAGCACTTCTTGCTGCTAATCATCCGATAGGTGTTGTATTCAGTGGTTGCTTCATGTCCATGCTAAACATAGCAGGAATGCAACTGAAAATCATGACCGCTTATAACGAATATGTGACAGATATAATAATAGCTGCCATAGTTTACTTAAGCGCATTCTCTATGATAATTAAGATGTTCCTCAACAAGAAAAAGAAACAAAAAGCTAGCGATTCGGAAAACTCAGATCGCCTGGAAGACGAAAGTCAACAAGCAACCCAGGAAGGAGGAGAACAATAATGGTATTCTTAATTCAACAGACAATGTTATATGCCATTCCTCTTATGATAGTTGCATTAGCAGGTATATTTGCAGAACGAAGTGGCGTAATCAACTTGGCGCTAGAAGGTACAATGGTGTTTGGCGCTTTTGTAGGTGTATTGTTCGTAAGGATAATGCAACAAGGGTATGTATTTGATCAATCACAAGGGCAAATCCTTATGGTCCTTGCTTTGATAGTTGTAGCCATATGCGGAGCATTATTCTCGCTGCTATTATCGTTTTCTGCCATCACTCTAAAAGCAGACCAAACTATAGGCGGAACGGCTCTCAATATGTTAGCACCTGCGTTAGTACTGTTTTTTATCAACTTGATTGCACAGCAAAATGTTCTTAGAATGGCAAGTGGAGACGCAGCTGGATGGTTCATGATTAAACCTAGTACTTTTGGACTAGAAAGAGATCATGACTTTGGATTCTTAGGGAATTTATTGATAAATAAGGTTTATTTGACTACTTACATTTGCCTTGCTATATTTATCATTTTGTCGATAATTCTTTATAAGACAAAGTTTGGACTAAGACTTCGCTCATGTGGAGAAAATCCTCATGCCTCTGATTCTCTTGGAATAAATGTTTATAAGATGAGATATATTGGAGTTACTATTTCTGGAGCTCTTGCAGGTATAGGAGGATTTACATATGCACTTACAACTGCAAATTGTGCATCCACAGGAGAAGTAGCAGGGTATGGATTCTTAGCATTGGCAGTTATGATATTTGGTAACTGGACGCCTTTGAATGTAGCATTTGGAGGAATTCTATTCGGACTGTTCAAATGTATAGCAGCGACATACTCTAGTCTTGACATTAATGGAGACGGAGTTTACTTACTCGCTGAAATTGGAATAAGCCCATATGTTTATAGAATGTTGCCTTATCTAATTACGCTGATTGTATTGGCGTTTACATCCAAAAAATCCAGAGTACCTAAGGCAGAAGGTATCCCTTACGATAAGGGCCTAAGATAGTATAGATTTATGTGAGTGCGGTATAATCCGCACTCTTTTTCTGAAATTAAAATGTGTCCATGGAGATAAAAATGTTTTTACCTATAACCAAAGAAGAAATGAATAAAAGAGGCTGGAACGAAGTTGATTTTGTCCTTGTGACAGGAGATGCTTATGTAGACCACCATTCCTTTGGAACTGCTATAATAGGCAGACTTTTAGAAAGCCATGGATACAAAGTGGCTATTTTGCCGCGCCCGGATTACAAATCAGCAGACGACTTTAAAAGATTCGGGAAACCAAGATTAGGTTTTCTTATTAATAGTGGAGTCGTAGATTCTATGGTGAACAATTACTCCGTGTTCAAAAACAGGAGAAGAAAAGACGAATATGCCCCTAATGGAGAGGGTGGAGGAAGACCGGATAGAGCATTGATAGTATATGCAAATCGTGCTAGAGAGGCATTCAAAGGAGTTCCTGTTATAATTGGCGGAATAGAAGCGAGTCTTAGACGTCTTGGCCATTATGATTATTGGAGCGATAAGGTAAGACGGTCTATTCTATTAGATGCAAAGGCAGACCTGCTGATATATGGAATGGGAGAAAAAGCAATTGTTGAAATTGCAGATGCACTAAAAGCAGGAACCGACATCAAGGAAATTGACTGGATTAAAGGAACTTGCTTTAAGAGTAAAAAGTCGCCTGAAGGCTCCCAGTGGATTAAGCTTCCAGACTTCGATAGCATAATCACCGATAAAGAAAACTATGCCAAAAGTTTTGCAATTCAATTTAAGAACAATGATTATATATCAGCCAAAGGATTGGCAGAAAAATATACAGATACATTGTGGGTAATACAAAACCCACCGCAAAAACCCCTTGGGGCTGCTGAACTGGACAAGGTATATGAGTTACCTTTCGAAAATGAAGAGCATCCAATATATAAAGAACAGGGCGGAATCCCTGCATTTAGAGAAGTTAAATTTAGCATAGTAAGCTCAAGAGGCTGCTTTGGTGGATGTAGTTTCTGTGCGCTAACATATCATCAAGGACGACAGGTGAGAGGGAGAACCAAAGGGTCTATAGTAAGAGAAGCAAAAAAACTAACTCAAATGAAAGACTTCAAAGGTTACATACATGATGTAGGTGGGCCAACGGCTAATTTTAGGGGGCCTGCTTGTGAGAAGCAATTGTCAAAAGGCGTTTGCACAGACAAAGATTGCATGTTCCCAGAAGTGTGCCCAGCAATAAAAGCAGATCACAGCGAATATTTTGATATTCTTAGAAGTGTAAGAAATATAGATAAGATAAAAAAGGTATTTATCCGTTCTGGAATAAGATACGATTATTTGTTAGCAGATCCAAAGTGCGACAAATTCATAGAGGAACTTTGCAAAAACCATGTAAGCGGAACTCTAAAAGTTGCACCTGAACATGTGTCACAACAGGTATTAGATTGTATGCACAAATCTCCAAAAGAAGTCTTTGTAAAGTTCAGCGAGAAGTATAAAAAAACCAACGAAAGACTTGGAATGAAACAATATTTGATTCCATATCTAATATCTAGCCATCCAGGGAGCACTTTGGAAGATGCAGCAGAGCTGGCAATGTTCCTAAAGGATTACGGATTTGTGCCAGATCAAGTGCAAGATTTTTATCCTACACCAGGGACATTGGCTACATGTATGTACTACACAGAGCTTGATCCTTTAACAATGAAACCTGTATACGTAGCAAAAAATATTGAAGATAAAAAGATGCAAAGAGCATTGATTCATTTTCATAAACCGGAGAACCGAAGATTGGCTGAAAAGGCCTTGCGCAAGGCGAAGAGAGAGGATTTAATCCCGATACTTTTTTCACACAGATACTATCCAAAGAGACGTAAATAGTATATAATATTACAGATGTTTAATGTCAATTTGAAAAAAATATGGCAGTGATAACATAGAAAATTACATTTTAAGGAGAAAGTTATATGGCTAATGTACAGTCCTACATAAACAAAGGTAAAACAATAAAAGAACTTTTGTATAATGTAGCAGAAGAGTTTCCTAGCAATAATGCATTCAGAATGAAAGAAAATGGTATTATTAAAAGTGAAACTTTTTCACAGCTTATAGATGATATTAAAGCTTTGGGAACATGTTTGTTTTCGAGAGGATATGACGGAGAAAACATGGGAATAATAGGCGACAACTCTTTTCCATGGTTCTTATCTTTGTTGGCAGTAATATGCGGAGGCAATATCGCAGTTCCTTTTGATAAAGGATTGACGGCAGTAGAACTTGAAAACTGCGTAGAACGAAGCAATATAAAGGTTTTGTTTTATGATAGTAAACATAATAAGGTTGTAGACCATATCAAAGCGAAGTTCTCAGATAAAATAGATTTTATATGTATTGCCGGAGAGGGCAACTGCTTGAAGGACATGCTCAATGAAGGTCGTGACAAGCTTTCTGCTGGCGAAGATAGTTATATAAAAAGAGAAGTTAAAAAAGAAGATATCGCTGTATTCTTGTTTACATCAGGAACCACTAGCGCATCTAAAATAGTTATGCTTAGCCATGACAATATTTCAGTTAACGTAAGAGACATGCTAGAAATGGAACTGTTCTATCCTACAGATGTGAACATGGCATTCTTGCCATTTCATCACAGCTTCGGACTTGTAGGTTGCCTAGTATTCTTGTCTTCAGGAGCTGACAACGTTTTCTGTGACGGATTAAAATATGTACAGAAAAACTTTGCTGAGTACAATGTTAGCGTATTTGTAGGTGTACCGCTAATAGTAGAGAATCTTTACTACAAGGTAATGAAACAGGTCGAAAAGCAGGGTAAGACAAAAACCGTTAAGACAGGCCTCAAGTTATCAAGATTCCTTTGCAAAATTGGAATAGATATGAGAAGAAAGATATTTGGAGAAATAATAGAAAAATTAGGTGGAAGCCTTAGATTAATAATTTGCGGTGCTGCAGCAATGGACTCAGTTGTAGGCAAAGGCCTTAATGATTTTGGAATAACCACTATCCAAGGATATGGATTAACAGAAACTTCTCCAGTACTTACAGCGGAAAGACCATGGAGACTTTGTGCTGGATCTGTTGGAACACCTATGCATTCAGTAAAAGTACGCATAGATGAACCGGACGAAAACGGCATAGGGGAGATAGTAGCGCAAGCTCCAAATGTAATGGTTGGATATTACAATCAGCCAGAAGAAACCGCAGAGGTCATTAGAGATGGATGGTTCTACACTGGGGACTTAGGCAAGATTGATGCAAAGGATAACCTTTGGATAACAGGCAGAAAGAAGAATGTTATCGTACTTAAAAACGGTAAAAATATTTTCCCTGAGGAAATTGAAGACCTAATAATCAGACTTCCATATGTAAGCGAATGTATGATTTTTACTAGAGAAAAACACAATGAACTGGTACTGTGGTGCAAAATTGTGTATGACGAAGAGTTCATTAAGGAGGAGAATATCGCTGAAGAGCAGCTTGCTGAGAGATTTGCTAAAGATTTAGCTGAGGTAAACGACACTCTACCTATATACAAAAATGTAAATCATTTTATTATAAGTAATGAACCGATGATTAAGACTACAACTCAAAAAATAAAAAGAAAAGACGAAACTGACAAAATATATTCAGAGTGGAATGATGAAAAGGGCTATAACGCTAGTAGAAAATAATTAAAGGACAACTGGTAAAAATATGAACCTTATTGGCAGATTTGTAGAAATATTAGAAGAGAGCAAATGTAGATGCGACCAAAGCATTGCAGGTGATTTTCAAGTTACTGAACAAATAAATGGTGACATGAATGATACACCTAACTTGTTGGCTCACGGAGATAATGGACGGTTCATGAAATATCTTTCAAAAGATAAAGCAATGGACGGTAAATTAAAACTCATATATATTGATCCTCCTTTTTTCAGTAAGGCCACTTATGATGCAGTTGTACATTTAAAAAGCAAAGATGGCAAAAAGCTAGACCCTATAAGGTACTTCGCCTATGATGACACTTGGCAGCGAGATATGACAGAGTATTTGAAAATGCTTTGCTATCGCCTCTACCTCATGAAAGACTTGTTGGCAGATGATGGAACTATTTGGATACACTTAGATTGGCATGTTGTTCATTATGCAAAGATTTTTTTAGACGAAATTTTCGGAGAGGAAAACTTTGTAAACGAAATAATATGGCAATACAAATCAGGCGGTTCTGGCAAGCGACACTTTGCAAGGAAACACGATACTATTTTGGTATATTCTAAAACCAAGAAATATTATTTTGCTCCCGGCAAAGAAAAGTCCTACAATCGCGGATTTAAGCCTTACAGATTCAAAGGTGTCAAAGAGTACAAAGATGAAATGGGTTGGTACACCATGGTTACTATGAAGGACATTTGGAATGTAGACATGGTGGGAAGAACTTCATCAGAGCGTACTGGCTACGCAACTCAAAAGCCAGAGGCATTATTAGCTAGAATAATAGAAGCCGCCACCGAAGAAGGCGATTTATGTGCAGATTTCTTTTGTGGATCCGGAACATTGGCAGCAGTTGCCGAAAAGATGGGCCGAAAGTGGATATGCTGTGATGGTAGCAATCTTGCCATTTCAAAAGTTCTAAGCCGTATGAGAGAAAAAGATTGTCATATGGAAGTGATGGAAGAGGGCAATGACACTGTTGAAAAATCAAAAGCCAACTTTTCATTTAGTCGGGAAGCATTGGATGGTTCTGACAAGGAACTTATCAAGATAGTTTTAGAGGACTATGCTATAAGCAAGTTGCCAAAAGGTATAGAAGCCAAAGGCATAGAAACCATCAAGTACATACAGAAAAACAACCCACTACAACTTATTGAATGTTGGAGCGTTGACTTCAATTATGATGGCAAAGTTTTCAGACCAGAAGCTATGTTCTCAAGAGAGAATACAGATACAGAGACAGTTTGTGAGAAACTAATGCCAAGAGATAGTCAAACCAACATATGCATCAAGACAATAGATGTGTTAGGGAATGATACGATGACAGTAATATAGAAACATTTTAAATAGACAGCTTTTTAGCTGTCTGTTTTTTATGGGTAAAACAACAAAAGTAAATTGACAGTATTTACCATATGAAGTATTCTTTAGGAGCAAAGGGAACAGGGAAAGGTAACTTATGAATAAGTTTGAAATCGCCATTTTTACAAAAAACTCAAAATATGCAGAGGCCTTAGCAAAAGGGTTATGTGTAGAATCTAAAGGAGTAGAAGCATTAATTCTGTATTCAATGGAAGATGTAATTGAGGAATTAGAAACAGAAAAAAGAATATTGATTACTGATATAGAAATGCCACCACACCCTCAAATTTTGACCTTAACTGACGAAGAAACGTACGAGATGAAAAGCGTAACAAAAAAAGCACCGGTGAAAGAAATACTACGTATGGCAACCTTGATTCATTATCATAATACAGGAGATTTATTTGACCCAAACGAAGATCGAAACCTAACGACAATAAATATCGTGTCATACGAAGGGGGATCAGGAGCTACATCGTTAGCGCTGACAATGGCTAGACTATTAGCAACTGAAGAAGACAACAATGTGCTGTACTTAAACCTCACTAAGAAAGATGACTATTTTCTTTATGGAAAGTATTTTGCCGCAGATCGCTTCCCAAAACGGCAATTTATTTATGAAACTTTTTATACAAACGAAAGAGTTGAGATAGAAAACTACTTATGCGTTGACGAATGGGGAGTTAAGTATTTTTGCGCAGAAGCGGATCAAAACAGCTTCCTTTGGGATTGCAACCTGCAAATAATACTAAAGGGAATAAGAGATAGCAAAAAATTTACTCATATTATAATTGACTCAGGCAAAGGTGTTCTTCAAAGGATTGTAGAAGACATACGGATAAGAATAATTCGAAAAGACAATATGTTGGCGCTGCTAACGGAAGGAGACGCCGATTTTGAAGTAATTAATTTTAGCACTCAACATGACAGCGATGCAAAAAAATATCATATACCAGCTGATACAGATAGCTTTAATCTGGAAAAAGACAATATAGAAATATCATTAGTAGGCAAGTTTAGCGAGGCAGCATCTAAAATCCTAAAAGATATAGCTGAAAAAGAATAAGAGTATTCGACATAAATGTCGATATTTGTCGATTAAAAACAGTTGCAACGAGTGTGCAGCTGTTTTATTATATAGATGAAATGGAAAATAATTACATAAAAAGAGAAAATGTGGAAAACAATATAAACATAAAAAATCTGATAGAAGCTATAAGAAATGAAATATCTCAAAGAGAGCAAATGGATGATGATATAGCTATGGATATAATTGTGACTAGCGTATTCAAGGAACCAGAATCAGCAACCCTAACAATAAAGGAATTGCACAATTTGATTAAAAAGATTTTCTTCAAAACCAGAAGCAAGCTGAGCATACTTACACCGCTAATTGAGGATGATGAAGTTAGCGAAATAATGGTCAATGGACATGAAGAAATATTCTTTGAAAAAAATGGAGTAATAGAAAAGTGGGAGTTGTCCTTTGACTCAGAGAGGGAACTTGAGGAAGTGATGCAAAACATAGCCTCACAGGTACACAGAGAGATAAACGAATTAAATCCGATAGTGGATGCACGACTACAAGACGGCTCTAGAGTAAATGGAGTATATAAGAATATAGCAGTAAAAGGTCCGACTCTCACAATAAGAAAATTCTCTGACAATTATATGAAGATGGAAGACCTAATTGACAATTCTACGCTAAACAAAATAGCAGCTGATTTGCTCAAGCTATTAGTGAAAAGCAAATACAACCTATTTGTTAGCGGAGGAACATCATCAGGCAAAACAACGCTGCTCAATGCCTTAGGCCAGTTCATTGGCACTAAAGAGAGAGTTATTGTAATAGAAGATTCTACTGAGCTAAAGCTAAACTATATAGAAAACCTAGTTCAGTTGGAATGTCGATATGGGAACATACATAGCAAAGGGCAGGTAACTATGGCACGTTTAATTAAGAGTAGCTTGAGGATGCGACCAGATAGAATAATAGTAGGCGAGGTGCGAGGAGAAGAAGTCTTAGACATGATTCAAGCCATGAACACAGGTCATGCTGGGAGCCTAAGCACTGGTCATGGCAACTCCGTGGAAGGAATGCTAAAAAGGCTGGAAACCATGTATTTAATGGCGATGCCTCTTGATATAGAAGCAACTAGATCTCAGATTGCGGAGGCAATTGACATGATGATACATATCGAAAAGTTACCTGACGGTCGAAAGATAACGGAGATTTCAGAATTGGTAGGTTATGAAAATGGTAAATTCAACATAAATAAGCTTATGGCAATATCTGCCGATGGTGTCTTGGCACCAACTGGCAATCATATAAAAAATATATCTAAACTTAATGGAGGAGATAAAGAACTCATATATGAATTACAAAGTAATGGAATTATCCCCATATGAAAAAACTGTATTTAGAGCAGCATGTATAGGTTTTGGCGTGATTGTAGGGTGGCTTTTTTACGACAACTTTGGGATCGGTATAATTGTGGGAATCCTTCTTTTCTTGATGGAAACATCATATAAGCTAACTCTTTTAGAAAAAAGAAAGACAAAATTACTATCACAATTCAAAGACTTTATGTATTCTTTAGCATCTTCGATTTCTAGCGGAAGAAGTATAGCTCAAGCAATGGAAGAATCAATAGAGTTTTGGCAAGGCACTTACGATGATAATGACTATATAATCAAAGAACTAAAGAGCATGTCTAAAAAAATCAAGGAAAGCAATATACCAGCAATAGAAGAGCTAAGAGATTTTGCTTATAGAACAGGTTTAGAAGATGCAGAGGATTTAGTTATGATATGTGAAACTTGCAAGACCACAGGTGGTGATTTTGCAAAGGCAATAAACAAAGGTGCTGACATAATAGGCGATAAAATTACATTAGAAAAAGAATTGAAGACTATAATGAGCCAGAAAAAATTCGAAGGAAGACTTGTCGCATTAGCACCTTTTGTACTAATTTTGTTCATAAAAATTTTATCACCATCTTATTTAGAGCCATTGACTATGACTGGACCAGGGAGGGTTGTTTCAACCATATCACTTGTGTTGATAATTATCGGAGTCATGTCAATAGAAAGGATGAACAATGTTGAAATATAAAGAAAGAAAGTATGAAGAAAAAAGAAGAGAAGAGATTTTGACAGCTTTGCCATCATTCATAAACCAGTTACTACTATTACTCAGTAGTGGAATGGTTCTTCAGGAGGCATTGATAAAAATAGCAATAAATTATAGAAACATCCCTAAGGAAAGAAGCAATAACTTTACCATGGAATACATTAGAATATACGAAGATTCTCAGGAAACTGGAGAAAATTTGCTTAAAGGTTTTTGCAGACTAGGTAGAGAGAGCAAAGTAAAGGAGTTTTCCAGAGTGACAAGAATTTTAACAGATGGAGAACAAAGAGGGTTGGATCTTTGGGACAAATTAGCAGATGAGGGCGAGGAATTGTGGGCTGAGCGAAAGCGTATTGCACTTGAAAAAATAAGGCTTTCTGAAAGCAAAATGAGCTTTCCGCTTGGGCTAATACTCATGGCGCTAATACTTATTACGGCAGCACCTGCAATGTTGCAGATGTATATAAATTAAAAGGAGGTTACAAATGAAGAATAAGGGGATTTTGAAGTCACTTAAGAACAAGAGGGGGATGGAAATGGTTCAGGTGGCAATTTTGGTGGCAATAGCGGTAACAATTGGCTTGATTTTCAAGTCGGAAATAACAGGGTTTGTAAATGACACATTCGGAAGCCTTAGTGAAAGCAAGTTTTAATAAGCAAGTATTCAATAAAAGAGGTAGTTTGTATATAGAGGCGTCAATGCTTATGCCGCTAGCATGCTTTATAATGATTGCGTTGATGGGCATAATTATGACTTTTTACGGACATCTTGTTAAGCAGACAGAGAATCACAAAGAAGAAGTTTGCAAATGGGAGTGCACAAAAGAGATAGAATTGATTAGAAACTATGAAAGATTTATTGACTGGATTTAGTAATAAAAAAGGCTCCTTTGCTATATTTGCAGTAATGGCCTTTACTGCCATGCTGATAATGCTCGCAGCCGCAATAAGTGCATCAAGTAATGTGGCGATAGGAAGCGTTACTGATTGTTTTGGGAGGCTTTGGGGCAAAAGCCTACTAAGTGAGTATGATGTGTATCTTAAGGAGAGATATGGGATATTAGGCTTTCAGGGGGATGAAGCATCTATAGAGAAAAAGTTAAAAATGTATATTGATTATTCTTTCGCAGAAAAAGATTATGTGAATTATAAAGACGTGGATTGTCAACTTGAAGACTACACCCTTATAAAAACAGAAAATCTAAAAAGCGAGATTGAGAAAATCGTAAAATCTGGCTTCAAACCAAAAGTAGAGGAAGATAAAAACAAGATTGAGGATTATGAAGATAGGTACATAAGTAACAATTGGATTATTCAGGGGCTTCCTTCTTACGGAAAGACTGAAAAAACGTATTTTTCGGGAGTGATAAATAAAATAAAAGCAGGGATAGGTATAAACGAGATGATAGGTAATATTGCTGCAGATAAATATATATTAACCTTTTTTAAAGACTGTGTGGATAAAAGGGATCTAAAAGACACTTATTTTAATTGCGAAGTTGAATATATAATAAGTGGCGAATTAAGTGACCTTAGAGCTAAAAAGGAAACCCGGTCAAAATTAAAGCTTTTACGAAATTCATTGAATTTATACTACTTGTACACTTGCACTGAAAAACGCGAAGGAGCATTGACATTAGCAACAGCAATTACTCCAGGGCCAGCAGCTGTATTAACCCAAGCAGTTATTCTGGAAATGTGGGCATATGCAGAGGCAGAGAACGATATGAAAATATTATATGATAAAAAGACAGTTCCACTTCTAAAGAACGATTCAAATTGGGCTCTGTCTATTGAAAATGTCTTCGGCTCTAGCACTGAGGAAGCTGAAGCAAAGCTAAACCAGCAATCGGAAGAAGAATCTGCACAAACAAACTATGTGTCACCACAAACTATAGAAGGGCAAGAATATTCTAAGTATTTGGGAATACTTCTGTGTGGAATTTCTGAGGAAACTAAACTTCTTAGGATAATGGATTTGATACAGATCAATATGAAGTATTTGTATAGTGACTCGTTTTTATTAAGTGATTACAATATAGGTTTGAACTATCAAGTTACGGTAAACGGAAGAAGACATGAATTTGAAGAAAAATACTAACTGTAAAAAAGTAAATAAAAGGGGTAGTTATATAGTAGAAGGAGCACTGTTATTACCTATATTGATTTTATCAATCTGTGCCCTTGCATTAACAATAAAAGTCATAGAAGTGTGTGAGGATATTTGCTTTACTACTGCACAGGAGGTTTTAAAAATAGATCTTGGAGCTTATAAATTTAATAATTCTGTTTCCCTTTGCAATGATATGGAAGAAAAAATTTCTAAAGCAAATCTAACTAGCTTTGAGATAACAAGATTTAAATATTTATATAATCAAAACCAAATGACTGACTTAATTGCAGTAGATGCCGAAGGAGAGTTTAATGTAACAAATCCGATTGGAATAGGTGGCCAAATACATTTTGGAGAAAGGCTTTTAACTAGGGGATTCACAGGAACTATTCAAGAAGGAACGCCACTTTCTCTTGATGAATTTTGTGGAACAGGAGCGTCTTATAAAGTTAAGGTATACCCTAAATATGGTGAGAGATATCATACAAAAAATTGTATTTATGTAAAGCAGAGTAAGGAAGATGGTGACCGCAAAATAGAGATGCAAAAGGAAGATGCCCTGCGAAAAGGGTATACAGCCTGCAAGAAATGTGGAGGTGCTGCAAATGTATGACAAGGTTTTAGTAAAGTTTAAAGAAGAAAATCTAGGATATGGGGAGAAGTTAGAAGTACTGCTACAAGGCAGGTGTGAGGGAATATTTCCTATAAGTATAGTTAAGAACAAAGAGAGCATAACAGGATTTTACTCAACTTCCAGGTATAAAAGATTGTCAGAGTTTAACAAATTAACTGCAGGAGATGTCCTTACTGTGGTAGATAAGATTGCTAGCGCAATAGAGGAATGTAACCAATATCTTATCTTTCCAGAAGAATACTTGTTAACCCTTGACACCGTTTATGCAAAAGAAAACTTCGAGAAAGTAAAATTTACATATATACCAGATAAAAATAAAACTGGAGTTGGTAAAAAAATGAAACTTTTCTTAAAGGATCTCAAAGGGGTAGCCACTGAAAATGGTAGTATGTATCTGGATATGCTAAAGGAATTCTTTGATAAAGAAAACCTTAGTCCTTCTAAAATTAAAAACATTGTCATGCAACTAAAACGGGAAGTAAATTTATGTGACATTTATTAGAAAACAGGCTCAACCTTTTGGGCCTGTTTTTAGTTAAGTTAAAAGAAGTAGAGCAAATTGAAATTGTGAGATGAAATTAAGGTGAATTCTTGTTATAATGTAAATAAGAAGCAGTAGGCCTTTATTAAAGGAGAAATAAGATGATTCCATTATCCACCCGAATGCGACCACAAAATTTAAATGAGTTTACAGGACAGGAGCACTTTTTATATCCAGGCTCTTTATTTTACAATTCAATAAAAAATAAGTCCTTTGATTCGGCTATTTTCTTCGGGCCATCTGGCACTGGCAAAACAACACTCGCAAGAATAATCGTAAAAGAGATAGGCGGGTATTTTCATGAGATAAATGCGTCAACTACTGGAACAAAAGAGTTTAAAGAGCTACTAGACACGGCGAAAAATAGTTTTTATGGACTCGAGAAAAAGACTACCTACATATATATAGACGAGTTGCATCGTTGGAATAAATTGCAGCAGGATTCACTGCTAAAAGCTTTGGAAGAAGGAATAATAAAATTCATAGGTAGTACCACAGAAAACCCTTTCTTTGCTATCAACAATGCCGTAATAAGTAGAGTTCATAACATATATGAATTTAAAAGATTAAAAGAAGCTGATATTATCAAGATAGTAAAAAGAGCTATTGAAGATAGAGACAGAGGAGTTGGAGCATTAGATATAAAATGGGATGATTCGGTACTCTCAATCCTTGCAAAACTCTCCAATGGAGACGCAAGAGTTGCATTAGATACATTGGGCTTTATTGCAGAAAACACAGATGCCGACAAACCGGTTACAAAGGATATCGTGGCAGAAGCATTACAACGAAAAGTTGGATTTTATGATAAGGGCGATGATCGATACAACCTGCTTAGTGCTCTACAAAAGTCAATAAGAGGTAGTGATCCAGATGCGGCGATTCATTATCTTGCTAGACTTATAGACGGAGGAGCAGACATACAGACCATAGGTAGACGCCTATTAGTAATGGCAAGTGAAGATATAGGAATGGCGTATCCGTCAGCAGTAACAATAACACATAGCTGCGTTCAAGCGGCTATGATGGTTGGATTCCCAGAGGCAAAAATAAACTTGAGCCAGGCGGTAATCTTGTTGGCATCAGCCCCAAAATCCAATTCGGCCTATCTGGCTTTTGATAATGCAAGCTTTGATATAAGAAATAAAAAAATTGATGATGTGCCGGCCCATCTAAGAGATAGCCATTATGAAGGGGCAAAAACTCAAGGGGTTGGCGTTTCCTACAAATATCCCCACGATTACGGCGGATATGTCAAACAACAATATTTGCCAGACAACCTATATAAAGAAGGGGTAAAATATTACAATCCTACCGAAAACGGATCAGAAGAGGCATTTAAAAAGTATTTGGAAAGTTTGGAAAAGATAAAATGACAAAAATTATTAGAGCAGCAAATTCTGGATTTTGCTTTGGAGTTAAACAAGCTATAGAAAAAACAGAAGAACAAGTAAAGAATAATCCAGATAATAAAAAAATATATACATGGGGGCCACTGATTCATAATAAAAGAGTCACCGACGATCTTGAAGCAAAAGGCGTTTCAATTCTTGATGATTTTGACAAAATATCTACTGATGATATTTTAATTGTTAGATCACATGGTGAAGGACGAAAGTTTTGGGAAAGTGCAAAAGAGAGAGGTCTCAATGTTGTGGACTCCACATGTCCTTTTGTTAACAAGATTCAAAACTTAGTTTCCGAAGCATCGAAAGAAGACTACAAAATAGTCATAGTAGGAGATGAAAACCATCCAGAAGTAAAAGGAATAAAAGGGTGGTGCGAAACGGAAGCAATTGTAGTAAATTCTCCACAACAGGCTGAGCAAATAGAAGACGACAATCTATTTATAGTATGTCAGACTACTATAAAAAAGGAATTATTAGATTCTATAATAGAGGTTTTAAATCAAAAGGAAAAAAGAGTTGTAGTCAAAAATACCATATGTAATGCGACAACAGAACGTCAAAAAAATTGCAAAGCACTAGCCTCAGAATGTGATGCAATGGTAATTGTCGGAGGAAAAAATAGCTCCAATACACAAAAATTGTATGAAATATCAAAAAAAGTATGCGATAGAACCTATTTTATTGAAAAAAAGGAAGATTTACCATTGCGTCAATTAGAAAAATGTAATAAAATAGGTGTTGCAGCAGGTGCTTCGACACCTGAATGCGTAATTAAGGAGGTTATTGCTACGATGAGTGAAAATATCACTGAAAACACAGAAATGAACATGATGGACTTAATGGATGATATCGAAAAATCCTTAAGACTACCACGCAACGGCGAAATTGTTAACGGAAAGGTACATCAAGTTACCGAAAAAGAAATCATTGTTAACATGGGCTGTAAGAAAGATGGAGTAATTCCAAAAGATGAAGTAACGTTAGAAGTAAACCAGAAGCTAACAGATTTATTTAAGGATGGCGATGAAATTCAAGCAAAAGTTATCAAAACTGATGATGGCGATGGCGTGATTTTACTCTCCAAGAAGAAATTAGAAGCTAATGAACACTGGAATGAGATTAACGATGCTTATGAGAACGGTACTGTTCTCAATGTCAAGATCGTAAGACAGGTAAACGGCGGCGTTATTGCTGCGTACAAAGAAGTTACCGGATTCGTTCCGCTGTCACAGCTTTCCGATAAATTCGTAGAGAATGCAGAAGAATTCATTGGACAACAAATGGATATCAAAGTTACAAGAGTTGACCCTAGGAGAAATAGAGCTGTATTTTCTCACAAGGCTGTTATCACTGAAGGAAGACAGAAGAAGCTTGCTGAAATCTGGGGAAGCCTTAATGTAGATGACATAGTTGAGGGTACTGTAATGAGATTTACCGACTACGGCGCTTTCGTTGACTTAGGCGGAATTGACGGATTGTTGCATATTTCAGAAATTTCATGGGGTAAACTTAAACACCCTAAGGAAGTTCTACAAATTGGCGACAAGGTAAAAGTTAAAGTTCTTTCCATGAATGAAGAAAAAGGAAAGATTTCTCTTGGCTTAAAGCAGACTACACCTGAACCTTGGTCAATAATTGACGACAAGTATGCGCTTGATCAGATTGTAAGCGGTAGAGTCGTTCAGATTAAGGAATACGGTGCATTCATTGAATTGGAACCAGGACTTGATGGTTTGGTTCACATTTCAGAAGTCGCTAACAAAAGAGTTTCCAACATTGCTGAAGAACTTGAAGTTGGACAGGAAGTGGAAGCAAAGATTCTGGACATCGATACAGAAAGAAAGAGAATCAGCTTAAGTTTAAAACAGGCTTCAAGTGATTATGAAGAAGTTGAAAATGTAGAAGAAGATGCTCAAGATTTTGTTGAAGAGACAGAAGAATAAAAATTGTTCTTAATTTAAAGAAGCAACTTACGTTGCTTCTTTTTTATGTGTAAAATATAGGGATTGTAATTATAGAAAATTATATGGACACTGCGTTGTCTGGCTTCCAGAAAGATTTCGCAAAGACTATAACCATCGCGTACATTTCTAATCTTCCAGCAATCATTAGGAAGGACATTACTACTTGAGAGAAACCGTTAAACATTCCAAAGTATCCGGAAGGACCAGCAAGTCCTAAGGAAAGACCAGTATTTGACAAAAGTCCTACTGCGGTAGTTACGGTGGTTTCCATATCCAAATTGTTGAAGGAAAGTAGTAGGGAGCCTATCATAATAACACCAAAGAAAAGTATAGTGTAAGTAGCTATGGCACCTGCAGTTTTAGCAGGAACAGGTGTGTCATCATCTAACATAACAGCTTTTATAACATTAGGGTGAATCTGTTTCATGATACCTCGCTTTATTAGCTTAAATAGAACCATTACTCTGATTACTTTAAGCGAGCCGGAAGTGGAGAAAGAGCATCCTCCTATGAAAAGCAAAAGCATCAATATAGTAGTGGTAAAAGCTGGCCAGCTTGTATAATCACATACAAAATATCCTGATGTGGATATAAAGGATACAACTTGGCAAAGACCGTCCTTGATTGCCTGCCAAAGACTGCCATAAGTTCCGCTAATCCACAAGGACAGCGCAATTAAAACGGTGGCAATTCCGATTATAGTTATATATGTACGGCTTTCTAGATTCTTGAAAGCATCTTTCCACTTTCTCTTGACAATCAAGAAGTAAACCATATAATTCATCGATGATAAAATAGTAAAAATTAGGACTATTCCACGGACATATTGCAAGTCATATAGCCAAGCACTTTGAGGCATAATTATAAGTCCAGCGGTACTAATGCTGCTGCATGTGGTCAGCAATGCATTAAACAAGTCCATAGGTCCTGCAGCAAGGAGAATAAACTCTGTAACTGAAAGGGTCAGATAACTCATGTATAAGAACTTGCCTGTGTCAGAGTACTTTGCCTCCATTTTTTTGCTTGTTCCAGGGGTTTCAGCAGTTGCCAATGACTGATTATTTACACCCCAAAGAGGGAAGATAGAAACGAGTAGAACTAATATACCCATACCACCTAACCAATGACAAAGAGCTCTCCACATGAGCATTGTCATAGGAACAGTGTTTATATCAAGAACACTGCACCCTGTTGTAGAAAAACCAGCCACAGACTCAAAGAAGCAGCTTACAAAAGTAAAGTCTGGGTTGCAAAAGTACATAGGAATAGCACCAAGAAGGGAACAGTATACCCAACTTGCAAATGCTATGAAAAACCCTTCTCTAGCCCTTAGAACGATTTTATCGAACCTAAGCTGAGTTAGTATTACAAAGCCAATAGATATGCAAACTAAGGAAAGGGGGAAAAATGCACCAGCAGAAGCCCATTCCTGATAGTATAAACCAGCGGCAACGCAAGGCAGCATAAAGACACCTTCAATTAAGGTGAGGATCCCCAGTATTTTAACTATTGTTTTCAAATTGAGTCCCATAGTGCTTAAAACCTCGCTATTTAACCTTATTTGGGTTCCAATAATATCTAGAAAGCAGCATCAGTATTGTATATAATTCTAACCTGCCTGTTATCATCAAGAATGAGCATACTAATTTTGAAAAATTGGAAAACATTGCAAAATCCATATTCGGGCCTATACCGCTAAAACCAGGACCAATATTTCCAAGACATGAAGCGGAAGCAGATAAATTAGTCATAAAATCGAATCCGTTCAATGAAATCAGCATAAATCCAATCATGAGCAGCAATATATATGTAAATACAAAATTGGATATTTTTATCAATGTATCATTGCTCATTTCTTTTCCGTCCAAAGTTACAGGTGCAATTCTATTAGGGTGTATCTTTAGAGAGATGCTCCTACGAACCATTTTATATGCAACTAGTATACGTATTGATTTAATTCCGCCGCCGGTTGACGAAGAACATCCGCCTATGAAGAACAGGGCGAAAATTATAATCCTTGAAAAAGTAGGCCACAAATCATAATTGTCAGTGTTATAACCTGTAGTAGTTATTATTGATATTACCTGGAAAAATGAATTTAAAATAGAATGCCCAAAATCTAAAAACTCGGTCATTACAGTATTGTAAAGTGCGACAGAACCTGCGGCTACAATGATAAGGGTAGTATAAAACCTAGTCTCTTCATCACGGAGAAGTCGAGACAAGCCATTCTTTGGTATTGTAAAATACAAAGTTAAATTGAGTGCGGCAAGGAGCATAAATATTGCAACAATAATTTCAACGTACACACTATTAAAATGACCAATGTTATCGTTGTAAGATGAGAACCCACCGGTACTAACAGTTCCAAATGTATGAATGAGTGAATCAAACCAAGTGAGGCCTCTTAATTTCAAAAGCAAGGTTTCAACTAAGGTCATTATTACATATATACTATAAATTTCTTTTGCGCCGTCAGAAAATTTGGCGGATAGTTTACTCTTAGTAGGGCCAGCGATTTCGACATTCGCAGTTATCTGTCCATCTATACCCAAAGCAGGGAAAAGGGCAGACATTAACATTATTATCCCCATACCTCCGAGCCAACTGGTGAGGGATCTCCAAAATAAAATGGAAGTTGGAAGTGTTTCTACATCAGTAAATATAGAAGCGCCTGTTGTGCTAAATCCAGAAACAGACTCAAAAAAAGCATCAAAGAAGGTTGGAACGCTTCCAGACAACCAAAAAGGAACCGCTCCCACTAAAGAAGCGATAATCCAGCTTAATGCTACAATAAAAAAACCATCTCGGCCTTTTAACTTTTGGCGCTGAAGGTTACTAAGACGAAGACATATAAAGAGCCCCACCATACTGCATAAGCATGCTGTAACAACAAATGCGTTGATGGAGGTCGTTTCGTTTTTAGACACCGCTATTAAGAGAGAAGGGAGCATTGATGCTGCCAAAATCAACAGTAACACTCCTTCAATCTTTACTATGGTTCCAATCTTCTGGGACATTTGACAACCCCTCTATAATAAAACTATTTATATTATATGTGAAAACCTCTTTTTGTTATTTTAAACAGGCTTTCTAGCTCTGCTATATCTGAAAGCAGGCAGAATATTGTAACTTTGTCGTTTTCCAATATTGCAGTATCGCCATCAGGGATGATTACATTGTTACCTCTATGAATTGCAGCGATAAGAACGCCATCAGGCAATTCCAAATTGCTAAGAGGAACATTGGTAAACTTCATGCCATCTGAAGCGACGATTTCCATTATTTCAGCCTGACCTTGTATTAGCAATGAAGAAATAATACGCTTTGAGCCCTGAATGTATCGCAAGATGATGCTTGCAACTATATCCAACGGATTAAGAGCCATATCAATGCCTAATCGCTCAATAAGGTTTTTATAACTTTGACGGCTGACCTTGGATATTACATCTTCAATTCCACGCTGTTTGGCCATTAGTGCCAACAGAAGATTTTCTTCATCAAGGCCTGTAGCGGTAACAAAGGCATCCATTTCATCAACATTTTCTTCTTCTAATAGGGAAGTATCTGTAGCATCGCCATGTAGAATCATTACATCGTCTAGATGTGTGGAAAGGTAATAGCACCTGTCCTTATCTTT
>CAZUEH010000007.1:0-19070 GCA_964619315.1 uncultured Oscillospiraceae bacterium | reverse complement strand
CCAGCCAGCTTTTTGAACTTCTTGACGCTAAATTGAACTAAAGAAGTTTTTCCGCTGGAGAATATACCGTTAGTAAGGGTGTACTTTTCTACAAGATATTTGTAAATCTCCATAGTTATAGAAAGGTCAGGGTTTACAACGTAGTCGATACCCATCGTTTCTTTGATAAAATCTATTTGCTTCATGTGTTCAGGGTCACGGACTCTTGCGATAACTCTTGAACAACCTAATCGTTTAGCAAAAGAAGCTATTATTATATTTTTTTCGTCACTGTCAGTTGAGGCGAGTAAAAAATCAAAGGAACCTATATCGCACTGCTTTAGGGTCTCGATATTCTTTCCGCTTCCAGTGATGGGCATAATGTCCATTTGTTGAGAAATTCTATTAAGGATAGCTTCTCTTTCGTCGATTACAGTTATTTCATAATCTCCGCTTAAAAGCGCTGTAGCAACTTTTATTCCTAGTTTTCCTGCACCTACAATGGCAACTTTCATAATTTTACCTCTTTGTGTGAAAATAAAAGACATTTCATACGAAATGCTGTATGATATATTTTAGCATATAAAGAAAAATTTGCAACCCTTTGTGCAATCTTTATAATCGTTTAGAAAAGGAGAGAACCGTTGAAAATAAAAAGATTTGTGGGAGGTAGCCTAGAGAGCAATGGCTACATCATTAGTAGATTAGAAAAAGGAAAATGTTATATAATAGACCCAGGATATGAACCTAACAAATTCATCGATTTTGTGAGGAAAGAAGGCCTTGATGCTATTGGAATTATTTTGACACATCATCACCATGATCATGTAGGTGCAGCGGCTAAAATTGCAAGTCATCTTGAGTGTCCAATTATGATAAGTTTCGAAGACTCTTTTGTATATAAAGGCAAAGTGGATGTATATTTAAAAGATGGCGACATTATAGATTTGGATGGAGAAGAACTTAAAATCCACATAACCCCAGGCCATACCAATGGTTCAATATGCATAGAATCAGCCCAAAGCAATGTCGTATTTAGTGGCGATACTATATTTGACACTGACCTTGGACGCACTGATTTGCAAGACGGCTCTTGGGAAGAAATGAAAGCTTCATGCAAAAATGTAATAGACAAATGGCCAGATTATTATACAATATATCCAGGACATGATAGAAGTGCGACTATGAAACAAATTCGCAAGTATAACACAGAATTCTTACAGTGCTTGGAGGAAAGATAGATGAAGATAAAGCTGATAGCCTTAGACCTAGACGGAACTACTTTGAGAAAAGGGGGCATTTTGGCACCTGAAACAAAGGAAATCTTAGAGACGGCTATTAAGAAGGGCATTCACGTGGTGGTTGCTACAGGGAGAGTTTTTAGTGCGCTGCCCGAAAGCATTTTTAGCATAAGAGGATTAGAGTATATTATCACCTCTAATGGAGCCCATATAACCCAGCTTGAAGAAATGAAAAGGATTTATTCCAATTACCCTTCAGGAGAGGCAATAGAAAAGGTCAAGAATCTATTATTCGAGCACAGAGAATACCCAATAGAAGTATTTACAGATGGTCAAGCCTATATAGATGAAATGATTTTTGAGACCATAAAGGTTGAGGGTTCTGATTATATGGATGCCAATTATATAATAAAGACAAGAAAGCCCGTGTCTAACATATACGACTTCCTAACAAAAAATAAGGCCTGTATTGAAAACATAAATATACATTTTAGAGAATTTGAGCACAAAGCAAAATTAAAGGAAATACTGGAAAAACAACAGGATATAACCATAACTTCCTCGATGCCTCATAACCTTGAAATAGGCGGAAAGAATACGAGCAAAGCCAATGCAATAGCTTCCTTGTGCGAGTTAATTGATATAGAGGAAACAAATGTCATGGCAGTGGGAGACAGCCTAAACGATCAAGCTATGATAGAAAAAGCAGGAATTGGTATAGCTATGGGCAATGCAGAAAAGGAAATAAAGGATGTTGCTGATTATGTAACTCTTTCCAACGATGAAAACGGTGTTGCCTATGTTGTTAAAAAGTTTGTATTGGATAAATTATAAAAATTTTAACTATAAGTTTTCGCAATCGCTCTTGACTTAAAGGCCATTGTGTTATAAAGTAAAACAGTAATTTAATTTAACAATTTAACGCAGTAAAGCGTTGAGCAAATTTATTCCCTCTTTCTAGAGGATACATACTATTTTATAGGAGGACTAAGATGAAAAAGAAATTATTTGCAGTAACCATGGTTGTTCTAATGGTATTTACAATGTTTGCCCTTACAGGTTGTGGCAAAAAGGATGCAGAAACATTAGTAGTAGGACTTGATGATACTTTTGCACCTATGGGTTTCAGAGATGCTGACGGCGAATTAGTAGGATTCGACATAGACCTTGCAAATGCAGTAGCAGAAGAAATGGGAGTTAAAATAGAGTTTAAGCCTATCGATTGGAACGCAAAGGAAATCGAACTTGAAGCTGGCACTATTGATTGCGTTTGGAATGGAATGTCAGTAACACCTGATAGACTTGAAAATATGGCACTTACAGACAAGTACCTTAACAATCAGATTATTTTAATGTCACTTGCCACATCAGATGTTGATGTTACAGACGCTTCTCAGCTTGCTAAGTTAAAAATAGGAACTCAAGTAGATTCCGCTGCACTAGAAATGCTAAAAGCAAATGAAGCTTATGAATCATTCAAATCAAATATCAGCGAATATGATACTTATGACACTGCTATTATGGATTTAAAAGCAGGCAGAGTAGATGTAATTGCAGTTGATAAAGTTTTAGGCGAATACACTAACAATAACCTAGGCGGAGAAATGAAGGAATGCACATATGTACTTGGAGACGACTACTATGTAATCGGATGTGCAAAAGATAACACTGAACTAAAAGACAAACTTAATGACGTTATTAAGAAGTTAGTTGATAATGGCAAAGCTGCTGAAATTAGCGAAAAATGGTTTGGCAAGAACATCGTAGTGTTTGAACCTTTAGAAGGCTAAGGTAAAAGTAAAGGAACTTAAAGAATGGAAAAAATTATGGAGTTTATGCCCTTTATGCTTGAGGGTGCCATAGTAACAGCAGAGCTATTTGTTCTAACACTTATAATATCGTTACCCCTAGGGCTTCCAATAGCCCTGGGGAGTAAGAGCCGAATTAAACCATTGAGCTTTTTGTGCAAAATATACGTATGGATATTCAGAGGCACGCCTTTATTGCTGCAGCTGTTTTTCTTTTATTTTTTCTTCCCGATGGCGTTGAATATACAAATAAGTGCGTTCGTAACGGTCGTATTAGCATATGTGCTTAATTACGCCGCGTATTTTGCAGAGATATATAGAGGTGGAATAAACAGCATAGATTCCGGACAGTATGAGGCAGCTCATGCTTTAGGAGTTTCAAAAAAGCAAACAATGATCGACATAATATTACCTCAAACAATGAAGGCTATATTGCCTCCAACTGTCAATGAGGCAATAACTTTAGTAAAGGACACCGCTTTGGCGTCCTCTTTGCCTGTTATAGAGCTAATGAAGGCTACAAATAGTGCAGTTAACAGAATGACGGATATGACTCCGTTCTTTTTTGCTGCTATTTTGTACCTACTGATGACCTTCTTGCTAACTATAGTTGCAAGCAGATTGGAAAAACATTTTTCCAGATATGATGCAAAGGGGGATGACTAATGAGTAGAGAAATTGTTCTTGAAATGAAAGATATTATAAAAGACTATGGCAAGTTTAGAGCAATAAATGGAGTGGATTTTTCCATGAGCAGAGGCGAAATAGTAGCAATTATTGGACCTTCTGGATCAGGAAAAAGCACTTTTTTGAGATGTATAAATGGTCTTAACAAAATCACTTCAGGCGAGATAGAATTAAAGGGAAAAACAGGAATGGTATTCCAACATTTCAACCTTTTTCCTCATATGACATGTATTGAAAACATAACCTATGCGCCTATAAAAGTTAAAAAAGTACCTAAGGAAAAAGCGATTGAAAAAGCAAAAGATTTGCTAAAATTAGTTGGTCTTGAGGAAAAAGCAGATACTTATCCTGCCCAAATTTCTGGAGGACAAAAGCAGAGAATTGCTATAGCAAGAGCGCTTGCAATGGATCCTGATCTAATGCTTTTTGATGAACCAACGTCCGCTTTAGACCCTGAAATTACAGGGGAAGTGCTAAATGTAATGAAAAGATTAGCAGATAATCACACCACAATGATAATAGTGACCCACGAAATGGGATTTGCTAAAGAAGTAGCAGATAGAGTCCTATTTATGGATGAAGGCATCATAGTGGAAGAAGGAACACCAAAGGAAGTATTTGAGAATCCTAAGAGTCAAAGACTAATATCTTTCTTAAGTTCGATGCTTAGAGCGTAGATTCTTTCGATTTTATTAAGTTTCCTTGACGATATGTCAATTTGCAACACAAACCCCTAAAATTGTGCAATAATAATTTTGAAGATATGGTTGACAGTGTACCACACGAGATAGTACACTAAGACGAGAAAAGTTGTTATGTGAAAAAGGGGAAGGGGGTACAGAGATGAAAAATTCTGTATTAGGTGTAATAGAGAGTGTTGCAAAACTAAATGAAAAAAGATTAGCATTAAAGTCAACTTCAGGTGAGCTGACTTATGGTCAGCTATGGAAGCAGTCAGAAAATTTGGCTGCATGGCTTATAGAAAATTCAAATAATGATAAGCCGATTATGGTTTACGGTCACAAGAATCCACAGATGATAGTATGCTTTTTAGCATGTGCTAAATCAGGGAGAGCATATTGTCCTGTGGATATTTCTATGCCCAAAAATCGTATCGAAGAAATTGCAGAGGCATTAGAAAACAAAATTATTTTGGCTACAGAAGAATTTGAATTGGAAGGATTCGATGTAGTCGATTCAAATCAAATAGAAAAAATTTGTAATAATAAAGCTAAAGAGGTAAGAAGTGACAGGTCATATTGGAGAAGAGGAGAAGATGTATTTTACATAATATTCACTTCCGGTAGCACAGGAAAGCCTAAAGGTGTCGAAATCACAGCGGATAATTTGAAAAATTTTGCGAAGTGGTCTGCTAAACATATCGATCAAAACGAGGCAGAACCAGTGAAATTTCTCAACCAAGCTCCATTTTCATTTGACTTATCAGTAATGGACTTATATACATCATTAACCACTGGCGGAACTCTTATATGTTTAGATAAGGGTCTTCAAGCTGACGTTGGTTCAATGTTTTCCTATATGAAAGAAAACCAAATAAACTGTTGGGTGTCTACTCCGTCTTTTGCGGACATGTGTCTTGCTGACCACAGTTTTAATCAGACTATGTTAGAGGAAATGAATCTATTCCTTTTTTGCGGTGAAAGACTGGCGCATGAAACAGCGGCTAAATTGATTGAGCGTTTCACAAAAGCAAGAATAGTTAATACATATGGCCCCACAGAGTCTACTGTAGCTGTTACTTCGGTAGAAATAACAAAAGATGTGCTAGTTCAAAATGCTTTGCTACCTATAGGTGTGCCAAAGGACGGAACAGAACTGCTAATAGTGGATGAAGAAATCCTGATAACAGGTGATACAGTAGGAAAAGGTTATTACAAGTGCAAGGAAAAAACTGAAGAAGCATTTATTTATATAGAAGACGAAAAGGGACAGAAGCGCAGAGCCTATAAAACCGGCGATAAAGGATATTATGAAAATGGCAACTATTATTGCACTGGTAGATTAGACTTTCAAGTAAAACTTCATGGTTACAGAATTGAACTTGGTGACATTGAATCAAACTTAATAGCTTGCGAAGAAGTAGAACAAGCAGCGGTGTTGCCGAGATATGATGGTGATAAGCTTAGAAGTTTAGTTGCATTTGTCAAAGCTCCTGACGTTGAAGGAAACTCCAAAGACGTCAAAGCTCTAAAAACCATATTAAAAGAGCAGTTGCCTATCTATATGGTACCGAAAAATATTAAATTCCTAAAGAACATGCCTATGACAGCTAATGGCAAATTGGATAGAAAAAGATTAGAGGCAGAGTTCTTATGACTTTATTTGGAGAGTTATACTTTTTCATCTGTGCCGCAGTGTTAATAATCCCGGCAATCATACTAGGGATTATGGAAAAGCCAATAAAATATTACGGATTTGCTGTTACTATAATATTCGTATTGTTGGTTACAATTGGAAACCCTATTACAATAGCATATCTCGCTGTTTATTGCTTGTGGGAATTTGGCTTGACCAATGTAGGGTTATACTTTCAGAAAAAGGGCAATAGAGATAAAAAAATCTTTTATATGTTGGTGCCTATGTCATTAGCTCCCCTTATTACCTTTAAGTTAAGTGGGTTAATGGGAACAAGCATATTTGGTTTCATAGGGATATCCTATCTTACATTTAAGTCAATCCAAATAATAATAGAAATACATGATGAACTAATCAAAGAAATTAAAATATTTGACTTTCTATACTTTTTACTATTTTTCCCGTCGATTTTATCAGGGCCAATAGATAGAAGCAGAAGGTTTACAGAGGATCTTTATATAGTACCAAGTCGAAAAGAATATATGGAGAGCGTAGGCAATGGCTTGTTTAAAATTTGCTTAGGCATGGTCTACAAATTCGTTTTGGCAGCTGCATTTTTTCAAGGAATGACATATTTAGGCAGCAACATAGGTGACTGGACTGGCTCAATGCTGGTATATATGTATTGCTATGGTCTTTATCTGTTCTTTGATTTTGCAGGATACAGCTTCATGGCAGTAGGTATTAGTTATATTTTCGGAGTAAAAACTCCAGACAACTTCAACAAACCATTTATAAGTGTAGACATAAAAGAATTTTGGGATAGATGGCATATAACTTTGTCACATTGGTTTAGAGACTTTGTTTTCTCAAGGTTCATGATGGCTTCGATCAGAGGCAAATGGTTTAAAAATAAGCTAACAGGAGCGACTATGGGGTTCATGATTAATATGACTCTCATGGGGATATGGCATGGCTTAAACTGGAATTATATAGTTTATGGCGTATATCACGGGGTGCTACTATCTGTTACAGAAATATATCAAAAGAAATCCAAATTTTATAAAAAAAATAAAAAGAAAAAATGGTACAAGGTTTTAAGCGGAATTATAACATTCAATTTAGTAATGTTTGGGTTTTTAATATTTTCAGGTAAAGTTATAAATTAAAGGAGAATGAAATGGAAAATAAGGTAAAAGAGACTATATTAGATTTGTTAGAAGAAATTTGTGGTGATGATTGTGTAAGAACTGAGTTAGATATAAATCTGTTAGAGGAGGATCTTATAGATTCACTAGATTACACAGAGTTATTGGTAGGTATCGAGGATGCGTTAGGTATAGTTATGGCGCCATCTGAACTCAAAAGAGAAGAAATGGATACACCAAACAAAATCATACAGCAAGTTTTAAAGAGAATATAGTTTATAGGAAGTGAGATTATGAAGAAGACAGTATCTTTTATAACGGCTTTTATGCTTTTTATTGTAGTAGCCGTTTCATTACACTTTACAACGGGGGATAAACTAGATACTAACAATCCAGAGTTTGGAACATGGATAAATACAAAAAAGGATTTATCATATAAAGCGATTAGCCAGAATATAGAGGAAGACACAGTGGTGATGATGGGCTCTTCAGAGTTCCACCATGGCAAAAAAACACCATATCATCCAACTAATATATTTAGATCAATAGGCATGAATGTCATGTGTTTAGGGGCAGCTCAAAACCAAACCCTTTCCCATGTAATAACTCTAAGTGCAATAGCTCCCAAGCTAGAGAATAAAAAGGTAGTATTGCTACTTTCTCCATCATGGTTTTCAAAAAAAGGAGCAGAGGGAAGTGGATTTAGCGCAAGGTTTTCTGAAAGCGAATACGAAGCTATGCTAAAGAATGAGAACTTGTCTATTGAAACCAGAGAAGCAATGGCAGACCGTGCTACAGAATTGTTAGAAGTAAGCCCGAAGACCCATGCTAACATACAAACAACAAACAAAATATTCTTGTCAGGAGATGCAAGCCTAAAGGATAAAATAGATCTCAAAATTAATAATTGGATTACTAGAGAAAAAGAAGATATAAATGTAGGGGTTCTTTGGAAAGCCGCTGGCGGCAAGAAGCACCATAAATACAAGGCTAACACGAATTTCAATGTTCCAGATTGGGATGCTTTGGCAGAAGAGGCTGATGCCTCTATAGCTGGTGATATGAATGAAGACTTTCATGTACCAAACAAAATGTATAAAAAGAAAATCAAACCAATGTTAGATGAAAGAAAGGGTGCAGATGTCAACAGAACTTATGGAAACTCTCCTGAATATGATGATTTGAGATTATTTTTAGATGTTTGTAAAGAGGAAAACATTGAGGTACTGTTAGTGATGCAACCAGTAAATGGCTGGTGGTATGACTATACAGGTTTTCCGAAAAAGAACAGAGAAACTTTTGTAACTGAAGTTCAAAAGGTAGCGGATGAATATGGAGTTGAAACTTGCAACTTTTTTGATCAGTGTTACACGCCAGGATTTTTAGAGGACATTGTCCACCCGGCGGGAAAGGGATGGGTAAGAATAAATGAAGCAGCGTACGAATTTTTTGCAAAAGCTTAAAGGCTTAATAGATAAAGAGTTTGTTTTATACACAGGGGCTTTCTTCGCAATGATGATGGTAATATACTTATATGCCCTGTTCGAAGTAGGCACTGACGCACCAGCTTTTACCTACGCGGAATTTTAAATAAAGAGTAAAAACTACGATGAATCTCCCATTAGCAAAATTGCCGATGGGAGATTTTTATATATACTGTGACAATCCTTGACACCAACTGTAAAATAATGTAAATTAAATAAAGAAGTGAAACTGTCATGGAGGAAACATGACAAATAATAAAATAATAGGAAATATAGGAGAAGAACTTGCAGCAGAAACCCTGCGGGCCAAGGGACATTATATATTAAGAAGGAACTTTACTTGTCCTTATGGGGAAATAGACATAATCACCATTAAAAATAAGGTCATATCCTTTGTAGAGGTTAAAACAAGAGCGTCCTCCCAGTATGGAAGCCCAATTGAAGCTGTCAACATAACTAAGCAAAAGCGCATACGTAACGCTGCCCAAAACTTTCTATATCAGTATAAAAAGAACTATGAACAAATTGACTTCAAAGTTATAGAAATAACTGTAAATCAAGTCGATAATTTGGAATTTTAGGAGGGATTGCTTATGTTAACTAAAGTTAAATCCCTAACCTTAATGGGAACAGAGGGCTCGATTGTAGAGATAGAAACAGATATAGGAAGAGGCATGCCATATTTTACAGTTATAGGACTAGCTGATGCCTCGGTCAAAGAAGCCGCAGAAAGAGTGAAACGAGCGATTTTGAATAGTGGCTTTGAATATCCAAAGGGAAGGATAACAGTAAACCTTTCACCAGCTTATGTACACAAAAAAGGCAGCCATTACGATCTGGGCATTGCGATAGGAGTTCTATCTGCTTCAAAAGTATTAAGCGAGAACACTGATGATAAACTTTTCTTGGGAGAATTATCACTTAATGGAAAGGTTTTGCCAATAAATGGTGTGTTGTCAATGTTGATGGCAATTTTAGAAAATGGCGAAATCATGGCAAAAGAAATATTTTTGCCTAAAGAAAACTGTGCAGAAGTGTTTTTGCTTACCGAGGACCTACCTATTGAGTTGATACCAACAGACAACTTGAAGGAAGTGGTAGCACACTTAAGAGGTGAGAAAATCGAGCCGTACAAAGATGAAGAGAGAATACATCAAGAGGAAATGACACTGGATTTTTGTGATGTCAAAGGCCATTTAGCTGCCAAAGAAGCAATCATGACGGCTTTAGCAGGTATGCACAATATTCTTATGATAGGCTCGCCAGGAAGCGGCAAAACTATGTTGGCAAAACGCATAACTGGTATTTTGCCATCGATGAATTGGCAAGAGCAAGTAGAGACATCTAGAATATACTCATATGCGGGGAGACTTTCCGCATATATGCCATCAATAAAGAAGCGTCCTTTTAGATATACCGACTCAAGAATTACAAGGGCAGCTTTGTTAGGTGGTGGCAATGTAGTAATGCCGGGAGAAGTGTCCTTTGCTCATAACGGAGTATTGTTTTTAGATGAAATGCTTGAAACACCATCTAAAATATTAGAGGCTTTAAGAGAACCAATGGAAGAAAGAGAAGTGAGAATCATAAGAGGTGGCAGTTGTGTTGCCTTTCCAGCAGATTTTATATTAGTTGGTGCAACAAACCCTTGTAGATGTGGTTATTTGGGAGATGATTTTCATCAATGTGTGTGCCAGCAAGGAGACATAGATAATTACAGAAGCAAACTATCCGGTGCGATAGCCGACAGAATTGATATCTGTATAGAAATAAATAGGGTGGATTACGAAAGCCTTACAGGAACCCGAACGTTATCTTCAAAAGAGATGAAAGAGAGAGTTGAGCAAGCAAGACAGATACAAAGGGAACGATTTAAAGACCATGACTTTTTGTGTAATGGCAGAATAGAGGATAAGTACATAGAAGAATTCTGTGAACTTTCCCAAGCAGGGCAGGTTTTTATGGAAAATATATATAAGAAGTTAAAAATCAGTCCACGAAGGTATTATAAACTCCTAAAGGTAGCAAGAACCATTGCTGATATGAAAGAAGATAGAATTATCGAAATGGAGCACCTTGCGACAGCCCTACATTACACCAGATTTTTAACAGAAGAAATAAGACAGGTGTAATTATGACAGAATATAATATAGAAGTAATAAAAAAAGAGGACAAAGAATTTCCTTGGTATTTAGGGAATATAGAAAACCCGCCAGAAGCGCTATATTGCATAGGAGATGTCACATTGCTATCAAAGCAAGCAGTGGCAGTTATAGGTGCAAGGAAGTGCAGTGAATATGGAAGACAAATGGCACTTAAGGTAGGGCGACTTATGGCGAGAAATAATGTAGTTACGGTAAGTGGTATGGCGGCTGGAATCGATAGTTTTGCACATGTTGGAGCTATTGAGGAAAAAGGAAGCACCATAGGGGTTTTAGGGTGTGGCCCAGACATATGCTATCCTAAGTCTAACAGAAGACTATACGATAATATATGTAATGAAGGTTTGATAATTTCTGAATATCCCCCAGGAACCCAGCCAAAGCCATGGCAATTTCCAAGAAGAAATAGAATAATCTCTGCATTAGCTCAAGTTGTGGTTGTAGTGGAGGCGGGCACAGGTAGCGGTTCTTTGATAACGGCCGTTGCGGCAGCGGAGCAAGGAAAAGAAGTTATGGCGGTTCCTGGCAATATTAGCAGTATTTTTAGTATGGGAACAAACAAATTAATACAAGATGGAGCAAATATCATAACCGTACCAGAAGATATTTTGAGAGCTATGGGTCTAAATCCTGTTATAGACAAAGAAGACCTGACCTCCATGGGCAACGACGAATTAAAAATATATAAAGTTTTGCAAGAGCAAGGCGAAGTTACCATGGACTTTTTGTGTGAAGCACTTGAATTGGAGCCGTTTAAAGTCAATGGTTTGGTGGCAATTATGGAGATGAAAGGGATAATATCCTATCAACTGGGAAAAATTTTTATTGCAAAATTCTGAAAAAAGAACTATTATAGTTGACTATAGAATGAACATACACATAAAGTTAAGAATATATGTAATTTTTTCAAAGAAACCACATATAATGGAGGAAAAATGGCGACCAAAGGAACTGCAGCGTCAAAAAAGACGAAAACAACAAAAGCAACAAAGAAAAAAACACTGGTAATAGTGGAATCACCATCTAAGGCAAAGACAATAGGGAAGTACTTAGGGTCTTCCTATAAAGTTTTAGCGTCGGTAGGTCATGTAAGAGATTTGCCAAAGAGCAAACTTGGAATAAATATAGAGAATGATTTTGAGCCTGAATATATCGCCATCAGAGGTAAGGGCGATATTATCAAAGAACTTAGAAAAGAAGCTAAAAATGCTAGCAAGATATATCTGGCAACCGACCCGGATAGAGAGGGAGAAGCTATATCATGGCATTTGGCATTTTTACTAGGAGTTGACCCTCAATCAGATTGCCGTATAGTCTTTAATGAAATAACTAAGGAGACAATTAAAAATGCGGTCAAATCACCTAGGCCAATAGACCTTGGGTTGGTAGATGCACAGCAGGCAAGAAGAACTCTTGACAGACTGGTGGGATACCAAATAAGCCCATTGCTTTGGAGAAAAATAAGAAGAGGGTTAAGTGCTGGTCGAGTTCAATCAGCAGCGCTTAAGATATTATGCGATCGTGAAACCCAAATTAAAAACTTTGTTCCGCAAGAATACTGGAATATAAACGCACACTTTTCTAAGGAAAAGGGTTTTGACGCGCGTTTAATTGAATGTAAGAATAAAAAACTGACAGTTGAAAGCAAAGAGCAGGCGGATAAAGTCCTCAAAGAATTAAAAGCTGGGCAGTATTCAGTATCTAATATTGTTAATAAGGAAAGAAAACGTAAACCTTTTGCGCCATTCACTACCAGTAGCCTGCAGCAAGATGCTGCAAATAAACTTGGATTTACAACAAAAAAATCCATGATGGTAGCACAGCAACTTTATGAAGGTGTTGAAATAAAAGGACATGGAACTTTAGGTCTTGTAACATACATTAGAACAGACTCTGTAAGAATTTCTCAAGAAGCCAAAACGATGGCTAAAGATTACATAGAATCAAATTTTGGAAAAGAATATTTAGGCGACAATGTATTTTCTAACAAAAAGAAAGATATACAAGACGCCCATGAAGCTATTAGACCAAGTAATGTAATCCTTGACCCTGAACAAATCAAAGGATCACTTACTAAAGACCAGTACTCTTTGTACAAACTAGTGTGGACCAGATTCTTGGCCAGCCAAATGACTCCGGCAATCTTTGAATCAGTGCAAGCAAACATAGCAAATGGAGATTATTTGTTTAGGGCTAATGGATCAAGACTTTTATTTGATGGTTACCAAAAAATTTATGCTACTAATATGGATGAAGACACAGATAAAATTTTGCCTCAATTAGATACAGGCGAAGTATTAGAAGCGAAGGAAACTAAAGGTGAACAAAAATTCACAGAACCACCGATGAGATTTACAGAAGCAAGCCTTGTTAAAGATTTGGAAGAAAAAAATATAGGAAGACCAAGTACCTACGCTCCAATCATAGGTACGCTTTTAGAACGAAAATATATCACAAGACAAAAGAAGACTCTATTTCCTACTGACTTAGGATTCTTAGTAACAGACCTGATGGAAGAATATTTCAAAGAAATTGTTGATCCAGGATTTACGGCTGAAATGGAAGATAAACTTGACGAAGTAGAGGTTAAGACCTTAGAATGGAAAAAGGTAGTCAGAGAATTCTATGGAACACTAAAAGAAGAATTGGAAATCGCAGACAAATCTATAGAAAAAGTTGAGATAGAAGATCAAATAACTGACGAGATATGCGAGCTTTGCGGCGAACATATGGTTATTAAATCAGGAAGATTTGGGGAATTTTTAGCTTGCAGCGGATACCCCGACTGCAAGAACACTAAGGCTATCGTGCAAAAAATTGGAGTTGCCTGTCCAGACTGTGGCTCAGATATAGTAGCAAAGAGAGGCAGATCTGGCAAGGTGTTTTATGGATGTATCAATTATCCTACATGTAAGAAGGCATTTTGGTACAAACCGGTTGAAAAAAAATGTCCGGAATGTGGGTCATTGCTCCTTGAACGTAACTCCAAAAGTGCAAAATATGTTTGTTCCAATGAAAAATGTGGGTATAAAGAGCAGTAGATTAGGAGGTATTTAAAAAATGGTAGAATTTCATGCAACAACGATTTGCGCAGTGAGGAGAGGTCCTGACGATGTGTGCATTGGCGGAGATGGCCAAGTAACCATGGGTGAGCAAGCCATCATGAAAAACGGTGCAAAAAAAGTAAGAAAGATTTACAAGAACACCGTAGTTTCTGGGTTTGCGGGTTCAGTAGCAGATGCGTTTACTCTTACTGAAAAGTTTGAAAGTAAACTAGAAGAACATTCGGGGAATCTTAAAAGAGCTGCTGTAGATTTAGCTCAACTTTGGCGTTCAGATAGGGGAATGAGAAATCTTGAAGCGCTAATGATAGTTGCAGACAAAGAAAGCATGTTAGTTATTTCGGGTAATGGTGAGGTTATTGAACCTGACCAAGATTTTGTTGCCATTGGATCAGGCGGCAATTATGCATACTCGGCAGCTAATGCTTTATTTAATCACACGGATATGAGTGCAGAAGAAATAGTTAAGGAGTCATTGAAAGTAGCATCATCGATATGCGTATTTACTAATGACAATATTTCTATTGAAAAGCTATAGGAGGGGACAAACATGGCAAGTAAGATTTATAGCATGACTCCGAAGGAAATCGTAGCGGAGCTTGACAAGTATATAATTGGACAGGATGAGGCTAAAAAATCAGTAGCTATAGCCTTAAGAAATAGATATAGAAGAAGTCTTCTATCAGAAGAGATGCGTGAGGAAATCACTCCCAAAAACATCTTGATGATGGGACCTACAGGATGTGGTAAAACAGAAATCGCTAGAAGACTAGCGAAGCTAATGGATGCCCCTTTCGTAAAGGTAGAAGCAACTAAATTTACTGAAGTTGGATATGTTGGTAGAGATGTAGACTCTATGATTAGAGATTTAGTTGAAGCTTCCATGAGAGTAACTAAGCAAAACAAGCTAGAAGAAAAATATAACATCGCTGACAAAATTGTAGAGGAAAAAATAGTAGAAGCTATAATTCCTGGCAAAAAGAAAAAGAATGCAGGTCAAACTAAAAATCCTTTTGACTTTATAATGAATAGCGGTGGATATCAGAGTCAGAAACAACAGTATTTGGAAGGCAACGAAACTAAGGAAAAAGAGCCAACCAAAGAAGACATGGATGTAGAGATGGCAAGAGAGCAGGTTAGAGAACAACTGCGCCAAGGACTTCTCGAAGAGCAGTATGTCGAAATCGAAGTTACTGATACTCCAAAAGGCAACCAACTTGATATGAGCAATGAGGGCATGTCAATTGCTATCGGCAATATTTTTGGTGGAGCGGCGCCTGAAAAAACAAAGAGAAAGAACTGCAAAGTCAAAGATGCTCGCAAAATCCTAAGAGAACAAGAAGCACAAAAGCTTATTGATATGGATGTTGTTACTGAAGAAGCTATTGAAAACGCAGAGCAAAACGGAATAGTCTTCATAGACGAAATCGATAAAATTGCTTCAGGGTCTCGTATGACTTCAGGAGCAGATGTATCTAGAGAAGGTGTACAAAGAGACATTTTACCTATAGTAGAAGGCAGTGTTATAAATACTAAATATGGACCAGTTAAAACTGACCACGTTTTATTTATAGGCGCAGGAGCTTTCCATACATCAAAACCTACTGATTTGATTCCTGAGCTTCAGGGACGTTTTCCAATAAGAGTGGAACTACAAAGCTTAAATAAAGATGATTTTGTAAACATTCTTACAGTTCCAGAAAATGCTTTGCTAAAACAGCACAAAGCGTTGCTTGAAACTGAAGGCATCGGTGTGGAATTTACGGATAGTGCCATTGATGAGATTGCGACAATTTCTTTCTTGATGAATGAACAGACAGAAAATATTGGAGCGAGACGTCTTCACACTATAATAGAAAAACTATTAGAGGATATTTCTTTTAACATCCCAGAGATGGACGAAGAAAAGATAGAGATCGATGCAGAATATGTTAGCGAAAAGTTCCAAGAAACTGTTCACCAAGAAGATCTTGATAGGTTTATTTTGTAATAAAATTTGATGGGAGAAGTTTGAAAATGTCAAACAAAATACTCAGCAAAATAAGAAAACTAAACTGGGTACTTACTGAAAGTACTACAGGCAGTTTTTCGTACGATCAATTGAGCAAAATTCTCAGTGAAGTTATCAATGCCAATGTCTACATTATAGATGTTAATGGTAATGTTCTTGGTACAGGATACATTAATGCAGAGGACACATCTACAATGGTGGATGAAAAAGGCGATGAGAAAATTCCTCAATATCATAATGAGAATTTTCTAATGTTAAGAGAACCTTTGACAAATCTCAAAGGTAATCAAACACTTAAAGTCCTTGGTCCCAATTACACCATGACTGATAAGTATCATTGTATTATACCGACCCATTGTGGAGGACAACGACAAGGAACACTTATCGTAACTAGATACAACCCGAGATTTTCTGAGGAAGACATAGCATTATGCGAATACGGTTCAGCTGTTGTAGGTCTTGAAATACAGCGAAACAATAGACTTATTGAAGAAGAAGAAACAAGACAGACCCAAGCTATAAATATGGCCTTGTCCTCTTTATCTTTTTCTGAAAGAGATGCTGTATGCAAAATCCTAAGGGAGTTTGATGGTGATGAAGGGCTGATTGTTACCAGCAAGATTGCCGAAAAATACGGTATAACCAACTCTGTTATGGTAAATGCTCTCAGAAAATTAGAAAGCGCTGGTGTATTGAGCTCACGCTCTTTAGGAATGAAAGGTACAAGAATTCAAATTACAAATCCTTTATTCAGAAACCTTTTAGGCTAAATAATTAAAAAGTAATAGGCTAGTAATGCCCTCGATGTATAGAAATAATACACGAGGGCATTTTTAATAAATGACGGCATAATATCGATCGTTAGCATCCGACTGAAAGGCACAAAATGGACCGTTGACGCTTTTTTCGCAGAAGATGAGGGAACGGTGACAATTATCAATAATAAAAGGGATAAAGGCAAAGTAGAAGGCAAGGGGGCAGGTCCCAAAATACGGATTGAATTATTTCAGATGCAATAGAAAAGGATTTATGGTAGAATAACAACATGCTTAGATTTAATGAAAACAATGAGGTTCTTAGAGAGGACCAATATAAGGCTATTTTAGTGGGCCTTCAAAAAAATGAAGACATAGCATATTCTATGGAAGAACTTGAAGGATTGGCAGAGGCAGTAGGAACTACTGTGCTAGGTCATATGATTCAAAATCTTGAAAGACCAAACACTGCGACTCTCATAGGGAAGGGGAAAGTTGAGGAACTTGCTGAAATGACCAAAGCTATGGAAGCCGACATGGTTATTTTCAATGAAGAACTTTCTGGAATGCAGCTTAGGAACTTGGAAGATGCCATAGGTGCTCGCGTAATAGACAGGACAATTTTGATCCTGGATATTTTTGCGTCTAGAGCAACGTCAAGAGAAGGTAAACTGCAAGTAGAACTAGCTCAGCTCAAGTATAGAATGCCAAGGCTAACTGGTTTTGGCAAGTCATTATCCCGCTTAGGGGGAGGAATAGGTACTAGAGGGCCAGGCGAAAAGAAGCTGGAAACCGATAGACGTCATATTGAGCGCAGAGTTACTGATATAAAAGCTGAACTTAGTCAGCTCAAAAATACCAGAAGTGTTCAAAGATCAAGACGAGAAAAAAGCGAGATTCCAGTAGTTGCTTTAGTTGGATATACAAATGCTGGCAAATCTGCTCTTATGAACAGAATTTTGACCATCACGGAAAAGGAAGAAAAAACTGTCTTCGAAAGAGACATGTTATTTGCTACCTTGGATACCCAACAAAGAAATGTGTCGTTAGATAATGGCAGACAGTTCGTTCTTATTGATACGGTGGGATTTGTAAGCAAACTGCCTCATTCACTAATAGAGGCATTTAAAGCTACCCTCGAAGAAGTAACTTATGCAGACCTGCTACTTCACATAGTTGATGCTTCATATGAAAATCACGATTTTCATATTGATGTTACAAATAAAGTGCTCAAAGACATTGGAGCTGGAGACAAAGAAAAAATAATGGTATTCAACAAAACGGATATGCCACATGACGAGGTAATACCTGTTTTAGGATGTGAAAACATAGAAATTTCCGCTAAAAATGGAACCAAAGTAGATGATTTGCTCGAAAAAATTCAAGAAAAAATATTTGATAATTATATAAATGCAAAATTCTTGATTCCTTATGACAGGGGAGAACTATCATCATACTTGTGTAGCGAGGCTACCGTAAATGTTATGGATTACAAAGAAGAAGGAACATATTTTGAAGTAATTGTTAAAGACTCGGATTATCAGAGGTTGAAGAAGTATGAGGCTTTATAGGACAGTACAAAAGGAAGGTTCTGCTGAGCAGATTATAGAAAAATCAAGGTTTATAGCCTATGTTAAACCCGTCTCCTCAAAAGAGGAGGCGGATGATTTTATTGCAGCCATAAGAAAAAAGCACCGTGATGCAACTCATAATGTTCCGGCAATGGTGATTGGGGATAAAATGCAAATACAGTGGGCTTCTGATGACGGTGAACCGCAAGGGACATCGGGGGCACCGATGGTTAGACTTATGGTGGCAGAGGAAATAACAGATACAGTTATAGTTGTTACAAGATACTTTGGAGGCATCAAATTAGGGACTGGAGGCCTTGCGAGGGCTTACACGTCTACTGCAAAGTTAGGACTTGAAAGTGCAGGCATATGCGATGTTTTTGAGCAACTTGCAATGACATATGTTTTAGACTATACATATTTATCAAAATTACAAAACCTTGAAGGGGAAATGTTTAAAATTAACAACATAAACTATACAGAGATAGTGGAAGTTGAATTGTCTACAGACCCTGAAAACAAGGAACAAGTGCAGGATCTAATAAACAATATTACAGGTGGCAAAGGCATATTGAAAAGAGAAGAAATGACACTATCGACAAAGAAATGTTAATAAATTTAAATTGACCGTTGACATGCGTTTTCACTTGTGCTAATATAAGTTTCGGCTCGTTAAATATACAATATTTGAGAAAGCTAAAATAAAGAAAAAAGTGAAAAAAATCCTTGACTTTTTTATGCGGTTCATGTATATTTAATAAATGTGTCGAGTAATTCACATGTGGGGGCGCTTAGCTCAGCTGGGAGAGCATCTGCCTTACAAGCAGAGGGTCATAGGTTCGAGCC
>CAZUEH010000006.1:0-70275 GCA_964619315.1 uncultured Oscillospiraceae bacterium | reverse complement strand
CAGCCCCGTGGGTTCGAGTCCCATGTCCTCCGCCAAAAAACAGAAACATGCCTTTTGGGCATGTTTTGTTTTTTTGTCTAAGATTGAACGAACCCACGAGTGGGTGCGAAGTCGCATGCTTGTTTTGCGTGGCTTTAGCCGCAGTGCAAAACCAGACAGCGTAGTGAACTTGGCGAGTGTAGGCAAGTGAGCGTAGGAGCGAGCGGCAGCGAAGCGTTGTCCTCCGCCAAAAAACAGAAACATGCCTTTTGGGCATGTTTTGTTTTTTTGTCTAAGATTGAACGAACCCACGAGTGGGTGCGAAGTCGCATGCTTGTTTTGCGTGGCTTTAGCCGCAGTGCAAAACCAGACAGCGTAGTGAACTTGGCGAGTGTAGGCAAGTGAGCGTAGGAGCGAGCGGCAGCGAAGCGTTGTCCTCCGCCAAAATAACCCTGTAATTGCAACGATTACAGGGTTTTGTTTTTGCCTTGACGTCCCTTTGACGTCATTTTTTTGATTGTTTTCCTGCATTCTATAAAAGCCATAGTACAAATCATTGGTCATACCTTCTTTTAAGAAAAAAATAGCACTTTAGTTTAGGCCCTTCATCTATTTTCCATGCATATAACCTTTTGTGAATATCCAATATCACTTCTGCCATCCCCCACTCCATTTGTAATTTTTCAAAAAATTCACACCAAATTTATGAATATTAACAAAACCCGCCCCCTTCCAACTTGTTATACTAAGAATATAAAAATTGTAATTAATTATAAATAGAAAGGTGTGAGAATATGTTTAAGTTGAAAGTATTAAACAGAGAAGTAACCGAAACTGTTTTAAAGATGCCGGAAGTCATAAGAACGGTCAGAGAAGTGTATGAACTGAAAGCACAAGACAAAACAGAAGTTTTTCCGTTGATATTCCATGAATTTGATCCAGGCAAAGCAGATATGGATATTAAATCAGGCTGGTTAAAAGGCAGCAATATCTTCGGTATGAAAGTAGTTTCTTGGTTTGGTGACAACCCACAGAAAGGACTTCAACCTTTGATTGGAACTATTATGGTTTTGGATTCAACTACAGGTGCACCAATTGGGCTATTAGATGGCAGTCATATTACTGGCATAAGAACGGGAGCCGCTGGTGCAATTGGCGCAAAAGCCTTGGCAAGACCTGAATCAAAGAACTTGATGGTCGTAGGTGCAGGTCACGTTGCGACTTTCCAGATTGCAGCGACACTTATGTTGTTCCCTGAAATCGAGAGAGTAATGGTTTATGACGGTTTAAGTCAAGAAAACGCAGAAAAGTTTGCCGCATCTATGCCAGAAGTCATGAAGAACGAATTCAGTTTTGATGCTAGCAAGGTTGCATTTTCAGCAGTAACCGACCTACCAAAAGCCACTGCTGCTAGTGACATCATTATTACAGTAACTCCCTCACGCGAACCAATTATCAAAAAGGAATGGGTTAAGCCAGGAACACATTTTAGTTGTATTGGCTCTGATATGTCAGGTAAGGAAGAAATTGATCCTGAAATTTTTTCAGACGCAAGAGTGTTTACCGATGATACTCCGCAATGTATCAATGTAGGAGAAATTGAAATTCCAGTAGCTAAAGGGATTCTAAAAGAAGAAGATATCGCAGGCGAAATTGGCGAAATACTGATTGGTAAAGTAGAAGGACGTCAGAACGATAAGCAGATAACGATTTTCGATGCCACAGGAACAGCATTGTTAGATTTGTTGACAGCAAAGTTAGCCCTTACAAGAGCGGAAGAAGCGAATTTGGGAGAAACAGTAAATCTGTAGAAATGAAGGAGTATCGATATGAAAATCAAAACATTTAAAGTAGAACAATGGATGAACGCATACGAAGAAGACGCAGTATATAACTTAGCAGAAACTTGTATTGACTCCATCAAGATTAGAGACCTTTTAGAATTGTTAGGTGAGAACCCAGATAAATTCTTGGTTGATTTGGGAGAGATTCGATTAGCTTATGGACATATCTTTGGTTCACCAGACTTACTAAAAGGAATTTCGAGTCTATATAAAGATGTGACTGCGGATGATATAATTCCAACTCATGGTGCAATTGGTGCAAACAATCAGGTTATCACCACTTTGATTGAAAGCAAGGATAATATGGTATCAGTAATGCCAACCTATCAGCAGCATTATTCAATTCCCGAGTCTATCGGAGCAGAAGTGAGAATTTTGCAACTTCGCTTAGAAGACGATTATTTGCCAAATTTGGAAGTTCTTCGCGGTTTAGTTGATGAAAACACCAAGATGATTACTATTAACAACCCAAACAATCCGACTGGCTCATGGATCCCAATTGAAATTATGAAAGAAATCATAGAAATTGCTAAAAGTGTAGATGCCTATGTCCTATGCGATGAAGTATATAGAGGGATTTCGGAAGATGGAAGCTACATGCAATCTATAGTTGATTTGTACGACAAGGGAATATCTGTTGGTAGCATGTCAAAGATATTTTCAATGGCTGGTGTGCGTATTGGCTGGATTGTATCAAAAGATAAGCATGTCATTCATCAATGCCATGAAAGAAGAGATTATGACACTATCAGTTGCGGTGTTCTTGACGACAAACTTGCAGCCCTGGCTCTAAATAACAAGGAGAAAATATTCGCAAGAAACAGAGAAATTCTAAACAATAATAGAGCAATTTTGGACCAGTGGGTTTCAGAAACTCCAGAAGTTAGATATCTTAAACCAGTAGCCGGAACTACTGCCTTAGTTTATTATGATAAGGACATGCCTTCGCAAGAGTTATGCAAAAAGCTCTTAGCGGAAAAAGGTGTTTTATTTACCCCTGGTGAATGTTTTGAGATGGAAGGTTCTGTTAGAATCGGATATGCATATGATTCAAAGACTTTGAGAGTAGGTCTAGACAAGTTCACAGAATTCTTGAGAGAAATCTAATTCTTTGATATAATAAAGAGGAGTTGCGTTAGCAGCTCCTCTTTTCTTAATGTAAGGCACTCATGTGGAGGTCATATTATGGCACTAAAAGTTGAAGAACTATTAAAATTACAATCCTTACAAAACTTCAAGATAGTTTCTGGAGAAAAAGGTTTGAACAGAGTGGTATGCTCAGCAGGAATAATGGACTATGAGTTTGTTCCTGACGTGGGTTATCAAAACGACACTGCTTTTGAAAAAGACAGTTTTGTTATTTCTAGTTTGTTGTTCGCCAAAAATAATCCAAATCAAATTATTGATGCAGTCAAACAGCTCTATGATTTTGGGACTTCTGCCTTCGCATTTAAAGATATTATTTTCAAAGAACTTCCGCCAGAAGTGCTTGCCTTTTCCAATGAGAAAGGGTTTCCGATTTTTACTTTTGGCCCAGAGTTGTATTTTGAAAATATTATCTACGAAATTATGGAAGCCGTACAACGTGAGGACACAGAAATTCTTACTGAGGAAAATATTAAAAAGATGATCGGCCATCAGCTTCGAAAAGAAGAGGTTGGCATAATCAGCAACGGAGTATCTCTAGTATTTAAGCAAAACGCTATTGCGGTATATATCACTCCTAAAAAAGGAGGGCCTTCTTTAGACGTTCCTCGAATTTATAGAAGTTTCTACCTAAACAAAAATCTTAAACACAAAAGTATCATTGCACGCTACCAAGATGGAATTTTTATTATCATCACAGGTGCATTCAATGAAACAGAGAAATTTGAACTGATTTTGCAGGAAGCAATGAACAGTCTATCCATAAATATTGACGAAGTATCCTTGTCAAGAAGCAATATCGGACAACCACACTTAGAGTTAGACCGCTGTTTTCGTGAAAGTTATCATACTCATATGGCTAGTGTGGTGGCAGAAAAAGAGTATTCTAGTTATGACAAAATCGGAGTTTTCAAGCATCTAATTCCTTTAAAAGATGATTATGCTATGAGGGAATACGCAGAAGAACTGTTGCAACCTCTTTTAGATAAGGAAGAGTTTTTTAACACTGTAACCAGTCTAATTATTCATAACGGAGATCTCACTATGACAGCATCTGATTGCAATTGCCATCAGAATACCATAAGATATCGTCTTCAAAAGGTAAAAGAATTAGTTGGAGCTAGCGAAAAAACGGAATTCGAGTTTTATAATGAATTATCAACAGCAGTTAGGATTCATCTATTGAAAAAGCAAGACAACAATTAGATATAGTACATTTAGCCCTATGTTTGGACTGACAAAAAGGCATATTATTCAAAGACAATCGCTTCAACCCATAAAACGGGTGGTTTATTGTTTCGAACGCTTTGCGTTCTCAACGGGGCTTATACCCCCCCCATAATCAAAAGGCATGCCGTTTAGGCATGCTTTTGCGCTTTTCTTCTTTAGCTTCTATGCATGGGGAATGTCCGTATATTCGCTAATTTCTCTGCTTGTTGTGCACATATCCTCTATCGACAAATCATGCAAATTTTTATGTCCTGTAATACGAGCAAATGTCTTTAGCTCTTCCAAGGATACATTCAAATAATTCGCAACACGTTTTGCTCCAGCCTCTGTGTCTAATCGCTTACGCAATTCCTCATCTTGTGTTGCCACTCCCACAGGACACATCCCGCTTCCGCAAATTTTATATTGCTGACAGGCCATAGCTATTAGGGCTCCAGTAGCCACGGCTACAGCATCCGCCCCCATTGCAATAGCTTTTGCAAAATCTGCAGATACTCTTAGACCGCCTGTTATCACTAAGCTGATATCTGAGTTGATGCTGTTTAAGTACTTTCTTGCTCGGTGAAGGGCAAATATAGTTGGCACGCTTGTGGAGTCTCTTAATATCTTTGGGGAAGATCCCGTAGACCCACCACGACCATCTATCGTAATAAAGTCAGGTTCTGCGTACACGCAAAATTCCAAATCTTTTTCAATATGTCCCGCTGCAATTTTAACACCAATAGGTCTCCCGTCAGAGGCTATACGAAGTTGATTAACCAAATCTTTCAAATCCTCTTTTGAGTTTATATCAGGAAATCGTGACGGTGCCACAATGCTCTCCCCAACAGGCTTGTTCCTGATCTGGCTTATTTCTTCTGTTACTTTTTCTCCTGGCAAATGACCGCCCATTCCAGGCTTTGTTCCTTGTCCAATCTTGATTTCGATAGCATCTGAATTTTTCAGGTTTTCTGGAGTAACGCTATACCTATTTCCAACATATTCAAATATATATTTGTTAGCTGCTTCCATTTCCTCTGGAAGAATACCACCCTCTCCAGAACACATTGCGCTTCCTGCCATGGCAGTGCCTTTTGCAAGTGTGATTTTCGCTTCTCTTGAAAGAGCTCCAAAAGACATATGTGATACATAAACTGGGTTATCCAGTACTAGCGGTCTTTTCGCATTCTTGCCGATGATGGTTTTTGTATTAACTGGCTCGTCTGCTTCAAGAGGCATTGGATCAAGCTGTGCTCCAAGCACTAATATATCTTCCCAGTTTGGCATATCAACGGTAGTGCTCATCGCAGCCGAAAGGCTCTTTCCGGAAACCGCCATCTCGTGGATTTCTTCCATATAACGACAATCCGCATCTTTTCTTACAAATTCCTTCGGATAATTCAAATCGCCGTCAGTTTTGCTGACTTTCGCCGACTCCGCGTCCTCTTCAATTTGCTCAAATACGCTATGCGGCTGATGACAAATTGGACATTCCTTTAGGCTGGAAAACGGTTTCTTTTCCTTTTCTTCGTCAACCACATGGCTACAGACTCCACACTTATACTTCATATTCCACCTTTGGCATTGCTGCGCTCCCTTTCTCATCTAACTTTTGTGATGCTAATTCAAACTTTCTTTAATTGTACTATCTAACTCACAAAATCTCAATTGGAATTTTGGCAAAGATTCTATCTCTCAAATATCATTATTTTGTTTTCTGGCATCTTTAGATAAATATTTCCTTCTTGCACTTTGAGCTGTGCCCATTTTTCTTTTGGTAAAGCATATGTCATAATATAACCTTCTGCGCTCTCAAACTTTACCAATATCTCAAATGTGTCTTCCACTACTCTTTTTATCTTGCAAGGCACCACGTTATATTCGTGCATCTCCTTGGTAACCTCAAAATGATGCGCCCTAAACCCCACATATCGTGGCATCTCCCCATCAAACTCTGCGATTTTGAGCTTCATGGCCCAGTCTTTTGCCCATAGGGTACCATCTTCTTTTCTTTCCACTGAGGAAATGTTTTTGCATCCTGTCAATAATGCTGCTGCCAATGATTGCGGATTATTAAACAGTTCTACTTTTGGTCCAACCTCTATAAGATGACCTTTTTCCATAACTGCTATTTGATCCGTCAGCCTATATACCTCATCTCTATCGTGGGAAACAAAGAGCGCTTGCCCATTATAAGATTCGATTGCATCATGAATTTCCATTTCCAAATTAGACTTCAAGTAATTGTCCAAGGCGTTAAACGGTTCATCAAACATTATGAGTTCCGGCTTTGCAGATAACATACGAGCTATAGCAACTCTCTGTTTTTCTCCACCAGAAAGCTGCGCTGGATACAGATGTTCCTTTCCTTTTAAGAAAAACTTTTCTATGTAGTTTGCGGTGATGTCTGGATCCATTGCTCCACACATTATATTTTCAGTAACAGTCATGTTCGGAAACAACGCATAATCCTGGAAAATATAGCCGATTCGTCGTTTTTGTGGAGGCCTGTTGATTCCTGTTGCTGAGTCGAATAAAATTCTTTCTCCGAGGCGTATAGTGCCCTTGTCGGGGTTTTCAATGCCTGCTATACATTTCAATGTCATAGTCTTGCCCGAACCCGACGCTCCTATGATCGAAAATACCTCTTTGTCCGTTTCAAACTTAATTTTTAGCTTAAAGTCACCTAAGCGCTTTTCAATGTCCACATATAGTTTCATCAGGAGATCCTCCTATGACTACTTAACTTTGCCTGTCTATCATTCCAAAGGTTCATCATAATCATAATTACAAAGGAAATGACCATTACAATCGCTACCCATATATAAGCCTTGCTTCTATCTCCACCTTGCATCGCTGTATATATGGCTATTGACATGGTCTGAGTTTTGCCAGGAATATTCCCTGCTAACATCATGGTAGCTCCAAACTCGCCTAAGGCTCTTGCAAAAGATAAGATAGTAGCTGCAGCTATTCCGGGTCTTGACATTGGAAAAACCACTTTGAAAAATATTTTATTTTCTGACATTCCAAGCGTCCTGCCAGCGTTGAGCAGATTTTTATCAACCTGCTCAATAGCACCTCTTGCTGTTCTATACATAATTGGGAAAGACACTGCCACGGCAGCTAAAACAGCTCCCTGCCAAGTAAACAACACTTTCATTCCAATTGACTCGAAAAACTGTCCTAAAAACCCATTATTTCCAAAAGTTATCAGCAAGAAAAATCCTACTACCGTAGGCGGCAGCACCATCGGAAGGGAAAACAGGCTGTCAGCTATGACCTTTCCTCTCTTCATAGAAAGAACAAGTCTAGCAGCAGCTATCCCTAACACGAAGGTTATTAATGTAGCAATCAATGCTATTTTTAAAGATATCCACAATGGGGAAAAATCCATAATTATATCACCGTAAATCCGTATTTTTCAAATATTTTAGTAGCCTTTTCGCTTTGCAAGAATTCCATAAAACTCATAGCCGATGCGTCATTTTCGCTTGACTTTAATATAGCTGCTGGGTATATTACCTTGCTGCAAGTTCCTTCTGGTGCAGAGCATACTACTTCTATATTTTTGCTTGTAGATGCGTCAGTAGCATATACAACTCCGCAGTCCACTGAACCTGTTTCAACCCATGATAGAACAGTTCTTACGTCAGATCCATAGTTCGCCTTTTCGCTGATTCTATCCCAAATTCCGATAGACGAAAAGATTTCTTTCGAATATTGGCCCACAGGAACACTTTCTGGCTCTCCAAGTCCAACAATCTTTGCATCACTTACTTCTTCAAAAGATTTTATGCCTGCCGGGTTTCCTTGAGGAGTTATAAGGACCACCTTGTTTTCTAGTAGGTTTATTGTCGATCCTTCCTTAAGAAGTCCTTTATCCCCTAAAGCATCCATCTGCTTTGTTGCAGCTGACATGAATATATCAGCAGGAGCGCCTTCCTCTATCTGGGCTTGTAGTGTCCCGGAACCTCCGAAAGAGAAGTTCAAAGTTGTGCTCTCATTTTCTTCTTCATAGGCTTCTTTAAGTTCATCGCACACATCTGTAAGAGATGCGGCCGCCATTACTAGAAGCTCCACTTTTTCCTCTGGCTTTGGCGTACATCCTGTAAATACAAGTGCTGTCATCATAGTTATCAATATAGCTATATAAATTTTTTTCATAGTTGCCTACTTTCCAAATCCACAGTTAGGAAAATTGCAAACAGCGCAATTCAAGCAAAGGCCGCCTTCGCCATAAGCTGCCAATTCTCCATTTTTTATAGTCTCACATGCAAGTACTCTCGGCAACACGAGATCAAATATTGTCCTCTTCGCATACATGACGCACCCAGGAAGTCCCATTATTGGAATTGTTCGTCTGTTGATCTGCTTATATGCCAACAAAAACATAGCTCCTGGCAAAACTGGTGCTCCATAGCATAGTATATCTGCCCCTAAGCTTTTGATAGCTCCTGGAGTCTGATCATCAGGATCAACGCTCATTCCGCCTGTGCACAGTACCATCTCTACGCCTGCCTGAATAAAATCCTCTATCGTTTTAGCAATAGTTTCTTTGTCGTCGGTGACAATCTTTTCCTTTGTTACCTCAATCCCATATTCGGCGAGTTTTTCTTTAATTATAGGTCCAAAAGCATCCTTAATTCTTCCCTTTGCCACCTCACTGCCAGTTACTACTAAACCAGCCTTGACTTGTTCAAAAGGCAATATCTTGAAAATTGGCTCTTGACCACACATTGACTTTGCTCTCTCGAGTTTTTCTCCTTTAATTACCAAAGGGATTACTCTCATGCCGGCTATGACGTCGCCTTTTTTAACAGGAAAATCCCCATGCCTTGAGGCAATAATTATTTCTCCTATTTCATTTATCGCCATAAGCTTTTGGGTGTCTATTTTGAGTAGTCCGTCTTTGGCGGCATGAATTTCAATTTTACCCTCCTTGGGTTCCGTTGCACTCATCCCATCATTTATGGATAAATCTCTCAGTATGTAAGCTGCCTCATCTTCATGAAGGAAGCCTTCTTCTTTTTCCCACACATATACATGTTCCTTGCCAATATCCAAAAGTTCTTGTATGTCTTCTGACTTAATGACATGTCCCTTTTTAAAAGCCGTTCCTTTGAACTCGCCTGGAACTATTTTTGTTATATCGTGGCAAAGAACATGGCCAATAGCATTTTCGGTTTTTATATATTTCATATCATCTTCTCCAACTTGAAATATTTTTTTATGCATGAAAAAATCCCCTCTATGTCATTCCAATTAAATGTTGGAATTCCTTCATATTTTGGAGATTGTGTGTCGGTCACTTGGCAAATCAAAGTTTTTGAATCGCAGTTACTTGCGTTTCCTTGACTGAGCATTTCTATTTTGGGATATGAAGAATTCTTCATTCCCTCTATTATCACCACATCTACGCCTTCGCAGTATTGAATAGTTTCTTCAATTGTCTTCCGCTCTTTTATGTTTGCAGAAAACTGACTGTCAGAAAAAATCACACTTGCTACGGCACCAGCTTGGGAAAACCTATAGGAATCCGTCCCTGCATGGTCCATGGTATATTCGTGCCCATCATGTTTGATTGTACCGACCGAATAACCTTCTCTAATAAACTCATTTATCAACTTAACCATGAGTCCTGTCTTGCCCGTATCTTTGCATCCGCTAACGCAAAATACCGCCATAGGCTTGTTCTCTTTGGCTGGCTGTCTAACAACTATATTCTTTGTTGTATTATCTTCAAATCTTGTAAACTTTAACTTTATATATTTAGTTCTTGTTTCTTTTAATAAATCTATCAGCTTATAGTTGCCATTTTCAATCGCCTTTTCTATACTCGGCAACATGGACTTGGAGTAAATAGCGCACAGTGGTTGAATATTATTGTCGTCCGTTAGGCAATAACAATCATAATCCGAGCAAACAAACTCAGACATGTATTCAACTAATTCTTTTGAAACTTTGGGCATATCTGCCCCGCACACAAATATATATTCATAATCAGCATTAGAGACAATGTTATATAAGCCCTCAATCGGTCCTATGTTTTTGTGGCCATCCTGCAAAATTGTGGAGTCAAGATCAAGGTAATCTTGCTCCTTAGCCGCAGCAATAAACACCTGCCCCAACTCTCCCAATTCCTTGGTTAGTTTTGATATGGTGCTTCTATTGACTATCTTCAGTTTAGTATCGCTTATGCCTTTGCCGTAACCTTTGTCACCGGCCAAAATACCTATGCTGATTTTCATACTATAGTCCTTTTATGTGCCTAATGGTAACTTTGTCGCCTATTTTTACTGCTCGCTTTGCTTCAAGGTCTATAAAACAGTTGCAATCCGTCATATTATTTATAACTGAGGCAGCATGACTCTCTGTTGGAAGGTAAACTTTGCTCCCTACAACTTTTGCCCTTATAAGCCGTCTTCTTTTATTTATCTTGTTATAGGAATCTGCCAACTCAACTGTTTCTATCAGCGGTTTTAAGCAGTCCATCCCTGTCATCTTAGCCATAGCCTCCCAGAAATATATTTCAAAGTTAGCTAATGCTGCATATGGATTCCCCGAAAGGCTGAGTATCACTTTGCCCTCTAGGAGTGATGCCATCGTAGGCGTTCCCGGTTGAATATCTGCTCCTTGAAAAAGAATCGTGGCGCCTGCTTCTTTGAGCATGGCTGGCATGAAATCTCTTTTTCCAACCGATACAGCTCCAGTGGTTATGACAAAATCAGACTCTTCTATTGCTTCTTTAAGAAGTGTCATGGCCTCTGCCGAATCATCCCCGCACAATTTGTTCATAGTTACATTAAAGTTCTGATTTCTTATTGCACTAGAGAGCATGTGCCCTATGCTACCATATATCTTGCCTGGCTCCAATTTTTCGCCAGGATTCATCAATTCACTTCCTGTGGAAATGATGCTTACCTTTGCTTTTTTCCTTACGGAAATCTTATCTATTCCAAGACTTGCGAGTATGCCTGTATGCAAGTATGTCAGTGTGGTATTATCCTTGAGTACAAGAGTCCCAATAGCTATATCCTCTCCCGCCTTAGAGTAGTTTTCAAAGGTGTTAGTTCCCTTATATATGCGAACTGTATTTGTTCCGTAATCTGTGTCTTCTTGTCTAATAACAGAATCATACCCATCAGGTATATAAGCACCTGTCATTACACGTACACAAGTACCTTTTTTATATGTTATTTGAGGATAATCTCCTGCAAATATTTTTTCTACTACTGTAAGCTCTAATGGTTTTTCTTTAGTCGCACCTGCAGTGTCCTGTGAAAACACAGCATATCCATCCATAGCAGAGCGATTAAACTCAGGCACTCCTATAGGAGCTACAATGTCTTCTGCTAAAACCCTACCGCAGCATTCTTCTATGCGAATTATTTCTGTGTCTACTATAGGCTTTATTACTGATAAAACCTTTTCAAGGCATTGTTCAATTTGCATCACTTTGATACCTCACAATAAAAGTCCATTGCAGTACCGCTGTCAAATGCCAACACATTCTTTGGCATTTTAGCTATTTCGCAAGTTATATACAAATCACCGGCGGCACCTATAACGTTGAAAATCTGTATGGCATACAAATACCAAAAGTAACTTTCCTGTATATCTTTGAGCAAAATGGCTAACGCTATACCCCATATCACCAGTGGTGCAAGGGCAATTATCACATAGGGCCATTTTTTGAAATACCAAGTGCTTCCTGCATACGCCATTCCGTTTTTTAGATCCATTCCAAAAGACGCATTAGTGCCTGTAAAAAGCTTTATAAATATGCCGTGAACTCCTTCATGAAGAAAAATATAAACAATAAGGCCTACGATCATTGCCGCTACACAAAATATAATTTGCCCTATTGGCATATCCACCGCATTTTTAAGTGGATGCAAAAACAACATTGGAACTATCATGGCAACGATTGCAATTATAGTCCATATACATAACAATGTCATAATGCGTTTTTCTGCAGTTAAGTCTATTCTTTTATAAAGGTTATAATTTGTAGGTAGAGTTTCATATGCAAATGAAGTGCTATTCCCCACGTCAGTTCCGGCCTTTTTCATTTATTTTAGAACCTCCAAAACGGTTTCAGCCATAGAATCCTTTTTGCATATTCCCTTATGAATTACTGGTCTTGATTCAAGGTTCTTTAGACCTGTAGGAACGTCGACTCCTGTAGCTGCTTCAAGAGCTTTAACGTAGTCAAATCCGTCAGGTTCATTATTACATCCTGTCAACACTCTAACTTTGCCTTGATCAAGCCCACAAGCTTCTGCTACGCTTTCTGCAAACTTATATGCGCTAGCAGTTGATGCAATTATTGTAGGTGTCTGATCGCCAGTTTCCTTAAGGTAATCTTCATATACTTTATATGCAACTGCAGTGTGAGTATCAGTAAGATAGTTTTCTTCTTTCCAAAGTTTTGCAATAGTGTCAAGGGTTTCTTCTTCTGTGCAGAAGCCGCCATAAAAATTCTCAAGTTCAGATTTAACTTTGTCTGAAACCTGATAGGTTTTTTCCTTGTCCAATGATTCCATCCACTGTGATACCGCATCTCCATCTCTATCACCTAAAAGATAAATCAATCTTTCCAGGTTGCTTGAAATGAGTATATCCATAGATGGTGAATTAGTAAGGTGGAAATCTCTTCTTGCATCATAAACACCTGTACGCAAGAAGTCTGTAAGAACTTTGTTTTCGTTAGATGCGCAAATCAATTTGCCCATTGGTATTCCCATCTTACCTGCCATGTAAGCAGCCAAAATGTTACCAAAGTTTCCTGTAGGTACAACCACATTCATTGGATCGCCTTGTTTTAAAGCTCCTGATTCTACCATTTTAACGTAGCTATAAACGTAATATGCCACTTGTGGTACGAGTCTTCCTATATTGATTGAATTGGCAGATGAAAGTTTAATTCCCATAGCCGCCAATTTTTCTTTTATTTGGTCGTCTGCAAATATTTTTTTGACACCTGTTTGAGCATCATCAAAATTGCCTTCGATAGCAAATACATGAGTGTTAGATTCCTCTTGAGAAACCATCTGTCTTTGCTGAACCTGACTTACTCCATCTTTCGGATAGAAAACGATGATTTCTGTTCCCTCTACTCCAGCAAAGCCTTCTAAAGCTGCTTTACCAGTGTCTCCAGATGTTGCAGTCAAGATGCAAATTTTGTTCTTTTCTCCCTCTTTGTGACAAGCTGTAGTCATCAAGTATGGGAGTATAGACAGTGCCATATCCTTAAATGCAGCAGTTTTGCCGTGGTACAATTCTAAGAACCATGCTTTTCCTGCCTTTTTTAGTGGAACGACATCAGTTGCTTCAAACTTGCTGTCATAAGCACCATTGATACATGCCCACATTTCTTCGTCATTATATTCATCGAAATACGAATGTATCACTTCATAAGCTATCTGTTGGTAAGTCATTCCCTTCATTTCCTCTACAGAAAGAGGCAATGCTGGTATTTGCGCCGGAACATAAAGGCCTTTGTCTTCGGCAATCCCTTGTATGATAGCTTTAGTGCTAGTTTTGTAATTTTTACTTCCTCTTGTGCTTTCGTATTTCATCTATTTTTTCCTCTCTCTAAAACGCCGTACAGTGTCAGCGAAGTTTTCATGCTTAACAGCTTTAACATCGAATTTCAATATTCTAAATGTATATTCCATTATCGTTCCAATTCCGAAAACGGCTATTACAGTTCCTACACCTATTTTGGCTCCCATTATCCAGCCAAGCAACAATACAGTTCCTTCTAGAATGGCTCTAACTGCCCCTATAGGTACTTTTGGCATTCTCTTGCCGAGAGCTACCATCAATGCGTCTCTTGGACCACATCCCATTCCAGCGCCTATATAGAAATATGTTGCTAGACAGATGACTACCTGCCCTGCGAATAACACTCCTACGCCGATTCCAAAGTTCTCCATCTTAGGGATTAGTTCCCAAAAGTTGAACAAATCCACAAATTTACCTATCAGTATTGCATTGATTAAAGTTCCAAAGCCAATTTTCTCTTTTAAGAAAAAATCGATAATTATAATAATGATTCCTGTTAATACTACTATATCTCCATATAGTATTCCTGTTTTATAAAAAATACCCATACTTAGGGCTTCCCATGGTGCCAATCCTACATTGGCTTGAATACTCATATATGAGCCTAGTCCATAGAGAAAAAGTCCAAATATGAGTCTTATTGTCCGCTTAGTATATTCCTTTATCATGATGCCTCCATTTTGCGAAAAAACTATTAACAGTTTACAACGGCATCAGGGTGATTGTCAAGGTTTGTAAGGTTTTAGAATCAAGGATTTTGGGGCTTAGCAGATAGTCTAAATATCAAATAAAAGCGGGCTACCTTTTGTCCAGATAGTCCGCCCTTACTCCGCTCTTTAGTACTTTTTTATTACCACTTCTTTGATGGGAAGTCAGGTTTTCTCTTATTGTAAAATGCGTCAAGGCCTTCCTTTGCGTCTTCGCTGGTAAACGCCTTATATCCCAACATTGCTTCTGTTTCAAAAGCCTGTTCAAGGGGTATTTCTCTTAGCTTTATAACTGACTCTTTTGCTGTTTGAACAGCAACGCTGCTAAGAGAAAGGAACTTGCTTGCGATTTCCATAGCCTTATCCATAACTTGATCAGGCTCTGTTACGTAGTTAAGAATACCATAATCCAACGCCTTCTGAGCGTCGATTTTATCGCCTGTCAATATTAATTCCATAGCCTTAACATAAGGAATTTGTCTTGCTAATCTTACAAGAGTTCCTCCTGCTGGAACTATTCCCAAGGAAACCTCAGGTAGGGCAAATACTGCTTTGTTTGAAGCAACACGTATATCTGTTCCCAGCATTATCTCAAATCCTCCGCCCATACACATGCCGTTTATAGCACTTATAACAGGCTTATTCATCTTGATATGCTTAAAATGTGCTGCATCCCACTCATCAATATAGTGCCCCTGATTAAGATATGGGATTGATTCAGTCAAATCCGCACCTACACAAAAGGATTTTTCACCCTCTCCAGTTAGTATGCATACTGCAACGTTTGGGTCTTCCTGGGCTTTGATAAAGGCATTGCCCAAGTCTTCGTACATTTGGAGAGTTAGCGTATTTAGTTTTTCCGGTCTATTAAATTTTACAACTGCAATTCCGCCATTTACTTCGTAGCTTATATTTGACATTAAAGGACACCTTCTTCCTCTAGTTTTGCTATATCATCCTTGCTTAAACCCAAGAACTCATCATAAATACTTGTATTATCCTGACCAATTTCAGGTGCTGGACCTGAAGTGTCACATGGAGTTTCACTAAGTTTTATTGGAGTTCCAAATAATTTGCCATGAGCGTTGCCATAGCAATAATCTATAAACATCTCACGATAATTGAGCTGTGGGTCTTCAAGCACTTGGTCAATAGAATGAATCGCTGTAAGTGGCAATTTTTCAGCCAAAGCATCTTGCAATTCCTGACAGGTGTACTTAGCAAACCATTCGTTTATTTTAGGTAAAATTCTACGATTATAAACTTCATCGTTGAAACGCTTAGGCATAGTGTCTATTTCTGGATCCTGTAGTAACTCTGGTTCACCAAAGAACTCACAAGTAGTCTTCCAGAAACGATCTGTATATCCGCCAAAGAAAACATATCCGTCTTTAGCTTTAAATTTGCCGTAAGGCTTACAGAGGGGATGATCATTGCCTAAAGGCTGCTGAACTTTGCCGCCTACTGTATAATTTGAAACTGCAGTTTCAGTTATCGCTAGAGATGAATCTAATTGTGCCACGTCTACTAGCTGGCCTTGGCCAGTTTTCTGAGCGTGGATATATGCTGATAAAGTGCCTATTGTACCGAAGAAAGTTGCAGCCAAATCTCCTATTATTGTTCCTATTCTAGTAGGCTCTCCTGGCATGCCATTGAGAGACCAAAGTCCACTTAAAGCTTGACCGCTATTGTCGTAGGCAGGCCATTTTGAATACGGTCCTTTTTGACCAAATCCAGAAATTGCTGTGTATACCAGTTTAGGGTTGTATTGTTTTAGATTTTCATAGCCTACCCCTAGCTTATCCATAACTCCCGCTCTGTAGTTTTCTACCACAATGTCCGCCTTTTTCACCATGTCTCTAAAAATTTCTTTTGCTTTTTCTTCTTTTAGATTAAGGGTTATGGCTTCTTTGTTTCTGTTGTATTGAGCAAAAAAAGCACTTTGCTTCTTATCCTCATCTTCGAAATATGGTTCAAAATCTCGGGTATAATCTGGGTCTTTGGGGTTTTCGATTTTTATTACACGTGCTCCCAAATCTGCCATAATCATAGTTGAATAAGGTCCTGCCACTACGCGGGTAAGATCTAATACTGTTACTCCTTCTAACGGTCTCATTTTGCTGCCTCCTTGTATTGTCAACAAGCCTCCGGTTAGACCGGAGGCTTTTGAATTACTTTCTTGCTGGCACTTCGCCAAACACTGGGTAGAATTCAATTGTGTGTATATTCATTGTTTAATAGTTCAATTACTTATTTTTTGCTGCTTTTTTTGCTTCAACATCAGCTAAGTAATACTTGCCTGGAGTGTTGAAGAATTCTTTTTGTAATTCCACAACCTGTGGTACCAAGAAGATAACTGCTATCATATTTGGTATTATGAACAACGCTGAGAAGAAATCCATCAATTGGTACATGATTGTAAGTTCCATACCAAATGTTACGATAATCATTGTAGCGATTGCAATAAATCTCCAAGCTACGCCTGCCTTAGTAGTTTTGAACAGGAATTCTGCCTGTCTTTCATCATAGAAGATAACTACTGTGATTGTTGTTATTACGAATAGTAGTACGCAGATTGCAACGAAGTAATCTCCTGCTACTCCGAATACTGTGTGGAAAGCAGCCTGTCCTAACGCACCTGCTTCAACAGCAGGATCTGTCCAAACGCCTGTTACCAAAACTGATAGAGCTGTTGCAGTACATACGATGATTGTATCTACAGCTACTTCGAAAACACCCCAAACTGCTTGTCTGATTGGATGGTCTACATCTGCTGCAGCATGTGCTGAAGGTGCAGAACCGAAACCTGCTTCGTTGGAGTATACTCCACGAGCAGCTCCCCATCTGATAGCCATTGCTATTGTGGAGCCTGTGAATCCGCCGATTGCTGCATGGCCTGTAAATGCAGAAGTAACGATGCTTCCTAGTGCTGGAAGAATTTCTCCCGCATTAAGAACTAAGATAATTAATACTCCTAGCAAGTAGATAGCTGCCATAATAGGAACCGCTTTTTCCATTACAGCTGCAATTCTCTTGATTCCGCCGAATATGATTAGAGCGATGACTGCTGCGATGATGATACCAAATACTGTTCCATTCGCTCCGAATACGGCAACCTGTGATGTAGCTGATAATGTTTGTGCTGCGATTGAAGGTATACCTGCAATCATTGTGAAGAATGCGCAGAAGATAGCAATTGCTTTGCCTGCTTTCTTGCCGCCGAATAATTCTTTAACATAGCTGAATGATCCGCCGACCCATTCTCCTTTTTCATTCTTTGTTCTGTGTTTCATACATAGAGCGATTTCTACGTACTTAGTACAGCAACCTACAAGTGCAACGATCCACATCCAGAAGATTGCACCAGGGCCTCCTAAAGCGATAGCTACAGGAACGCCTACGATATTGGAAGCTCCGATTGAAGCTCCAAGCGCTGAACATGCAGCGGCAAATGGGGAAATTTTTCCCTCTTCTGCTCTTACAAACATTTTACCAAATGTTTGAGAACAAATATAGCCAAGTTTTGAAATTTGTGGGAAACCTAGACGTAGACTTAAATAAAATCCTCCGCCTACAATAAGTATAACTATTGGAAGTCCCCAGAACCAGTTCGCACACGCTACTAAAAAGTCTATAATTCCTTGCATGATTTTTTCCTTTCTGATTTTTAATGAGATATCTTCTACCCTTACATCTTTAGCAAATACCTGTTATGTCTAATTTATTTTATAAACTAGGTCACCGTCCATGTAGGTCTGCTGAACGCTGACTTTGTCTATGTCAGTGTTAGGGATTTCTAAAATGTCATCGCTTAGAATGGCAAAGCTTGCTTTGTATCCTTCTTTTAGCTGTCCAACATTTTGGAATCCTCCGATTTCAGCCGCTTCTCTTGTGTAAAGTTCAATGGCCGTTTCTACAGTTATGCAATTATTACGTCCGCAGTCAGTTCCATCATATGCATATCTTGTAACTGCTGACTTTATATTAGGGAATGGGTCTGATGGCACTGCCCAAGAAGTGGCTGGTGCATCTGTAGATAATGCAACTTTCACTCCAGAATCAAGCATATGCTGGATTGGACAAGTTTCTGCTATCCATTCTGCCCCTAAATTACTCATGTAACTTTCTATCTCTGCATACATGAAGATGGCTTGAGTGGCAAAGGCAATTTTATATTCCGCCGCCTTTTTTATTGCCTCCTCTGATGGATCTGTCACATGCTCAATTCTCAAATGAGGCATTCCATCAACCCAAGGTTTTTCTTCGCAAAGTCTATTTATAATTCTATCGATAGTTCTCTTTCCCATAGCATGGAATGATAGTTGACAACTATTTTCCTTACAAAATGCTACAGCACTATCTATCTCTTCATCTGTACATACCGAAATTCCGTATTCATCGTCTGAGCCTAAATATGGCCTGTCCATCCAAGCAGTACGGGCACCAACTCCTCCATCGGCAACGATTTTAATACCGTTCATATGGATTTGCTGATTCATCTTGCCACGATCTTCATTCCATTTGAAGTCAGGATTTTTTCTTATTAGGTCCCAAATATAGTACATTCCAACTTCTTGTTTGAATCCTTTTTCTGCGGCTTCAATGTAGTAGTCATAGTAGTCTACGGAATCCAGATTACCTAAATCTGATACAGCTACAATCCCCTGAGAAAGCAATAGTTGTCCTAAATCCACTATTCCATCTATTACCTGCTCTCTAGATTTATCAGGAAGAATCTCTCCTATCAAATGTCTTGCATTTTCACGAAGAATACCTGTTGGCTCGCCATTCTCATCTCTGACAATTTCGCCTCCTGATGGATCCGGTGTATCTTTGGTTATTCCAGCAAGTTCTAATGCCTTACTATTCACTGCTCTAACATGAGAGCATGAGCGTAAGAGTTCTACTGGTAGGTCTTTTGAACCTTTATCTAAATCCCATCTGTTTGGTGCTCTATGTTCTGCAAACTTCTCTTCGTCATAGCCCCAACCTTGAATCCATTGTCCTTCTTTTTTATCCTTGCTCACTTTCTTTATTGCCTCAGCTAATTCCTCAATGGAGTTAGTGGTAGGTGGAAGACATGAAATCTTCTGAGCGCAGTCTGCTAATATAACGGGATGCATATGACAGTCAATCAGTCCTGGGATTACTCTTTTTCCCTCAAGATCTACTACTGGGTAGTCTTTTTTCGGCATTTCAGATTCTTTGCCTATCCAGCTAATAATTCCGTCTTCTACTATGAAGCTGTCTGCATAGGGCATTTCCTTGTTTGAAGTGAAAATCTTGCCGTTTTTGAAAATTTTGTTGCTCATCTGCAACCCTCCTTTCTTTTAAGTGATTTATAAAATAGTTATTGTGCCGGTGGTTCCATCCACCTCTATCATTGTGCCTTCTTTTATAGACAGCAGTTGGTCTTTGTCAATTCCATCTACCATAGGGATTTCTACATCGTAGAAAGTCTTTGCCATAACTCCACCACCGGCTGTAATTGTTTCAATGTTAGCGTTTATAATAGCAGCAGGTGCACACCCTGTTCTCGCAAGTTCAAGAATTATTGCAGCTCCTACTGTGGAGCCTCTTCCTTCAGGGTAAATGAAAACTTTTCCTTTAATGCTCTCTCCATAAAGCTCATGCCACTTATCAATTATGATGCCTGTGCCTGGATTTACACCTCCGAAGAATCCGAAAGGTTTAGTGGATATTATTGCAGGCCCTTTAGCAACGCCCTCTACAATACCCTTTCCTTTAATGGTTTTCATATCGAATCTCCTTGTTTGAAAATTTCCAACTTTCCTGAAACAGCTGATTCCACACATTCCTCTACGCTAGCAAATATCATTTCAGTTCCACATTCCGCAGGACCGTAATATGAGCACTTACCTGAGTCAGTCATCATGGTCTTGAATCCCCAGTCCTTAACAGGCGAGATAATCATGCAAGTTTCGGCACGTATTACTACGCCTGCCTTTTCTAAGTCCTGGCGAATGCCCATTTTTTCTGAGAGTCTTAACGCGTATGAGTTTGCATAAATCCAGAAAGCTGTCTCTGGATGTACCTTACGGCCATTTAATAGTTTATGAACCTTCACTATCTCATTGATGGTATAGTGAGGACAGCCAAGTGCAACAAAATCAACTTTGTCGGTGGAATTGCTGCACATGGACTTACGGGTATTAAGTAAGTCTTTTTCTGTGATTTCGATTGTTTCCGCAGGTGCATTGCCGCCAAAAGCCTGCTCTTTAGTTGACGCCTCTGGCGTTACACCTACTAGATGTATTAGTGCTACTGACCCAGCAGCTGCTGCCGCTGCGCAGAAGTTCTTAAGATCTTCACTGTTGGGACTGCCTTCAATCCCATCTATTACTCCAATTTTAGCGCCTAACTTCTGGCCTACCAAATAGCCCAAGGCTGGATATTCCCAGTTATCAAGCGGTCTATCAACTTTAAGGTTTATTAAAACTTCGCCCCTTCTATTTTCATCGAGGTGTAGACCTGTCAACGGTGCCCTTCCTACTATGCCGCAGAAAATATCTACTATAGCAGTTTGTCTGTTGGTTCTTGCTCCGCATACTGTGTTTGCAAATGCCACTGCTGATGACTCGGACCACGCTAGATGTTCTCCCATTCGAGGAGCAGTGAATCCGTAGTAAGGAGTACATGTCCAGTTAGGAATTACGCCCATCTGCATTACTGCATTCTCAAGCTTCATCTGTTGTTTAGCATAATGTGGCGGCGTTTTAGCACCTTCCCAGTCCTCCGCATCCATTCCGTATGGGTCGATAGTAACGGGTACTGAAAATCTTCCACCCATTTCAGCAATTCTCTCTGCTGTTTCGACGCCTGCATCAAACGCACTTTTATATGCGTGAAGCACCAAATGTACATTCTTGATAGGAATAAAGCGTTCTGCGCCATTTATTTCTCCAATTTTAACCAAGGTTTCCATAGCTAGTTTAGCTGCATTCCCTTGAGACCCCGCCAAAATGTCTTTTTCTTCCGGTGTCAAGTACATATCGTTGATTCCTTCCCTTAAAGTAATACTTTGCAGTTGATTTTTTATTTCTTGCTGTATTTTTCAAATAATTCCTGAGCATATTCTAGACGAACATTCTTTTCAGAAACTAACTGTCTTACTATAAGTTCTAATACTTCTCCAGTTGCTCCTACTGTATTGGCTAGGTTACGGGCATGAAGTGACATATGTCCTCTCTGTATTCCCTCTGTTGCCAATGCTTTCATAGCAGCCATATTATTTGCTAAACCTGCAGCTGCTATAATCTGTGCTAGCTCTGATGCTGATTTTACATCTAAAATCTTAACCGCTGCTTGTGCTGCTGGATGAATCTTGGTTGCTCCTCCTACAAGACCTACTGCCATAGGCATTTCTATAGATCCTACTAGGTCTCCGTTTGCATCCTTTTCCCAAGTTGTTAGAGAAGTATATTTTCCACTTCTGCTAGCATATGAGTGAGCTCCTGATTCTATAGCTCTTGTATCATTACCTGTTGCTAATACTACAGGTACAATTCCATTCATTATTCCCTTGTTGTGAGTTGCTGCTCTATATGGATCAGCTTTGGCAAAGGCATAAGCGTTTAACATTTTGTTTACTACTTCTTCTCCGCCTATATCTTCTTTTTTCCAAGTTGCTCTGACTCTTACCACTCTGTGGTCTGCTAAGTTTGACAAAATTCTCAATTCCACATTGCCGCCAGTGATTTCTTCAATATATGGAGCAACAGCCTCAGCCATTGTGTTTACAGCGTTAGCGCCCATTGCGTCTAATGTGTCTACTAGAAGGTGAACTACTACCATTGGCCCTACCATTGTGTCTAGAACTCTTACTTCAACATCTCTTGCACCGCCGCCGAATTTTACTAAAACTGGATCCTTCTCGTTGCAGATTTTGATTATTTCTTCTTTCTTTTCCAAAATCATGCTCTTTGCTGCAAATGGAGTTGCTACATTTAACACTTGAATCTGTGCAATCATCACATTGCCAGATGTTGATGCTGTAAACCCGCCGGATGGTCTTGCCATCTTTGCTGCATTTGAGCAAGCTGCTACAACTGAAGGTTCTTCACATACCATAGGTATTACTACGTCCTTGCCATTGATTGCAAAGTTGATTGCCACTGCCATAGGTAGGGCAAAACGTCCTATAACGTTTTCTATCATATGGTCTGCTTTATCTTCATCTAGAGAATCTGCTGATGCTATAACTGCCTTCTCTTCTTCTGTAAGATTGGCAAACTCAGCAACTTCATTTAGTCTTTCTTGTATAGATAGTTTAAAAAATCCTGAATAACTACTTGTTTCCATTTGAATATTTCCTCCTTAGAAAATAACTTGGTTTTATTTTGCAACGCTAGTGAAAGAATCTAGTTTTCTTCCCAAAATTCTCTCTAACATCTGTTCGGTCTTGTAGCAAGCTTCTTGGTCAATTCCTGTCTCAATTCCCATTGTGTTGGCCATAGTTACAAAGTCGCATGTTTCAACCAAGCCTTTACGTTGATCCTTGAAATAATATTCTCCTGTGCCTATTACTGGAACACCGTCTACTATGTTAGCAACTTGTCCACCTATACCTCCCATGGTACAGTCAAAGGCTGCGACGCCTGTTTCCATAGCTGCATAATATGTGGCGATACCCATGCCTCTTATATCGTGTACGTGGAAAGAGTGCATTTTAGGGTCAGGATATTTTGCCATCACTTTTGAAAAGTACTCATATGTTGCTGATGGTGTAGCAATTCCGTCAGTGTCAGAATGCTCAACTTCATCAAATCCTACATCGAAGGCTCTGTCTACAAATTCATAGGCTTTCTCTATTGGAACTTCACCTTGCACGGGACATCCAAATATGGTACCTATATTAGCAAACACTTTTTTGATGCCAATGTTATGCAGGAATTTTACATTTTTCTCTGCCTCATCAAAAAGTTCTTCGTGAGTTCTGTTCATGTTCTTTCTTGCATACGCATCGCTGGTAGCTAACTGGCCACAAAGAACACGATCAATCTGTACTCCTTCATCTAATGCCTCGGCTACTCTTTCGCAAGCCTTGGTGTTTAGGGCCAGCACTGTATATTCTACATCGTCTCTCTTTGGTAGTCCTTTTAAAACCTCTAAGATGTCTTTGAATTGAGGAACATACTTGACATGACTAAATGTTCCTACCTCAATTCTCTTGAACCCGGCATCTATAAGCTTGTTAGCAATCCATAGTTTAGACTCTGTTGGAACAAACATTTCTTCATTCTGTAAACCATCTCTCAAAGTTACATCCAGAACGTCAATTTTCTTAGGTAGATTTTTGTTCACTTTGTTCTCTCCTATCAAAATTTTTATTTTCTTATGCTATATCTAAAGCAAGCATCGTGCCAACATGTCAGCACAATTTTATATCTTATTTTGAACCGTTGAAATTTCAACGTGTTTATTGAGATAAAAAAGTGGCAATTACACATTGCCACTTTTTGCGTCAGTCTTATTTTTTACGGAAGTGCCAAAATTGGCACTGGTGTCGCCCGTTCTTTCGGTGCCAAAATTGGCACTATTCGTCTTTTGTGCCAAAATTGGCAATTTTTCTGTAGAAGGTTCGTTTGGGAACATCCAAAGCTTCCATAGCCTTGCTTTTGTCCCCTTTGCATTGTTCAATTACCTGAAGTATTACCTGTTTTTCGAAGTTTTGCATTTCTTCTTTTAATGTGCCTAGCTGTCTTGAGTCCTGCCTTATAGCAGGCATATCTAAAGTTTTAACTGTATTGCCTCTAATATTATCTGGCAAATCCTTAGGGCTTATTGAGGTTCCCTCACATAGCACTACTGCACTTTCAATAGTGTTTTGAAGTTCTCGCACGTTTCCCGGCCATTTATATGCTAAGAATATTTGGTAAACCGCTCTGTCTATCCTCAATTGCCGTTTATATTTTTCACAATATCTCTTCAGAAAATGATTCGTAAGTAGAAAAACATCATTACCTCTTTCCCTAAGCGGTGGGATAGATATTGAAACAACATTTAACCTATAATACAAGTCTTCTCTAAACTTACCTTCTTTGACCATTTCTTCAAGAGGCTTGTTTGTCGCTGCAATGACTCTTACATCTATTGGAATATTGCTCTGTCTTCCAACTTTTTCGATTTCGCCTTCTTGAAGCACTCTCAATAACTTCGCCTGCATATGTTGTGGCATGTCACCTATTTCATCAAGGAATAAGGTTCCTCCATCAGCCAACTGGAATTTACCCATCTTGCCGCCTTTTGATGCTCCCGTGAATGCGCCCTCTTCATATCCAAAAAGTTCACTTTCAATCAAGGTCTCGGGGATGGCCGAACAATTCACCGTTATAAATGGCTTTCCTTGCCTCGTGCCATGGTCTTTAATAATGCTAGCTACGATTTCTTTACCTGTACCGTTTTCTCCTCTTAGAAGAACCATTGTATCGGTTTTTGCAACTTTCATAGCTTTATTTATGGACTCTATATATCCTTTGCTTTCTCCTATTATATGGTTATCTTCTAAAAAGTTCTTATCCTTTATTTGTTGACTGTATTCTTCTGCAACTGCAGACATCCGCTTTACTTCTTTGTGCAGTTTATTTACAGTCGTTACATCAGTAAAGATAGAATACGCTCCACTAATTTTCTTGCCTTCAAAGACAGGATACATGCTTGCGTTAACATATGTGTTTACACTTTTTATGTGTTTATTATCTGTGTGCTGGCTTTCTTTGGTTTTGAGAACCTTTAGAAGGTCTGCATCTGGCTCAATAATGTTCAGATACCTACCTATTATTTTACTTACATTTATCTGAAGGATTCTTCCGTATGCAGGGTTGACATAAAAGATTCTGCTGTCATTATCTATAGCTACTACTCCAGAATCCATGGTATTCAGTATCTGAATAAATGAATCTTCCTTATGTTTGGCCACAAGATAAGCAAGACGCTCGGCTTTTACAGCGCCTATGATTTGCTCCTTATCATCCACAACATTTACATACTCATGGATCACATTATTGAAGTCTTGCAAATTAATATCCCTTAAACCCAAGGTCGCTTTAAACGTTATCTCTGATTCCTTATCCTTTAAGTTGGGATTCATCAAATCTTGTACGGTCAGCATTTTCTCACCCTTTCAACTTGTGAACATGTTTCTTTTCATAATAATATACAGGTTTTTTGATTTTTTTGCAAATAAATTGACTATTCAAAACTTGTGGATAGTCCTCAAAAACGTAAAAGACGCCCACAAGGGGCGTCATTTGCATGAATTTATGGAGTCACATAAATTTGATTATTAATAGTTTTCTTTTCTAACTTCGAAGTAACTCTGTGGATGTGAGCATACTGGACAAACGTCCGGTGCCTTCTTACCCATTTCCAAGTGTCCGCAGTTTCTGCATTCCCACATGGTTTCTTCTGACTTTTCAAATACTGCCTTTACTTCTACATTGTTAAGAAGCTTTCTGTATCTATCTTCGTGATGCTTCTCAACCTTTGCTACTGCAGCAAATTGATCGGCCAATACATCAAAGCCTTCTTCTTTTGCAACTTTAGCGAATTCAGCGTACATTTCTGTCCACTCGTAGTTTTCGCCCTCAGCTGCTGACAGAAGGTTCTCTGCTGTGTTTCCTAATTCTCCAAGGGCTTTGAACCACATCTTCGCGTGCTCTTTTTCGTTGTCAGCAGTTTTTTGGAAAATAGCTGATATCTGTTCGTAGCCTTCTTTCTTTGCTACACTTGCAAAATAAGTATACTTATTTCTTGCCTGTGATTCCCCTGCAAAAGCAGTCATTAAGTTAGCTTCCGTTTTTGTACCTTTTAAACTTTTCATTTCCTACCTCCTGTTTAATTTCTCTATAACTTTTCAAAATCCGCAGCGCCGTGTTTACAAATCGGACAAATGAAATCTTCTGGTAATGGTTCTCCCTCATAGATATATCCGCAAATTTTGCATCTATATCCTGTCTTCTTTTCGTCCGTTGGCTTCGGCTTGACATTCTTATGATAATAATCATATGTCAAGGATGGTTCCTTGGAAAGTACATCCATATCTGTAACGTTTGCTATAAACATGGTGTGTGTTCCCAAGTCTAAGGTTTTAAAAACCTCTGCAGATATATATCCATTGGTAGAGCCGGTTATATAATATAGACCGTTTTGTCCTCGTTTAGCAGATTTGTAATCTGCAAACTTATCTACATCTCTACCGCTTTGGAATCCAAAATGTTTGAATACATCGAATGAGCTTGTAGTATCTAACATCGAAACGTTAAATTTCGAAGTATTCATAATCATATCATGGGTATAATTATCCTTATTTAGTGCAATAGAAACCGCATTTGGTGTTGAAGTAACTTGTAGTAGTGTGTTAATGATACATCCGTTGTCTTTGTCTGCTTCCCTCGCTGTCAGGACGTATAGCCCGTAGCTAATGTTAAACATGGCTTGGTTGTTCATTGTTCTCTCCTCCCCTAATTACATTCTTCACATAAATAGTAGGCGTTAATCTCGTAGGATGAAATGTTTTCTCCTGTAACTTCTTCAATTGCCTTTTCGACTCCTATCAATTGAATATCTTTTAGCTTGCCGCATTTTTTGCAAATCAGATGGTCATGATCTTCCCTTACGTTGTCAAAACGGTCAGGGTTGTTTAGCATACTTATGCGCTTTATTAAGCCTTCTCCTACAAGAGCATTGATATTACGATAAACTGTACTTAATGCAATACCTTTCATCTCTTCCCTTGCTTGAAAAAAAACTTCCTCCGCTGTTGGATGCTTATGTGATTGTTCTATAATTCTTAAAACGAGTTCTTTTTGTTTCGTCACGATAGCACCTACTTTCGTTTTTAGGAACAATTCTTATTATTATTCTTAAAACCATTATACCATCTCTATTTTATTTGTCAAGGCTAATTCTTTCAATTCTGTCAAAAGCCTCTTTCAGCTTTTCAATTCCCACTGTACAGGCTATTCTGATATACCCTTCCCCACATTTTCCAAAAGCATTGCCCGGTAAAAATAAGACATGGGCTTTTTCCAAAATCATCTCGGTTACTTCCGCACTGCTCATTCCGGTCTTTTTAATGTTAATGAAAAGATAGAAACTTCCTTTAGGTGGATCAATGACGCTCATCCATGGAATGGAATTTACTCTTTGAGCAACATAAACCATTCTCTTCTTATATTCTTCTATTATAGGAGGTTGTACGATTTTTCTATTTCTAAGAGCATGAATTGCTGCTCTCTGTGATGGTGCCGGAGCAGAATATATGATGTTTTCCCCCATATCTTTGAGTACTTTTATAAAATATGACGGTGCAATTACATTGCCCACTCTCCAACCTGTCATTATAAAGTTCTTCGAAAATGAGTTTATAGTTATAGTTCTTTCTCTCATTCCAGGAAGGGATATGAATGGAACAAACTCGTCTTCGAAACTATACGAAGTATAAATTTCGTCGGATATCACCAACAAGTCTTCTTCTTCCGTAATTTTTGCTATGGCTTCCATTGTACTAATGGACAAACAACTGCCTGTAGGATTGGACGGAGTGTTAATTATCAATACCTTAGTTTTAGGCGTAATTAGTGATTTTAGCCTTTCAATATTTATTTGAAAGTCCTCTTCCTCATATGTATCTAACTCAACAGGTATTCCTCCGGCCATTTCCACCTGAGAGGTGTAGGGAGTGAAGAAAGGCGCTTGCATTATAACTTCATCTCCATCATCTAGCACAGCTTGTAATACGCAGTACATGGCAATGAGGCCTGAAGCCGTAACTATTACTTCATTATCAGGGATATCAAGATCGTACTCATCTTTATAGAAGTTACGTATTTCCTGTTTTAGTTCTGGATCTCCATACATGTTTGTGTATCTAGTATGCCCCTTTAGGGTGTCTTTATAAGCTCCATCTATTATTATCTTATCTGTGATTAAGTCTGGATCTCCTATGCTTAGGTTTATACAGTCCTTAACCTCCGCTGCTTTTTCATTAGTAGTTCCAAAAGGCGTCGATGCCTCTACCCAATATTTTTTTGAAATAAAACGATGTTCCATTTATCTATTCTCCTCTAAAAATTCTCTAAACTTGTCAAGACCTTCCTTAAGCAGTACCGAGTCAAACGCATAGCCTATTCTAACTCCGCCCTCCATTTCAAAAGCGGCACCCGGTGTAAACAACAGCCCCTTCTCTTTGATTAATCTTGTGCAAACCTCATAGGAAGGCATGTCAAGGTCATAATATACCAAGGCTGTAGTTCCTGCCACAGGTTTAAGATAGCGAACTCCTGGAGTTTCGTTAACCCATTTGTTCAATATTTCTCTATTCTTTTTTAGAATTTTGCTATTTCTCTCGAATATCTTTTCTTTGTTAGCTAATGCTAATGATGCGAGCAAGTCATCTAACAATCCGCATGATATGGTATCATAATCTCTTCTCTCAAGACATTCGTATAACACAGTTTCATCTTTAGAAGCGATCCACCCCATTCTAAGGCCTGCTAGAGAAAATATCTTGGACATGCTTCCAACAGAAATCCCTTTATCATAGATGTCAACGATTGACTCCATGTAACTACCGTCTTCTGAAATCCCTCTATATACTTCATCAGATAGCACATAAGCTCCTACTTCAGCGGCTATATCGCTAATCGCTTTCATGGTTTCTGCCGGAATCCATGAACCCGTAGGGTTGTTTGGATTGTTAATTGTAATCATTTTAGTGTTATCATCGACTAAAGTTTTCAATTCTTCTAAATCCGGCAAAAAATTGTTTTCAGGTCTAAGTTGCAAAATTCTGACCTCAGCTCCGATGGCTCGTGGAATAGAATAATGCTGCTGATACGTTGGCATTACTGAGATCATATTATCAGTGCTTTCTATTAAAGCATTTATTACCATGTTGTTTGCACCTACCGCACCGTGAGTAGGTATTACATTTTCGCCTTTCAAATCCTTATAAAGTCCTGCAACTCCATTTACAAATTCTGGCGACCCGAATATGTGGCTATATGTCAGTCTCTTGTCTTTCAAGCCTATCAAATACTCATCAGGATTTTCTCCTGCCAATTCTAACAGTTCGCCTATTTTTAGAGAATCTATACAGGTTTCTCCCAAGTTGTATACTGCCAAGTCTTCATAGTCGTTCATCCATCTTTCAACTTTAAATGTCTCAATTTTCATGCTCTTGCTCCTTTCCTTTTATATTATCAATTATAAATCCCCATCGTTGCAAATATATATCCTAATAGCAAAGGATAGTATTTCATAGTTAGTAGTTTCAAAAATGTTCATTCCCAGTATGTTGCTTATGTTTTTAAGCCTGTATCTTATAGTGTTCTTGTGCTGTAACATTGAATCGGCAGTTTTTTGAATATCACCATCGTTTAAGACATATCCAATAGCTGTTTCTAACAAATTCCCCTTGGTTTCCAAGTCGTAGTCTTCAAGTGGCTTAATATATTCCATGCTAAAATCTCTCATGACAGAGCTATCGCAATAAGGCAATATAACTTTGTATATACCTAAATTTTCGTAAAGTGTGTGTCCTGTATCTTCACAGGTTTTGAGCCTTGCAGCATAACGGCTTTCCTCGAGGCAATTTTTAATTTGCCATAAAAGATGGTGCACGCCGCTTATTCCTATTCTAAACTTTTTATCATAATCCTTAAATATATCTAAAATGGGTTCGCACAGTTTTTCTGCATCAACCGTATCAAACATTTCTTTTGAGTGAATTATAAAGAACCCACCTTTATAATAGAATGTTGAATCTGACGCAAACAAGAGATTCGAATCCATTATCTTTCTTTCTACCTCTAAGTAGTCATCTGTCGTAAACTCTCCTGTGGGCTGAAAGAACATCGCTACCATGTCCGTCTGAAATGTAGGATTTATTTCGTACGCAATCTTCTCGCAAACCTCTGTATTGGAGCCGTTTCTAAATATTTCGTCCACTTTGCTTTCCCTGAAATGCAAGGATTCATATTGCTTGACTCTTTCTGAAATCAAAACTATTAGATCCTCATAATGTATGTTGCTTCCCTCTACAAGAATAAGTGGAAATTTCATAGTGTCCGCGTATCTTATGACATTTTCATGTATTGGCAAGTGGAAAATGTTTTTAATTATTAAACCACTACACTTTCGTGAAGCCAAATTTTTGACTGCGTCCATTATGAGATATTCATTGTCTTTAGCATACAAAAAACTAGTTACGACAATCATGTGATTTTGTCTAAAGTTAGTGCTGTACCATTTTTCACGCACTCCGTCCACAAACTCATAGTCTAATATTCCGCATTTTTCTACAACATTGTTGATCCCCTCTTTGCCAGCAATCAACTTAAGATTTGTAAATTCCGGAAAATTGCAAATATCTTCAACAGTTACTTTCATATTATCCTCCAAACTGGTGACTATTGTAATCCCGTAAGCCTCCCTATGCAATGCTAATATACTTGTATTATATCACAACTAAATTAAAAAGAAATTATATTTTTGTCCAAACCCTTCTTCTTGTATGTGCCGAGGATTAAGTATATATTATAAAAAAACACACAAAGACTTTTATGGGAGGGACCTTATGAAATTAGATGAATTTGTACTAGAAAACTGGTTAAATCCAGCTGCTAACAGCCCTTTAACAAAAATTTACTTAGGCGGAAGTTGCGTTCTTCCAATGACCGTGGAAGAGCTCTTTGAACTTACAGGTGAAAGCCTTGACGATTTCATTGAAGAGCTTAAAAAAATGAACCTAGGTTACGGTTTCTTTGCTGGAACCCCTAGACTTCGTACAGCTGTTGCTAATTTGTACAAAGATGTTACCGACGAGGATGTAATTCTTGTTCATGGTGGTACAGGGGCTAACAACACAGTAGTTTATACACTAATTGAACCTACTGACAACGTTATCTCTATAATGCCGAATTATCAGCAATTCGATTCATTACCTAAATCCATAGGCGCTGAGGTTCGTGAAGTAAAACTTAGACCAGAAGATGCTTACAAACTTAATCTAGACGAGGTTAGAAAAGTTGTTGATAAAAACACCAAAGCAATATTGCTTACTAACCCTAATAACCCTACTGGTTCTCTTATGTCCCTTGAGGAAATGCAGGAACTAGTTGATATCGCTAAATCCGTAGATGCTTGGATCGTATGCGATGAAATGTACAGAGGTCTTAAAGAAGACTACATGTATTCCATGGTAGATATTTATGACAAAGCAATCGTAACTTGCAGTTCCTCAAAGATTTATTCAATGGCTGGAACAAGATGTGGTTGGATTATCTGCCGTGACCCTGAAGTTAGATGGGACTTGTTCAACAGAAGATCTTATGATTCTATCTGTGGTGGAGTATTTGACGAATGGATTTTCGCTATTGCTCTTGAACATGCTGATAAGATATTTGCTCGTAGCAGAGATATCGTTGCACAAAACAAGGCTGTTATTGACAAGTGGTTAGATGGCCATAAGTATCTACGTCAATATGCTGACTCTTATGGTACTACTTATTTGGTTCATTATGACCTAGATGTAAATTCCGTAGAATTCTGCGACAATTTGTTGGAGCAGAAAGGCGTTCTTGTATGTCACGGAGATTCGTTCTATATACCTCATACCTTCCGTATCACTCTTTCTCACGCAGAAGAGCTTGAAGAAGGTTTGGCATTGATTGACGAATACATCGATGAATTAGTTGCTCAGGGAAAAGCCCTAAACAAATAAATGTCATCCTAGATAATAAAGCAAACCCGCTTCACATATGTGAAGCGGGCTTTGTTTTATCTTGTTATTTCAAAATTAGCTTAGTTTTGCAACCATTTCTCCAGCCTTAACTTGCTGTCCTTCAGAAACGTAGATTTTTTCTATCGTTCCCTTAGAAGTTGCTAGAATATTAGTTTCCATTTTCATGGCTTCTATTACTGCGATAGGCTGTCTTTCTTCAACAGCTTCTCCCTCTTTAACAAGTACTCTTATGATGTTTCCTGGGATGTTTGCTCCCACTTCCATCGGATTACTTTCGTCTGCATAAAGCACAGAACTATTGGAGTTTACAGTAACGTCCATATCCTTTATTTTGATAACTCTGCGGTTTCCGTTTACTTCGAAAATCGCATCTCTGAAGCCTTCGCCGTCAACAGGTCTTACTTCGTGAAGTTTAACCATCAACACCTTACCTTCTCCAAGCTTAACTTCGCAAGTTTCGCCTACATCTAAGCTGTGGAAGAATATGTCTGACCCCATATAACGGAAGCTTCCTTCTTTTTCAAGGCCCTTGATGTAATCTTCAAACACTTTAGGATAGATAGCGTAGCTGATAGCTTCTTTATCTGTACCTTCAAGTCCAAGTTCATCACGGAGGTGCTTTTTAATAGCATCAAAATCTTCAGGTGGAAGTAATTCTCCAGGTCTGCATGTAATTGCAGGTTTGTCTTTGAGAACAAGTTTCTGAAGTCTTTCTGGGAATCCGCCTTCTGGCTGTCCCATCATTCCCTCAAAGTATGAAACGATTGAGTCTGGGAAGTCAATTCCTGAACCCTTTTCGTAAATGTTTTCAGGAGTTAGGTCGTTTTGAACCATAAATATAGCCATATCGCCTACTGCTTTTGATGAAGGAGTTACCTTAACGATATCTCCAAGCATTTCATTTACAGATTTATACATGTCCTTTACTTCTTCAAACTTATGTCCAAGTCCGAAACTTTCAACCTGTGGTTTCAAGTTGGAGTACTGGCCTCCAGGAATTTCATACTTGTAAATCTCTGCTGTTGAAGTAACCAACTCTGACTCAAATCCTGCATAAACAGGTCTAACATCTCTCCAGTATTCAGAAATTTTCTGAATTTTGTCTGTGTCGATACCTGTATCTCTGTCATAGTTTTGCAATGCTGCAACCACTGAGTTAAGAGCTGGCTGTGAAGTCAGTCCACTCATAGAGTTGAACGCTGCATCTACTACATCCACACCTGCTTGCGCTGCCATAAGAACTGTAGCAACACCATTTCCTGATGTGTCATGAGTATGTAAGTGGATCGGAATTCCGATTTCTTGTTTCAAAGTAGTAACAAGTTTAGCAGCTGCCATAGGCTTTAGAAGTCCGGACATGTCCTTGATTCCTAGCATATGGGAGCCTCTTTTTTCAAGTTCCTTAGCCATCTTAACATAATATGCCAAGTTATATTTTGTTTTAGATTCGTCTAAGATATCTCCTGTGTAGCATAAACAGGCTTCAGCAATCTTATCTTGGTTTAGAGTTTCATCCAAAGCAACTGTCATGCCCTCTAACCAGTTTAATGAGTCGAAGATTCTGAATACATCGATTCCTGATTTGGCTGATTCTTTGACGAATTCGCGAATTACATTATCAGGGTAGTTCTTATATCCTACTGCGTTAGCGCCTCTTATTAACATTTGGAACAGTATATTAGGCATCTTTTCTCTTAGTGTTTCAAGTCTTTCCCATGGGGATTCCTTAAGGAAACGATAAGCGGTATCAAAAGTAGCTCCGCCCCACATTTCAACTGAGAACAAGTCCTTACCGTAAACAGAAACGGCAGGTGCAATCTTTTCCATGTCTACAGTTCTTACTCTTGTAGCCATCAATGACTGCTGTGCATCACGCATTGTAGTATCTGTTATAAGAAGTTTCTTCTGATCCTTAACCCAGTCTGCAACTGCTTTAGGTCCTTTTTCATCCAAAAGTTGTTTGGTGCCTCTAAGGCCTTCCAATTCTTCTTTCTTGAACTTAGGGAAAATAGGCACGTTGAACTGAGGCTTAGGGCCTTTCTTCTCATTTACATATTTATTTCCTAAGAATTCTATTACTTTAAGCTCGCTGTCTTCGCCCTTTGCAATGTTCAACAATTCAGGTGTGTTAGCAATAAAGCCGGTGTCACACATGCCTGCTGCAAAAGTAGGGTGATTCAAAACATTAAGCATGAATGCAATGTTTGTCTTAATTCCTTTAACCGTCATTTCGGAAAGAGCTCTAATTGCTTTTCTTCTAGTATCTTCAAAGGTTCTGCTGAAAGCTGTAACCTTAACTAACAAACTGTCATAGAATGGTGTAATTTCAGATCCTTCGAAACCATTACCTCCGTCAAGACGGATACCAAAGCCGCCTGGGCTTCTGTAGTTTTCGATGAAACCTGTGTCAGGCATAAATCCACTAGCTGGATCTTCAGTGGTTATTCTGCACTGAATTGCATGACCTGTAACCTTAACAGCTTCTTGGTTAGGAATAGCTATTTCAGTTGAATCTAGCTTATATCCTTGGGCAACCAAAATTTGGTCTTGAACTATATCTATTCCTGTTACGATTTCTGAAACGGTATGTTCTACCTGAATTCTAGGATTCATTTCAATAAAGTAATGTAATCCGTCTTTGTCAACTAGGAATTCTACAGTTCCTGCACTTCTATAATCTACTGCACGAGATATTTTGATAGCATCTGCGCATATAGCCTGTCTTTGTTCTTCTGTTAGACACATAGCTGGAGTAAACTCAATTACCTTTTGGTGTCTTCTTTGAATTGAACAGTCTCTTTCAAATAGATGTACTATGTTGCCATATTTGTCCCCTAAAATCTGCACTTCAATGTGCTTTGGATTTTCAAGGTATTTCTCAATAAAGATGTCGTCTATGCCAAAGGCCTTAGCCGCTTCACTTCTTGCGCTTCTAAACTGAGGCAAAAGTTCTTCTTTGTTCTGAACGATTCTCATTCCTCTGCCGCCGCCGCCTGCTGCTGCTTTTAGCATTACAGGATATCCGCATTTTTCTGCGAATTCTAGAGCTTCTTCTTCGCTTCCTATAGCTTGTTCAACTCCCGGAATAGTAGGAACACCTACAGAATTGGCAACTATTTTAGACTTGATTTTATCTCCAAGTCTGTCCATCATTTCAGCAGTAGGTCCAATGAATTCAATTCCTGCATCATCACAAGCTTTTGCGAACTCAACGTTTTCCGCTAAAAATCCATAGCCTGGATGAATCGCATCAACGCCTTTAGCTTTAGCTAATGCTATGATTTCATCAATGCTCAAATAAACTCCTACTGGAGTCTTGCCTTTGCCAATCTGATAAGCTTCATCAGCTTTAGTTCTAAACAAAGCATGTTTGTCTTCTTCGGAATAAATTGCTACAGTTCTTATTCCCAGCTCACGACATGCTCTGAAAACTCTGATAGCTATTTCTCCTCTATTGGCAACCAATACTCTTTTGAATTTTTTAATTTCTCCCATTTTTATTCTCCCTAAAAAATTACTTTGTCACGCGTACGTCCATTCGCGGATACGGTATTGTAATACTTGCTTTATCAAATGCTTTTTTAACTTCTTCTTCCAAATAGTACTTTATTTCAAAATGCTTAGAAGTTTCGCACCAAACTTTTAAGTCAAGCATAATCGCACTTTCTTGAAGTTCGGTAACTCCCACAAAAGGTGGGGGATCTTTTAATACTCCCGGACAGTTGTTGGCTACGGCAATTAGGACGTCTTTTGCCGAAACAATATCCGAGTCGTAACTTACACCGAAGATACAGTCTACTCTTCGAATCTCTTCTTTGGAGTAATTTACTATTACCGATGTAGTCACTGTGCCGTTTGGAACTGAAACGATTTTATTATCAAAAGTTCTCAAGGTTGTGACAAAGAGTTCAATACTCTCTACGCTTCCACTAGTTCCCGCCACATCTATAACATCGCCTTTTTTAAAAGGCTTGTTAGCTAATATTAGGACTCCGCCTGCAATGTTGCCGAGCCCGTCCTTGAGTGCCAATGCTATGGCTGCTCCTGCAGCACCAATCACCGTAACTAACGGTGCCGTAGGTACATTTAAGTATCCTAGCAATACTACTATCATAACGATGTACAATAGTACTTTGATGGTGCTTATTATAAACTTGTGCATTGATTCATCAAGGCTTGTTCTAGCTAAGGTTTTTTTAGTTATCTTAGTTATGAGCCTAATCAAAATCAACCCTGCTACTATAATTAAGACTATGCCTATGATTTTTTTCAGAAAGTCTGTTTGTGATAAATCTAAAAAATCAAACATCCTCTACTCCTTATTCATAAACCTTGTTGCTTCTTCGTCTTTCGAGTTCATTTAGAAGTTTCTTACGAAGTCTTATATCATCTGGTGTGATTTCAACAAGTTCATCATCGTCAATAAATTCCAATGCTTCTTCTAAAGTAAAGGTTCTTGCTGGTGTTAGCTTAATGGTTTCATCTGAACCAGAAGCTCTCATATTGCTGACCCTTTTAGCTTTGCATGGGTTTACCACCATATCTTCGTTTCTTGAGTTCATACCAACAATCATGCCTTCGTAAACATTTGTGCCAGGTTCTACAAACATTTGAACTCTTTCACTTATGTTGAATAGTGCATATGGGGTAGTTACGCCTGCTTCTTGAGCAATGGCTACACCATTTATTCTCTGTGGTATATCACCTTTGTACTCATCAAATGAATCAAATCTTCTAACCATGGTACCTTCACCATGAGTATCATTTATAAATTCACTTCTGTATCCTAAAAGGCCTCTAGTAGGTACTAAATACTCAAGTCTTGAATATCCGTTTTCCCCTACCATTTGAGTCATTATACCTTTTCGTATGTTAAGTTTGTTTATTACGGTACCAGAGTATTCGTCAGGTACTGTAAGAACAACTTCTTCGATAGGCTCTAAAGTTTGGCCATGATCGCCTCTTCTCAAAATAACCTCAGGTTTTGAAACAGCTAGTTCATATCCCTCTCTTCTCATATTTTCTATAAGTATGGAAAGGTGCAATTCTCCTCTGCCCGAAACTTTGAAGCTATCTGTAGAGTCAGTATCTTCTACCATAAGGCCCACGTTGACTTCTAATTCCTTGGTAAGCCTCTCTCTTATGTGTCTACTAGTTACAAATTTGCCTGATTTGCCTGCAAATGGCGACTTGTTTACCATGAAATTCATACTTAGCGTTGGCTCCTCGATATGGATCATTTCCATTGCTTGTGGATTTTTTGGATCGCAGACTGTTTCTCCTATAGAAATATCCGCAATACCTGATATAACAACTATGTCTCCACACAGTGCTTCTTGGACTGCAAACCTTTTTAGTCCTCTATATACAAATATTTGATTTACGTTTCTCTGTACTACAGAACCATCGCCCTTGGCAACTGCCACTGACTGGCCCTCTTTAATTGTTCCCTTTGTTACTCTACCTATTCCTAGTCTTCCGATGTAGTCATCATATGCTAATGTTGAAACTTGGAACTGTAAGGATTCTTCATTAAGATTTGGATAAGGATTACAATGTTCTATTATCTTGTCGAACAGTGGTGTAATATCAAGTCCGCCAAGTCCCGCTGGGCTTTTCTTGATTTTTTCTTCGCCTTCTCCAATTTTCATTTCTTTTAGGTCTTCCGGATCGTTAACCGCAATACCTTGACGTGCGATTCCATAAAGTATAGGGAAGTCCAGTTGCTGGTCATTGGCCTCTAAGTCCATAAACAGTTCGTAAACTTCTTCTACAACTTCGTCTACTCGTGCATCTTTTTTATCAAGTTTATTGATGAAAAGAATTGGGTTGATACCCTGCTCTAATGACTTTTTAAGAACAAATCTTGTCTGAGGCATTGGGCCTTCGCTAGAATCTACCAATAATATAACCGTATCTACAGTTTTTATTATACGTTCTACTTCTGATGAGAAATCAGCATGTCCGGGGGTATCCACAATGTTTATTTTTACATCATTATGCATTACCGAACAGTTTTTAGAGTATATAGTAATGCCTCTTTCTCTTTCTATATCATCACTGTCCATGACACAGTCTGCCACTTCCTCATTAGTTCTAAATACGCCACTTTGGTTGAGGAATGCGTCTACCAACGTTGACTTGCCTGCGTCTACATGGGCAATTACCGCAATGTTTATTATCTTCTGTTTTTCTTCTATCAATGGGTTTCCTTCTTTCAGTTTAATAAGATATTTTACCATAATAAAGAAGTAAATTCAATGGTCTTATAGCTGTTAAAAAAGTATTTATTTATCTATGCCAATTCCTTACTTTGTGATAAAATACCTTAGAGGTATAATATGGATAAATTAAACGAACTATTTGAAAATGTCTTTAATAAAGAAAAACCTGTAAAACTGGTTTTTTCAAGCAAACGATACAAGAGTATTGAGTACAGCAAAGTTACCATAGGCCCTATATTGATCAGCTCTGTAATTTGCTATCAGGCCGAATATTCCTTTGAAAACAAAGTCACTCATCAAACTATTCAACCAGATGAAGCGGCAGACTTTTGTCTTGCTCTTCTGGGAAATGAATTTAAAGAGGCCAATATTTTCACCGAGGATTCTCACATTCAGGTCATGGCATCAAAGCCTAACTCGCCTCGTATCGTCAGAAAGGCGTCTGCCTTGCGTGGGCAAAACCTTGACCATAATAGGACAAAAAATTATATAATTCCTGACGGCACGCCATGCGGTTTTTTAGTTCGACTTGGCGTAATGGACAAAAACGGCAAGGTTTTTCAGAAGCATTACGGCAAATTCAGGCAAATAAACAGATACCTTGAAATCGCAGATGATTGTTTTCCACACCTGGGCAGTGAAGACGGCCATACAATAAAAATCATAGATTTTGGCTGTGGCAAAGCCTATTTAACTTTCGCTATATATCACTATCTCAAAATTATCAAAGGACTTAATGTCGAGATTATCGGACTTGACTTAAAAAAGAATGTAATAGATCTTTGTAATAAAATCGCCAAGGATTTAGGCTATAACGAGCTTAAGTTCCTAATGGGGGATATAGCCGATTACACCAATGATAGAGCTGATATGGTGGTTACCCTTCATGCATGTGATACGGCCACCGATTACGCCCTTATCAACGCTGTAGAGTGGAACACAAAAGTCATCCTTAGTGTTCCTTGTTGTCAGCACGAGCTTTTCAATCAAATTAAGAATGATGTGCATCAGCCTATGCTCAAACATGGTATTTTAAAAGATCGTTTGACCGAGTATCTTACCGACGGCCTTCGTGGTTTGAAATTAGAAAGCCGAGGCTACGACGTCTCTATGATAGAATTCACCAGCCTTGAGCATACTGCACGAAATATACTGATAAAAGCCGTAAAGCTTCCAACTATCCGTGATGCAAAACGAAAAAAAGCTCAGGCGCAGTATGAAGCACTTCGTGACTTCTATCAAGTCAAGCCAACTATCGACAAATTATAGTTCAAAATACCACCCGAGAGGGTGGTATTTTTAATGTTTCTATTCATATTCTTTTGGATTAAATTGTTCAAATATTGGTGCTGCACCTAACGCTTCCGCCTCTTTCAAATCCGAATATTTTTTTATCGTCCATAAAAATTTAGGACCATTATATTTTCTAAAAGCCTTTTCAAATCTGTCTTCAAATTTGTAGGCAACAAAATCCGGTTTGCTAGCAATATTAACCAACAAATTCCTAACGATAAAATCTTTTATTGGAGACATTTTGAATCCGCCTTTTTTCAAAGCACCTGCCAATTGTCCTCGCACTATTTCTGGCTTGTTTTTATAAAACCATTTAACAGCTCGTGGGTCAAAGGATTCTATGCAATATATGCCTTTGTATCCACTCAAAGTTTCAACTAGACGAGTGCACAGTCTATCATAGTTGGATTTCTCCACCTTGAGCTCTATGATAAGGGGAATTTTACCATCTACCATGGCCAGCACTTCTTCAAAATCAGGAATTGGTTCTTGGCTCTTTTCTAGAAAATGTCCTTGTGCTTCTTCCAGAGTTAGTTCTTCTATTATGAGATCAACCCCGCATGTACGCTCAAGGCTAGCATCATGAATGACTGCCAGTTTTTCGTCTTTAGTCAAATGCAAATCCAGTTCAATACCAAACCCCTCTCGAGTAGCTTTTTCAAAAGCTGTCATAGAGTTTTCCGGTACTATCGGCTTGTCGTGAAGCCCTCTGTGTGCATATCTGTTATTAAGTAATTCCTTTAATATTTCTTTTTTATTCATTTTTCCACATTTAATCGTCTATATCGAATGCTTCCAACTTGTTGTTCAATTTAGTAGGCTTGCTATCTCCATGTTTTACCATAATCATCGTGCAGAAGGCCAAAACAGAAAATGCTGAAGCATAAGGGAATAGCGTCCAATATCCAACATGTTCGAGAAGTAGCCCTGAAAGTACCGGGGTAAACACTTGAGCTGCCATAGCAAATGTATAATACATTCCTGTAAATCTACCTATATCATTGCCTTTGCACATTTCCACTACCATAGGATATGAGTTTACGTTGATCGAAGCCCATGCCACTCCTACTAGGAAGAATACCACGTTGACTGCAAAATTAGGGGTCTTAAACAAGAATCCTACAAAGAAGCTGGCTGCAAGAAGTGCGACTCCAAAAAGTATAACTTTTTTTCTACCTAATTTGCTCGAAATGATACCTACTGGTATGAATGAAACTAATGCTCCTATTGAAGCTACCATTAACGCCCCTGCAAAGGAACCGCCTTCCATGCCCCACATTTCGGTTGCATATTTTGAAAAAGCAGTAGTTACAGCATTATACGCCATGTACCAAAAGGCCACTGAAAGCAGCAAAAACACCAAGCTACGCTTAACGGGCGGAGAAAGTCTTGAATCTGTTCCTTCTTTTTCCTCCTCTTGAGCATCTGATATTCCCCATTGCTCTTCTATGCTAATTCTTTCGGCTACCATCTTGTTTTCATCGACTTTGAATAGGAGGATCAACAAGGATATAATCATAATAACCGCAATAGTTCCAAATAAAGGCAAGTAGTTAGGGGTCTGTCCCTCGCCAACTAAAAGCATTATAAGTCCTAACGCCATTATTATTCCTACAGCTCCCATAAGGTTAATTATCGCATTTCCCTTAGATCTAAGCGGCTTAGGCGTTACATCAGGCATAAGGGATACTGCTGGTGAGCGGAATATACTCATAGAAATTAGTGTCATTAGCAACGCAACAATGAAAAAAGTAAGGTTTCTGCTGTTAGCCGCCGTTGGAAGCATAAGCAAAAATACCACTGCAAGGATTGTCCCAACAAATATAAATGGAGTTCGCTTGCCTCTCTTGTGATTTACCTTGTCAGACCATGCACCAAATATAGGTAACATTATGAGTGCAAAGATATTGTCTAACGCCATAATTCCACCAGATACTGTATCTCCCATATGGAAAAAATACTTTAATATTAGCGGAATGATGTTGTCATAGATCTGCCAGAAAGCGCTTATTGCTAAAAACGCAAATCCAACTAAAATGGTTTTTTTGTTATCAAGTTTCATTTTCTATTCTCCTTAGCAGTTCTCTTATATTTTCAAACACATAAGTAGGTTTAAAGGAGAAGTTTTTTAGATCATCAAGGGTACCTTCTCCTGAAAGAACAAAACAAGTATCTATTCCTGCATTGTTTCCACATGCAATATCTGTATAAAGCCTATCCCCTATCAGCATTGCTTCTTCAATCGAAAACCCTGTTTTCTTAATAGCAATATTGGCCATATTGGGATTAGGCTTGCCTATGAAATGAGGTTGTTTGCCTGTAGCTTCTTCAATCATTCGGCACATACTTCCGCAATCCGGTACATATCCGAATTCCGTAGGACATACCCAATCTGGGTTAGTAGCCAGATAGTCAATTGTTTTATTAGGATTCGAAAGGAGTCTACAGACGTCTTCAAGCTTTTTGTATGTAAGTTCCCTGTCAAAACCGCAAAGAGCTATATCGATATCATCACTCGGCTCCGTAAAAACTCTAAATCCCGCATCTTTCATCTGTTCCTCAAAGGACTGGGTTCCCATAATATATATGTTTTTCATTCCAAACTCATCGCCATATCGTTCCTTTAAGAACTCTATAGTTGCATCTACAGAAGTGACAAAATCCGAAGGTGCGGAGTTGATTCCAAGGTTTTCGAGTTTTTCTATGTATGCGTTCACACTCTTAGAAGAATTATTGGTCATAAAAATATATCTTCCCTTTGTGTGTTTTATGTATTCTAAGAATTCCTTGACACCTTCAAAGAGATTATTATCTAAATATATAGTCCCATCCATGTCCAGTAGGAACAATTTTTTGTCTTTTAAATTCATGGCGTGTCCTAAAAAATATTTATATCTTTTCGCCTAGCTATTGCTTCCTCTGTTATAGGTATATTATTTTTCTTACGAGTAGCCCACCAAACACGGTTAAAACTGACTCCAAGGCAAATAACCCAAGAAAGGAACCAGAACCAAAACATTAGCGCAACGATATTAGAAAATGAACCGTATATTATATCGTAGTTTGTCGATATGCTTGTATAAATGGAATAAAAATATGTCACTGCCCAAAATCCTATGGCAGCAAAAATGCTCCCTGGAACAATGTCCCTAAATCGCACTTTTTCTGTAGGTAACATGTAATAGTTGTACGAAACCATGAGGAAATATAGGGCGATAGCTACAGGCCAACGAATCAAAGCCCATGCGAGAGCAGAAATTTCTTGGCCAACTACAGCTCCGAACACAACTCCTAAAATTATTTCTCCATATACTATAACTATCAAAGAAAAGACCACTGTAAAAATGGTCATGATAATAGTTCTAACAGATTTTAGTCTATCTCTAACGTAACCCTTGCCAAGCACTTGGCCATCGGTAAGGGTGTAATTTGTAATTCTCATCATAGCAAACTGGGCTCTTGATGCTGCCCACAGTGCCACTATCGCAAGGAAAATATTGTTAACTCCTGACGGTGAATATTGTAAAAATGATAGAAGGTATGATGCGCCGTCAATGGAAACATTACTTTCTACCCAACCTCTAATTTCATTTAAAGACAAGGAAAACAAACCCATCAGCTGTGATAGCAAAATAAAGATGGGTATTATAGACAAGAATAGTGAAAATGCAATCTGTGCTGCAACACCTTGATAATATGGATCCTTAAACTGATCTAACATCATAAGGAACATTTTTTTCGCGCGTTTTGCGGCAGCTTTAGCCTTTTCTTTCATTAAACTACCTTTCTAATAAAAGTTTTTCTAGTCTTTCCAATGCTTTAGCTCTATGGCTTATTGTGTTTTTTTCTTCTTCTGTAAGTAGAGCAAATGTCTTATCGTATCCGTCCGGAACAAACAATGGGTCGTATCCAAACCCGTTTTCGCCTGTTGGTGCGCCGACTATTCTTCCCTTGCATTCTCCCCTTGCAACTAAAGTCTCTCCATCAGGGAAAATCAAAGTTATAACAGATACGAATTTTGCTTGTCTCTCATCACCAGAAATATCCTCAAGAAGTTTTAGAAGTTTTGCATTATTTCTCGAATCATCGCACTCTTCTCCAGCGAATCTAGCTGAATGAACTCCAGGAGCGCCTCCAAGATAGTCCACCATCAAGCCAGAATCATCAGCTATTGTAGTTTTGCCAGTAGCTTTCATGATTTCCAACGCCTTTTTGTGTGAGTTTTCTTCAAAAGTATCTCCGTCTTCTACGATTTCAAACGGCGGCACCCCTGCTTGGTCTCTAGAAATCACTTCCATGCCGAACTTGCTCATGATTGCCTGAATTTCTTTTATCTTATGTGCATTTGATGACGCAGCTATTATCGTTTCCATATATTTATAATTCCCCCGTAATATCTTTTTGAATTTGGTGTAACTGACTGCAACCCTTTGTTGCCAAAGCTAATAACTCAGTAAGCTCAGCAGGTTTAAAGGGTCTTTCTTCTCCTGTGCCTTGTATTTCTATGTATTCGCCCTCATCTGTCATAACAACATTCATATCAACCATAGCTTTGGAATCTTCCTTGTAGCATAAATCAAGAAGTTTTTCGTCTCCTACTATGCCAACGCTTATGGCCGAAACAAATCCAGACAGCGGAATCTCGTGTATCAATCCCTGCTCCTTCATTTTCTTCATAGCCTCTGTCATCGCAACGAAAGCTCCTGTAATTGCAGCAGTTCTCGTTCCTCCATCAGCTTGAATGACATCGCAGTCAATCCATATGGTTCTTTCACCTAATTTTTTCATATCTACAACAGAGCGAAGTGCTCTACCAATAAGCCTTTGGATTTCAACACTTCTTCCGTCGGTTTTGCCCTTATCTCTTTTTTTGCGAGTACCAGTAGAACCTGGTAACATTCCGTATTCTGCTGTTACCCATCCTTGACCTGTTCCCATTAGATGACGGGCTGTCGAATTCTCTACACTTGCTGTGCATATAACCTTAGTGTCACCCATTTCTATTAAAACAGAGCCTTCTGGACTCATGAGATAATTGTTTGTTATTTTTATGTTTCTAATTTGGTCGTTTGTTCTTCCGTCTACTCTCATTTTACTTTTTCCTTTACCAATATAATTATCTATTTATTGTAACACAAATATGTAACTTTTCAAAGTATTTGCCCCTTCTTATCTTGTATTCAAATTGTTTAGCAGATATAATATAAGTCAAGTTTTTAAGGAGGAATTTATATGAAAATAGTAGTTTTAGATGGATACACTATAAACCCGGGAGACCTTTCGTGGAAAGCCCTCGAGGAAATCGGTGATGTTTCTGTATATGACAGAACACGCCCCGACCAACTGTTGGAAAGAATCGGTGATTGCCAAGCTGTATTTACAAGCAAATGCCCTATAACATCAGAAGTTATGGACTCATGCCCAAACATGAAGTTTATAGGAGTTTTGGCTACTGGTTATGACAATATAGATTTAGACGCAGCTACCCAAAGAAACATTGCTGTATGTAATGTTCCAGCTTACTCAACAGAAGGTGTCGCACAACACACATTTGCGCTTTTGTTAGAACTTTGTAATGGCGTTGGACTCAATAACAATGCAGTACAAAGCGGCGAATGGAGTGGTTGCGAGGACTTTTGTATGGTAACATCTCCAATGTTCCAACTAAGTGGCAAGACTTTGGGAATTATTGGTTATGGAACTATAGGCAAGAGAGTTGGCCAAATTGCAGAGGCTATCGGCATGACTGTTATTCCTTATAGCAAAGACCCTGATGCCGCTATTAAAGCCGATGTAATATCTCTTCATTGCCCTGCAACTCCACAGAACAAAGGCTTCATCAACAAAGACTTTATTGGCAAAATGAAAGACGGCGCTTACATCATAAACACTGCTCGTGGAGCCTTGATAAATGAGCAAGATTTGGCCGATGCCGTTAAAGGCGGAAAATTGGCAGGTGCCGCAGTAGACGTGGTGTCCAAAGAGCCTATAAATTCTGCAAACCCACTTCTTGGAGTAGATAATATTATTATCACATCTCATATAGCTTGGACTTCCAGCGAGGCAAGAACTTTAATCTGTTCAATGAGTGCAGATAATCTAAAAACTTTCTTAGCAGGCGAAAAGCTTAACAGAATCGTATAATCAAAAGATATTATAAAGTCAAAACTGCCTGCTGTTCACACTCTGAACAACAGGCAGTTTTTATTAATCGTTTTCTAACATGCTTTTGATTCGTGTTGCCATCCCCATAAAACTTTTAGTTATGTAGGTGTCAGCAACAGACACTATAGGAATTCCAAGGTTTGTTGAAACATGAATGTTTTCGTCTTCTTGTATGACTCCTATGATTTTATCCCTTATTTCTCTTGTTACTTCTTCAAAAGTTGGGGCTTTTCCCGTCTCAATTAGCTGCAAATCTATTCGGTTAACAACATATGCAATTTGGCTTATTCCTTGTGCCTCTATGGTTTTTTTGACAATCTCTGCATTTCTCAAAGAAGCGTATTCTGGAGTAACCACAATTATTCCCATATCACATCCGCCAGTTGCAACTACTAATCCATCGTCTATTCCAGCTGGTGCATCTATTATGACATAATCATATTTTTCTTTTAGTTTATCACACAAAACTTTTATATGAAGTGGTGTCATTTCGCCATTAGGCTTTTGTGGCGACGCTGCCATAAAGAATAATCCTGGAGAGGATTTCACCTTAACTAGCGCTTGCCTTATTCTACACACACCCATAAGCACGTCGTTTACATCATAAACTATGTTGTTTTCTATGCCCAAGTATAAGTCTAAATTTCTAAGGCCTATATCTAGATCTATTAGAACAACCTTGTGACCTTGTGCCGCTAAAATAGTGCCCAAGTTAGCTGAAAATGTGGTTTTACCTGTTCCACCTTTTCCTGATGCAATTACTATGGCCTTACCCATGTTGTTCCTCCTACTTTTTAACTACTTCATTTTAGTATCAAAATTTGCTTCATTATATTGACCTTGAGATTGAAGATATTGACCTATGATTTCTCTGGCCACTGGCCCTGCATTGGACGACACGCCTCCTTGTACGAGGAGAACGACCACTGCAATTTTAGGGTTTTCTGCAGGGGCCAAAGTCACAACCCATGCAAATTCATCATATGTATCTTTGTATCTATTTATTTGAGATTGAGTAACCTTGTTTCCACTAGCCTTAATTAATGCCGCATCTACAGCGTCATTCTCTGTAGGATAGGTTTCAGGTTCCTCTTTCATAAGCTGCTTCATGATTGTTTCAACTTCGCTCCATGAAACACCTGAAGCGATAGAAGAAAGATGTTTCTTGACATATGCAACTTCATCTGCCGGATTGATGTATCCATCTTTTTCCGCAGTTCCCGTCTTACCTGCAACATCTATTGGGAATCTTGCAAAAGTTCCTGCAAGAGTACCTCTTTTGGTAACTAGTCTCATTCCCTCAAGTACACTATCCATGTCCTTTTTGTCTACTTTAATAGTGTAAGGATCTTCCTTTTGTGTTTCTCCTTCGCCTTCAATACCCTTTACAATGCTTACTTGATTTCTTACGCCATAATTACCTAATGTAGCTACGTAATTGGCCATTTGCAATGGAGTATATGAGTTATCACCTTGTCCTATAGCGATATTAAATTCATCACCGATAGTCCATTGGGCTTGATTGAAGTATGAATATTTGCAGATGTCGGTAACAGTTTCTACTTTGTCCTCTGAAACCTTAGTCTGTTCCTTAAGTCTCTTTATTATTTCGCCTCGTGAAGGATTCTCTTCCATCCAGTTGGCGATTGTATTTATATCTTTTTTTAGCGCCTCTTCATCTTCGGTAACGGATGAAGGCCAGTAGTTTATAGCTGAACTGTATAGATGATACCATAGAGAATTTTTTGTGCCTTCCATCTTTCTTTCTGCTGATGCAAGTGGTGTTATGGCTTCATCAAGTTCAATACCTGTCTCTTCTCCAAGACCAAATTCATTGGCAACTTCCATTATCTTTTCAATGCTTATATCTTTATTATATCCTAAAGAACCGCCTGTTGACCAGTCCTTGCCTGTAGCTATGCAGTAAAAATAATAGTTACAAGAGTTTTGAATTCCAAGTTTCAAAGTTTGGCTTCCATGAGTGCCACCGTAAGTGTTCCATGAACTACATCCAAAAGTTCTGTCGCCGACTTTGATATATCCCTTATCTCTTATGCTTTTGTTTGCATCAAGGCCACATTGAAGTGCTGCAACAGCTGTTACAGGCTTAAAAGTGGAGCCTGGCTGTACTGATGCTTTCGTTGCTACATTATATAAAGGAGTCGGTGCAAGCAAATCCCTTGGATTCGTGCTTTGAACCGATTGCCAGTCTTCAGTAGATATGCCCTCTGCAAATATATTCGGGTCATAACTTGGATAACTAGCCATTGCCAGCACATCCCCAGTCTCTACATCTATTGCTACAGCGGCACCAGATGCACATTTAGAGAACTTTGCCATTCTAACATTGCCGTATTTGCTCTTAAAAGAGTCTCCTGTGCTAACTGCCTCTATTGCTTGAGCAAGGCTGTCTTCAGCTACCTTTTGTAGTTCCAAATCTATAGTCAAGTAAACATTTTGCCCTGCGATAGGCTCAGTTTCACTGATAGTTCCTATGTAATCGCCTCTGTTGTTGACTCTTGCCGAAGTCACTCCATCGGTTCCTTTTAAATATGACTCCAAAGAAGCTTCTAGTCCGTCTTTACCTATAAGGTCGGTTGCATTGTAGCCCTTTTGAGTAACATATTCTTCGTATTGGGAATCAGAAATACTTCCCATATATCCTATTACATGGGCCAATCTGCTTCCGTTAGGATAAGATCTTACAGTTTCTGATGAGATTTCAACGCCCTTCATTTCTCCAGACATTTCTTCTACATATACTACTGTATCGTTTGACGCATCTTTCGCCACAGTGCTTGAAAGGTATTTGTTGTACCCTAAGTTTTTGATTTCATGTCTTATTCTAAAAAGCTTTCTTGCTTCTACATCAGACAATTTTTCATCTATCTTATAATCTTTTCTAAGCTCTGCAAAAGCCTCTTGTGCATTGAGGTCCGTGTCTAATTCATATTTTTCTAAGAACTGTTCCTTTTGAATGTCGTAAGCATATTTCATGCTTCTGATATTGATAGGAGGATACACACCATATGTGTTTTGTAGTTCTTCTGCCGCCTTATAACGGTCAAGTTGTGGATCTATTTCATACTGTGTTCTGATAGCGTTAAAGGCTTGCTCTGCTGTCATATCTGTAGAAAAGCCCTTGCCTTGTAGCCATTTGATTTTATCATCGTCATATGAATATACAAATGACTCACCAGAAATCACTATTGGAAAATTATCTACATACTCATCCCCATTGTTTTCAAAGACTTTAGTCAAGTTATAGCAATTTTCATTTATCTCTTCAGTAGAAAGCCCACTGACATTGACAGTTACCGTAAATACTTGCTTATTGGTTGCAATTTCTCTTCCATATCTATCAAGTATCTTACCTCTAGGCGCATGGGTTGTAATCCTTTTAGTGTTTTGATTCTCAGCCGCATCAATCCACTTGTCATTTTCAATTACTGTAAGCACAAAAAGCCTTATGCCTAAAACAACCACAAGAACTATTATTAGTGCCAATATTTGATAGAACCTTGAATTCAACAACCTTTTATTCATCTAAAATACCTGTCTTTATGATGTTTAGAGACTTTTTTTATCATTATCACATACATCAATGTAATTATTATTAAAGTGTAAAGAATCGCCCACACTGAGCTAGACAGCGCATAAAGAATGCCTACAGGGCTGCCTGCTATTTTATACATTACCCAATTGATTAGATAATAGGAAATGAACGAGATTAAAGATGTTACCCACATGCTAACTATATTTTCATAATTAGCAAATTTGCGTAACCCTAAAACTATTACAAAAACTATTACGAGTGCTATTGGGGTTGGCCCAATCACATCGTTGTAACATATGTCATACAGTAATCCAAAAGTTGCTCCGTATACAAGGCCATACATTTCCTTTTCATACAGAAACGAAAAAATCACTACAAGACATAATAGAAGATTTGGAGTGTATCCTCCAATATTAATGACGTTGAGCAATGAGGTCTGTATCAAAAAGGCGATCAGAAAGAATATTCCGGCCTTCCAGTATCTCATATAATCACCGACACTTTCCTCAGGCTTTTGAAATTAACGGAAGGTTCAACAACAATTTCTCTTATTAACCTGTCACTATTGTAATTAACTGATTTTACATTACCTATTTCAATACCTTCAGGGCAACTTCCCATTCCTGAGCTTATTAGGATATCGCCTTCTGCTACTGTAGAATCATCGTCTAACATATATCCAGCAAACTTTCCATCAGGGCCAGCAGCTACAATACCCAGTTGGCTTCCATCTCTAGCTAACTTAAAGCTAAGCTTGCCATCGCCGCTTATCGCTGGTCTGACTTTTGCCCAACCTTCGCCTACTTCTGTTACATTGCCCACAAGTCCATCGCCGTCAATTACAGTATTTCCTACTGCAATTCCCGATTCACTACCTCTATCTATTGTAAACACTCTGTTCCAATTCGATCCATCTCTTAAAGTCACATCTGCACTTACAATGTTGAACTCTTGGGTAGCATAGTTATAGTTCAAAAGGCCTGCAAGGTTTTGAAGTTGCTCAAGTTGACCTGCTTCAAGTTGTGCTTTGACCAATTCAAGCTTAAGGGCATCATTTTCTTTTTCAAGTTCATCTATACGATTTTGCAAATCTTTGCCTGCGAAAATTCCTTTAGCCCCATCACGTATTCCTCCTACAGAAGAGAAAAACTCAGAGACCTTTGCGGCGCCATTATTGACAAAAGTCGAAAAAGAGCCACCACCAAAGCCGGTGGTTATGGACAAAACAAATACCAATGCCAATATTATAAATAGTGACAATAGGGTAGTTATTAATTTGTGCTCTCTAATCCATTTCATATTTTATAACTCAGTTCCTCTCCGTTTTGCTTTTCTAGTATAAATCTTGAGTTTTTCTACATCTTCAAGATCCTTACCAGTTCCAATAGCAACAGCTTCGAATGAATTTTCTGCTATAGTTACTTCCATGTCTGTCTTTTTCTTTATTAGTTTAGCAAGGTTATGTATGTTAGCTCCGCCACCTGACAGCATCATTCCGTTTTCTGCTATGTCAGCAGCAATTTCTGGTGGTGCTTTTTCAATAGTAGTCTTAATTGCATCTATAACTATTTCCATAGATTCTTGAAGAGCAATCATAATATCCTTGTTTGTTATTTCTAAAGTCTTAGGAAGTCCCGATATAATGTCACGACCTCTAGCGTCCATAGTCTTAATGATTTCATTTCCGAATTCGTCTTCGTCCATACACGCATAGCCCAAAGCTATCTTTAGTTCTTCTGCCGTCTTATCTCCTATGAGAAGAGCATGACGTTTTCTTATATATTGAGTAATAGCTTCGCTAAACTTATCGCCTGCGTATCTGATTGAAGTGCTCGCAACTACTCCACCTAAAGCAATAATCGCTACATCAGTAGTACCGCCTCCTATATCTGCTATCATGCATGCTGTTGTGCCATCGATCGGAAGATCCGCTCCTATAGCTGCTGCCATAGGTTCTTCTAAAATATATACTTCAGTAGCGCCCATCTGTCTTACGACTTCTTCTACTGCTCTCTTCTCTACTTCGGTAACACCTGTAGGCACACCTACGGCAACTCTGTAGTTTCTCATTTTCTTTTGCTCCATAGCCTTCTCAATGAAAGCTTTTAGCATATCTGCAGTTTTGTCAAAATCTGAAATAACGCCGTCCTGAAGAGGCCTTATTACAGAAATATTTCTTGGTGCTTTGCCAAGCATAGCCTTTGCATCGGCCCCTACCGCAATTATCCTAGAAATATCAGCATCCACAGCAATTACAGATGGTTCGTTTAACACTATTCCACTGTCTTTTACATAAATCAAAGTATTGGCTGTTCCTAAGTCAATACCCATATCCTTTGTCTTTAAAAAACTGCACATTTTTCTTCCACCTCATCCTTAGATTTTTCCCATAGATCTCATACTAATGTATTTTCCATCTCCAATAACCAAATGATCCACCACTCTGATCCCCAAAATTTTACCACATTCTACTAATCTTTCGGTAGTAATAAAATCTTCTTTGCTGGGATTTGAATCTCCACTTGGATGGTTATGAACAAAGACTATCGCTGCAGCGCTTTTTTTGATTGCGCTACTAAACACTTCCCTTGGGTGAACAATGGTGCTGTTAAGCTCTCCCACGGACACTGTTTCCACAGATATAACACCGCCCTTTGAGCTCAGTAACACGGATTTGAAAAACTCTCGTTTCTGATGCCTCATGTCCTCCATAAAAAGTGCTGCAATGTCTTCATCATTTTCAATTTTCATGCCATTTTGAACGGGTTTTGAAGCTATACGTTTGCCAAGTTCGACAGCCGCCATTATAGTTGAAGCTTTAGTTTGTCCAATACCATTTATGGACATTAGCTCCTCTAAAGATATCCACCTTAAATGGCTTATTCCTGCACCGTCTCGTGCAAGGACTTCCTCTGCTACATCCATAGCGGATTTTGTCTTAGTGCCTGACTTAATGAGCAATGCAAGCAGTTCTCTATTGGATAAACTTTCTATTCCTAGAGAAAAGCATTTTTCAACAGGCCTTTCACATTTTGGCAATGATTTGATTTTCATTTTGACTCCTTTTTTCGAATTCAAAAATGAGAATCTCAAAAACGTTCTCTTCTTAATTCTTCTGCTCATAAAATGGGCATACTATCGGCTAAGATTATATCATTTTAAAGCAATAAGTACAAGTGTCACATAGTTAATAATTTGTGAAGATTAGGTCAAAAAAGAGCCTCCTATGAAAATTTGTTCATAGGAGGCTTGCCTGTATCCTCTAACCTCTTTTAGGCTTAACTCTTTGTATGAAATCTTAAGCCCTAACTTTATTACAGATATATTGTGTCGCTTCTTCAATTGTCATATTCGTAGTGTCTAAAAGTTCTGCATCAGCGGCCCTTTTCATTGGACTTGCAGCTCTTGTAGAGTCGTTGTGGTCCCTTTCTTCAATTTCTTTGAGAACCTCGCTGTAAACGACTTTTTGGCCTTTTGCGAGCAACTCTTTATACCTTCTTGAAGCTCTTTCTTCAGCGTCAGCAGTTATAAAAAATTTGTACTCTGCATTAGGAAATACAACTTCGCAAATATCTCTTCCATCCATAATCACGCTTTTGCTCTCGCCCATCTTTTGCTGAGCCTCTACCATTTTTTCTCTGACTTTAGCAAAAGCCGAACATTTGGATGCAGCCATCGACACCTCAGGAGTTCTTATGAGAGGCGTAACTATTTCTCCGTCTAAGATTATTTCTTTGCCTTCAAAATCTATTGAAGTTTCATCGAGAATTTTTCTGAGTGAATCTTCATCTTCCATGCTGTTTGATAATCTTAATAATTTGAGACCAAATGCTCTATACATAGCTCCTGTATCGATATAGTCTATGTTCAGCTCCTTGGCCACAGCTTTGGCGATAGTAGATTTTCCTGCGCCTCCTGGCCCATCTATTGCGATTCTAAAAAATCGTTCCATTTTTTCTCCTAAATTAAGTAGTTCTTGTTTTATTCTTTATCTTTCGGCATTCGAGTTTTTTCGCCAGCACCTTTTGAAGGACCTATGAGTTTTTCTATTTCCTTTACAAAAGTGTTTACATCGGTAAACTGCCTATATACAGAAGCAAATCTAACATAAGCAACTTCATCAACATCTTTCAGATGATTCATAATAAGCTCTCCTATGTCGTAACTTTCTACTTCTTTTTCCATAGAGTTACTTATGGTCTTTTCGATTTCATTGACCATGGATTCCATTTGCGCCATAGAAACAGGACGTTTTTCGCAAGCTTTAATTATGCCATTCAAAATCTTCGTCCTATCAAAGGCCTCTCTGCGGCCATCCTTTTTAACAACCATCAATATTGTTTCTTCCACCTTTTCGTAGGTGGTAAAGCGTCTGTTGCAACTATCGCAACCTCTTCTTCTTCTTATTGCATGGCCTTCTTCTGTTGGGCGGGAATCTATTACCTTTGTGTCAGCATTATTGCAAAAAGGGCATCTCATAATGTCTTTCCTCCTGCTTATTTATTCAGTTTTGGATAATAGTCTATCATAAATAGCGTCTAGCTCTTTTGTTAACAATAGGTCTCTATCCATCTTATATGATTTGGCATATTTTTCTATGGTCATTCCTGAATACTCTTTGAATGCCGCATCGTCTTCAAATCCGGATGATTCAAGCATTGCTTTAAGGTATTCGTCATATTCCTCATCAGTGACAGTTAGTTCTTCTTTTTCGCTTATTGCGTAGATTATCATTTCTTGTTTTACTAATTCTTTTGCATACGCTTCGATTTCTGATTCGTATGTTTCTTTATCTACTCCCAGAGTGTTGTTTCTATAATCTTCCCAATCAGCTCCACTGGTTTTGGCCATTTGTTTGTAGCTCTCATCAACTTCTTTTTTCTGCTTCTTTAATTCTTTTTCAGGGTACTTGATAACTTCTGTACCATTGACTATTTTAGCATAAAGCTCAGATTTTATCTCGTAAAGCTGACTATCGTATTCTTCCTGTTCTAATTCCTTAGCAACATAAGCTTTGTACTCTGCCACAGTAGCAAAGTCACTATTTTCTTTTACAAATTCATCGCTAAGCACTGGCGTATTTTCAACAGTTTTGCTTAAAACTCCTACCTCAAATGTAACTGCCTGTCCTGAAAGTTCTTCATTGGAAGTGTATGGATCAGGAAATGTCAAATTCATTGTTACTGTGTCGCCTATCTTAGCCCCATATATGCCTTCTTCGAATCCGTCGATCATTCCGCCTTCACCTAATGTCAATGAATATTCGTCTGATTTCATGTTTTCAGGTGAGCTTCCATCGGATAATGTTCCTTTGAAAGAAATCTTAACTGTGTTCCCTTTTTTAACAGTTCCTTCTTTGACATCCTCAGTGGTTTTAGCACTTTCTAAGATAGCTTCAATCTCTGCTTCAACATCTTCATCTGCTATGGAAACCGCTGGAACAGAAGTTTCAAACGCATCGTAATCAGGCAATGTGATATACTCTGACAAATCGTAATTGCTATACGGCTTGCTATTGCCACATCCTGTCATTCCAAGACCCATTGCCACACACATGGACAAAATTAGTACTGTTCTTAATCCTTTTTTCATTTTATTCCCCTTTTTGATATTTATTTAAGTGCTTTTATTTATTTCTAACTGTTTTTGAGCTTTTCTTTTCTTCTTTCGTTCAGTGCTTACTACTACATAAGTAAGCATCAATATGGTAGTTATATAAGGTACCGTAGCAGTCAAGTCTGACGGAACTCCCACACTCTGTAGTCTAAGACCAAGAGCATCGAGGAATCCAAACAGTAATGCTGCAACAAATACTTTTGGCGGGTTGGCCATTCCAAATATAACACAAGCAAATGCAATAAATCCTCTGCTGCTGCTCATGCCCTCTGTAAACATAGTTAAATAACCTAATGATAAATGGGCACCTGCAAATCCACAGAATATACCACATAGTATACTCGCTGCAAATTTCATTTTATGTGGGCTTATTCCTGCCGTTTCAAGAGATTCAGGATGTTCACCTGCTGCTCTTAGCCAAAATCCATATGGAGTTTTGTACAAGAATACCCATGCCAAAAATACCAACAACCAAGTTAAGTATATAAATATAGAATTGTCGTTAAGTAATGGCCCAATAACAGGGATACTATCAAGAAAATCAAAATGTAATGTAGGCAATCCTATGATTCCAGTGTTTGAAAAAGTTCCCTTTACTCCAAATATAGTTCTTAATAAGTATACGGTAAGGCCACCTGCAAAAGTGTTGAGTGCCATTCCTATTATGAATTCATCGCTCCTAAGTTTTACAACAAACAGTGCGAAAAACAATCCTATAAGTATGCCGCATAACACTGCTACCAGTACTCCCATTGCCGCACTTGAACAAGTGAAGCTAAATGCTACAGCAACGAAAGCTCCTATCAGTATCATTCCATCCATACCAATATTCATAATTCCTGCATGCTCTGTCATCAAGCCACCCATAGCTGCCAAGATAACTGGAGTAGCAGTTCGAAGGGTGTTCTGCAAAAGCCCTATGTTGAAAACGTCTAATAGATGTTCCATTATTGGCCCTCCCTTCTAATTTTTTCTCTAGCTTTTTTCTGAGTTGATCTATCAGTAATGTACTTTGTAATACCTTTTTGTGCTGCCATAAGGAAAATTATTATGGCAAATATTATGTCCGAAATTTCTCCCGAAATTCCTGTTGAAAATTCCATTGCACTAGCGCCTATATCTATAATAGCGAAGAATGAACTCATCAATATAATTCCTATTGGGTTATAGTTCATTATCATTGCCAAAAGCATTCCATCATAGTAGAATTCGTTGCTTATGCTACCTTGGAATCTAAACTGATATCCATATACCAAAAACATTCCAGCTAATCCACAAATAACTCCCGAGGCAACCATTGACCAAATCATTATCTTGTCTTTTGGAAGACCTGCAAAGAATGAGAATCTTTCATTCTCTCCTGTGACCTTCATTTCAAGACCTATGCTTGTCTTTTGCATCAAATACCAACAGAAAAATGCTATGAAACCGCTATAGAAAAGCGCTGTACTCAAATTGGATGTAGGGATAATCTGAGAAAATCTAAATGCCACTGGCACAGCATCACTTCCTCCGAGAACTCCATAGTCCTGTGTAGCCAATGGGCCTCCACTGTTAATGAGGTATGTACATACATAAATTGCTACTGAATTGAGCATTATAGTAGTTATTACTTCACTTACCTTTAGTTTTACTTTTAAAACCGCTGGTATCCAAGCATAAAATCCGCCAACCACCGCTGCCGATATAAACGCCAAAGGTACTGCTATTAGCGGGCTAACACCTTGCAAATAGATACCTGTAACCGTTGCTGCCAATCCGCCGAGAAAAAGTTGTCCTTCTCCACCTACATTGAACAGTCCTGCTTTTGCACTGACAGTCATAGCAAGGCCTGTAAGGCACAGCGTAAGCATCTTTGTAATTGTGTTTCCGAATACTCTTATGGAGCCAAAAGCTCCTTTTATCATTGCTGCATATCCCTCAAATGGGTTGAAGCCTGTCACTAGCATCAACATTCCGCCAATGAACAGTGCCACAAATATGCTCAAAGCAAGAGATATTAAATAAGTCCTATTATTTTTTAGGGAAGCAATAATTTTATTCAAATGCCTCACCTCCTGTATCCGCGCTTCTATCTCCAGTCATATAGTAACTGATTTCCATCTTATCAATTTGGCCTGCTTCAAACTCACCAGTAACTTTACCTTCATAGAGAGTTATTATTCTGTCGCTAAGGCGGAAAACTTCATCAAGGTCAGCACTTACAAGCAGTATAGCGCAACCACTATTACGCTTTTCGATTATCTGTTTGTGAATAAACTCAATGGCTCCCACATCTACCCCTCTAGTAGGCTGTGCGATTATGAGAACTGGTGTATCTAACGAGAATTCTCTGGCAACCACTACCTTTTGCATGTTGCCTCCGGATAAAGAACCTACCTCAGTATCAACTCCTGCACCTCTAAGGTCAAACTTCTCAAATAAGTCCTTAGCATAGCGAGCTATGCTGGATTTTTTTAAGTGTATGCCTTTGACTGAGTATTCTTCTGAACGCTCCTTACCAATTATGATATTATCAGTAATTGTAGATGGCATAGCGGCACCAGTGGCAATACGATCCTCTGGTATATGTGCCAATCCCAATTTTCTAACTTCTCTTGGGCTCATACCTACAGCATTTTGGCCGCTTATAGAAAATTGACCTTTTTCTATAGGCCTCATTCCTGTAATCGCTTCTATTAGCTCACTTTGGCCATTTCCTTCAATTGCAGCAATGCCCAAAACTTCGCCTTTTCTGACCTTTAGGTTGATTCCGTTTACTGCCATGATTCCTCTGTTGTCAGCTACGAACAAATCTTCAGCTTCTACGAGGACTTCTCCTGGCTCGCCTGTTTTTTCTATACTATCAAATAAGACTTCCCTTCCAACCATCATGGATGCAAGGGTTCTTTCGTTTACATTTTTAGTTTCTTCAACTCCGACTAGTTTACCTTGACGCATAACGCCTACTCTATCGGATATTTCCATAACCTCATAAAGTTTATGAGTTATGATTATTACCGTCATATTTTTTTCCTTGACGATTCTTCTAATAACTCCAAAGAGTTCTTCCGTTTCTTGCGGTGTAAGTACCGCTGTAGGCTCGTCTAAAATCAATATATCTGCGCCTCTATATAGAGTTTTTAATATCTCTACTCTCTGTTGAAGCCCGACACTGATTTCACCTACAATGTCCTTAGGATTAACCATCAGTCCGTAGTCCTCTGAAAGCTCTTTGACTTTTCTATTAGCCTCTTTTAAATCATAAAGCACTTTGGATTTTCTTGGTTCTCTACTAAGTACAATGTTTTGGGCAACGCTAAAAGATGGCACAAGCATAAAGTGTTGATGCACCATGCCTACCCCTTTTTCTATGGCCTCCATAGGTTTGAATTTTTCTATTCTTTCACCTTTTACATGCACCTGCCCATCAGTTGGTGTATGTAGGCCGTACAATATATTCATAAGCGTGCTTTTGCCCGCTCCGTTTTCTCCCACCAAAGCAAAGACTTCACCCTCTTTTATTTCAAGAGAAATATTGTCGTTTGCTAGTACTCCTGGAAATTGCATTGATATATTATCAAAGTTTACAATAGTATTTTGTTTGTTTTGCAAAATTAGTACCTCTTACAAAAAATGGCGTAGCGCATTTAACGCTACGCCTCATGTGCGAATAACTTTTATTCTTTGATATGTGTTTAGACTATTTTCTTGTAGTATCTACTTGAATATCGCCTTCAACGATCTTAGCTGCTATGTCTTCAACTTCAGCTTTGATTGCATCACTTACTTGCTGTGTTGACTTATCATTACCGTAAGAAATTGATACATAACCTGTTGCCATGTCAGCTGTCCAAACTCTTGCACCCTGCCATGTTTCTTCTTCTATGAAAGCCTTGATTGTGTCATATATGGAAGTTCCTACTTCTTTTTTCATTGAACAGATGATTTGTTCATCATATTCAGGAGCAGAAATCTTCTGATCTTGGTCAACTCCTATAGCATAGAAGTTTGCTTCCTTGGCTGCTGCAAATACGCCGTTACCTGTATTTCCTGCTACCTGGAAAATAACGTCTGCGCCTTGGCTGTTAAGTGCTAATGCACATTCTTTGCCCTTAGCTGGATCTTCGTAGTTGTTAGCATAGTTAGTTACTACCTTGATATCAGGATTTGCATATTTTGCACCCTGTTCATATCCGATAAGGAAGTCGTTGATGGTGTCATTGTTTTCTCCACCTACTGCACCAACTGTACCTGTTTCAGACATCTCAGCAGCAATGTAACCTGCTAAGAAAGAACCCTGGTTCTGAGCATATGTAATGCAGAGAACATTAGGAAGTTCTTCAATTCCTTCTGCTACATTATCAACCCAAATAAATTTAGTGTCTGGGTATTCATTAGCAACTTCAGGAATGTCGTAGAACTGCCAACCTACAGGAACTACTATATCAGAAGCTTCTGCGGCTTGCATCATGCTCTGCTTAAAGTTTTCTTCCTGGCACTCGATAGTTGTTACTTTAACTCCGTAGTCAGCTGCTAACTTGTCTGCACCTTCTTTGGCTGAATCATTAAATGATTTGTCACCAAATGCTGAAGATACTACGATACAAACTGTTAGTTCCTCACCTTCGCCCTCTGATTTGTCTTTACATCCAGCTAATGTGAATGCTGACAAAATTAATGTTAGGACGAGTAATAGCGAAATAATCTTTTTCATGTTTTTTCCTCCGTATTAGAAAATAAATCTATGCAGATAAATTTTACCATATATATGTCAATAAAATCAAGTTTTTGTCAGAATTTAAAAGTGTAGTTTTCGTGTTTTTTTATATGTTTTTCATCTCTTTTTCTATCAAAACATTAGCAATTCCAAAGGCTTTTATCCTATTCTTTGCCAAAGTGATCTGCGACTTATATCTATCTTTATTCTCCTTCGACTCAAAGGTTTTAACAGTCTCTCTTAGTTTATGTAGCGTCGAGTCAATTTGACGCTTCGCTTCTTTTAATTCCTCTTGGGTGAATTCCATGGCAAATCCTCCTATTCTTGCTTAATATATCTTGCTGCTCAGAAAAACTGCACTAACCTAAAAGAGTTAGTGCAGTTCATATGATTTTTATTTATTAAATGATTCTTCTATTGCTACGGCTACGGCTACAGTTGCTCCAACCATAGGGTTGTTACCCATACCGACTAAGCCCATCATAGCAACATGTGCTGGTACAGAGGATGATCCTGCAAACTGTGCATCAGAATGCATTCTTCCCATAGTATCAGTCATTCCGTAAGACGCAGGACCTGCTGCCATATTGTCTGGATGAAGAGTTCTTCCTGTTCCTCCGCCAGAAGCAACAGAGAAATACTTCTTACCTTGTTCAATACATTCTTTTTTGTAAGTTCCTGCCACTGGATGCTGGAATCTTGTTGGGTTAGTAGAGTTGCCTGTAATAGACACGTCTACCTTTTCAAAATGCATTATAGCCACGCCCTCACGTACATCATCAGCACCATAGCAACGTACTTCTGAACGCTCACCTTTTGAGTAAGGTATCTCCTTGACTATTGCTAGTTCACCTGTGTGATAATCGAATTTTGTTTGAACATATGTGAACCCGTTTATTCTTGATATTATTTGAGCCGCATCTTTTCCCAAACCATTAAGAATTACTCTCAAAGGTTTTTTACGAACTTTGTTGGCAGACTTGGCAATTCCGATTGCGCCTTCTGCTGCTGCAAAAGATTCATGGCCGGCTAAAAACGCAAAGCATTCTGTTTCTTCACGAAGCAACATAGCCGCTAAGTTACCATGTCCTAGTCCAACTTTTCTGTCTTCTGCAACTGAACCCTCAAGGCAGAAAGCCTGTAGCCCTAAGCCAATGGCCTCAGCAGCGTCAGCAGCTTTTTTGCATTGTTTTTTAACCGCTATAGCCGCTCCTGCTGTATATGCCCAGCATGCATCCTCAAAGCAGATTGGTTGAATATCCTTGACTATATCATAAGGATTGAAGCCAGCATTTTTGCAAATAGCTGCCGCTTCTTCTAAATCCTTGATTCCATTCTGATCAAGAACAGCCTGGATTTTGTTGATTTTTCTATCGCAATTTTCAAAAGTAATCATGACTGTTCCTCCTATTCTTCACGCGGGTCTATTTTTTTAACCGCTTCTTCAAATCTTCCATAGTTGCCTTGAGCATTTTTCATAGCTTCTGTCGGGTCTACACCCTTTTTGATAGCGTCCATCATTTTGCCCATGTTTATGTATTCATAACCAATGATATTGTCTTCTTCATCAAGGCCTATTCTTGTAATATATCCTTCTGCTAACTCAAGGTACCTTGGGCCCTTTGCTTTAGTTGAGTATATAGTTCCAACCTGGCTTCTTGAACCTTTTCCGAGATCCTCAAGTCCAGCTCCAACAGCAAGGCCACCTTCGGAAAACGCCGATTGGCTACGTCCATATACTATTTGTAAGAACAACTCACGCATTGCAGTGTTTATGGCATCACATACAAGGTCAGTGTTAAGTGCCTCCAACAAAGTCTTTCCAATTAGGATTTCTCCTGCCATGGCAGCAGAATGTGTCATTCCTGAACATCCCAAAGTCTCTATGAGAGCTTCCTCTATTATTCCGTTTTTAACGTTTAGGGTCAATTTGCATGCACCTTGTTGTGGAGCACACCAACCAACACCATGGGTCAATCCTGAAATGTCAGCGTTTTCTTTAACCTGTACCCATTTACCTTCCTGCGGAATAGGCGCAGGTCCATGGTATGCACCCTTATTAACTGGACACATATTTTCTATTTCTTTTGTATATATCATCTTGCCCTCCTAAAACCAAGGTTTAAAAATTTTAATCCTACTAAGTATCTATTTAACCATAATATGGCTAAAATTTCAATGAAAAAACACGCCCTTTTTGCTCTTATTTAAATAAGATTGCAAAAGCAGGCGTGTCTTTGTTTAATTTCTATTGGTTTTATATCTATAGTCCGATGATTTGTTTTATTAACTCTGGCGCTTTGACAGGGTTCTGCCCTATTTCGAAAGCCATAGCAGCTTCTTCTGCCGCTTTTTCTATCTTGTCTTGGTTATTGCCGTAGAATACAGCAAGAGGCTCTCCTTGTTTTACAAAATCACCCACTTTTTTGCAGACATATATTCCTGCTGAAAGATCAATATCGTCTTCCTTAGTGGCACGACCCGCTCCTGTGTGCTGAGACGCTAAACCTATTCTTTTTGCTTCTATTTTTTCTACATAACCATCGGCTGGCGATAGCAATTCTTTTGTTACTGAATGCTGCGGAAAAAGGGAATAATCCTCTGTAACCTTTGGATTTCCACCTTGTGCCTCAATAAACTCTCTTAGTTTTTCAAGGCCTCTACCATCTGCCAACGCTGCTTTTGTCATTGCCATTCCCTCTTCTGGTGTGCTGGCTTTGCCACCAAGATATACCATGATTCCACTGAGTTTTTCAGCCAACTCTGTTATATCTGCTGGGCCATTTCCCTTTAAGGTTTCTATAGCCTCTATGACTTCTATGCTATTTCCAACAGCCTTGCCTAAAGGCTGTCCCATTTCTGTAATTGCCGCCACGGTTCTACGGCCTGCACTGTTTCCTATCTTAACCATTATCTCTGCAAGCTGGGCAGCATCTTCTTGGTTTTCCATGAAGGCTCCATCTCCGCATTTTACATCGAGGACGATGGCATCGCTACCTGCCGCAAGTTTTTTGCTCATTATGCTCGAAGCAATAAGACCAAGGTTGTCTACAGTAGCTGTCACGTCACGTAAGGCATATAGTTTCTTGTCTGCTGGTGTAATGTGAGCAGTTTGACCAATTACCGATATTCCTATGGTGTTAACTTGGCTCAAAAACTCTTCCGAAGTTAATGCTGTTTTTAGACCTGGTATAGCTTCCATTTTATCCACAGTTCCGCCTGTAAATCCTAATCCTCTACCGCTCATTTTGGCAATAGGAACTCCACATGCAGCAGCCAAAGGCGCTACTATAAGAGTCGTCTTATCTCCGACTCCACCAGTTGAATGTTTGTCAACTTTGATGCCTACTATTGATGATAAATCAATGGTATCTCCTGAGTATCTCATAGTTTCTGTTAATTGGAATATTTCTTTATCATTTAGCCCTTTGAAGAATATAGCCATCAAAAGAGCTGAAGCCTGATAGTCAGGAATTTCTCCCGATACATATCCATCTACAAACCATTTAATTTCTTGATTAGATAATTCTCCACCATCTTTTTTTCTTTGGATAATATCTACCATGTTCATTACAAAATCACCTCTTTGAAGCTTTCCCCAATATTTGTAGGCTCTGCTCCTAAAATATCTGCAACTGTAGCCCCTATATCTGCAAATGTTCTTCGGATTCCCAAATCTGTTCCAGCCTTAACTTTTTTGCCATATACGAGCAGTGGAATGTACTCTCTCGTGTGGTCAAAGCCACTATGCACAGGATCGTTACCGTGGTCGGCACAAATCATCAACACATCATCTTCTCCAAGTGCTTCCATAAGCTCAGGTATTCTAGCATCAAACTCTTCTATGCACTCACCATACCCTATAGGGTCTCTTCTATGTCCAAACTTTGAGTCAAAATCCACAAGGTTGGTAAAGATAAATCCATCAAAGTCCATTTTAATAGCTTCCAAAGTTTTATCCACGCCATCCATATTGCTATCAGTATGAACAGACTCGCTCACACCTTTTCCATTAAAGATATCGCTTATTTTACCTACAGCATACATAGTTTTGCCTGCTGCTTTTACTTTGTCTAAAACTGTATCCTCAGGAGGAGAAACCGCATAGTCTTTTCTATCAGAAGTTCTAGTTCTCACTCCATCCTTAATCACATAAGGTCTTGCAATTACTCTGCCGCAAGCCACATCGCCAACAAGCAATTTGCGAGCTTCTACGCATATTTCATAAAGCCTTTCCAATGGAATCACATCGGTGTTTGCCGCAATTTGAAAAACGCTATCAGCCGAAGTATACACAATAGGCTTGCCTGTAGCTTCGTGTTCAGGTCCAAGTTGCTCTATTATTTCTGTTCCAGAAGCAGGATAGTTTCCCAAAACTTCTGTACCTATAGCTTTTTCAAATTCCTTTATGAATTTTGCCGGAAATCCATCAGGATAAGTTTTGAACGGAGTATCTGTGTAAATTCCGCCGATTTCCCAGTGACCTGTTATAGTATCTTTTCCTCTGGAAATTTCGGACATCTTGCCAAATGCGCCAATTGGATTTTGGCTTGCCATATTGCTCCAAGCTACTCCTTGTATATTGCCTATGCCTAATTTTTTGAAATTAGGTATGTTTATGTCTTTTTTGTGTTCAATGATGTGACCTAAAGTATCGGCTCCTACGTCACCATAATCAGCAGCATCCGGAAGTGCTCCTACGCCCATACTGTCTACAACAACTAATATAACCTTGCTCATACTATTACCTCCTTAGGGTAGGCCCCCAAATAATCGAGAGAGACCAGTTCATATTTTACTCCATTAAATAATCCTTTCGGACCATTTTTGAAAGCTTCCTTGCCATGAAGATGTCCATAGACACATATCTTGACATTATACTGACTAAGCAACTCTGTAAAGCCCGAAGACTGCATTTTATCATTGGTCGGCGGATAGTGAAGCGCTGCTACAAATTTATCTGCCTCTAATCTTTTGCCTTCATCTAACGACATTTTGAGCCTTAATAGCTCACGTTCATATATCTTTTTGTCTGCTTGTGTAAAGTCGTCGTCACCCGGACAAATCCAACCTCGGCTTCCACACACGGCAATCTTTTCTCCTTGATTTTCAAAAACATATGCTGCATTTTGGACAAAAATCATTTTTTCATCACCATAAAGCTTATTGAGTTTTCCTGTTGACTGCCACCAAAGGTCGTGGTTACCTTTGAATATCAATTTGGTGCCGGGTAATTCTTTTATCCATTTAAAATCCGCCTCTGCTTCTTCTAACCTAAGCCCCCAAGAAATATCGCCGCATATAATAACAATATCCTCCAGGTTTATCTGTTGTAACCAACAACCCTTAAGCTTCTGCGCATGGTTTACCCATTCTCCGCCAAAAATATCCATAGGCTTTTGAACCCTTTCATCAAAAGAGAGATGAAGGTCGCCTATTGCAAAAATTTTCATATTTTATTCCTTATATTTCTTCACCATCGTCATCTGAATTAGTCAATTCCAGAACGTCTGCCGCCTGCTTTTCAGGCAACTGAGTAACGTTCTTTAGCTTTCTTATAATGCTCTTTGTTCTTGTTCCTATAAGCCTATCAAGATCATCGTTGGCTTGATTTATTTTTTTCTGCGTTGCTTCTAAAATGTCGCCAAATTTGTCAAACTCAGTTTTTACTGCTCCTAATACATTCCATACCTCGCTAGAATGCTTTTGAATCGCTAGAGTCTTGAATCCCATCTGTAAACTGTTCAAAAGTGCCGCCATAGTAGTCGGTCCTGCAATGTTGACTTTGTAGTCTCTTTGCAAAGTTTCTAGCAACCCTCTTCTTACTACCTCGGCATATAATCCCTCAAATGGTAAGAACATGATTCCAAAATCTGTAGTAAACGGAGGATCAAGATATTTGTCTCTTATGTCTTTGGCTTCGCTCTTGATTACTCGATCAAGGTTTTTGGAAGCTTCTTCTACCAACGCCGCATCTCCTATATCATACGCATCCATAAGTTTTGCATATGCGTCGCCAGGGAATTTAGCATCTATTGGTAGCCAAACAACGCCGTCATCATCTCCAGGAAGTTTGACTGCAAACTCAACTCGTTCTCCACCAATGCTCTTTGTCTTAACATTTTCTTCATATTGCTCAGGAGAAAGTATCTGCTCTAAGATAGCTCCCAGTTGTACTTCCCCTAAAATTCCTCTAGTTTTAACATTGGAAAGGACTTTCTTTAGGTCACCCACTCCAGCAGCAAGGTTTTGCATTTCGCCAAGCCCTTTATAAACATCCTCTAACCTTTCACTTACCAATTTGAAAGACTGAGTTATTCTGTCTTCTAAGGTTTTTTGAAGTTTCTCATCTACAGTGTGACGCATTTGCTCAAGCTGCTTATTATTATCTGTGGTCAAGTCGGAAATCTTCTTTTCCATAGTGTTTCTGATATTCTCGAGTTTTTGCTCGCTTTCTACAGCCATGCTGGAAAATCTGTGGTTCAACTCAAAAAGTCTTTTATCCATATTTTCAGCGCTGTCTCTCTGATTCTGAGAAATCATATCGCCAAAGGTTTTTAGTGAAGTTTGTAGTGTGTTAACCATCACTTGATCGTTTTGTTTAATGTCTTCTATCTGACGCTTCAAATCCTCATATGACTTTTCTATCTTTGAATTCTTTTTATTCGCAATCAGTAATGACAAGCAAATAGTTATCACTGCTGACAAAGCTATGAGTATGTATATCAACATGTTATCATTCATAATTTCCCCTCTATCTTCCACTTCTTCTTGTCTATCAAACACTGTGCATAGACAGTTATATTTTAACATAACTTGCCCTTTTTAACAACAAGTTATGATTGGTTGATTTTATGAATGAACACGCCTCATGTCTTTTTTAAGTCAACCTCTTGTGGCCTCACCTCTTGAAGATTTTGTCTAAATAAAATTCGCCTTGCAACTTGCGATTGGCGAAACGGTATGATATATTATTATGGTCGTGGAGAAGTATCGAAGTGGTCATAACGGGGCGCACTCGAAATGCGTTTGGGAGCAATCCCACGTGGGTTCGAATCCCACCTTCTCCGCCATTTTTCTAAATCTTTGAAGCTTCGACTATAATTCTTCAGTGGTTTAACTATCTACACAATGAACCACAACAAATATTAAACTAACCAAGGCGATATTTTAATAGTCGTCTTTTTTATTTGCCTTCAACAGAGGCGAATTCATGTCCTCTAGTTATCTAACTAAAAACTCCGAAGATATTCGTAGTTATATTCAACCGTTTTTTGTTTATGGATTTAAAACCCGCGCCTCCGCTTGGGCTGCTTTTGTAAAAAAGCCGTAAATGTGATATAATGTCAGAAAATTGAATTATGCTGGACGTTTTGCCCTCCATGTATTCACTCTGATAGCTAGAGGGCTTTATTCGTTTCAACATAGCCACATGGCGGAGGGAAACGAATGGAAAGAAAAATCAAAAAAATCGGTATCGGGTTTATTACAGGGCGAAAAACCTTTCGGCAGGTTCTTGCCACGTATTTGAGCTGTTGGGGCGATAAGCTAATGTCTGCCCAACACCCTGTTGAATTGAGCTTGTTTGTTGCTTATGATCTGGATTACAACGACACCCAGCGCAAGGATTATACTGATATAAATATAGAACTCAAAGAGATGTTAAGTAGCATCCATTTTATTGATCGCGCCACAGCTGAAGCTCAGGCGCTTTCTTTGTGCGAAAAAGGCGTCATTGACAAGAAGGAAGCTTCACTGTTTTTCGAAAAAGGCTACGCTGGCAAACGAAATGCCATACTTTATACTGCAGCAAAGGCAGGAATGGACGCTATCCTTTTTTTGGACGATGATGAGTACCCACTTGCTGTGCAAAAGACATCAGGAGTTGAAAGTTGGAGTGGACAACAGATTTTGTCCACCCATTTAGAGCACATAGACTCGGCAACTATTACTTGTGGTCATCATTGTGGATACATCTCCACTATCCCTGGTTTTACCTTTAATGATATTATGAGCGAAAAAGACTTTCGTATTTTCATTGAGGCTATTAGCAACGATATTATCAATTGGAATCATTTGAAATCCCTTATGATGCAAGGTGGTATCTCCTATGCAGACCCTGAGATTATTTCAGGCCCTGCTGTAGAGTCAATGCAAACCGGGAACACAAAATTCATAACTGGCTCCAACCTCTGTATCAATCTTCGGGATTTGAAAGTTCTCAGCCCTTTTTACAATCCACCATCAGCTCGAGGGGAAGATACCTTTCTCAGCACTTGTTTACAGCGCAATACTGTTTTGCGTGTTCCATGCTATACCTTTCATGATGGATTTTCGGTATACACCAGTATGCTAAGTGGCGTTTTGCCACAAAAGCTTCGCCACATATCAGGATCCTCAAAGAAAGCTATGAAGCGTTTTTATTCAGCTTGTATAGGATGGGTGCGTTACAAACCCCTGCTTATGTATATCACGCGCCGTGAGTCTTATGAAAAAGACATCGCAGAAGTACGATCGGGTCTTGAGCAAACGCTTCCAATACTCAGTCGTTATTTTGATAACCCAAAGTTTATGAAAATATCAGAAGAGCTTGAAAAGTATGATAGAGATGTAAAAAAGCATTATCAGGATTTTCAGACTACAAAAGACGCATGGCATAAAATTGCAGATTATCTAGCTGAAGAATCTGTTATATAATATCGTGAAGTGAAGCAATAACTGTCCCCTATCTTTGCAACCAAAAAGCTGGCTATTGCTTGTCAATAGTTGGCTTTTATACTTCCTTTTTGTACTGCCCGTAAGTAAATATATACAGCAAAAGTGCTGTATATATTTTTATCATAATTCCCTACTTTTTTATGAGCCATTATCTTCTAAACCAAGATTCTGATTGATATTTTCTTACCTTCCTTAAAAGGCTATATTGGTTTTCTGTTATCAATAATTTTACGACGATACGAAATTGTTCTTCAGGACAAGCGTTAAGATTGCTACAATTAATCTTAGCTTCAACTTAACAGTATTTTTGCAGTTATATCACATTTTCTTTTCTTCCCGCTCGATCCATACGCCATAAAAATATCAGACACAATAATAGTGATACTGCCGTCGAGAGTGGTGCTGCCCATCCTATGGCATAAAGGCCGCCGCCTTCAATCTGGGCAAATATCCATGCTAATGGAACTCTCAGCGCAAATGTAGTTACAAGGCTATGCACAAGACTGAACCATGATTTTCCGCAGCTATTAAAATAGCCATTCATGCAGAATACAAAGCTTACCATTACAACATCGAAAATATATGAGCGAAGATAATTTTCAGACATGGCAATTACCTCGCTATCGTTGCTAAGAAATCCTGCCAATATGTCTCCACCAAATTGGCAAAATAGCGCAATAAGCACCGACGGCACCAACGCTATCAACACACCATTCCACATACCTTGCTTCGCTCTTTTTGGATTTCCTGCGCCTATATTTTGGGCCCCTGCCGTACTCACGGCCGTTCCCATGGCAATAGCTGGCACAAACAGGAATGTAATTAACTTTTCGACAATGCCAACGGCTGCCGAAGCTGTAACTCCCATATTGTTAATAATCGCTGTGATAAAGAGAAATGATACTCCTACCAACACATTCTGTACAGCTACTGGAACACCAATTTTTACCATGCCAACAATTTGGATCTTGTTCAGACGAATATCTTGTCTAATAAGTGGATATCCTAATCTTTTTTCTTTAAAACCAGTAATGCGAATAAAAAGCTGCCTGCTTGTGCTATCGTCGTCGCAATAGCAGTCCCAAGTGCTCCCATATAAAAGTACCGCACTAGCACAATATCCAAAACAACATTGATAATGCAAGCGATAAGTATAAATAAAAACGGAGTCTTAGAATCCCCAAGTCCAGTTAAGATGCTGCTCACTACATTGTACCCTGCTATGAATACGATTCCTAAGGCACAAGTGAATAAGTACTGTTTAGTGGCAGCGACTGCTTCACTTGGAGTCTGCATCAACTCCACCATCATTTGATGTCCACCTACATATATAACTGACAGAATTAAAGCAAGCACTCCGAAAAATACTATGGCTGCACCAGTAGCTTTGGATAGTTTTCGCTCTTTTTGTTCGCCAAAATACCTGCCAACTAAAACTGTAACACCAGTGGCAAGACCTATGATGAATTGTGTAACCATTCACATCAGCTGACTGCCAATCGTCACAGCAGATACATCAGCGGTGGTTGCAAAGTGCCCTACTACAAACAGATCCACGGCACCGTACAGGTTTTGCACCAAAATACCCAACATAAAAGGGCCTGCAAATACCAGCATTGCCCTTGGCAAATTTCCCTGTGTAAAAGACGGCTCTACTCTCACTTCTTTTTTGTTTTTCGCTACGCCCAAACCAAACATTAAACTAAAATCCACCAATAATTTTTTGAACCGACCCCCAAAAGTTAGACCTAAAAAACTAACGATTAGGAGGTCGGTTTT
>CAZUEH010000005.1:41085-72839 GCA_964619315.1 uncultured Oscillospiraceae bacterium | reverse complement strand
TTTCAGAGGGCTGGGAAATTATCAGCATAGAGACAACAATTTATGAAAGCTATGGCAATCTCAAAAAAGATACCACAGTTTATCTAAAGAAGATCTCAGCGTAAACACAAGAGGGTGCCTCTTGGTTAAATGAGAGGCACCAAAATTTTAAAAATGAAAAGGAGAAATTATTATGGCAATTAGTACACAAGGAACAATTTTAAAAATTAAGAAGGGCGAAGCAGCTCTAGCAACAGTAAACATTAAGTCTTTTCCGGATTTAGGTGCAGCACCTACTCCAATCGATGTAACTACACTGGCAGATTCAGTGCAGAAGTTCATTCCAGGAGTTAAGGCACTAGCAGCTATGGAATTTGTAGCGAACTACGAAAAAGAAGTATTTGCTTCTTTGAAAGAAGAAGAAGGAAATGACCTTACTTATTCAGTAGAGTTTGGCGCAAACGGAACTTTCACTTTCACAGGATCTCACTCAGTAGCAGTAGCAGGTGCAGGCCTCAACGCAGCAGTTGACATGAAGATTTCTGTACTACCAAACGGCGAAATTACAGCCGCTTAATTAAAGAAAATAGGGAGGGTAAAAAATGAAAATTAACGACAGAGAATATTCAATTCCTGAATTAAATTTCAATGCAATGTGCGTACTTGAAGATCTTGGGGCCTCTTTTTCCGAAATGGATAAAAAAGTGATGACCACAGTAAGAGCCTTCTTAGCGCTTGCAATGGGCGGGGACGCGGAAAGAGCAGGAAAGGAAATAGAAGCCCACATCGCTTCCGGCGGAAGCTTTGATGAAATCATGGCCGATATCAACAGAGCGGTGGAAGAAAGCGGTTTTTTTCGAGCTCTCAGGGCGTAAATGGCGAAGAAGCCTTGCAGCAGCAAGAGCCAGGAGAGCAAAAAAGGGCAAGCCAAAAGGAAAGCTATAAAACTATAAGGGAAGCCATCGAACAAGGCTGGTTTCCCTTGGCTCTTTCCATAGGAGTAGCGCCAGAGCAGTTTTTCAAATTGACGCCAGTCAAGTTAACACCATATATTAAGGCTCACGAAATAAGGCAAAGGGCTCAGCTGGAGCAAGTGAACTTTCAAAGCTGGATGATGGGAGTTTACTTTACTCACGCAATGGGTACTGCTTTTTCGGAAAGCAATTCCTATCCAGACGCTCCTTTCGAACTCTTTCCAGAGGAAATCCCTATTGAGGAAAGAAGGCGCCGAGAGGCGGATGTGTTCGCAGCTTATGTTTGCGAGTATAACACACAATTAAAAAAGGAGGAAGAATGCGATTATTAGACGGATATAATTTTATTGCTGGGGCAATTCTGGCCGTCTTTACAGAGGTCTTTCATCAGTATGGTATGGTTCTTGGAACCTTTCTGATATTCAACATTCTTGACTGGATAACGGGCACATGCAAGGCCCGCCTAGAGGGCAAAGAGTCTAGCATGGAAGGTCTTAGAGGAATTTGCAAAAAGTTGGGATACTGGGTGCTTATCTTTGTGGCCTTTCTAACAGGTCAGAATTTAATCATATTAGGCGCAGAAATGAACTTAGGGTTCGAAGCTGCTGACTATATCGGATGGCTTACCTTGACTATGCTGGTGGTTAATGAAGCACGCAGCATTATTGAAAATCTAGTGCAACTAGGTATAACTGTGCCAGATGTACTAATACGAGGTTTAGCTATAACAGAGGAACAACTAAAAGATGTTCAAGACACAGACAAAGACGGCGATAAAAACGCCTCATAACAATACATTTCGCCTTAAAAAGGCTGAATATATTAAAAGGGAATCTGCCAATTTGCAGGTTCCCTTTTACTCATTTATTACAACAAGTTAAACCTCTTGGCAAGAGCATAACAAAAGAAAACTATCACGCTGAGGTGATAGTTTTTAGTTGCTCTTAAAAAGTAGATTCGCTAGCAATATTTATCCAGCAAATGCTGCTAAGTGAATCAGATTAAAATGTGAAAGGAGGTGCGAGGATGAGATAGTGGAGAATGGTTTTGGAGGGGCTAATGTTTCTTATGAAGTTCCCCATATTTGATATCGCGGGAATGCACAAAGTTGGCACTAATAAAGTCATGTAATTTTTTGCCACTAAAATGTTTGTCGAAATTTTTGTTTAATCTTTTACTGTATTTTAAAGCATGAAATCGAAAGTGTTGTGTTGCATCATTGGCCTTAAAATATATTTCAACGGATTTATGATACCAACGCTTGGAGCGAATCTCCCTATATGAGTCTGCACATATAATGGAATCAAAAGGGATTTCGCCTTTGATAGAGCCATCGTGAATGTTCATTATGGCAAACGAAGAATCTTTGACAAAAAAACATAATCCCAGTGATCAAGGCCAGAAAGGCCAAAATATTCACAGTAAGGTTCACTCATAATAGCGGGATAGGGTTCCGGACCATACTGTTCTTCTATTCGCTTATATAGTGGGGAGAAAGTACGGCGTATACGATAAAGTGCTTTTGTTTGCTCTGGGAAGAAAATATAAAATGTCAAAAAAAGAAAACCAAGTCGCAAAGCTGTGCCAGCTATATCAAATAATATTGAAAGAGTATCAGGATTCAAAATATGTACCTCCAAAACATTAATTAACTTAAGTATACTACAAAACTCTTTGAAGACAAAGAGCAAAAAGAAAAGAAAGGAGAACAAAATGTCAAAAGAACTAACACAAATGGAAGTCAATATAAGTGTTGACTTAAGCGGGTTTAAGACTTCCAAAGTATATACCTTATGCCCTTGCCAAGGGATTTAACAAACTAAACCCTTTGGCAAGAGCATAACAAAAGAAAACTATCACGCTGAGGTGATAGTTTTTGATTGCTCTTAAAAAGTAGATTCGCTAGCAATATTTATCCAGCAAATGCTGCTATGTGAATCAGACTAAATATGAAAGGAGGAAAAGTTAAAAAGGGGGCGCAAAATTAGTTATTTGTTAAAAGTCTTGAGCTGCTGAACGAAACCATTAACAAAAAAATAAGTACCATAAGCTTTCTTGTTAAGCCATTTCAACTCTGGTGGATGTAGTTTAATCTCACACGAGCGGGCAGTATTTTTCCACTTAATGATGATGTAATAGTATTTATCACTACTAAAATACTTTGTATAAACTATATTCAAATCAGAACAAGGTATTTCTATACACAGGTCGGGTTTAAAAAGGCTCTTAATAATGAGATTGGAGCCGCCAAAGAATATGCAAGTTTTGTTAGAATCTTCAGGCATTAACTCAGGGATGTTGGAGTCAAGGGATTCCATAAGTATGGGATATTTTGCACCATGTTCGACTTCAAGTTGCTTAAAGAATGGAACGACGGTTTTCGAGATATATAAATACTTTTTTATTTTTTTAATTGCGGGAACAAGGCAAACGATTGTAAAGAATACAAAAGCACCCAGAAAAAAAATAATTGAAATAGCGAACACATACCAATCTGGTCCATTCGGATTAATAAAAAACATTACAAAACCCCCAATAATTAGTTTAATAAATTATATAACAAAAAAATTTAAAAGTACACAGAAAGGAGAAAGAAATGTCACAAAACAACGAGGAAATTAGAACCTTTAACATCGACACCAAAATGTTAGCAGTAGCAAGTGAAATGATTAATAGTTTAAACTTGCAAATTGGGGAAATCCCCGAAAAAAAGCAATTTACTCTTGATGTCATATCAAATCTAGCCAATATAGGTGGTGTTGTTTTAGAGATTATTGGACTACTCGCAACTTTAGGCGGTAGCCCCAAGAAACAAATCGGGAAACTGGCAGAGAGCTTTGAAGAAGTGACAGAGTCAATAGGCGAGGCGTCTGGGGAAATTGATGTATTGACTAGTAGCCTGATAAGAGAGATAAAATCTGTATCAGACAGTGTTTCGAAAAGTGCTGTGGAGATAGGCGAAAGTATAGCAGAGGGCGTTTCAAAAGGGCTTAAGAGTGGCCTAAAGGATGTCAAAATGAGGACGGAAGAGCTTGGGGAGGGCGGAGTCATAAAAGAGTTCGAATCCACCATGGAGATTAAGTCGCCGTCAAAGGTCATGAAGAAGCTGGGTGGCCACATTGCAGATGGGCTAGGCGATGGTATCAAGGATGGTGCCAAATCAGCGGCCAAGGCGATGGATGGGCTTAGTGATTCAGTACTTGACTCAGCTAAGGATCTAAACAAGATAGAAAAAGAAGCTAAGGGCGGAGAGAAAGCCATGGATAATTATGGTAAGGCCGCAAAGAGTGCTTCAAAAACTAAATTCTCAATGGGAGGAATTGCAGCGGTAGCAGCTATAGTAGGTGCGCTGGTAGGGTTCTTTGTAAACCTGATTTCAACTAATGAAGAGTTAAGCGGCAAGATGGAAAAGATATGGGGAAGGATAAAGGATGCTTTCCAGCCAGTAATAGATGCTGTATCAGCTATGTTTGATGCCTTTACAACAGGTGCAGAGGGAACAGGTTCTGTAATGGATACGATAGTAGAAGTTATAGGGGGTGTTGCAACATTCATAGGTGAGATTATAGGGGCTATTGTTGGATTTTTCCAAGAGAATAGCGAGACTATAGGGGCCATTGTAGGCGCTGTATGGGGAGTGATTTCTGGAATTATAGAGACGGCAAAAGAAATCTTTGCAACAGTGTTTGGAGTAATCGTAGGGTTCTTTGAGGAACATGGCGATACAATAATGGGCGTAGTTACTAAGATTTGGGGCTTCATAGAGTCTATCATTGAAGGCGCAAAGAATATAATCGGTGGAATTATCGACGTTATCGTCGGAATCTTTACAGGTAATGGCGAAAAGATCAAAGAGGGCTTCGGCAAAATCTGGGAAGGCATTAAGGGAATCTTTGGAGGAATCGGAGAATTCTTTAGTGGAATCTGGGATAAGGTAGTAGCAATCTTTAAGAAAGTCGGAACCAAGATAGGCGATGCCATAGGCGGAGCGTTTAAGGCAGTAGTTAATGAAGAAATATACCTTATGCCCTTGCCAAGGGATTTAGCAAACTAAACCCTTTGGCAAGAGCATAACAAAAGAAAACTATCACGCTGAGGTGATAGTTTTTAGTTGCTCTTAAAAAGTAGATTCGCTAGCAATATTTATCCAGCAAATGCTGCTAAGTGAATCAGATTAAAATGTGAAAGGAGGTGCGAAGGTGAGATAGGATAGAGGTAAGGATAATATGGATAAGTTAGCACTAATACAGTAAAATAAATCTCTCTTATTGAAACATATTCCAATAAGGAGTATACTGTAGGAAAGTAAGTATGGAGGTGACAATAAGTCATGGGATTTAAAGAATTTGTTGATAAAATCACAGATGTATCAAGGAATGAAGTTAAAGCAGTGCAGAAGCTCTTTAAAGTGATGGATCGCATTGTGGGGTACGCAGAAAAAAAAGAATCGGGTCAGCTAAGTGAAAAAGATTTTAGTGATAGGCACAGGTGGGGGATTGAAGATATGGCATCCCCATTATGGGATTTGCTAAACTATGAAGTGACATATGAGACTTTTGAAAAATATTTAAGCGAAGAAAAATATCTTTCGCTTTTAAAAGAGGCATATGAGGTCAATAAAGAATTCTTGAGTGGGGCGACCAACATGCTCCGTCTTCGAGATAGACCAGCAGGAAGTAAAAGAGAAGCTAGAAATGATTTGAAAGACGGCATTAAATTTCTCAAGAAAAGAGATCCACTTGTTGTGAAAATGTTCATAGCAAAACAAGCAAATGAATTTCATGAATCGGTTGTTTATAATTGCAGAGACTGGCTTATCAATGACTTTGATGCAATAATTGATATTATAGAACCCGTTAGACAGGAATATATAATTTCAAGTAAGGGCGAGGTAAAGCCAGAAGAAGTTGATGCAATGCTTCTTGAAAAATTCCATGAAGAACCATATGACTATGAAGCATATTGTAACTGGATTATCTCTAGACCTAACATGGCATTTTCATATTATCCAGATTTAAAAATTTAATAAGTAAAAATGAGAAGAAGCCTTGCTAAGTAGCAAGGCTTTTGTAGTACAAAGAAAGGAGAACAAAATGGCAGAACAAAATATAGTGCAGCCCTCCAAAACTAAAGACAGAAAAGCTGTTTTGTGGTAAAATAGGTTAGAAATAAAAAGGGGAGAAATTTATGAATTTGGATCATTTGAACACACAACAAAAAGAGGCAGCAGCTCATACTGAGGGGCCACTTTTGATATTGGCGGGAGCAGGCAGCGGCAAGACAGCTACAATGACTCATAGAATAGCATATTTGATGGAGCAAGGGGTGAGTCCATATAATATATTGGCGGTGACTTTTACTAATAAGGCGGCTGCAGAGATGAGACAAAGAGTCGAGAAATTGGTAGCAAAGCCGTGCTTTAATATGTGGATACTGACTTTCCACTCCATGAGTTTGAGAATTTTGAGAGAGTACTATGAAGCAGTAGGATATGAAAAAAACTTCGTGGTTTATGATACGGTGGATCAGAAGGCACTGCTCAAAAGCATATTAAAAGATCAAAATATAGATACCAAAGAATATCCTATCAACTATTTGGGAGCGATAATAAGCAAAGAAAAAGAAGCGGATCGTGGGCCAGAGGAATATATTGAGTTTGAGGGAGAAAACTTTAAGACTAAGGTAATATACAATGTATATAAGGAATATCAGGTTCGTTTGCGCAAGAATAATGCGATGGATTTTGACGATTTGCTTCGTTATGCCCTTCATGTGCTGAGAGATTATCCTGCTATTTTGCAAACATATAGAGAGCGATTCCAGTACATAATGGTAGATGAATATCAAGATACAAATCGCATACAGTATGAAACAATCAAGCTGTTGGCGCAGGAACATCAGAATCTTTGCGTTGTTGGAGATGACGATCAGTGCATATACCAATGGAGAGGTGCGGATATTCGCAACATATTGGATTTTGAAAAAGACTTTCCGAGTGCAAAAGTTATTAAGCTGGAACAAAACTATCGTTCTTGTGGCAATATACTGACAGCAGCACATTCGGTGATAAAAAATAATAGAGGCCGTAAGATAAAGAAACTGTGGACAGACCAAGAAGAAGGACACAAAATCGTCTATTCACGATTGGACACTGACAAGGAAGAAGCCCTTTATATAGCAAGAGAAATAGAACTTTTGAATGGGCCAAACGCAAGCTATGATGACTTCGCTGTGCTTTATAGAACCAACGCTCAGTCGAGATTGTTTGAGGATGCACTAAGAAGAAAGCAGATACCTTATCAGATACTTTCCGGATTCAGTTTCTATGAAAGAAAAGAAACAAAGGATATGATTTCCTACATGAGGCTAATAGTGAACCCTAACGACGAAATGTCATTTAATAGGGTGATAAATGAGCCGAAAAGAGGGATTGGGGCAAAGACTATAGAGAAGCTGAAAGCATTGGCCATGGTGAGAAATGAGTCTCTGTTTGACACTCTTTGCGATGAAGAAATAATTGCAGGGCTTCCAACCAAGGCACAAGACTCTGTGAGAAATATGGTGGAGGTAATAGAACTTTGCCGAAACGAAAGAGAGAACCTTAGAATTTCTGACATTTATGACAACCTCTTAGTTAGAACAGGATATATGAAGTCATTGGAAGAGCAAAACACAGTTGAATCAGAAGGTAGAATAGAGAATCTGCTGGACTTCAAATCGTTTATATACGATTTCGAAAAAGAGATGCAAGATGCAGGAGAACAGGCGACATTAGAAGAGTTTTTAGAAAAAGTTGCCACTAACGGTGATGCAGATAAATATCAGACAGACGCAGGCAAGGTTACCTTGATGACAATGCATAGTGCAAAGGGATTGGAATTTCCGATAGTGTTTATACCCGGAATGGAAGACGGACTTTTTCCGAGCCATAGATCAATGGATAGCGAATCGGGAATTGAAGAAGAACGAAGACTTTGTTATGTAGGAATGACGAGAGCCAAGGAAAGACTTTTCCTAACAGGAGCTGCATATAGAATGTTATATGGGCAAGGCGATTACACAAGAGAGTCGGTTTTCCTTAGAGAACTGGACAAGAACGTGATGGATCCGGCAGGGGATGGTGTATACGAACCTAGCCGCAAAACAAATAATTCACTTGGTCTTGATACGGGCTCGTTAGATGGATTCGCAGCAAAACCGTATAAGCCATACGATCCATTGCAGCAAGCAAAGAAAAACATCAAGCAAAATGCTCTGCAAGGACAAGAATTTGAAGCAGGAGATAAAATCTCTCACGGAAAGTTTGGCGAAGGAATGGTACTTGAGGCAGACGACAAAACCGTTACTGTTATGTTCGACAGCGTAGGCAGAAAGAAGATGGCAAAGGGTATTGCGCCACTAAAAAAGATTTAATTTTGAAGGAAGGAAGCCATGGAAAAAAATAGCTTTGATGGTAACAAAATTGAAAGAATAAAAAGCCTCATTGAAACCTTAAATGAAGCAGGCAAGGCATATTATCAAGAGAGTCGTGAAATAATGACAAATCTTGAATACGATGAGCTTTACGACGAATTGGTCTCTTTGGAAAAAGAAACAGGAATTGTACTTTCAAATAGCCCGACTATAAATGTTGGTTATGAAGTGCTTTCCGACTTGCCAAAAGAGGCTCATCCAGAGAGGATGCTTTCCCTTGATAAAACTAAAGATGTAGAGCAACTCACCTCATGGATAGGAAGCCAAGAGGGTGTTTTGTCGTGGAAATTAGATGGGCTTACCATAGTGCTTACCTATAATGACGGCAAGTTGTTTAAGGCTGTAACTCGAGGAAATGGCGAAGTGGGAGAAGTAATTACCAACAATGCAAAAGTTTTTGCAAATCTTCCAATCAATTTGGACTTCAAAGGTGAGCTGGTTCTTAGAGGTGAAGCAGTAATTTCTTATGAGGATTTTGAAAAGATAAATGCCACCATTAGTGACGAATCAATGAAATATAAGAATCCGAGAAATCTTTGTGCAGGCTCTGTGCGCCAACTAAACAATGAAATCACAGCCCAAAGGAATGTAAGGTTTTATGCTTTTAGTCTGGTTTCAGCCGAAGGGCTAGAATTTGAAAAAAGACAAGAGCAGCTAAAATGGTTAAAAGAGCAAGGCTTTGAATGTGTAGATTACAAAATTGTAGATAGAGAAAATATAGCTGGCAAAGTCAAAGGTTTTGGAGAATCCATAGTGGACAACCCGATTCCGTCTGACGGATTGGTGCTTATTTATGATGACATAAAGTATGGGCAATCGCTGGGGGCTACAGCTAAATTTCCGAGGGATGCCATAGCATTTAAGTGGCAAGATGAATTAAAAGAAACTGTTCTGCGCGAAATTCAGTGGAGTGCTTCAAGAACAGGTCTCATAAATCCGATAGCAGTGTTCGATCCGGTTGAGCTAGAGGGAACGACAGTCAGCCGTGCATCAGTTCACAATATTAGCGTTATGAAAGATTTGAAATTGGGAATAGGCGATACAATAACCGTCTACAAGGCAAACATGATAATACCCCAGATAGCTGATAATCTTACGGGTAGCAATAATATCGTGCCGCCGTGTAAATGCCCAGTTTGCGACCATCATACAGAAATAAAAAACGAAAATGGCGTAGAGACTTTGAACTGTGTCAATGAGAACTGTTTGGCGAAACAGATAAAACGTCTCGCCTTATTTGTATCAAGAGATGCCTTTAATATTGATGGCCTTTCGGAAATGACCATAGAAAAACTCGTTGGTGCAGGAATCGTAAAAGAACTGGCAGACCTTTTCAATGTTGACAAATTCAAGGAAGAATTTGTGGTTATGGACGGATTTGGTCAAAAGTCCTTTGAGAACCTTGTTGAGTCGGCTGAAAAGGCCAAAGATGTCACCCCAGACAGACTTTTGTACAGTCTTGGCATTCCTGGAATAGGCAAAGCCAATGCACGCTTAATCGCCAAGTTTTGTGGCAACAAATGGACTACCATCGAAAAACTCACCATCGAGGAACTAACCTCCATTGACGGAGTGGGTGATATTATGGCCCAAAATTTCAGAAAGTTCTTTGACAATGATGAAAACAAAAAAATAGTAGCAGATCTCTTAGAGATAATTCGCTTAGATGAAAAAGAAGAAAAGACTGGTGATAAACTTGCGGGAATGACTTTTGTCATAACAGGAAGCTTGAACCACTACGAAAACAGAGATGCACTAAAAGATGAAATCGAAAAATCCGGCGGCAAGGTAGCTGGCTCGGTAAGTGCCAAAACCTCTTATCTTATCAACAATGACCTTCTTTCAACATCGGGAAAAAACAAAAAGGCCAAGGAGCTGGGAATTCCAATTATTGATGAATCGCAGATTATGGAGTGGCTTATTTAATAAAGACTTGAAAAAAGCCCCAAAAGATAATATAATGGATAAGCAATTAAATTGCCCTTAAAGAGCTTCGCCTGGTATGGTTTGGGTCCTGCGCAATGGGATGCCGTGAACCTTGTCAGGTCCGGAAGGAAGCAGCAATAAGCGGAAGTTCTTATGTGCCGCAGAGTAGCCTTCTCCTACGCCAAGCGCGGCTCTTTAAGGGCGATTTTTCTAAAAGGAGTCTTTTATGTACACCGCATTATACAGAACCTATAGACCTGAAACCTTTGATGAAATTTTAGGTCAGGAGCATATCGTAAAAATTTTAAAGAATCAGATAGCTGTGGACAGCGTAAGCCATGCCTATCTTTTTTGTGGAACCAGAGGTACAGGCAAGACCACTACGGCAAGAATATTGGCCAAGGCAGTAAACTGCCTTTCCCCAGCAGAAAGGCCATGTGGTACTTGTGAGCATTGTCGAGCAATCAAAGAGGGCAACTTTATGGATGTCGTTGAGATTGATGCGGCATCTAATAATGGCGTAGAAAACATAAGAGAATTAAGAGAGAGTGTCAAATATCCACCTGCTGTTGGAAACAAAAAAGTCTATATAATAGACGAGGTTCACATGCTTTCCACAGGAGCGTTTAATGCTTTGCTAAAAACCCTTGAAGAACCACCAGAGTATGTAATGTTCATACTTGCTACGACGGAGCCTCAGAAGCTGCCGCCAACGATTTTGTCCAGATGTATGAGACTTGATTTTAGAAGAGTTTCGCAGGAGGTTATTGGCAAGGCTATGGAACAAATATGCCAAGGCAAAGGCGTAACGGTTAGTGAGGATGCTATAAGATTATTGGCCAACTGCTCCGACGGTTCTGTAAGAGACGGACTTAGCATATTGGATCAAGTTTTGGCTGGTGGCGACAAAACCATAGATAGAGACAAGGTTTTGGAATATGTAGGCACCACAGGCGATGAGTTTTTTATAGATTTGACCGAGCTGGTTTCTCTCAGAAAAACGGCAGAGGCATTAGTGCTGCTCAATGATGTTTTGAGAGAAGGCAAGGACGTGAAGCAGATAATGAAAGACTGGGTAAGCCATTACAGAAGTCTGCTTATAACCAAGTTTGTAAGAGATGCACAAGACATGCTAAACATGTCTCAAGAAAACCTCATTCGAGTTAGCAATCAAAGTAAACAAATAAGCCTTGAAGAAATAGATTTTGCAGTGACAAGGCTTTCCAAAACTATAAATGATGCCAGATGGTCGACCAATCCAAGGGTTCTTTTGGAACTTGCCATAGTGACTATCGGCTCAGGCGATGACCCAAACAAGGATAGTGCACCAAAACCAAGAGTGGCAGCAAAACCAGTTGTTGCACCACCCGCAAAAGCTCCTATAGATGTGGCGACTACAGAGACAGTAGTGACAGAGACGGTTGTTACAGAGGTGGCAACTAAGGTGGCTACTAATATAGAACCGACAACTGCAAAGGTGACGGCCAAGGTTGATGAGGTGACAAAAGACACCGACGATGGTATAAACAAAGAGGCCCTATGGCATAGTATTTTTGACAATGGGGATGACAGTGCCGGAAGCTTCAACCTTATTAGAAGTGGCACCGAGCTTATCCATTTGAGCGAAGATAGTTTTACTATTGTGACTAACAGCAGCTTTACTCAAAAATATGTTGAGCAAAAGAGGCAACAGGTAGAAAAGCTAATGGAAAAACAAACAGGCAAACCAATGAAACTGATTTGCCACCTAAAGGAAGAGTGTCAAGTTCATACAAAAGATGAAAATGTAGAGCAGATAGCTAAAGAGGCACAGACACTTTTAGGAATAGATATAGATATTGAATGATTTTCAAGGAGGAAAGACATGGGAAAAGGAATGAGAGCAGGCAAGAAATCATCCGGAGGCGGTGGTGGAATGCAGAAACAACTTCAGCAGATGCAAGCTATGCAAAAACAGATGGAGCTTATGCAGGCTGAAATAGACGAAAAAGAAGTTTCAACTACAGCTGGTGGCGGTGCAGTTACTGTTACTGTAAACGGCAAAAAAGAAGTGACTAAGTTAGAACTAAAACCAGAAGTTGTAGATGCGGATGATATTGAAATGCTACAAGATTTGATTATTGTTGCAGTAAACGAGGGAATACGTCAAATCGAAGAAATTTCCAACAATGAAATGAGCAAACTAACCGGTGGACTTGGAATACCGGGACTGTAGAGGTTAATATGAAACAGTATCCAAAACCTTTAGCGAGGTTAATAGGGGAGCTTTCAAAATTGCCGGGAATAGGCTACAAAACTGCACAAAGATTAGCTTTTCACATCTTGTCATTAGACGATATAGAGGCTAACGCACTGGCAGAGTCTATCGTAGAAGCAAAAAAAGAAATGAAATATTGTACCGTCTGCGGCAATTTGACCGATAAGGATCCATGTAGCATATGCACTGATACTAGCAGATTGACTAATGTAATCTGTGTGGTAGAAAGTCCAAAAGATGTTGCGGCAATGGAAAGGATAAGGGAGTTTAACGGCCTTTATCATGTCCTTAATGGAGTGATTTCTCCAATGGAGGGCATAGGGCCAGAGGATATAAATCTAAAATCCCTAATCACCAGATTGCAGCAAAGCGACGTAAAGGAACTGATAGTCGCTACAAATCCTAACATAGAGGGTGAAGCTACAGCAATGTACATAGCAAGGCTCATAAAGCCGGCTGGAATAAAGGTATCCAGAATCGCACACGGAATCCCTGTGGGAGGGGATTTGGAATATGCTGATGAAGTTACTCTCCTCAAAGCTATGGAGGGTCGCAGAGAGTTATAGAAAAGACTTTTAAAAGAGTGAAAGGAAAAACAAATGGGGATCGATTTGGGGATTTTATTGACCTACATAGGGGCAATAATTCTAATATTTATTTTTGGAAATATTTTCATTTGGCCACTTAAGCTGCTACTCAAACTGGCGCTAAATAGCCTTGTAGGAGGAGCGATTATATTGCTGGTCAACGCAATAGGGGTGACTTGGGGAATCACAATTCCTCTCACCATGATCAATGCACTTATTGTGGGAATCTTCGGAGTACCAGGAGCAATAGTGCTGATCTTACTTAATCTATAAAATAAAAAGAAAACGCCTATGGATCTTGCATCAAAGCAAGAACCATAGGCGTTATTTGTATTTTTAATTAGTAAACTACTTTTCCAAGCATTGACAAGGTTAATTCCATTGCCATTTTGCCAGTCATATTTCCTTTGTCCAAGATAGGGTTAACTTCTACCATGTCAAAAGCTAAAACTTTTTTGCTTTCACAAAGGGTTTCTACTAGGTAGAAAGCTTCTCTTGAAGTAAGGCCGCTGTGAACGATGGTGCCAGTTCCTGGAGCGTATTCAGGTGTAACTGAATCGATGTCAAAGCTTACGTGAATTCCCTCTGTACCAGCAGAAGCGATTTCGATTGCCTTTTCGATAACGGTAGGCATACCCATTCTGTCTATGTCTGCGATAGAAAATACAGTAACTCCGTGCTCTCTCATTCTGATTCTTTCCATAGGATCGATGTCTCTTCCGGCAATCTGTACACAGTTTTTAGTATTTACATACACTGGTTCCTGGCCAAAATCTACCATTATGTCAGGGCCAGCGCCACATACTGCGGAAAACGGCATGCCGTGCATATTACCTGTTAGAGAAGACTCGTCATTATTCCAATCACCATGAGCATCTACCCAAATAAGACCAATGTTTTTGAAGTGCTTTGCTGTAGCTGAAATACTTCCAGCAGCAATACTGTGGTCGCCACCTAAAACTATTGGAAATGAACCTTTTTCATGAGATTCTAAAACTTCTTTGTACAACCTATTGTTGATGTCATTAACCTGCTCAAAGCATCTCATGCTATCAGCGGTCTTGCCTGTTGCCATTGGAATAAGGTCGCCTTTGTCTACGCATTCCATTCCTAATTCCTTGATTCCGTTTACAATTCCTGCATATCTGATTGCAGCAGGCCCCATGTTGACACCTCTAGTTGAAGCGCCCATGTCCATTTGTACCCCAATTAAATCGACTGTTTTCATTTTTTTATCTCCTTTTCTCTGTACGAATATTATAAATCACACTTTTATAATTATTGTTACATTAAAACTGGTTGTTAATAAGGCTTTTTATAAAAACGACCGTCCAATTGTTCAGTGTTTATTACATTGATGAACGCTTTTGGGTCGATTTTTTTGATTTCGGCGATAATCATATTTACTTGCTCTCTTCCCACAACAGAATATAGGATATGCCTTTGGGCGCCTTCGAAGCAGCCAATGGCTTCTATTCTGGTGGCATCGTGATGGGTTATATCACGGATTTTGCAGTAGACTTCCTCCGGAAAATTTGTAATTATAAACAAGGTATCCTGCTTATAGCGTTTGAACAATAGCTGGATAACTTGAGTTCCTACATATTGATATATTATTGAATAAAGTGCTTTGTCGAAACCAAATAGAATTCCTGCTGTGACTAGCAAAATCACATTGGCCAATAAAATCATATTCCAAGCATCGACGCCTTTTTTCTCTGAAAAATATATGGAAATAAAATCAGTTCCACCGCCGCTAGCGCCGTTGACTAAACAAAGGCTTATAGCCGCACTTCCAACAAGCCCACCAAACACGCTAATAAGCAATGGATCATAGGTTATGGTTACTGAAGGGAATACGTCAGTCAAGATACTAGAAAGAATAACTACATAAAACGAATAGATAGTAAACTTCTTACCTATATATCTGAAACCCAAATATGCGGGGAATAAGTTTAGAGGCAAATAAATTAAAGAGTAAGGAATTTCTATGCCAAAAAACTCACTGGCAGTTCGAAGTATAAGCACTGTTAAACCACTAAAGCCACTTGGGAACAAATGCCCGGTCTGGACAAAGCTTTTCAAGTTAAATGCAATAATTGCTGATGCCAAAGTAAGAAACAGGAACATCATTATTTCATCTTTAATTTTTTTCTTTTTTGCAGATACCATATCTCATTCCTACCAATTTTTATTCTTGTCGCGGATTTAATTTGCAAACGTCTACCCAACCCAAGGCGTTTGAATAACGATAGAGGTCGTCACAGTTGAATTCTACAGCACTGTTGCTGCTTCCACAAGCGGGAAATACCGTATCGAACCTTTTCATGGACTCATCACAATATATTCTAACGTTAGGGTTGTTGATAGCAAAGGCGCATACGCCGCCTACTGCATGCCCTGTAAATGCAAGGACTTCGTCAGGGGATAGCATCTTTGCTTTTTGCTGAAACTGCTCTTTGAACTTGCGGTTATCAATTTTAGTGTCTCCCGCAGCCTGAATTAGAATGCAACCATTTTCGCCGTCTTTCAACGATATGGTCTTGCAAATCCTTGCTCCTTCTACACCGACTGCCTGAGCAGCCAACTCTACTGTTGCGCTGGATACTTCGAATTCCAGAATCTTATCTTCGATTCCCAATTCTTTAAAATACTCTCTTACTTTTTCAATAGCCATATTTGCTAACCTTTCTGCTTTTTCTTCCCATATTATAGCACAACCACAATTTTGTTGGAATAGAATTTGTTGAACATTTTAATATAGACGAGATGTGGGCGGTGCAATTGTGCGTAACATTGACAAAATCAGCATATTTTGATACAGTTACTGTGGCTGTACCCTAAAAAAGGGTATAAATTTATGCTAGTGAGTGGAGGACCATTATATATGGGAAAAAAACTTCAAGAACAAGACAAGGGCCAATTCGGCTCGAGTTTAGGATTTTTGATGGCTGCAGTTGGTTCTGCGGTAGGTCTTGGAAATTTATGGGGGTTTCCTTACAAGATGGGAGCAAATGGGGGCTTCGCATTCTTAATACTTTATCTAATACTTGTTGTATTCGTAGGATATGTAATCATGGTAACTGAACTTGCCATGGGAAGAAAGACAGGAAAAGGTGTAGTTGGAGCTTATAAAGCAATATCAAAGAAATATGCATTTATAGGATGGATGGAAGCTATAGCACCGTGGCTCATCTTATCATTTTACTCAATGCTTGGCGGTTATTGTATCAAATATGCAATCGCAAACCTTGGCGACCTTTTTGGGGCAAGCTGGGGAGTTGCAGGCCAAGACAGTGGTGCGTTCTTTGGGGATTTCACTACAAACATGGGACAGACAGTAGTATTCTCCCTTATATTTGTAGCATTGACTGTATGGGTAGTAAGAGGTGGAGTATCTGGCGGTATAGAAAAATTTTCAACAATTGCCATGCCTGCACTATTCGTAATGTTAGTTATTGTTATTATTAGAAGCGTTACTTTACCTGGAGCAGCTGAGGGTCTAGCATTCATGTTCAAACCTGACTGGTCAGCTTTTGAGGGCACAGGCTGGATAACTGTTCTCTCAGTTGCAGGAGGTCAAATGTTCTTTTCCCTTTCCCTAGGGATGGCTATTTTGATAGCATACGGATCATATTTGCCTAAAACAGAAAACTTGGAAAAAAGTGCTCTTATAATTCCGCTTGCTGACACAGTGGTTGCCATTATGGCAGGACTTGCAACAATGCCAGCGGTATTTGCATCTGGACTTGAACCAACGCAAGGAGCTGGACTATTGTTTGTAACATTACAAACGGTCTTTAACTCTATGGGAAGCTTTGGTCCGATCTTCGGATTCCTTATGTACACCTTAGTATTTATTGCGGCTATTACTTCGGCAATTTCACTGTTGGAGGGAATAACAGCTGTAGCAATGGACAAGGCCATAGAGAGCGGCAAAGCACCTAGCAGAAAAAAACTATCCACAATTATAGGCGTGAGCATAGCGATAACGGCAGCGTTAGTTTCTATAGATGGTTTGGGCGAAAACGGATTCCCACAATTCTTTGGACAAAGCACTTGGCTCGATGCTATCGATCTAATTGCAGAAGGCATATTGATGCCTCTAGGAGCCTGCTATTGTGCCATAATCATCCCTACTGACTGGGTCAGCGAAGAAGTCACTCTCAACGGGCATCAATTCAGAACCAAGAGATTCTACGAATTTTGCATAAAATTCGTTGCACCAGTAATGATGGTGCTAGTACTCCTTGGCCAGATTGACACCTTCTTTGGACTGGGAATGTTCAAGTAGTAATACAATAAAAGAGCGAGCCTCGCGGCTCGTTTTTTGTTGCAAAAATCTGGATTTTGTATGAGGCGCCGAAGCGGCTGTATGGGCAGGCCGTTTGGCGTAGGCCGCAGAGTTGGCGAAGGGCGCAGGGTATTAACAGTTGACGAATGTAGGTATACTCATTGTTGGCGAATGTCGAATTTTGTCGAAAGGTAGGGCTGACGAATGTCGAATTTTGTCGAAAGGTGGCGGCCTTGGGCAAGACGCAGGGTATTAACAGTTGGCGAATGTCGAATTTTGTCGAAAGGTGGCGATGAGCCTGTCGAAAATTGTCGACGCTTAAATTCGACCCCACTCGTTTCGCCCCAAAACACAATTTCGAGTGGGGTTTGCCCCACTCTTTTCCGCTTCGAGTGGTATTTCGGGCATGTCAATGAAGCGGGGGGGGGGATTTGCTTATGATGACATATAATATTCATACCTTTTATTGACGAAATAATTAGAAAAGAGTACAATTTGAATATAGTAAGAGAAAAAATTGTGTGCTTAAAATTGTTTTAATTAAGGAGGAATAAAATGTTGAATAAAATATTATACATAATCATGATGACTGTGGGATATATCCTCGCAATATCAGAAGTGTTTTTTGTGCATATTTTGCAGCAGCTGAGCCTTGCCTGTGGAGGAACGGCATATTCAGAGCCTTTAGAATATCTTGGCGATTGGCCGTTAAATGTAATATTTGTTGCAAATGTTGTATTAGCAATTGCAGGAACTCTGTTGTTTGTGATTGCAATAAAGAAAGAGAAGAAACATTAATTGAATGTGAAGAAAGGTTGTTGGCTATGACTATGCAAAAAATCAAAACAATGAGCCTATGTATGTTACTTTTGATTGGTTGCTTGTTGACTGGGTGCGCAAACAAAGGGCAGGGAGCAGATGGCTTGACCCAAACATATAATGGAGAGGCGATTCAACCGAAGCTTTCCAAAATAAATATGCCATTCGAGCTGGTAGTTGATGAGTCGAGAAATAAAAGTTTAAATATGTACACAGTCTGCTATTCTGATGAAGATTGTTTTTTGGTAGCAAATGTAAATGACAATATAGTTACCGCCACGAGCATTACATTTCCAGATATAAGAACAAATGGTGTGTATATGGTCAAGTATGACAAAAGTAATTCGAGCACTCTTTACGACATTAAAAGTGATAAACTGATTTATAGCGCAGTCCCATATAAGGAAGGAATTGTCTACGCAAATTCTAAAGCTGTTGGTGAAGAACCATTAGGAGAAAATGCTTTCTACAAATGGAGTATTACATATTTTGACGGAAAAACTCAGAAGGAACTAGATTCTGGTTACAGCAAAAATGAATTTGCAGCCGAAATAACGATGGCAGGAGAGGTGCCCGTTTATTGTTGCGAAAGAGTCAATAAAGAAGATGAGATAGAGGTATCTATAAATAAGATAGTTGACCTTGAGCCAGAGAATATTGAGATCTTAGAAGGCTTTGAGAAAGACAGTATTATCCAGCCTAATGGCAAGTCATATTTAATTGAATTATACGATTCTAAAAATAAAAAGACTTTGTTGGTGGCTGGCGATGAAGAAAGTGTTAAGGTTAAGCATGAATTGGAGGACCAAATAAACTCGTCCAGTATAACAGAAAACTATATAGTAGCTTCACTCGGAGGAGAAATGGGAAAAACAACCATAGAGGGAATACCGCTTGGCAAGTCAGAAGCAAAGGATTTTTCACAGACAAAAAGATGGTGGCGCATGGTTGGCTCAGGAGGCAAGTATTGCTTAGTTGTTGATGATGGTTTTAATCCGTACTACATAAACATAGAGGATGGCCTAGTAGGGGAAGTTATACTTTCTGAAGAAATGGAGAATGATCCTAATTGCCTAGTAAAATATTTTCATCCTGCAGGGAAGGATAGATATATTTTGTCCATAAATTATGAAGACTTTTACATCATGGACTTAAACAGTTAAAATAATTAAACTCAAAGAGCATATATGTTATAAAGTCAGTGGCAGGCACAGTTGTGTCTGCCATGTTTTGTGCAAAGACAAAAAAGAACATTTGTGCTTTTTTCTATGTACTTTTAAAACAACTTTTGGTATAATATTGTCATTGCGTTGATTATGCTATTTACGAGGGGTAACTAGATGAACAAATTTAAAGTGCATGCCCCGTTTGAGCTTACGGGAGATCAGCCACAGGCTGTAGAAAAGCTTTCCGAAGGAATCTTGCAAGGGGAAAAATCCCAGACCCTTATGGGCGTTACAGGATCGGGCAAGACCTTTACTATGGCAAAAATAATCGAGAAGGTTCAGAAGCCTACTCTCATAATTTCACACAATAAGACTTTAGCTGCACAGCTTCACGGGGAGTTCAAAGAGTTCTTTCCCGAGAATGCGGTGGAGTATTTTGTTTCTTATTATGATTACTTTCAGCCAGAAGCATATGTGGCATCTACGGACACATATATAGAAAAAGACTCCCAGATAAACGACGAGATCGACAAACTTCGACATTCTGCAACAGGCTCATTGGCCGAGAGAAAAGACGTTATAATCGTTGCCAGCGTTTCGTGCATATATGGACTTGGAAGCCCGGTCGATTATGAAAACCAGGTGCTTTCCTTGAGACCAGGCATGGAAAAAAGCCGAAAAGATATTTTGCGCAAGTTGGTGGACATTCAATATGTAAGAAATGACTTATCCTTTGATCGAGGCACTTTTAGGGTGCGTGGAGAGCTGATAGATGTTTTTCCGGCAGGAAGCGAAACTGCTGTGAGAATAGAACTGTTCGGGGATGAAGTTGAAAATATAAAAGAAATGAATCCTGTGACAGGAGAGATAATTGGTTTAAGAGACCATGTGGCGGTCTATCCTGCATCTCACTATGTGACTTCGCCAGAAAAAATGGAAGAAGCAGTAAGAACCATTGACGAAGAACTTAGAGAAAGGGTTCAGTGGTTCAAAGATAGAGGCAAACTCTTAGAGGCTCAGCGTATAGAACAGAGAACGAGATACGACCTTGAAATGCTAAGAGAAATCGGCAGCTGCAAGGGAATAGAAAACTATTCAAGACACTTGAGTGGATTGCCGGCAGGCGAAAAACCATATACACTTATAGACTATTTCCCAGATGATTTCCTCATAATGGTTGATGAATCTCATGTAATGTTGCCGCAACTTAGGGCCATGTATGAGGGAGATAGATCAAGAAAATCTGCTTTGGTGGACTATGGATTTAGATTGCCATCAGCCCTTGATAATAGACCGCTTAAATTCAACGAGTTTAACAGTTTAGTCAATCAAATAATGTATGTCAGTGCGACACCTGCCCCGTATGAAAAAGAACAGTCAGGTGGAATTAGTGCTGAGCAAATCATAAGACCGACAGGACTTCTGGATCCTCCTATAGAAATATATCCTACAGAGGGACAGATCGACCATTTGATAGGAGAAATCAAAAAAGTTACAGAAAGAGGCGAGCGAGCTTTTGTAACTACCTTGACAAAAAAGATGTCAGAAAGTTTAACTGACTACCTAAAAGGGGTAGGTATAAAGGTAAGGTATTTGCATTCTGAAATTGAGACCCTTGAGAGATTAGAAATAATAAGGGATTTGAGAATGGGAGTATTTGATGTGTTGGTGGGAATAAACTTGCTTAGAGAGGGATTAGATATACCAGAAGTTTCCCTTGTTGCAATTTTAGATGCTGATAAGCAAGGCTTCTTGCGTACAGAAACTTCATTGATTCAGACTATAGGCCGTGCCGCCAGAAACGTAGATGGCAAAGTAGTAATGTATGCTGATGGAATAAGCCCTGCTATGGAAGCAGCTATCAGAGAAACCGATAGAAGAAGAGAAATTCAGAAGAAATATAATGAGGATAATGGAATAACTCCGGCCTCTATAAAGAAGTCAATAAGAGCAGTCATTGAAGCAACCCATGCGGCGGAAGATGAAGCAGATTACCAAGGCAAGAAGGCTAGTGAAATGACTAAAAAGGAACTTACGAGCTATATTAAGAAACTGGAAACTGAAATGAAGCAGGCTGCAAAAGATTTGCAATTTGAAAGAGCGGCCACCCTTAGAGACCAGGTGTTTGAATATAAGACGAAGCTGTAGGTTAATGGGACAAAATTAGAACTACTGGCTAACACAAACCTACGAAAGGAGAACAGATAATGGCAAAAGACATCGTCATTAAAGGTGCCAATGAAAATAATTTGCAGAATTTGGATGCAGTAATACCAAGAGATAAGTTTGTAGTGCTTACCGGGCTTTCTGGTTCGGGCAAGTCTTCATTGGCGTTTGATACTATATATGCGGAGGGCCAGAGAAGATATATGGAAAGCTTGTCCTCATATGCGAGACAGTTTTTAGGGCAGATGGAAAAACCCGATGTAGAATATATTGAAGGGCTATCGCCTGCTATTTCCATAGATCAAAAAACGACAAATAGAAACCCTCGTTCCACAGTAGGAACGGTAACAGAAATACACGATTACTTGAGGTTGTTATATGCAAGAATCGGCAAACCTCACTGCCCTATTTGTGGACAGTTGATTTCAAGCCAGTCAGTGGACCAGATTGTGGACACCATAATGGAATTTGAAGAGGGTGCCAAGCTTATGATTATGGCGCCTGTTGTGAGGAGCCGCAAGGGAGAACATGAAAAAACTCTTCAAATGATAAAGAAAGAAGGATTTAGCAGGGTCAGAATCGATGGTGAAATAAAGCAAATTGATGAAGACGAGATAAAGCTGGAAAAAACCTTCAAACACACAATAGAAATAGTGGTAGACAGAATAATAGTAAAACCTGGACAAGAAGGACGAATCTCAGAAGCTTGTGAGCTTGCAATGTCTCATGCAGAGGGCCTTGTGAACATAGTTGGGGATTTTTATGATTGGCATTACGAAAAGACTTTTAGTAGCAAGTTAGCCTGTCCTGAACACGGAGTGAGCATTGAGGAGTTAGAGCCTCGAATGTTCTCATTTAATGCGCCTTTTGGAGCATGCCCGGTTTGTAGCGGTATCGGATTCACCCAAAAACTTGACCCACATAAGATAGTGAACAAAGATTTAAGCATTGCTGATGGCGCGCTGTCATTAGTATTTGGCTCGATGGAGTTTAGCGGGTTTTATAGACAGATGGTAGACGCATTGGCAGAGGATAATAAAGTAGACATAAACAAACCTCTCAAAGATTTGCCCGAAAAGTTTGTACAAGAGCTTTTGTATGGAACTGGCGAAAGACATCTAAAATATCATTATGTAAGCCGTAACACAGGCAATAAGTCATTACAGGACAGGCCATTTGAGGGCGTTGTCAATAATATAGAAAGAAGATACAGAGAAACTTCCTCCGAATATTTTAAGAAGAGGATGGAAGAGTATATGACTATAGATGTTTGCTCAGAGTGTAATGGCAAACGATTCAAACCTGAAATATTAGCTGTAACAATTGGCGACAAAAATATAGCAGAGTTTTCAGATATGGCCATAAGAGATGGACTGAACTTTATTGAGACTTTAGAGCTTTCCGAAAAGGACACGACTATAGCTCGTCAGATAATAAAAGAAATTAGGGAAAGACTCAAGTTTTTAATAGACGTAGGCCTCGATTATTTGACTTTGAGCCGTGCGGCTGGAAACCTTTCAGGAGGAGAATCCCAGCGAATAAGACTTGCTACTCAGATAGGCTCAAGCTTAGTAGGAGTTTTGTATATTTTAGACGAGCCAAGCATAGGGCTTCATCAAAAGGATAATGAAAAGCTGTTGATGACCCTTAGACATCTAACGGATATAGGCAATACTCTTTTAGTAGTAGAGCATGACGAAGACACCATGTATGCTGCTGATCACATAGTAGATATAGGGCCAGGAGCAGGTATTCATGGCGGACAGTTAGTTGCCCAGGGAACTGTTGAAGACATTAAAAAGTGCGAAAGATCTGTAACAGGTCAATACCTTTCGGGTGTTAAAAAAATAGCTGTGCCTAAAAAGAGAAGAGCTGGCAATGGCAAATCACTCATAATAAAAGGGGCTAGACAGAACAACCTCAAAAATGTTGATGCCGAATTTCCGCTAGGAAAATTAGTATGTGTAACAGGCGTTTCTGGTTCAGGCAAGAGCAGCCTAATAAACGAAATTCTATATAAGGGAGTTTCGCACATTACAAATAGAACTTTGGAAGAGGCTGGCGCCCACGATGAAATATTGGGAATAGAGCATATTGACAAGGTTATTGATATAGACCAATCGCCTATAGGCAGGACTCCACGTTCCAATCCAGCAACTTATACTGGAATGTTTACAGCAATTCGAGATTTGTTTGCAAGCTTGCCTGAAGCTAAGATAAGAGGCTTTGGCAAGGGAAGATTCAGCTTTAATGTAAAAGGTGGTCGTTGCGAGGCGTGTAGTGGCGATGGTATAATCAAGATTGAAATGCATTTTCTACCAGATGTTTATGTGCCTTGTGAAGTCTGCAAAGGCCATAGATACAATCGTGAAACCCTCGAAGTTAAATATAAAGGCAAGAATATATTTGACGTACTTGACATGAGTGTTACAGAAGGGGTAGAATTCTTTAAGAATATACCTAGCATTTCTAGAGTGCTTGGAACCATGGAGGAAGTCGGCTTAGGATACATTAAACTAGGCCAACCTTCAACCCAACTTTCGGGTGGAGAGGCGCAGCGAATCAAGCTGGCGACGGAACTATCCAAGAGAAGCACAGGCAAAACGCTATATATTTTAGACGAACCTACTACAGGCCTTCACTTTGCAGATGTGGAGAAGCTCATATCAGTGATGGATAAGTTAGTAGACGCGGGCAATACAGTAGTAGTAATCGAACACAATTTGGATGTTATAAAGAGGGCTGACCACATTATAGATCTTGGACCTGACGGTGGAGATAGAGGCGGCACGATTGTAACCATAGGAAGTCCTGAGGAAGTGGCAGAATGCAAGGAGTCTTACACGGGGCAATTTCTCAAGAAACTTCTGAAATAATAAAAGCGGAGGAAATCCCAATGAAAAGCAGAATGAATTTGACCATGTTGACAGACTTTTATGAATTGACTATGGCCAATGGTTATTTCGAAACAGACATGGCAAATGACATAGCATATTTCGACATGTTCTTTAGAAGAGTCCCAGATGGGGGCGGCTATGCTGTAATGGCAGGAGTTGAGCAGCTGATAGAGTATCTTAAAAATCTCGAGTTCAGCGATGAAGACTTGGAGTTTTTGAGAAGCAAAAACTTGTTTTGCGAGGAATTTTTACAGTACCTAAAGGAATTCAAATTCCAGTGTGATGTTTGGGCTGTACCTGAGGGAACCCCTATTTTTCCGCACGAACCAATAATTACGGTTAGAGGGCCAGTAATACAGGCGCAGTTTATAGAAACAATGGTATTGCTTACTGTAAATCACCAGAGTTTAATTGCAACTAAGGCCAATCGTATTGTAAGAGCAGCAAAGGGCAGAGGCGTCATGGAGTTTGGTACTAGAAGGGCTCATGGGGCAGATGCGGCCATATATGGGGCAAGAGCGGCATATATAGGTGGTTGCACAGGTTCGGCGTGTGCTATTGCAGACAGAGACTATGGGATAACCGCACTAGGAACAATGGCTCACAGCTGGGTGCAGATGTACCCTGATGAATATCTTGCATTTAAAAAATATGCGGAAATTTATCCTGAAAACTGCACATTGTTAGTGGACACTTACAATGTACTAAGATCAGGAGTTCCAGCAGCTATCAAAGTTTTTAAGGAAATGAAGCCAGAAAACATGGCTATTAGAATAGACTCAGGTGACGTTGCCTACCTAACAAAACAGGCGAGACGTATGTTAGATGAAGCAGGGTTACAGGAGTGCCAGATAGTTGTATCTAATTCACTTGATGAATACATAATTAGAGATGTAATCCTTGAAGGTGCGTGTATAGATTCATTCGGAGTTGGCGAGAGACTTATTACTGCCAAATCCGAGCCAGTTTTCGGAGGCGTGTACAAATTGGTAGCACTAGAAACAGAAGGGAAACTGATACCTAAGATAAAAATTTCTGAAAACATCGAAAAGATAACCAATCCTGGGTTTAAGCATGTGTTCAGGCTTTATGATAAGAAAACGGGCAAAGCTAGAGGCGATGTTATAACTGTAGCTGATGAAATAGTGCCAGAGGTAGAAGAATACGAAATTTTCGACCCGAATGCAATATGGAAAAGAACGAAAATCCGAGACTATTATGTCAAAGACCTTCGAGTTCAACTTTTTGATAAGGGCAAATGCGTTTATGAAAGTCCTGCAATTGACGAAATCAGAGAGTACTGCTTGAAGCAGGTGGACACTCTTTGGGACGAAACATTACGTCTTGAAAACCCACAAACCTACTATGTAGACCTTTCACAGAGACTTTGGAACATTAAAAATCAGTTACTTTCTGAGTTTATGACGAAATAGTTAGAAAAAGTTAAGATTTTTTTTAATGCAATTTACAGTAGAATATGCTAAAATGGTATTGTTTGATGGATACAATACCATTTTTCATAAAAACGATATTATTTTATGGAGGTCGTAATGAAAAGCATATATATTTTACTCACAAAAAGTACGACTGTTCCCTCCAAAATAATTTATATGGCAACTAGGAACGAGTTTACTCATTCCGCAATATCTTTAGACAGAAATTTTGACGAGTTATACACTTTTGCAAGAAAATACAAAAGGTTGATACTGCCAGCAGGGTTTGTAACAGAAAGTGTACACGAAGGAGTCTTGGGAGATTCTGACGACATGGACTGTGCTGTTTACGAATTGCAAATAAGCGATATAATTTATAAAAGGCTTGTTAAAATCCTTGAACACATGGAGAACAACAAAGAGAAGTACAGATATAGCATACTAGGTTTGCCGATGTGTGGAGTTGGTAAAAAATATGAGAGAAAAGATTATTTCTTTTGCTCACAGTTTGTGTATCATGCTTTAAGTGAGGCAGGAGCTATCGAAAAAAATACAGACCCATGCTTGGTTAGACCTGTAGATTTGTCGAGGCTACCAGAAGTTGCAGAAGTTTTCAGAGGCAAAATAGGACATCTGAGAATGGGCGAAGCAGCAATGTAAGAAAAATAAAAGTAAGCCACAGGAATATTCCTGTGGCTTTTTTGTGGGATAAAATATAGGCAGTACAAAATTGTTTTGTACTGCCTACTTATTACTGTCTTATGTTCTGTTGGGCAACCTATAGAGTGCCTGAACAGTTAAGAACGTTTTTAATTTTATGTTGAACCATTGCTTTTATAGCATCTCTGCCTGGGCCAAGATACTTACGAGGGTCAAACTCTGCTGGGTTTTCCATAAGGAACTTGCGGATTTCAGCAGTAAGAGCAAGACGAAGATCGGTATCTATGTTGACTTTACAAACACCATGCTTAGTAGCTTCTCTTATCATTTCCTCAGGAACACCTTGAGTACCTGGGATATTGCCACCGTACATATTACATTTGTCAACGAACTCTTTGAGTACAGTTGAAGCACCATGTAGTACAAGTGGAGTGTTAGGGATTAGGCCTTGAATGGTTTTCAGTCTTTCAAAGTCAAGGTATGGATCCCCTTTAAATTTATATGCCCCGTGGCTTGTGCCTATAGCTATGGCCAAAGAGTCAACGCCTGTTCTTTCGACGAACTCAGCGGCTTCCTGCGGGTCTGTAAAGGTTGCTGAACGAGCATCAACATTGATGTTGTCTTCAATTCCAGCTAATTTGCCCAACTCAGCTTCAACTACAACGCCGTGAGCATGAGCATACTCAACTACTTCCTTAGTAATTCTGATGTTTTCTTCAAATGGGTGCTTAGAGCCATCAATCATTACGGAAGTGAAACCATCATCTACGCATTTTTTGCAAATATCAAAATCTTCGCCGTGATCCAGGTGAAGAGCTATGTCTAAACCGGTATCTTCGATGGCTGCTTCTACTAATTTTGTTAGGTAAGCAGGTTTTGCGTATTTGCGAGCGCCCGCGGAAACTTGAAGAATCAATGCAGCTTTTTCTTCTTGAGCAGCATCTACTATTCCCTGTATAATTTCCATGTTATTTACATTAAAAGCGCCTATAGCGTAATCGGACTTTAGAGCTTTTTCAAACATTTCTTTTGTTGTTACTAATGCCATTTTAAACCTCCAATATTTCTAAATGGATTTGTCTCCATTATACACTAACAAACGTCAGATGGAAAGACATCATTTTCCTTTTGGACAATTAAAAAACCATAGAAACTCGCATTTTGAAATTTTCTATGGTTTGATTTTATTTGAAGATTAGCTCCAATTTATAGTTTTGGCAACGGCCACTTTGGAAAGCCCCTTTGCAAAAGTAAACGTTCCGGCCTGAACCTTTTCATGGTCCATTCCTTCGCTTGTGCAAGTGGATTGGTAGTCCTGATAGCTATCAAAAAGCCCTGCGTCTACTAAACATTGTATGGCAGCTGAAGCACTATCGCCTTCAACTTTGACTGTGATTTCTTTTTTAAGAACTCCATTAGCCCAAACAGCATCAGAGTCACTCGAATCATCTGGGGCGTCATTTTTATCTGAACCGCCGTCATCAGAGTCGCCTTCGTCATCAATAGTTTCTGCAGGCGGTACTGGTTCTTCTACAGGTGGAGTGTTTTTGCCCACAAGTTCTTTAGGATAATCTATAATGGCATTCATCCTCCATATGATTATCAAAGACGCCGCTAACAAAATAAGCAAGGCGATAAATATATCATTTTTGTCATATAAAAAGTCTTTAAATTTTTTCATAATTCCCTCCAAACATGTTACATACACATTTTAACAGATTAGCACTTTTTTCTCAAGGTGTTTTAGTGTATAATGTGTGATATGATAAAAATAAAAATACTGGAAAATCAAGGGAACCAGCGACTTGATCGATTTCTAAAAAAATATTTCGCAAAGGCCTCGCTGAGCCACATATATAAGCTCATACGAAAAGACGTCAAGGTTAATGGCAAGAGAAACAAACCTGAGTCAGTTCTTTACGTTGGCGACGAAGTGACTATATATATTTCTGAGGAGGATGCGACGGCACTCCAAAAGAATATAAAGAGAGTATCCGCCAAGAAACAGTTTACTGTAATTTATGAAGATGATAATATTCTGGTGGTCGAAAAACCTTTTGGGCTTTTGACTCATGGTGATAGCAACGAAAAGAAGAACCACCTTGCTAATCAAGTGATAGATTACCTTATAGCAAATGGCGATTACGATCCTAGAATTGATAGAACTTTTGTACCATCACCGGCTAACAGACTCGATAGAAACACAACGGGGCTCGTGTTGTTTGGCAAAACCTCTGCGGCGTTACAGGAATTAAACTTTATGCTGCGCGAAAGAGACATGGTAGAAAAAGTATACATGGCTATTGTTTCAGGCAAGATGCAAAAGACCATGTATTTGAAAAACAATATGATAAAAGACCAACACAAAAACTTGGTCTCTACCACCGCAGACGATCAAGAGGGCAGGACTATGGAAACTACTGCCTTTCCGATAGAATACAGCAAAGGAAGCAAACCATACACTTTGGTTGAGGCACAGATTAGAACAGGCCGAACCCATCAAATCCGAGTTCAGCTTGCTGCTGCGGGTTACCCGATTATTGGCGATGTAAAATATGGCAACCGTTCAACAAACAATCTTATGAAGTCAAAATATGAACTTACAACACAGCTTCTACACGCCTATGAGTTGAGATTTGCTGATTGCAGAGAAGACGGCCCCCTCAGCTATTTGAAAGGGCAAGAGTTTGTATGTCCGTTGCCAGAAAGATTCCAAAGGATAAAAGAAGAAATATTCGGTTAAAACCAACTTACGGAGAAAATAAATGAAAGAAACATTAGCATGGATAAGAGATATTGCAATAGCGTTACTAATTGCTGCAATTGTGTTATTCTTTTTTAGACCTATAATAGTACAGCAAAGTTCTATGGAACCCACTTTCAATTCTGGTGACTACGTAATAGTTAGTAAGCAATCATATAAAATGTTTGGCGACATAGAGTATGGTAATGTAATAATATTTAAATCCTCCCTTGTTGATGAAAACGGCAAGGAAAAAAACCTAATCAAAAGAGTCATAGGATTACCGGGAGATACTATCAAGGTAGTTGACGGATATGTAATAAGAAATGAAGAGACTATTGATGAAGAGGGTTACATAGCAGAGCAGGGCATGTCTGGTGACATGGAAGAAATAGTCGTAGGAGAAGGCAAGGTCTTTGTAATGGGGGATAATAGGGCGGTAAGCCAAGACAGCCGTTCTGATTCCGTAGGACAAATAGACCAGGAAAATATAGTTGGCAAAGTAGTCTTGAGGGTTTTTCCATTTAACAGCATTAGAACCTTCGGCTAAAATACAACAATAGAGAAAGATGAGATTTGGGAGAAAATTATGCCAAAGAGAGAGCGAAAGCTTATAGCAAACAATAAAAAGGCGAGGCACGATTATTTCATAGAAGAAGTTTACGAAGCTGGAATTGTATTGACTGGAACAGAAATAAAATCTGTTAGGCAAGGCAAGGTCAACATCAAGGAAAGCTACGCCAAGATAGAGCAAGGGGAAATGTTCATATACGGAATGAACATAAGCCCTTATGAGCAAGGAAACCGATTCAATGTAGATCCAATACGACCTCGAAAACTACTGCTGCACAAGCAGGAAATCAGAAAGCTAATCGGGTATACGACCCTCAAAGGATTGACATTAGTTCCATTGACTATGTATATCAATGCTGACGGCCGGGCAAAAATCGAAATTGCCGTAGCACGAGGAAAAAAAGATTATGACAAGCGTGATACCATAGCCAAACGAGATGCGGCACGCGATATTGACAGAAAAATGAAAGAAAGATTTTAGTGTCACCAAAGGTGTGCCCCTGAACTAAAAGGAGACGACAAAAATGAAAAAGTTTATATTGGAAAAAGATTTTTTAGAGATATTTCCGGAAGCCAAGATAGGCATTTTAGTGTGCGAAGGTTTAGACAACCAAGTCAAAGACCCAAGCAAATATGAAGAGTACTTGATAAAAGCGGAAAAGTTAGCAATGACTCACGTAGCGAATCCGGAGTTTATAGAAAACCCCGTAATTCGCACTTGGAGAGATGCTTTCTACAAATTCAAAACTAAAAAGGGTGCAAGATGCTCGATTGAAGCGCTACTTAAACGTGTTTCCAAAGGCGGCGAAATAGGCACAATCAACCCTCTCGTAGACATCTATAACGGAATTTCTCTAAAATACGGCGTGCCCGTTGGTGGCGAAGACATAGATGCCTTTGTAGGGGACAACAGACTTACAGTAGCCGTTGGCGACGAAGAATTCATAACACTAGGAAGTGACAAGAGCGAACCACCTAGCCCAGGAGAAGTAGTATATAAAGATGAGGCAGGAGCAATTTGCCGATGCTTCAACTGGCGTGAATCCGTAAGAACTATGCTTACAGAAGAAACCACCAATGCTTTCATGTGTATAGAAACTGTAGATGGCCAATACGACCAAGTTTTAAATGATGCATTAGACGAATTAAAAGCTCTTATGGAAACAGAACTCGGCGCAAAATGCCAAAAGTTCATAGTTACCAAAGATGCTCCCGAAGTAGTTATCGTAGAATAAACCAAAACCCGACATGTTGCAAAAAGTTTGAAACCGTTGTAATATGAGTATATATAGATTATGGGGGTGTAAAGGTTTCGACTGGGGTGTGGAATCGGAATAAGCGAGCGGTAGTTTGCCAGTCTACCTAAAAAAGGCACGTTAAATATAAACGCTAAAAATAAAAACACATTCGCACTAGCTGCCTAGTCAGCTCCGCGCGTCGGTTTGGGTTCCCCTGTAGGCCCATTTCCCGGCGACGATTATACAGGACTCCTCTATGCGACATCCCGGCAGCATAGAGAAATAACGGGATAGCCAAGACTTGAGCCTGTTAATGGGCGCCTGTCGAAGCGAAATAACAAATCATTGACTGCGCTCGGAGAAAGTTTCGTAGAAATGCTTTAGGACGCGAGTTCGATTCTCGCCATCTCCACCATTAAATAAAAAAGAGGCCTAAGGCCTCTTTTTTATTTAATTATAGAAATAGTGAATCGAACTCGCGTAGTGAGTGAAGAATCTTGAAGCCCTAGCCCACTTGCTTGCAAGTGAGGCAGGTCTCATGTCAAGACTGTCCAAATCTGTGATTTGGC
>CAZUEH010000005.1:0-40985 GCA_964619315.1 uncultured Oscillospiraceae bacterium | reverse complement strand
TTGCTTGCAAGTGAGGCAGGTCTCATGTCAAGACTGTCCAAATCTGTGATTTGGCTTCAGTCGACGGCCGAAGCCCTAGCCCACTTGCTTGCAAGTGAGGCAGGTCTCATGTCAAGACTGTCCAAATCTGTGATTTGGCGTCAGTCGACGACCGCCATCTCCACCATTAAATAAGAAAGAGGCCTAAGGCCTCTTTTTTATTTAATTATAGAAATAGTGAATCGAACTCGCGTAGCGCTTTGCTACTTTTCCGCCTTGTCTTGTTTAATCAAAAGACGAATAGCGTCGCATGCTACTTGTGTTTCTTTTTCCACATTAGCAGAAACATCTGGTGCGTCTGAATATGCCATTATTCCAGAAGCCCTGCAACCACGAATAGAAGAAATAACAAAGATTGCTGATGCTTCCATTTCCGTTAATAGGACATTTGCTTTTTTCCACATAACGGATTCTTCCTTAACCTGTGCAGATAGTGGAACTGTATCAGGAAGGCAATAGGAATAGAAGGAGTCTTTGGAGAAGGAAATGCCTTCATCAAAGTGATAACCCAAATTTTTAGCAGCCTTTGCAAGGGCGTCAACAACATGACGGTCAGCAACTGCTGGGTAACTCTTAGGCACATACATATCAGTTGTACCGTCTCCACGCACAGCAGCAGTAATAATTCCGCCTAAGGTGCTTGGCTTGCGAAGATCTTCGTTAATGCATCCTGCGGTTCCGATTCGTATAAAAGTGTCTGCGCCTAGATGGATCAACTCCTCAATAGCAATTGCAGTAGAAGGGCAACCCATACCAGTAGAAACCACTGATACTTTCTCACCATCAAGATAACCTGTCCAAGTTTTGTGCTCGCGGTTATGGGAAACCAATTTAGCATCATCGAGATACTTTGCGATCATATCGGTACGGAAAGGGTCTCCAGGCAGAAAAACATACCTACCTATATCTCCTTGTTTACATTGAATATGGTACATTCTATCTTGATCGTCCATCATAAAGCCGTCTTTTTCTAGTAACATAAAACGAACCTCCTATAAAAAGTTTATTTATTAAGGGTATTATAGCATATTGATAAATGCTGTTAAGGACACAATACGGAGAAATGAAAGCTTGAATGTGAAAATTGCTGATTTTATAAGAAGATTAGACGAAAATAAAAATGACACAGAAGCTGAGGGGGCAATAGAAGAATTCTGTGAAAATCTCTACAATTTCTGTGGACTTGGAAAAGAAAAAGGAAAAAAGATGAAGAGGAAAAAAAGTTTAAAAAAGTAATTAATGAAATGAGTTTTTTTGGAACAGTTGAAAAATATTTTGCATATATAATAAATCCTAAAGAGCATAATCCGAGTTTTTGGATATTAGTGAACTACTATTGGAGTGCCTACTTTGCAATTTTGAAACCTTTGCTAAAACACTATTATGGGGACGAGTGGGGGCAAGAAGAATATGGGGGAGTCTTAAAAGATTTGAACGAAACAAACAAGAAAGTTGAAAAGTTTATAAAGGAATTCAAGGGTGGTAATGAAGAGTACTATACATATATAAAGGAATTATTTGTGAAAAGCGATAACTTTAAAGTTGAAATCATGACAACCAATTATACGCAACTATCGAAAAAATGTGGCGAAAACCCGATATATCTTTCGGGAAAACTCACACAATTTGAATACCCTCATCTATTGCAACTGAAAGATATTGATGCCGGAGAAGAGAAAATTCATGAAGAAGATTTCGTTTTTCCATTCCTTATGACTCAAGCACCAATAAAGCCGATAATCTTTCCTGAGCAAATTGAAGAGTATGCGAAAGCGAATGAAGCAATTAGAGAAGCAGACATCCTAATAATTCTTGGCTACAGTATAGGACTGGCGGATAATCATATCAATGCGATGATTCGAAAATTTTATTTTGAAGGAAAACATATAATTTATATGAACTATAATAGTAATAATTCTGAAGAGTTGGATGTTGACAATAAAAAGAAAGATATTTTCGGTAAATTGAGAATTTTTTCGAATGATTGTGACAATAAACGCCTACATATTGTTTCGCATGGCGAGAACGAAAAGGGTGAAGGGCAATAAAACTACTCATGAACAAAGTCAATGAGATACCAACATAGCGGAGGGACAACATAGTGAACAACCTTTTATTTTCCACAGAGCGGTTAAACATTTTTGAAGCTCATGAAAGTGAAATAGAAACAATAATTGGAATTGAAAGCCACAAGGACAATAGAGACTATTTGTGGATAGGAACTCATGAAGAACATAGGGCTGAAATTGCAGACCCAAATCATTTGTTGTTAGTTTTCAAAAGGAAAGATGACAATGACATTATTGGTTATGCGCTAATAAGGCTGGATTTCAAATCTAACATTTTTGAAGTTAGGCGTATTGCCATTGTCGAAAAAGGACAAGGGTATGGACGTGAAACAATGGATGGCTTGCTAAAATATGCTTTTGAAAAAACGGAGACTAATAGATTTTGGCTAGATGTTTATCCCGACAACGAAATCGGATAAAATTGTATGAGTCAATTAGTATGCACCAAGACGGAATTTTAAGACAAAACTACAAGGCAGAAAGAGGGTATCTCGACCAAATCATATATTCGATTCTCAAAGACGAATATTATATCTAGACTATAGAATAAAAAAGAACGCAGTTTAATCTGCGTTCTTTTGGCTATTATATTACTTTGATTCTTCTGGATGCTTCTCGCTAGCATATTTTATAAAGTTATCGAGAGGTACAGCAGGGCTGTACAAGAACCCTTGGAAGAGAGAACAACCTAGATCGATCAGACAGTCTCTAACTTCAGTATTTTCTACCCATTCTGCCAAAACCTCAAAGTGGAGGTTGTCACCAAGAGAAACTATAGCTGCTATAATTTCTTGGGAACGAAGCTCGGTTAGAAGCTGGACTACTAGATTTCCGTCTAATTTTACATAGCAGAAGTTATTGTTTCGGAGATAGCTCAAAGAACTTTGACCCATTCCGAAATCGTCAATAGCTAAACTAATGTCATGTTCTCCTAAGAGTGCTACATGCTTTGAAATGTTAGGGAAGTCCAACAACGGAGCATCCTCTGTCACTTCTTGAACTAAATATTTGCTTACATTTTGTTGTTCGGCTATTTCAATAATATCTCTAACCATTTCAGGGTTGTTAAGCTGTTCGGCTGACATATTCACCGATACTGTAACAGGTCTACCCAGAGTTTTCATCATTGAGCTCACATCTTTGCAAGCACTTGAAATAATTCGCATCGTCAGTTGATCAAAGATTCCATCCTCAGTTGCCAAAGCGACGAGCAATGGAGGGAAAACGAAGGAGCCTCCGTATTTCCACCTAAGAAGAGTTTCGGCACCAACGACGGTTCCCTTGCCGTTCACAAATGGTTGATAGTATACAGTGACTTCATCTCGGTCAATTGCTGCACGTAGTTGAGCTGACAACTCTTTTGATATAGAGCCTAAATCGTCGTTACGAGACAAATACCTAGGCGGTGGATCAGTTGGACTCAACGAACGGAAATGGTCAGTCAGTTTATTCAATCTGCTTTCATCTAACTTGTCTTGAATCTTTTCGGATAATTTGACAAAAGGTAGATATATCATAGTTCCAACTGCAATAATAATTACTTGGACAGCGATTCCGCGCCACGAGCCAGTAGTAAGGAAACCGCTGAAAAAAACAGGGGTTGCCCAATGTATTGTATTCTCTACCGCAGGCATAAAGCCAATGAAGGTTGCGCCGTATACAATCAAAGTAGAAACTATAGGTGTCAAGATAAAAGGTATTGCGTATATTGGGTTGAGCACGATAGGCATACCGAATACCATTAGCTCGTTGATATTAAACAACGCCAGTGGAGCTGCTGAGTGAGCTAAGCTTCGATTGCTTTTTCTACGACCAGCGATTAGTATTGCTATCAATAGACATAAGGTGGTGCCCGAGCCTCCCATTAGTGTGAAATTGTCTAAAAAGGATTTTGAAACAATAATACCATTTTGCATTGTTGCATTGACGAAAATGTCTTGCGCAACTGCATCTAATGCATTGCCACCATGGATACCAAAGACCCAGAGAAAATGTTGAAACCCTGTGAAAAGCAATGAGTTGGACAAACCACTACCACCATTACGGAACACATAATTGAGACCGTTACTGATTAGCTCATTCAAATCATTAACATGAAGAACAGCTTCTAGGAATTGGTGGGATAGTGTAAACACAAAAATGCAAACGGCCATCGGAAAGATAGCCGCCATGGCTCCACGAAAATATTTATCATTTCCCACTGCATAAGAGTGGAAATTATTATATCGATTTAAATATAGGAAAAAGAACAATCTTATAGATAAGATTGTGCATAAAATTGCGGTAAAAACTCCCAAAGTTCCGAAACTTGAAAATTCGATAGAACCAGAGCCACCAAAGGAAGCGAAAAAGCTTGCGATGGCCGCAATCAATGCCATGACTCTAAGGGTTAAATTGCCTTCATCAAACTTAGCGGAATAGTAGTAGCCTATAGATATGACTAAATACATCGCAAGCAGGCCTACTGTTGCATCAAATATCATCCCGAATAGACGGGACAAAGCGCCATCTAAAAATGTGGCGAGCCAATCTTGATAGGCAGGCAAAGGAAAATTATTAAAGAACACAGCAAAAGAACCAGTCAACACGATAGGTATAACTAGCATGAATCCTCTTTTAATAGAAGTTAATGTATGATTTTGTTCGGCAGTATAAACGAGTTGCTGTATCCAATTGTACACGAGGGTACCCTCCTTAAATCATCTATTTAAGTATATCATATTAAAAAAACATTCAAGGCTTATGTGTTTGCGCTGTGAAGGCTAAAAAACGCGAAGGACTGAGACTTGATTATGGGCTGAAATGGCTATCTTGCAACGATACGGAGGTGTGATGATGACAGTGAGAGCTTGAGATATATTTTATTCACGAAAATATATCTAATTATATTTGGGTTGACAAAGCAGGAATCGCCACACATACTGTAAATAGAAGCATATAAGAGATCGAAAATGAGCATAACTGGTACAAATCGAAGAGCCAAGGAGGGTATCATGACAATTCAGTGGATTACAATTAAAGTGGCGGATTTTGAAAAATCAAAAGAATTCTACCGAGATTATTTAGGAATGAAAGCTGTACATGAGTTTTCCCCTAATGAATCTATGATGATCGCTTTTTTTGAAGCAGACAACGGCATGCAGGTAGAGCTTATTCATGACAAGAGTTTCGACCATACACAAGCGCACAACACAGCCGTCTCTTTGGGGATATGTACTCCCGACTATGACAAAATGTTACAGATAGGAAGAGAAAGAAAGATAGTTACTATCGAACCCGTTATTTTGGGAGGCAATATGGAATGTTTCTTTGTAAGCGACCCTGACGGTGTAGGAATTCAAATATCAAAAGGTGAGTAGAGGATATGAATGATTTAAAAAAGGCCATATTAACACGCAAATCAAGGCGAAGCTACTTGCCAACCGCGTTAGATGAAAAGGCAATAGAAGTACTGAATCAACTAATAGATGATTTTAGCAAAAATGAAAAGATAAAGATGCAGCTACTCTTGAACAATGGAGAGGCATTCAATGGATTGCGCAAAAGCTACGGCATGCTTTCTGGAGTAAAACATTGTGTTGTACAAATCTGTAACAAGGATGATGTTATTGCATTAGAAAAAATGGGATACTTTGGCGAGCTATTAGTTTTGAAAGCCACAGACTACGGCCTGGGAACTTGCTGGGTTGGAGGAACCTATGACCCTTCTCGTTGTCCAGTTGAGCTTAACAATGAGGAAGCCGTAGTATGTACTATAGTCGTAGGCAATGTACAAGGAACCCCAAGCGGAAAAGAAAAGTTTATTTACAACATGAATCACCGCAAAACAAAGCCTATGGAGCAAATGTACGTTGCTGATGGAGAAGTTCCCAATTGGTTTATTGAAGGGATGAAGGCAGTGGAAAAAGCCCCTTCAGCAGCAAACCGTCAACCAATAACGTTTTCGTACAAAGATGGCATAGTGACCGCCGCCGCAGATGATATTGAAAAAAGCTTTGCGGCTATCGACTTGGGTATCGCCAAATTACATTTTGAAATAGGTGCAGGCGGTGGCAAGTGGGAATTTGGAAACGGTGCTAAGTTTACATATGATAGCAAAAAATAAATAAAAGTTGACATATTCCTCAAGCGCATATATACTGTAGAAGTACTGAGCGCAAGCAAAGTAAAATTTATTTAAAGAGGTATACCAATTGAATTTCCAAGACAAAACAATAGTATGTAAAGATTGTGGACAAGAATTTACGTTCACAGCAAATGAACAGGAGTTTTACGCAGAAAAAGGTTTCACAAATGAACCTCAGCGTTGCAAACCCTGCCGCGACGCCCGTAAAAATGGAGGCAACCGTAAACGCGAAATGTTCGATGCAGTTTGTGCATCATGTGGAGCGAATTGTCAAGTTCCTTTCCAACCGAAAGATGACCGTCCTGTTTATTGCAGCGATTGTTTTTCCAAGAATAGATAATTACATGGGAGTCAAAAAATACGCTTTCGAGCGTATTTTTTTTCTGACTATTAAATAAATTATATGTTGTCACAAATTTTAAATACACACCTGAAAGGTAAGGTAATAAATGCAAAAAACTCTATTCGCAGAAATGAATTTATCCGATGAAATCAAACGAGCAGTTGAAGACATTGGATTTGAAGAAGCTACAAGTATCCAGTCAATGAGCATCCCGCTAATTTTAGAGGGCAAGGATGTTATTGGACACTCTCAAACAGGAACAGGAAAAACTGCTGCTTTCAGCATACCTGCTATTGAAAAAATCGATTTTTCCATAGGCAAAGGAGTACAGGTTCTAATCTTGTGCCCGACAAGAGAGTTGGCCATCCAAGCGTGCGATGAAATAAGAAAATTTACGAAATATAAGCATAATGTCAAGACCGTTGCAATATACGGCGGACAGCAGATTGATCGTCAAATATATGCCCTAAAGCAAGGAGCACAAATCGTCGTTGGAACACCAGGACGAGTTATGGACCATATGCGTAGAAGAACTCTTAAACTTGACAAGTTAGCAATGGTTGTATTGGATGAAGCAGATGAAATGCTAAGCATGGGTTTCAGAGAAGATATCGAAACTATTTTAAAAGACGCTCCAGAAGAACGTCAGACAGTTTTGTTCTCTGCAACTATGTCAAAAGAAATCATCGCTATAACTAAGCAATATCAGAAAAACCCTGAAATGGTCAAGGTAACATACAATGAAATTACAGTGCCAAGCATAGATCAGTCTTACTTTGAAGTACCTTCTGCAAAAAAGCTAGAAGCTATGGCAAGATTGCTTGACACATACAACCCAAAACGCTCAATCGTATTTTGCAATACAAAGAGCAGAGTTGATGAGTTGGTTGGAGAACTTCAACTTCGTGGATACTCAAGCGCAGGGCTTCATGGAGACATAAAGCAAAGTTCAAGAACACAGATTATGAACTCTTTCAAAAACGGAGGAGTGGATATATTAGTTGCAACTGATGTCGCAGCAAGAGGCATAGATGTTGACAATATCGACATCGTATTCAACTATGACGTTCCTCAAGATGTTGAGTATTATGTTCATCGTATAGGAAGAACTGGACGTGCGGGCAAAAAAGGCCAGTCATTTACATTTGTAAGTGGAAGACGTCAAATGCAAGAACTTATGAACATACAAAGATACACAAAATCCTCTATTTCATCAAGAGAAATTCCATCTTTTGATGAAGTTATGGAAACACGCCAACAACAGTTTATTGAAGAAACAAAAAAAGTAATTGAGGCAGGCGAACTTGAACAATACAATATAATCGTTGATGCGCTACTTGATGAGTTTTCCTCAGCTGAAGTTATGGCAGCATTGATTAAAATGAATTTCCCTAACGAAGTGCTTGATGCGGCTAAGGGCAGAAGAGATGATGACTTATTTGCAACTCAAAAGCAAAGAGGTAGAAACGACAGAGGCCATTCTCATGGCAAAGAGCGCAGCAGAAATGCTGGAGGCAGATCAAAAGGCAAAGGCGGACGTTCTGATAAAAATATGACCAACCTTTCTATCAACGTAGGAAGAAAAAGAAGAGTTGGAGTAAACCATATATTGGGAGCTGTCGCAGGAGAAAGCGGATTGCCAGGCAAAACCTTTGGTAGCATAGAAATCTTTGATGATTTCAGCTTAGTATCAGTGCCAAACGAACATGTTGACACAGTTCTTCACAAAATGAAAAACTGTAGGATTCGTGGCCAAAAGGCTTCTGTAAAAAAACTTTAATTTAGACTAACGACAAAAGCGTTACTATTAACAGTGGCGCTTTTTTAATTCTTAAAAACCATATAGTTGCAAGGTGGACATTGGCCGAATGGGGGTATATAATGTGTGCATATACGAAAGGAGCCTCATATGAAAAAAGAATATTTGACCCTTAATTCCAAATGTGACAACTTGCCATTGAGCATAGCAATCTTTGAACCTGAAGAAGAAGTAAAAGGAATTGTTCAGTTTTCACACGGAATGGCGGAGCACAAAGAACGATATTTCCCGTTTATGGAATATTTGGCTAGCAATGGATATGCATCAATTATCAATGACCACAGAGGACACGGCGGAAGTGTTAAAAGCGAAGAAGACTATGGGTACTTATACGACGAAACATCGGATTTTATAGTTGAAGATGCTTATCAAATGACGCTGATAGCAAAAGAAAAATTCCCAGGCAAACCAGTGTGCTTATTTGGCCATAGTATGGGATCTTTGGTTGTTCGAAAATATATAAAGAAATACGATGAAGAAATCGACAAGCTGATAGTTTGTGGGTCTCCAAGCAAAAATCCACTTGTAGGGGTGGCACTGCTACTGGTGGCATTAGGAAAAACTTTCAAGGGTGATAAACATAGAAGCAAAACTATAAACAACCTTTCCGTAGGTGCTTATAGCAAAAAAATCAAAGACTCAAAATCGAGCAGCAGTTGGCTTTCCGCAAATGAGGAAAATATTGAAACATACGACGCCGATGAGATGTGTGGATTCGTATTTACAATTAACGGATTTAAGAATCTGTTCAAGTTGATGAAGCAGGTTTATCAGCATGGAGGATGGCAAGTTAGAAATAAAGAATTGCCAATCTGGTTTATAGCAGGAGCAGAGGATCCGGTAATAGTTGATAAGAAAGCTTGGCTCGATAGCCAACAATTATTAAAAGACGAAGGATACACCAATGTTACAGGCAAGCTATATGAAAATATGCGCCATGAAGTATTAAATGAATCTTCATCAGACGAAGTTTATAGCGATGTATTAGCTTTCTTAGAAGGTTAATATCCTTGATATGATTCCAAAAGTTAGACTTTATTGCGAAGCAGAGTATTCTGCTTCGCTTTTTCTTTTGTTACGAATAGGTAAGGGGTTTGGCGAAAAAGGCCGGCTCAAAAGGCAGTTTGCCATGGACACCTATTGAAAGATAGCCATTTGCCTATTGCCCCAGTGGTGGAAATCGTGTTATACTTACATATAAACAGAATAGGGGGTACGCAAATGAAAAAGAAAATTTTACCGATTATGCTTATAGCAGCTGCTGTTATTGCGCTATGTGCATATAAAGGAGATGAAAGTGAGTCTGTTCAATAAAAAGTCTCCCTGGCAAAAGGAATGGGAAGATTTAATAAAGAAAGAAGCTAAGTTTGAGGCAAGAAGAAAAGAAGGGCCAACATCAGCCTTGATTGGAAAACTTGACAAGATAATACCACAAAAGCTTAGCGGAACTTTGGATGCCGCTTTTTCCAAGGGTTTTTCCCTTATATTTGAAAAAGGTACAGGGGTAATAGAAAAAACCTATAACAAAGATAAGAAAAAGGCAGACTTCCAAATTAATACCTACGCATCTGAGGTAAAGGGTGACAAGCAAAGTGTAAGAAACTTTACTAAGCAGGCAAAATCTGCTAAGGCCACTAACCTTTTAATTTCAAGTGCCGAAGGTATAGGGTTGGGCCTCGTAGGGGCTGGAATTCCTGATATCCCACTTTTTTCTGCTATGGTTTTGAAAAGTGTTTACGAAGTCGCCTTGAGTTACGGGTACGATTACGATACTGATGGCGAAAAAGCATTCATTTTAAAAGTCATTGAGGTTGCCATGTATGATGACGAGGAATTTGTGGAAAACAATGGCTATCTAAACAATCTTATCGATGAAGTCGTAGAGAATGGAGATAGTTTGGATTGCTATGAAGTAGACAAGGAAGGGCAGATTAACTTAACGGCAAAGGCTCTTTCCAAAGAAATGCTTTACACAAAATTCTTGCAAGGTCAGTTAATCATCGGGATTGCAGGGGGAATCTTCGATCCTATATATGTAAACCGCATTAGCAATTATGCAGTTTTGAAGTATAGAAGAAGATTTTTAAAAGGCAAAGTTGATTTATAACTTCTGCCAGCATTAAATAAATAAAGTTAAGTGAGTTCGAGACCTTCCTCACTATAAACAAAACTAAAGGAGCAAATTATGAAAGAAAAAACATTGTATTTGACAAGAGCTGCTCTCATAGCAGCTCTTTACGTTATTCTAACCTTTTTATCACAGATCTTTGGCTTGGCAAGCGGAGTCATACAGTTCAGACTATCCGAAGCATTGACCTGCATGCCGATCTTTTACAAAGAGGCGATTTTTGGGCTGGGCATAGGATGTCTACTCGCAAATATCTTGACGGGCTGCGCTATGTGGGATGTAGTATTTGGAACCGTTGCGACCCTTTTGGGAGCGTTAGGTACATATTACATAGGCAGGAAAAAACCTGTTTTAGGGCCGATTTTTCCTATACTTAGCAACATGCTTATCGTGCCATTTGTGCTTCAACTTGTATATGGAGTTCCACAAAGCTATTGGTTCCTTATGGTTACCGTTGGAATCGGAGAAATAGTATGTTGCGGATTATTGGGCGGTGGACTCTATAAAGCATACAAAAAGATTCAATAAAGTTGGTTCCGTGCAACAAGTTTTGGTAGCCAACGACGAATAAAATTGTAGTTAATAACAAAAAAACACGCCAAAAGATGTGGCGAATACATAAAAATATTGCCGAAAAGTATTGACAATGCAGTAAAGCCAAAGTATAATGCCAATAGAACAAATGATAATGTTAAAAAATGGATTCGAAAGGGCAGAAGCATGGGAACATTTTTCAAAGAAAAAATGAATACAGCAATGACATCCTGTAAGGTAACATATTCTCAAGCTGCTTTTTTTGGTCGTGTTTTCGGTATTATTGTAAGCACTATTTTAGTAGTGCTTATTTTATTGCTAGCAGAGTCGGTCCTTCCGGTGACCATCTGCAGCATTGCCATTATAACTTGCGCTTTAATGCAAAAGGGCAAACCGAAAATGACTATGAAATCTGTTTATTAAAAACATTAGTCAACAACGGCTTTGCTCTAAAGGCAAAACCGTTTTTTATTTCAATCAATATGGAGGACACTAAATGAAAAAGAACACATTGAAGAAAGCCTTCGCTGTGACTATGTCAGTTATGATGATGGCAATGTTTATGACAGGCTGCGGCGGGTCAAAAGGCGGAGATGAAAATGTACTAGTTATCGGCGGAAGCGGCCCTTTAACTGGTGACTATTCCACTTACGGAATTTCAGTTAAGCAAGGTGCTCAGTTGGCTGTTGACGAAATCAACAAAGACGGCGGAGTGAACGGAGTAGATTTCAAATTATTATTCGAAGATGACATGGCTGATCCTACATCTGCAGCAAGTGCATATGCAACTATGGCAGACCAAGGCATGCAGGTAAGTTTAGCAGGAACTACAAGTGGCGCTTGCTTGACAGCAGTAGCTGAAGCTGAAAAAGATGGAATCTTGGCAATCACACCTTCTGCATCACAGGTTGAGTGTGCGGCTCCTGCCAATGCTTTCCGTATTTGTTTCACAGATCCTCTTCAGGGAGCTTATGCTGCTGAAGTTATAAAAGAACAGAAATTAGGAACTAAAATCGCAGTTATCTATGACAAGTCCAATGACTATTCAACTGGAATCCAGAAAGCTTTCGAAGAAGAAGCTGCTAACCAGGGTCTTGAAGTAGTAACAAGCCAAGCATTTACAAACCAGTCCAACACAGATTTCTCAGTTCAATTACAGGCTGTTAAGAATTCTGGAGCAGACTTAGTATTCCTTCCAATTTATGCACAGGAAGGTGCTTATATCTTAACTCAGGCACAAAAATTAGGAATTGATATTCAGTTCATGGGCGGCGACGGCTTAGATGGAGTTATCGAAAAAGCAGGCGCTGACAAGGTTGCAGCATTAGAAGACCTATTAGTAGTAACACCTTTCTACGCAGATGAAGATTCTGACTTCGTAAAAGCATATGAAGATAAGTATGGTGCAACTCCTGACCAATTCGCAGCAGACGGTTACGATGCAGTTTATGCAATCAAGGCTGCTATGGAAAAATCAGGCGCAGTACCTTCAGATGAAGACTTTAACGAAAAAATGATCTCAGCTATGACAGAAATAACTGTTGCAGGTGTTACAGGAACTATGACTTGGGACGCTTCAGGTGAACCTACTAAGAGCGCAAGCGTAGTACAGATCAAAGCAGGAAAATACGTATTATATAAATAGAAAAGATCTTAATTAAGGAGTGGCAAAAATGGACTTTCTTTCGACCTTAATCAGTGGACTCAGCCTAGGCAGTATATATGCGCTGATTGCACTGGGATATACAATGGTATACGGCATCGCTAAGATGCTCAACTTCGCCCACGGCGATATAATCATGGTGGGAGCATTTGCGGTAGTAGTCTCAATATCTACATGCGGACTGCCAATTTGGGCTGCATTGCTTGTGAGCATAGTAGTATGTACTTTACTGGGGGTCACAGCAGAGAGAGTCGCATATAAACCTCTCCGAAAAGCAGAACCTTTAACAGTATTGATTACCGCTATAGGAGTAAGCTACTTGTTGCAAAATGTGGCATTGCTTATTTTCGGTTCCAGCCAAAAGAGCTTCCCAAGTGTATTTAATATTTCTAGTATACATATTGGTGAGTTATCTATGTCTGGTGAATCAGTGGTAACTTTAGTAGTAACAATAGTAATCATGGTTTCCCTGTCCTTGTTTATCAACAAAACAAGGGCGGGAAAGGCCATGAGGGCGGTTTCAGAGGACAAAGAAGCTGCAGAGCTCATGGGTATCAGCGTTAACAAAACTATATCCATGACATTCGCCATAGGATCAGCTCTTGCTGCAATAGCAGGTGTATTCTTTGGTGCGACATATGGATTCATTGGACCTTATAGCGGATCCATGCCTGGTATAAAAGCTTTCGTAGCGGCAGTATTTGGAGGCATTGGTTCGATTCCAGGTGCAATGATTGGTGGAATTTTGTTGGGAGTTTTAGAAAGCTTGTCAAAGGCTTATATTTCCACAGAACTTTCGGATGCTATAGTTTTCGCATCGCTGATAATAGTGTTGCTTGTAAAGCCAACCGGCATCTTGGGCAAAGTTATAAAAGAGAAAGTGTAGGTGAGGAGATATGAGCTTAAATGAAATGAAAACTAAAAAAAGCAATCTTATCACTTACGGAATAGTAATTGCTTTGTTTGCAGTCGTTGCAGTAATGGTGTTTTCAGGAATGGCATCAAGACATATGCAGTCTGTGTTAGTCCCTGTATGCATCAATATAATTTTGGCTATATCCTTGAACTTAGTAGTAGGATTCTTAGGAGAGTTATCTCTTGGTCACGCTGGTTTCATGTCGGTGGGAGCCTACGCTGGGTGCTTGTTTGCAGTATATACGGCAGATTTTCTGCCAATGATAGTAAGATTCCCGATAGCAATGCTGATAGGAGGAATCGTAGCAGCAATCTTTGGTGTAATAATAGGAATACCGGTTTTAAGACTTAGCGGGGACTATTTGGCCATAGTAACATTGGCTGCTGGAGAAATAATACGAAGCCTAGTAATCAACGTAGGTTTCACAGGAGGAGCAGCAGGGCTCAAAGGCACTCCTCAAGATTCAAACTTTGTAATAGCGTTCATAGTGGTTTTAATTACAATGTTCGTAATAATGAACTTCGTGGATTCTAAACATGGAAGAGCCATAAAGGCCATGAGAGATAATAAGATTGCGGCGGAGGCATGCGGAGTAAACCTTAAGTCCTACAAGCTATTGGCTTTTGTGTTAGGGGCTTTCTTTGCCGGCGTTGCAGGCGTTTTATATGGACATAATTTTTCCATATTAACAGCAGATGTCTTTGACTACAATCGCTCAATAGAAATTTTGGTTATAGTAGTACTTGGTGGACTGGGTAGCATAAGAGGCTCAATTATTTCTGCAGTAATAATTACAGTATTGCCAGAAGCATTGAGAAGCTTTGCAGACTACAGAATGCTAATATACGCAATAGTCCTTATAATGATGATGCTTCTAAACTCGTCGGAAAAAGGCAAAGCGATAATGGGAAAACTTAACTTTAAGAATTTGATAGGAACAGTAAGAAAAAATAAAACACAGAAGGAGGGCGAACTAAATGGCTAAAGCAACTACAAGCGACAAAGAAACTAAGTTTGTCCCTATTCCGAGTGTGTCAATGCTGCCAGAAAGAGATATCGACAAAACCCCTGTCCTTGAAGTACTTCATCTAGGAATTGACTTTGGTGGATTGACAGCGGTAGATGACTTTTCTATAGCAATAGGAAAAACAGAAATCTCTGGACTTATCGGGCCTAATGGAGCTGGCAAAACAACTGTGTTTAATATGTTGACCAATGTTTACGAGCCAACAAGAGGTAGTATCATGCTTAACGGCAGAAATACCGCAGGCAAAACTACTGCTCAAGTAAGCAAAATGGGCATAGCAAGAACTTTTCAAAATATAAGATTGTTCTCAAAAATGTCCGTTCTTGAAAACGTAAAGGTAGGTCTACACTCAAATATAGAAACTAATTTGTTTCAATCCGTCGTTCATAACGGCAAATATAAACGCATAGAAAAAGAAACCACAGAAAAATGCATGGATCTATTGAAGTTCTTTGGTATGGAAGGCTTGGCCAATGCTAGTGCAGGAAGCTTACCTTACGGAGCACAACGAAGACTAGAAATAGTTAGAGCCCTTGCGACAGACCCTAGCATAATTCTTTTAGACGAACCAGCGGCTGGAATGAATCCGTCAGAGACATCTGAACTGATGGAAAATATCCGTAAACTAAGAGACGAATTTCAGATTGCCGTACTCCTAATTGAACATGACATGAGTTTAGTTATGAATGTTTGCGAAGGTATTGCTGTACTTAATTATGGCAAAATCATTGCAAAGGGAACTCCAAGCTATATACAGGGTAAACCCGCAGTTATAGAAGCTTACTTGGGAAGGAGAAAGGATAAATAATGTGTATGTTAAAGGTTGATGATCTTAATGTATATTACGGCAAAATCCATGCGCTTCAAGGGGTGTCCTTTGAAGTAAACGAAGGAGAAACCGTTTCACTTATTGGTGCCAATGGAGCAGGCAAATCTACCACTCTAAAGACCATATCTGGCCTTCTAAGAAGCAAAACAGGCGGCGTAACATTTATGGGCGAGGATATAAGCAAAATTGACTCGTACAAATTAGTAGAGAGAGGCCTTGCACATGTACCTGAGGGAAGACGCATATTCCTCAAAATGTCCGTTATGGAAAACCTTGAGATGGGTTCCTATATAAACAAAAAAATTAACAAAGAAGACATAGAAGATGTTTTTGAAAAATTTCCTAGACTTAAGGAAAGAAAAGACCAAGTGGCTGGAACACTTTCGGGTGGAGAGCAACAGATGTTGGCTATGGGTAGAGCACTGATGAGTCATCCTAAGCTGCTTATGCTTGATGAACCTTCAATGGGACTTGCGCCCCTCTTGGTTGAACAGATATTTGAAATAATTAAGGAACTTCACAAAGCAGGAACTACCATTCTTTTGGTAGAGCAAAATGCAGAGATGGCTTTAGATATTTCTGATAGAGCTTACGTAATCGAATCTGGCAAAGTCGCACTGTCTGGCACAGGAAAAGAGTTAAAAGACAGCAATATAATCAAGAAAGCTTATTTAGGCGGCTGATATATGTTATTATTCCTATCTTTGAGGTATATATATGTAATGAGGAGGTACAATATCATGGCTGTAAGATTAAATGAGAACCAAGAAATCGTAGATAGAATAAGAGAGGGACTTAAAAAGACTGGTGGATATTGTCCTTGCCGAGTGCAAAGGATAGAAGAAACCAAGTGTATTTGCAAGGAGTTCAAAGATCAAATTGCAGATCCTGACTATGAAGGATATTGTCACTGCATGCTTTATTACAAGAGTAAATAAGAATTAAAGAAGAGGGATAAATGCTTTTAGAAAAACATTTATCCCTCTTTTAGTTTAATCTTCTATACCTAACAAGTGTTTGTCTAACAACTCTACGGCATCTTCTATACATCCATTGCAATCTCTAAGAACTTCTCCGGTGCCAACACCTTTAAGTTCACGACATATGATAGATGAATTTTTGTTTATAAACTCTTCGGTAAGCTTTTGCATCATAGCGTAGCAATCACGTTTTGTTTTAGGGTTGTCCAAATTGCCATCACTGAGTTTCATTCCAGTGACGAGGGCCATTGCTGTTACTGCTCCGCAAGTTCCCATGGATCCCATTCCAAGACCAAAAGGCTCAGCTAATCTAAAAACTTCTTCAGGGTTTGTTCCCATAATGTTACAAAAGGAACAGGCTACAGATTGGGCGCAATTAAACCCATTTTTGTGTAGCATAACGGCTTGTTCTTTTCTATTCATATAAATTACTCCTATTTTGCTATAAACTTTGGATTCTTCTTTTTTATATCAGGGTCTCTTACAATTGATGTAGGGCGACTTTCTAACAAGGCAGGGTTTTTATAATATTTCTTTAATTCCTTGAAGCATTTAGTGTAATAATGGCCATCGGCAATTCTCTCATCTGTAGTTATTCCCAATTCCATAACCTTATGTTCCTCAATAAGTTCCCCATTCTTAAAGAGTTTCTTAATTGGTTGACCCATGGACACAAACACTCCAGTTGTGCCGAACTGATAGACATGATGATATACAGCTCCAGTTCTTATTGAAGCCAAGTTGGTCACAAATAAAGAAGTATGGAACGGACTGGCATCCACTATGCTAAAGGGTAGAGTAAAAAACTTGTCCAAAAACTTAAAGAAAGAAACGCCAAGACCCAGAAGCCCAGGAGTTCGAACAAGTCCTTTTGCCAACTTGTCCATAGCGGATTCTTCGCTTGTGTTTTTCGATTTCTCTATTATATCATTAAGCTTTTGATTTACAGTAAATATATCGTCATCAAGGTTAAAGTAAACCTTGCTAACGGTACTGCTTTGTCTATCGTTAGTTAACGTTACAAAAGAAATACAAAAATGGTTGCGGGCATAAACTCGCTTATTCACTACAAAGCGATTAAGGTAAGGATTTTGCGAAACTACCCTTATGTAACCAGCGATAATTATGGCCATATGGCTCATATGAATTCCTTTTCGTCGACATTCTTTTATATAATCTTGAAGCTGCTCTAAGTCGATATCCTGCTTAATATAGTTACAAGCATCGTATCGTTTATCCATTATGAAGGCAGCGATTTCATACATTGGATCATCGGTTAGAACCCGGTATCCATCAGTTCTATACATACATTTCCCCCTAAAAATTAACACTTTAATTATAAATATACCTCCCAAAAATCAGAAAGCAACACCATATTATATATTAAATTTTGCGAGAAAACAAGGGATTGGACAGAGTATTCAAGTATGATATAATTTAGGTAATAAAAAGAGAGAACAGAGGACACAAAATGAAATATACCCTTTGCAAAGAAGAAAGTTATAAGACAAGCGATTGGATGGGTGGAACGACCAAGGAACTGGCGATTTTCCCACAAAGCAGCTCCTATTTGAACAGAGATTTTGTCTGGAGACTTAGTTCAGCTGTTATTGACGCAGAGGAGGCTAATTTTTCCAAATTGCCTGATTACGATAGAGTACTCATGGTTCTTGAGGGAGAGGTAGTGCTTAGCCATGAGGGCGAGAGAGTAGCGAGACTTGCAAAGCTTGAACAAGATAGATTCGATGGAGCGTGGCAAACCAAAAGCTTTGGCAAAATCACTGATTACAACCTTATGGTACGCAAAGGCAATGAAGGATATCTTGATATAATCTTTCCGAAAAAAGAAAAGCAAACATATGAAGCTGACGAGAAAAACACAAAACCGTTGGTAACTGTCGGATTGTTTTGCAAAGATGGATATGGTGTAGTTACTTTTGATGACCAAAGCCAAATGATCAAAGCCGGAGAGCTTTTGACACTTGAGTACGAAGCAGGAGAAAGCCCAAGATACTCTGTAATGGGAGAGGGTACAATAATTCGATCCCAAGTATTCTATGGCGATATGGAAGACCAGTTAGGCCCCGAAATAATACCAGAAGAGAGGGCGACATTTGACGATTTCAAAAAATGCGTGTATTTAGCCAATATCCAGTTTAGATGGGCAAAATATATAGTTAAGAGCCTAAAAACAACATGGTTCGATGAGGCCCTAAGCCGGGCAATCCGTAAGATAGAAAGATTCTATTTGCCATTTTTAATATTCATAATCGGTGTTGTGGGCATTGGACTAGTATGGGCACAAGTGGGCCTTTCCGATGGCGTATTCTTGAGTTTGATTTTGGGATGGCTAATTCTTGATTCTCTAATTGTTTCCCCGATTTTGTATATGGTTGTCGTACCAAAACCAGTGAGGAAACACATTAAAAACATTGACGATTTGACACCATATGAGCAGAAGATTAGAGAAAATGAATTATCTTACGATGAGCGTACAGAAAGAGTTCTTAAAAAATATAAAAACAGTGGGAAAACAAATATTAATGAATAAAAACGAGATGAAAAAAATCAGACTTGCGTTGTTAGGCTTTGGCAACGCTGGACAGGCTTTTGCCAAACTTCTTTTAGAGAAGCAGGATTTAATTGAGAAAAAATACAACTGCAAAGTTATAGTTACTGCGATTGCAACCAACAGCAAAGGCAATCTTTTGTGTCCAGAAGGCATAGATTTAAATGAGATTCTTGAAGAATTGCAAAAGAATGGTAAGTTCTCAAATAAGGGTCTTTTGTCAGACATGGGAGCTATTGAAATCGCAACAAGAGCTGAATATGATGTTTTAGTTGAAATGACACCTCTCAACATATTTAGCGGGCAACCAGCGATTTCTCACATTGAAGCAGCGTTTGCACGCGGAAAAAATGTAATAACTGCCAACAAGGGGCCTATAGCATGGAAGTTTTCGGAGCTCCAAAAGATGGCCAAAGATAATGGCTCCAAGTTCTTTTATGAAACGACAGTGATGGATGGTACACCTGTGTTCAATCTTGCTGAAAAGACTTTGCAAATGTGTGAAGTTACAGAGGTTTCAGGGATACTGAACAGCACAACTAATTTTATATTAGAAGAGCTTGCTGCTGGCACTGACTATGGAGAGATAATGGTCAGAGGGAGAGAGATGGGCTTCATTGAAGCAGATTCGGCGATGGATATAGAGGGTTATGATGCAGCAGCTAAGACAACTGCATTGCTCAATGTACTGATGAATGCTAACATAACTCCGGATATGATTGAACGCAAAGGCATTGAGGATATAACCATAGCCGATATAGAAGCAGCAGCGAGGCGTGGCAATGTAATTAAACTTTTGTGCCGTGGCACTAGAGACAAAGACGGCAAGGTTAAAGGAACTGTGGCACCGACAGAGGTTCCCAAAGGTGATATGCTCGCATCGGTCAATAGCACTACTTCGGTGGTTTCAATTACCACAGACCTGATGAAAAAAATATCGATTTTTGAGCATGAACCAGAGATAGAGCAGACGGCTTATGGTATTTTTGGAGACCTACTTAGAGTTTTAGGCGAATAGTACATAGAAACAAAATAAAATCAGCACCCTTTGGGTGCTGATTGTCAGTTTTTGATATTTTATAGAGCAGCTAAAATTGCGTCTACATCGGATTCTTTGCTACCCCAGCTAGTTACAAGACGAATTACTGAACTTGTTTCGTTGTAAGGAGCCCAAGTGTAGAAGAAAAAGTCTTTTTCAAGTTCTGCGATCTTATCATTTGGAACGATGACAAAAACTTGGTTTGTTTGATGTGGGAGCCATAGTTTGTAGCCCTTTTCTTGAACGCCAGCGGCCAACTTAATTGCTAGCTGATTTTCATGATGTGAAAGTTGATAATATAACGAATCTTCGCCACCTTCGAGAAGTGCTTTTATTTGAACTGCAATCAATCTACCTTTTGCTAAAAGAGCACAAGCGCGCTTAACCATGTAACGATAGTGATCATTTATGTTATCATTGAGGATTACTAATGCTTCCCCAAACAATGCGCCTATTTTTGTGCCGCCTATATAGAAAGCGTCAGTCATGTTAGCCAAATCTTTTAGGGTAACATCATTGCCCGGCCAAGTAAGTGCTGTGCCAAGGCGCGCACCATCTACATAGAAGTAAAGGTCGTGCTTCTTGCAACAAAGGTGCAATGCTTCTAGTTCGGCTCTTGTATAAACGCCTCCGTTTTCTGTCGGATGAGTAATATAAACAAGCTTAGGAATTACAGTGTGCTCATCTTCATGGTGAAGAAGAACCTTTTCTATATCAGCAGGGCGAAGTTTGCCATCCTCTGTAGGAGCAGCGAACACTCTATGACCCATGGCTTCTACTGAACCAGTTTCGTGTACATATATATGCCCAGAGTCAGGAGATATAACCCCCTCGTAAGGTTTTAATGTAGCAGCTATGGTGATAGTGTTAGTAGGAGTACCTCCGGCCATAAAATGTATATGAGCGTCAGGTTTGCCTATCATTTCTCTGATCATATCAGCAGTTTCTAAAGAAAACTTATCATCTCCATAACCGTCGGTATGTTCCATGTTTGTAGCCATAAGCGCGTCCATTACCTTAGGATGTGCACCTTGACTGTAATCACTTCTAAAATAAATCATTTATAAAACCTCCTTGAGTTAAAATCAACTGTCAAAACAATTATATTGCACAATTGTTAGATTTGCAATTATAAAACGAGGGGCTGCCCAATTTATTTTTCAGGGGGCAAGCAAAACATGAGGTTGAATTTTGGGTGTATTCAAGGCATAATAGTAGAATCACGGGATTGAAAGGATTTTTTGTGGACGGGAATTTAATTTATAACAAAGAAATAACCATGAAAACTATGCTACTTTTTACTGTACCAACAATGGTAAGAATGATCTTCATATCAATGTACAGTATAGTAGACGGTATTGTCGTGTCTAATTTTGTAGGAAGTTTAGGGCTTTCCGCAATCAACATAGTTTACCCAGTCCTTAATATATGTATGGCGCTGGCATTTATGCTTGCCGCAGGAAGCAATGCGATTATAGGTAAAAAGCTAGGCGAGGGAAAGAACGACGAAGCCAACAGCTTCATGACATTAACAGTTATAATAAATGTTGTGACCATAATTGTCTTGGCGGGGCTATTTCTTATTTGGGACGAACAAATTTATATACTTCTCGGAGCAGATCAAGAGCTACTCCCTTATTGTGTTGAATACGGAACAATAATGGTTATGGCAGGCCCGATTTGGGTTATGCAAGTACTGTTTCAAAGTTATTTAGTTACAGCAGATAAACCGTCAATGGGGCTTTGGCTTTCCGTTGGAGCAGGAATTACGAACATAGTTTTGGACCTCCTATTTGTGGGAGTCCTTGACATGAGTATGACCGGTGCGGCACTGGCATCAGTTGCAGGAATGTTTATCGGAGGCCTTGTTCCTCTCAAAGTCTTTTTTAACAAGAAGAGCTTAATACATTTTGGGAAGCCTGTTTGGAGAGGCAAAGAATTTCTAAAGGCGATGGGAAATGGTTCTTCGGAAATGGTTTCCAACCTGGCAAGTGCCATTACTACCACATTGTTCAACTTGCAAATGATGGCCTTTGTGGGAGAAAAAGGGGTGGCCGCAATAAGTGCGATACTCTATCTCCAGTTTATATTTACTGCAATGTTTTTTGGATTCACTTCAGGAATAGCTCCAGTAGTTAGTTACAATTATGGAGCGAAAAATTCGGACAATATAAAAAAGACCTTCAATATTGCAATGAAGATCATAATCATATTTTCTGTTGTAATGTTTGTACTTGCAGAAATCCTCAACAAGGGTCTCGTTTGGATATTTGCTTCTAAGGATCCAGTGTTGTCTGACCTTATGGCATATGGATTTAAAATAGTTGCTTTGAGCATATTGCCGACGGGAGTCAATGTTTTTGCATCAGGATTTTTTACTGCTTTGAACAACGGCAAAGTTTCGGCCTTGATTTCTATACTTAGAACATTTGTATTAGAAGCTGGCGCATTGATCTTGTTGCCTAAACTCTTAGGCTTAGACGGAGTTTGGTGGGCCATGCCAGCAGCAGAAATCGGAGCCTTGGCAATAGCTGTCACTATGCTTTTAAGATACAAAAAACAATACGGGTATTGATTAAAACAGTAGTTGAGCCACAGGAAGCCATAGAGGTACCAAGAAAGTTAAAATAGTGCCGCTAATAAGTGCCACCATTGCAAGCTCAGGTCCTACTACTTTAGCCACAGGAACTAACATACTATCCATACATCCGGCAGCTCCAGAAGCAATGGGGCTGCCTTTGCTTATTTTTGATAAGATAGGCAAAAGCATGACTGTAAAAACATCTCTAGAAACATTGACGATAAATCCATAGGTTCCGGCTTCGATACCGTAGTTTTCTGTAAGAAATGCACCGGTTAGGCTGTAGTACCCCATACCACTTGCAGATAGAGTGGACCAACTAACAGGCACACCCAGCAAAAGACCGCTCAAAAATCCTCCAATAACGCAACCTAAGAAGACTGCTATTGGCATAAACAAAACTCGGAATCCCAACTTTTTAATATAAGTGAAAACGCTTTTGTTAGAAGCCACGCTAACACCAACACCAGTGTATAGAAAAATCAAAGACACGGTAAGGGTCAGACTCAAGGTGGATGGAGAAATATCAGACATATATAGATAACCCAAAACTATACCTATGGCTATACACAAAGGCATAATAATTACAAGAGGTGAAAATCCAGAACCATTGGAATCCAATTGGCTATCCAGACGGTTGTTTTCAGCTGCTAGTTGTAGCCTTATTTTTTCTAGAGGCATAATGGTAAGTTCTGCTAAATATGCGAAAAAGACGCTTACAGCAATGGCCACAAGGGAAATAACGATGCAATTAAAACCGATGTTCCCTAAGTTGGACATCACTTTGTCGCTGACACCTATATTTAGGCCGATTACAAGCATCAACAGTAACAGCGCACCATTTGTACAATAGTCAAAAGCCTTTAGGACAGGTGCAGGCAGGCCTTTCCAATTTATAGCGGCGCCCACTGCAAGGCATATAAAAGGGATATATACGTTCAATTTGTACCTCCTAATTAAAGGTCAAGCTTCATGTCATACCATACGGCTCGGCCATGAGTAGAATTAGAGATGGATAGTTCATAAAAGCCAAAGCCCTTGTAAAAATCACGCTTGTTTTCTTTGCAGGCCAAAATCATATGCTTGAACCCCATGTTTTTAGAAGCAATTTTGGCGTGTTCAATTAGAGCTGATGCAATGCCTTGCTTTTGGAATTTTGGATTAGTAGCTACAGATAAAATAGCGAAGGTATCCCCAGCAGGGTAAGGTGCATTTTCGTACATATCGTCATCCATAACCTGAGAATTGACCGGCCGACCTGATACAATAGCCTTGATGATTCCATCCTCTTCGGCGACGAAAAGGTACTCAGGAAAATGCTCAAACCTGTAATCGAAGCTTTTAGCTGAAGCAGCTTCTGCAGGCGGAAAAGTTAGAACCTCAATATTAAAAATCTCTTTTAAATCTTTTGCTTCTGCAAGACGTATGTTCATTTCAAAATCTCCTTTAATTAAAATCATATTAGGACTGTAGCTGTTTTATAGTGTATTAGCGCAAAATGTCGCTCATTTTTTTGCCTTTTGCCAGTTCGTCGATTAGTTTATCTAAGTAACGGATTCCCTGCATAAGAGGGTCTTCAACTTCTTCAACTTTAACTCCGCAAACAGAGCCTTTGATAAGCTTTCTCGCAGGGTTCAATGAAGGAGCTTCCTTGAAAAAATGCTCAAAATCAAGGTTCTCGTTTAATGCTTTTTCCAAAGTCTCGTGGGCATATCCTGTAAGCCAGCAAATTATTTGGTCTACTTCTTCTTTTGTGCGATTCTTTTTTAAAGCTTTATCAACATAAAAAGGATAAATGCTAGAAACGCTAGTTTTGAAAATGCGATGGCCTGCCATATTAATCCTCCTAAAATATTTCAGTAAAATCTTTTTATATTATATCAAATTTTTGGCAGATTGACACTGAAAAATGTGAAAATCCAATGGTTACAAAGAATTGTTATGGGGCAACAAAAAAATTAAAGAAAATAGTTGACATCGGACAAAACCGGTGGTAAACTCACTGTATAAATCAAATAGCTAAACCTTTGATGGAGAAGTAAAACTAATTGCAGCTCTTGCAGCGAGTTCGGGATGGTGGAAGCCGAATAGATAACGGATTAGAACAATGGGCTCCTGAGGGCGAGGGGAAAAGCATATATGCTGAGTATCTGAGACGTGGCACCTACGTTAGTGGTAAGGAGTGTGATGGCACTCTGCAAGAGGCGGGACTGTTTTTTCAGGTCAAACAAGGTGGTACCGCAGGTTAATACCCTGTCCTTGAGTTTTTTCAAGGACGGGGTTTCTTTTTTGCAGAGAAACATCCAAATAGAAAAGGAGAGAGAAAATGAAAAAAGTATTAGCAATCTTATTGGTACTGGCAATGTCTATGATGATGTTTACAGGATGCAAAGGAAAAGATGACGAAGGCAAGGTGTACAAAATAGGAGTCGTTCAACTTATGGAACATCCTTCTCTTGACACTATAAGAGAAAGTATCATAGAGGGCCTTGAAGACGAAGGCTATGTTGATGGCGAAAACATCGAAATCATTTATAAAAACGGCCAAAATGATATGGCGACAATGAAGAATATCGCACAGACTTTTGTAGGTGAAGAGTGTGATGTGATAGTGGCGATAGCTACTCCTGCTGCACAGGCAGCCCTTAGCGAAACCACAGATATACCTATCGTGTTTGCAGCGGTAACTGATCCAGTATCTGCTGGCTTGGTAGACAGCCTTGAAACACCTGGTGGTAATGTAACAGGAACTTCTGATGAAATTTCCGCAGGAAGCATAATCGATCTTGCAAAAGAAATAGATCCTGATTTCAAAACTATCGGTGCTTTATATAACATAGGCGAAGACAACTCAGTTTCTGTAATAGCAGATCTAAATGAATACGCAAAGGCTAACGGATACAAAGTGGTAGAATCCACAGTAACCAATACAAGTGAAGTTCAGCAAGCAGCTCAATATTTGGCAGACAAAGTTGACATAGTATTCTCACCAATTGACAACACTGTTGCTTCTTCAATGCCTGTAGCTACTAAGGTATTCAATGATGCTAAGATTCCATTCTATGTAAGTGCTGACTCAATGGTAGAAGACGGTGGTCTTGCTACTTACGGAATCGATTACAAAATACTTGGTAAAGAAACATCCTCTATGATCGTAGAAATTTTAGAAGGCGTGGACTCTGCTACTATGCCAGTAAGAAAGATGTCTACAATGAGCGTATACATCAACACAGCAACCGCTAAAATATTAGGAATAGAAATTCCTGAAAGCGTTTTAGAAAAGAACGTGCTATAATCGACCGATGAAGGAGAATTAACTTTATGATGACCTTGACGGCTCTGTTAGGAGCCATAGAATTAGGGACAATATATGCGGTCCTTGCACTGGGAATATTTTTATCCTTTAGGACATTAAACATGCCTGATTTGACGGTGGATGGTTCCATCGTCACAGGCATGGCTACCGCTGCTGTAATGTGCACAGCAGGGGTGAATCCATATATAAGTCTTATTGGTGCTTTTCTGGCAGGAGCCATTGCGGGCCTTACTACAGGATTTTTGCACACCAAATTAAAGATACAACCAATATTAGCGGGAATACTTGTAATGTTGGCGTCGTATTCTATAAATCTAAGAATAATGGGCAAAACTCCCAATATTCCTCTTACGAGAGTTGACACAATATACGATATGGCAGATAAAATCATGCCTGCCAAATTTTCTGGCATAATTTTAGGCTTTGTGATATTGACTATTCTCATAGGGCTATTGTACATGTTTTTGCAGACTCGACTTGGATTTGTATTTAGAGCTACTGGTGACAATGAAGACATGGTAAGAGCAGCAGGAGTATCAGGCGACAATATGAAGATGATGGGACTTGCTGTTTCGAACGGGCTCGTTGGACTGGCAGGTGGAATGCTAGCACAAAACCAAGCCTTTGCGGACATAAGCAGTGGTACTGGAATGATGATAATAGGTTTAGCATCAGTAATTTTAGGCGAAGTCATCTTTGGAACAAGAAGCCTATTAAGAAGACTTATTGCTGCTTCGTTAGGAGCAATCCTTTATCGTATTATAATTTCCCAAGCCTTGTATCTTGGTATGGAATCCAGCGATCTTAAGTTGGTATCAGCTGTAATCGTAGCCGCGGCCCTTTATTTGGGGCTTTTAGGCGAAAGAGGTGCAAAGATAAGAAAAAGGAGGAGCATAAATGGAAAAGCTGCTTCAAATTCATAACATAACAAAAGTTTACGGCGAGGGGACTATCAACGAGAAAGTTGCACTTTCCAACGTGTCTTTGAGCATAGGAAAAGGCGAATTTGTTACTGTAATAGGCAATAACGGTGCCGGCAAGTCAACATTACTTAATGTTATCGCCGGAGTATCATTGCCCGACACAGGTACAATCATATTAGGTGAAGACGACATAACAAAGACAGCTGAGCATAAACGTGCTAAATATATCGGAAGAGTTTTTCAAGACCCACTTAAGGGAACAGCATTTGACATGACTATCGAAGAAAATCTGGCTATAGCTGCTGCTAAGAATAAGAGTAGAGGCTTACAACCAGGTATCACTAAAGCCGAGAGGCAAATCTTTCGTGAAAAATTGGCAGTGCTGGAAATGGGTTTGGAAGATAAACTCACCCAAAAGGTCAAGTTGCTTTCTGGAGGACAAAGACAGGCATTAACCTTGTTTATGGCAGTCATAGCAGAACCTAAGATTTTGCTTTTAGATGAGCACACTGCAGCCCTTGATCCATCAGCGGCAGAAAAAATACTTGCGCTGACAGAAACTTTTTCAAATAACGAAGATATGCGTACTCTAATGATAACTCACAACATGAATGATGCTCTCAAATACGGAAATCGTACCATTCTAATGCAAAACGGCAAAATAGTAATGGACATAAGCGGAGAAGAGCGAAAAGACATGACAGTGGAAAAGCTCATAGAGAAATTCAGCATAAACAACGATCGTATGCTTCTATAAACAAAACTGATATAAAAAAGACAATAAAGGCAGACGGGAAATGCTCCTGACTGCCTTTATTTTTAGCATATATTAAAGAATATTAAAAATTCACATACAATTCGTCTAAATAAATTGAAAAAAACAAAAACTTTATATATAATGTTACGAGGAATGTAAAACATAGATAATTTATTCAAACTTTACATATTGAGTTATTTTAGAAAAGGAGATTAGGAATGGCATTTGCAAATGAAGTAGGCGTTGACTTAGGCACGGCTAATGTGCTGGTGTATATAAAAGGGAAGGGTATAGTTCTAAGCGAACCATCGGTGGTTGCTATCAATAACGACACAGACGAAATTTTGGCAGTCGGAGAAGAAGCAAGACAGATGCTTGGAAGAACCCCATCCAATATAATAGCTATCAAACCATTAAAAGATGGAGTGGTTTCTGATTATGACATTACCGAAAGAATGTTAAAATATTTCATAAGAAAGGCTTGCGGTAACGGAAGATTCTTTAAGCCTAGAATTATGGTGTGCGTTCCAAGCGGTGTAACTGAAGTTGAAAAGAGAGCCGTACGTGAAGCAGCGGAGCAGGCTGGAGGAAAAGATGTTTTCCTTATGGAAGAACCTGTTGCAGCAGCTATCGGTGCGGGACTTGATATCAGCAAACCAGACGGAACTATGGTAATAGACATAGGCGGAGGAACTACAGACATAGCTGTAATTTCATTAGGCGGAATAGTTGCAAGCTCATCTGTCAAGATGGCTGGTGACAAATTCGACGAAGCAATCGTAAAATACATGAGAAAAGTTCATAAACTTTATATAGGTGAAAGAACTGCAGAAGATCTAAAAGTTACAATAGGAACTGCTTTCCCAAGAGAAAAGCCAGTTACTAAGGAATGTAGAGGACGTGACTTAGTAACTGGATTACCTAAGATTGTAGATGTTTCATCAGAAGAAATCATGGACGCCTTAGAGGAACCACTTCGTGAAATTTGCGAAGCTGTTCACAATGTTCTAGAAAGAACTCCACCTGAATTGGCAGCAGATATAAGCAACTCTGGAATCGTAATAACAGGCGGCGGAGCATTGCTTTATGGAATAGACAAGAGAATTGAGGATAGAACTGGAATTAAAGTAGTAGTTGCTGAAGACCCTAAATCCTGCGTAGCAGTAGGAACCGGCAAAGCATTAGATGAACTTGAAGCTTTGAAGAGCAACTATCTAAATAAAAAGGCACCTTACCTCTAAACAGATGCAGCGTCCTTAAAAAGACGCTGTTTTTGACTTTATAAACTATTAGGCACAAGATGCCAAATATGAAAGGGATATAATATGAAACTTGAACTCATCGCAACAACGACTTTTGGCTTAGAAGCCCCAGTAAAGCGAGAAATCGAAGCGTTAGGATACAAGATAATTAAATCTGAAGATGGAAAGATAACATTTTCAGGTGATGAAAGAGCAGTAGCCAAAGCAAACCTATGGCTAAGATGTGCCGATAGAATACAAATAAAAATGGCAGAGTTCATGGCATATGAGTTCGAGGATTTGTTCCAGCAAGTAAAAGCAATTCCTTGGGAACAATGGATTCCACCAGAAGGCAAGTTCATAGTGAACGGATCTTCTGTAAAATCCAAACTTTCTAGCGTTCCAGCTTGCCAGTCAGTTGCTGAAAAAGCTGTGGTAGAAAAGCTAAAGGAAACTTATGCGATAGACTATTTTGAAAAAACTGGTGCTCTCTATGATATAAAGATAACTTTATTAAAAGACAGAGTAACTGTAACTCTTGACACGACAGGCCCAGGGCTTCACAAGAGGGGATATAGGGAAAACGCAGTAATTGCTCCTATAAAAGAAACTTTGGCGTCAGCCATGATAAATCTTTCTTTCTGGAGACCCGGCAGAATTTTAGTAGATCCTTGCTGTGGCTCAGGAACTTTAGCTATTGAGGCGGCAATGATAGGAAGAAACATGGCACCTGGCCTAAACAGAAGTTTTGTTTCAGAAGATTGGGAAGCAATCCCTTCAAAGTTTTGGGAAGAAGAAAGAGCCAAAGCGGTCGAAGAAATAGACAGAGAGCATCCGCTGGAAATATATGCTTCTGATGTTGACAAAAAAGCAATATCCGTAGCGATGGAAAACGCATCACAAGCAGGAGTTTTAAAGGACATAAACTTTACAGTTGCTGATGCTAACAAACTTCAATCCGGTGGCAAAGAGGGTGGCATTATAATTACAAACCCACCTTATGGCGAAAGAATAGGGGATCAAGAGTCGATAGACAAACTATATGAAGGGTTCGCTGGGTTCATACAAAAGAATCCAACATGGTCAATGTACGCAATAACACCAGACAAAACCATAGAAGAAAAAGTGTTCAAGCGTCCTGCCGATAGGCGAAGAAAGCTTTTTAATGGTCGTATGGAAGTGTGCTACTATCAATACCATGGAAAAAAACCAAAAGCATAATACAAACTCAATATGTGAGCGGCCAAAGGTCGCTCATTTTTGTACTTTCAACTTAAGTACGCAAAATATCCTTCTTGCCCAATCGACCTATGGGTAGTATGATGTAAAAAAAGAATTTGAAGAGGAAACTATATGAAAAGAAGTGAGTTACTGGTTCCCGCAGGAGGCACAAAGCAGTTTATAGCTGCTGTAGAAAACGGTGCAGATGCCATTTACATAGGTGGCAGTGCTTTTAGTGCCCGAGGCAATGCCGAAAACTTTTCCGATAAAGAAGCACAAGAAGCAATCGATTATGGGCATCTTAGAGGTGTCAAAACTTACCTTGCAATGAACACCCTCATGGAAGATGAAGATCTTGAAGCAGCTTACGAGCAAGCAAGAAGATACTACGACATGGGAGTAGATGCAATAATAGTTCAAGATTTGGGGTTTGGAAACATTCTAAAAGAAAACCTGCCAAACCTAACTTTGCATTTATCAACTCAAGCGGGAGTGTACGATGTAAAGGGTGTAGAAGCTGCCGCTAAGTTAGGCTACAAAAGAGTAGTACTAGCCCGAGAGGTGACTTTTGAGGAGATGCAAAAGGCAGTAGAAACGGGAATAGAAATAGAAGCCTTTGTTCACGGAGCATTATGTATGTGCTATTCGGGCCAATGCCAAATGAGTAGGTATATAGGTGGACGTTCAGGCAACAAAGGAACCTGCGCCCAACCTTGCCGCTTACCATATGATGGAATGGAAGGCAAACCATACCCGCTAAGCCCCAAAGACATGTGCCTTATAGAAGAAATTGGAAAAATGACTGAAGCAGGAGTAGCTTCGCTTAAAATAGAGGGCCGTATGAAATCACCAGAGTACGTGGCGGTGGTAACTTCGATATACAGAAAATATTTGGACCTATGGGAAAAAGACGGAGAATACAGAGTTGATGAAAAAGATTTCCAGCTGCTGAAGCAGATTTTCAACAGAGGGGGATTTACTAAAGGATATTTTTATGGCGATCCCAACGAAGAACTCATGGCCTCTGATTTTTCCAAAAATGCTGGAATTTTTGCTGGAGAGGTTACGAGAGATAGCAGAGGACCGCTTGTAGACATGAGTGCGAGGATCCCTGTATGCAAAGGCGACTATGTCGAGATAAGAAGCAAAGAACTTACAGGTAATTTGATTACATATGTTGAAGAAAAGAAAAATGACATTACTAAAATAGGTGACATAAAGGCACCTGTCAGAAAGGGCGAAGCCATATATAGATTGATGTCTTCGAAGCAAATGAGTGATGCGAGAAAAACTTTTGAAGAGTTGACATTTGATAGTGGGAAGTTCAGCAGAAAAGCACCAATAACAATGAAAGCGAAAGTGATTGCTGAGGAAAGCCTCTTGTTATCTGCTAGAGGAACAGGTAAAAACGGGGGAGCGATACTTGTTGAAGCGACAAGTGATATAATTCCACAGATTTCGCAAAAGGGGCAGGGGTGCGAAGAAGGGCTCAAAGTGCAGCTTGCCAAAACTGGAGGGACTGCTTTTGAGGTTGAGCAGATTCAAGTTGTTGAACCGATCAAAGCCTATGTGCCTGTATCGGCAATAAACGCTTTGAGAAGAGAAACGCTAGAAAAGCTTAAGTTAGAAATTATAGAAAGTTACAAGCCTAAAGACGGTGGGAAACCGTGGACTAATTCTATTGAAGATGAGTCTAATGAGGAAGGGGCTCTAGAGATATATTTTGATAATAAAGAAAACTTCCTGAATTCTGTGGACATATTAAGTAAGTGCAAAGCCTTTGCGCCAACCCTTAGGGCGTTGGTGCCATTAAAGGATTATGAGGAGTGTAGAGATTTTGCTATTTCCCAGCAAATAGCTTTATGCCCGTATTTGCTTGGTATGGCAAAGGGGCCAATGAAAAATTGGCTTGAGGAAAATTTTGAAAAAATCGTGAAATTGTTAAAAGATACAGATAAGGGAATCTATGTGGGAAACCTCGGCCAAATAGAAATGTTTGCAAATGCAGGAATCAAAGTGTTTGGCGATTTTGGATTAAACATAACCAACATGGAAACCAAGGCAGTGTACATGCAGCTTGGAATAATTGATGCCATAGAATCCCTTGAACACTCGGGCAAAACTGTTGGGGCCTTTCCGCTAATGATTACTGAGCATCGGCTCATTGACTCGGTGCTGACAGATAGAAAAGGGGCCGAGTACGAAGTGAATTTTAAAGAGGAAACTCATAAAACTACAATTAAAAGCAAAGATGGCAACTTAGATTGGGAAACAATCGAGAAAGAATGCCAAGAAAAATTGATAAGAATCTACTTATAAAGACAAAATAAACTCAATATAATGTCTCTTGAATTTGTGTCGATAACATAAAATCCAGGAGGCATTATTAGGTTGTACTAACAGCATTGAAACGGGTGGAATTTTGGGACATTTAATGTACTGAAAAAAATGCACAAAAAAAGCAAAAAAGTGTTTGACTATACTGTATACAAGGGTATATTATAAACGTGGTGATACTGTTATGGATTTAACAGACATATATTTGTGTAAAAACCATTTTTTATTAACGCTAACTGTATACAATATACAACGAGGAGGATTCGCAAAGATGAGAAAAGAGTGGGAAGGCTTTATTGAAGGCAATTGGGCTAAAGAAATCGACGTAGAAGAGTTTATTCGTTTAAACTACAAACCATATGATGGTGATGCAGATTTCTTGGCTGGAGCTACTGCTAGAACAACAGAATGTTACGAAAAAGTACAAGAACTTTTAGTTGCAGAAAGAAAAGCTGGCGGCACATTAGCAGTTGACGCAAGCAGAATTATGAGAATTAACGCATTCGGTCCTGGATACATAGTACCTGGTAAGGATGTTATTGTTGGTTTACAGACAGATGAACCGCTAAAGAGAGGACTATGTCCATTTGGCGGAATCAAGATGGTAAAAGAACAGGTAGCTGAATTCGGTCAGAAACTTCCTGAAGAAATCGACAAAATGTTTGACTATGTTACTACTCACAATGACGGAGTATTCAAAGCATATTCAAAAGAGATGAAACAGGTAAGACATCTTGGCTTTATCACTGGACTTCCAGATGCTTATGGTCGTGGAAGAATTATCGGTGACTACAGAAGAGCAGCTCTTTATGGTATAGATTATCTAATCGAAGAAAAGAAAAAAGACCATGAAGTTATCGCTTCAAGACACGTAATGGACGAAGAAAATATCAGAACAGCAGAAGAAGTTACTAACCAGATCACTGCTTTAAAAGAAATCAAGAAGATGGCTGAATCTTATGGTTTCGATATTTCCGGACCTGCAAAAGACGTTAAGGAAGCAATCCAGTGGACATACTTTGCTTACTTAGCAGGTATCAAGGAAGAAAACGGCGCAGCAATGTCAATCGGAAGAACTTCCACATTTATTGACATCTATGCTGAAAGAGACCTTGCTAGTGGCGCATACACAGAAGAACAGATTCAGGAATTCATCGATGATTATATCTTGAAGCTAAGAGTTGCTAGACATCTTAGAACTACTGAATACAATGAACTTTTCGGTGGAGACCCAATGTGGATCACTGAAGGTATCGCAGGCGTTGGTATGGACGGCAGACACAAAGTTACAAAGAACTCTTACAGATTCTTACAGACTCTTTACAACTTGGGACCTGCTCCAGAACCAAACTTGACAGTTCTTTGGTCAAAAGATTTACCTGAGCCTTTCAAGAAATTCTGTGCACAGGTTTCAATAGATACTGACTCAATTCAGTATGAAAACGATGACAAGATGAGACCTTCATACGGTGAAGACTACTCAATCGCTTGTTGCGTATCCGCTATCCAGATGGGTCAGCAGATGCAGTTCTTCGGAGCAAGATGTAACCTTGCTAAGATCTTACTACTAGGTCTAAATGGTGGTGTCGAAGAAAGAACTGGCGAGCACGTTGGTCCTCAGATGGAACCAGTAGGCGAAGGCCCAATCGATTTCGAAGATGCTTGGAAGAGATTTAACGTTTACCTTGAATGGTTATGCGAATTATATGTTAACATCATGAACATCATTCACTTCATGCACGACAAATATGACTTTGAACGTTCACAGATGGCATTCTTAAATTCAGAAGTTAAGAGACTTATGGCATTCGGAGTTGCAGGTTTCTCTGTAGCAGCTGACTCATTGTCCGCAATCAAATATGCTAAAGTATATCCAATCAGAGACGAAAACGGCGTAATCGTTGATTTCAGAACTGAAGGAGATTTCCCTAAATACGGAAACGATGATGACAGAGTGGATGACATCGCAGTTAAGATTTCAGAAAGAACTATTGAAGAATTGAGAAAGCACCCAACTTACAGAAATTCCGTACACACTCTATCCGTACTAACTATTACTTCAAACGTAATGTACGGAAAGAAGACAGGAAACACTCCTGACGGAAGAAGAGCAGGAACTCCATTTGCTCCTGGTGCTAACCCAATGCACGAAAGAGACAACCACGGTGCTGTTGCTTCCCTAAACTCAGTATCAAAGATTGACTGGGAAACTTGTCAGGACGGAGTTTCTAACACATTCTCCATCACTCCTGCTGCTTTAGGTAAGGAAAAAGACGAAAGAGCTAACACTCTTGTTGGATTGTTAAACGGTTACTTTGATAGAGGAGCACATCACTTGAACGTAAACGTTCTTAACAGAGATAAGCTTGAAGAAGCTTACGAAAATCCTGAAAACTTCCCTAACTTAACAGTTAGAGTATCTGGATATGCTGTAAGATTTACTGCTCTTTCCAAGAATCACCAGAAGGAAGTTATTGCAAGAACATTCCACCAGGGTATATAATAACTGGTATCGGTGATACAATAAAATACTAACAAACGGGGTGTTCCTTTGGGAGCACCTCGTATAATATTACACTATTGTCTATCCACAACCGGAGGGTATGAAAATGAAAGGCAGATTACATTCAGTAGAGACATTTGGAGCCGTAGACGGCCCCGGAATAAGAACAATCTTCTTTATGCAGGGTTGCCCTGCTAGGTGTTTGTATTGCCATAATCCCGATTCGTGGGCAGTGGGTGGCGGACGTGATATAGAGATAGATGAAATAGTTCATTGGGCCGTAAGAGGCAAACCATACCACGGGGAAAAAGGCGGCGTAACATTTTCTGGAGGAGAACCCCTCATGCAGGGAGAATTTCTTATTGAGGCTATTGAAGCTCTCAAAAAAGAAGGAATTTCTAGCGCAGTTGACACCAGCGGAACCTATGTTGATGAGTTCACCGAAGGCGTCATCGAGGCTTGCGATTTAGTTCTTCTTGATGTTAAACACCCTGACCCTGAAAGATTCAAGATAATTGCAGGGAAAGAACAAGACAAACTTCACGAACTTATTGACATTATAAATAAACATGATAGACACGTTTGGGTGAGAAATGTTGTAGTCCCAGACATAAACGACACAGAAGAGGACGTAGAAGCCCTCAATGAGTTTATAAAAAAAATAAAGCACATAGACAGAGTTGAGCTCCTAGGCTATCATACGATGGCGGTAAACAAATACGGCAAGTTAGGCATAACCTACAAGCTAAAAGGTGTACCTCCAATGGATGGAGAAGAACTCGAAGAATTGAAAAAACTAGTAAAATATTGATATAGCACAACAAAAAAGACCTCGGAGGATTCCGAGGTCTTTTGCTATATATTAATTAGTGGAAGTTTTGTTATATACTTCTTCCCCAGCAATAACGGTTTTTAAGACTTGAATATCTTTGATTTCTTCCTCTGCGCACTGAAAATAGTCTTTATCAATAACTATAAAGTCAGCATGCTTACCTTTCTCTAAGGACCCAAGAACATCCTCTTTAAACATTGTATAGGCAGCTGCAGTAGTAAATGCTCTTATTGCTTCGAGCCTCGTAAGCGACTTGTAAGGTGGAGTTTCTAAACAATTGACCCCTTCAACGCTTTTTCTCGTTACGGCGCTGTAAAGAGCAGGAAACGGCAGTGGGGCGTCTATTGGAACGTCGGAACCACTGCATAAAACACCGCCTCCGTCCAGAACCTCTCTCCAAGGATAAATTCTTTGAAGCATATGGTCCGGCAAAATATTTGAAAGAGCCTTCATGTCAGATGAAAATTGGATGAACTGAGTTGAAAGGATGATGTTGTATTTGAGTAATCTGGCCACATCTTCATTTGTAGGAATATGAAAATGTTCAATCATGAAACGTCTGTCTTTGTAAAGGTCACCAACAAAAGCTTTTTCATAGCAATCGATAACTTGCTTAGAGGTGGCATCTCCGATTGCATGGATGGAGACCTGATACCCATGTTTATCGGCATCTTTGAATATTTTGATCAACTCTTCGTCTGAGTATTGAGGGTTTCCTCTAAATCCTTTTCTATCCTTATAATCTTCTGATAGCCAAGCACTTCTTGCCCCCATTGCTCCATCGGCCCATAACTTGATACCTCTTAGGGTAAATTTGTCATCATATAACGAAATTTCTGGACCGTTGGAGTAACAATCTTCAAGAAATTCGTCAGAAACAACAACTTCTTCATAAAAGCGGCATTTCATTTCCCCGCTTTCGTATAAGGACTTTAAGGCGCTTATAGCTTTCCTGCCACAGTCTGTGCTTAGTGGGGCTTCAGCTCCGGCACCTTTATCTATGGCAGATGTAATTCCGTTTTTAAGAAATTCCTTCTGCGTGGCTTTGAGCATAAGCTTATGATCTTCTTCATCATAAGTTGTCTTTGCATCATCTACCATTTTGCAATGGTTACGATAAATGGTTCCAGCCAAATGACCAGTTGCGTCTAGCAAGATGCCTTCGTCTTTTACAGAAGGATCAAATATGCCATCTAAACCAGCCAGTTTCAAAGCTTTTGAGTTGCACCATGATGCATGCCCGCAATAGCGAGTCAGTTTAACAGCGTGATTTGGGGCAACCGCATCTAACTCTTCTTTTGTAGGAAAGCTTGAATCAGTCCAATAATCTTGGTTCCAACCCATGCCAACAATCCACTTGCTCTCGGGAAGCGTTTTTGCCATCTCGCTTACTTCTTCAAGTATAGCTTCTTTAGTTTTATCATAAGCGTCAATGCCCAAAGAAGTGCTACCAAAAATAACAGGATGAACATGACAGTCGCATATTCCAGGAAGGACAACTGCACCATCCAAATCAATTATTTCTGCATCGCTGTTCTTATGAAAAAATTCGATATTAGAGCCAATATTTATGATGCGGCCATCTTTTATTTCCATAGCCTCCAAGACGCGTTCCTTTGAATCCAAGGTATAAATACGGCCATTTTTGTAGATAATATGATTTTTCATGCTTTTCTCCTTGTGTAATGTATTTGATGTTATGCCATAATATAACGCAAATTCTGTGCCAAAATTAAAATGGGTAAAAATGGCCAAAGCTTATGCTATCTATTGAAAAAAGAAGGGTAATCGTATAAAATAATTTACAGTGAGCGGGAAATAGTGTAAAAATATTTATACGGTTGGGAGAGGCAATAATGATTGAAAACTATATTGATCAAATAATTACTATGGAAGTTTTGGCAGACAACATAACGATAATGGATGATAAGGGGATTATTTGCTATTACAGAAATCTCAGAGGTGATATGGCGGCATTTAATCTTGAGGAAGTTGTAGGTAAGCATTTTATGGAAGTTTTCCCTAGTATAAGGCCAGAAGAAAGTACGGTGTTCAAAGCCCTTAAAGGGGAACCGACTTTTGAAAAACTAGTAAGAGACACAAATTTCAAGGGGCAAGTTATTCCATATTTCGAATGCGTATATCCGATAATGATGGAAGAAAATATTGTTGGAGCTGCATGTATAACCAGAAATGCGGAAAAACATATAGACCGTATTGATATAAAAATTAAAGATGAAATGCCTTATTCTCTTGATGACATAATAGGTGATAGTATACAGATGCAAAGGCTCAAAATGCAGATTATACAATTGGCAGAGACAGATGTCAACATAATGATCCAAGGAGAAACGGGCACAGGAAAAGAGTTAGTGGCAAGAGCGATTCACAACTCGAGCAAAAGGAAAAATGAAGAAATGTATGCTCAAAATTGTGCAGCTATACCATCGGCACTTTTGGAAAGCATTTTCTTTGGGACAGAAAAAGGCATATACACTGGTGCAGTTTCAAGAGCTGGTGTATTGGAAAAATGCAATGGAGGTGTAGTGTTTTTAGATGAAATAAATACTCTAGATCTTTCCATTCAGGCTAAACTGCTGCGTGCGATAGAAGAGAAAGAAGTGATGAGGTTAGGCTCAGACAAACTCGTTTCCGCAGACTTTCGTGTTTTATCTGCGACAAACGAGGATCCGTTTTCATGTATCAATTCTGGTAGGATGAGAAGGGACTTTTTTTATAGACTTGGCACTATTGTTTTGGAGGTGCCGCCTCTTAGAGAAAGAAAAGAAGATATTGTACAATTAGTGAACTATTTCATTAAAAAAAGCAACAGAGCGAATAGACATTATGTGGCGGGCGTAACAAAGGAGGTTGAAGAAATTTTCCTCAATTATAGCTGGCCCGGTAACGTAAGGGAACTTAAAAATGCAATCGACAGTGCAATGGTATTTGCCAAGTCGCCATTGATAGAGAAAGAAAACTTGCCAGCTTACATAACTGGAGAAACGACGATAAAAAGGGAAGCAACAGTGGAACTGGAAGGCAATAGTAGCTCTAGTCATATAGGAGAAAGCACGCTTAAAGAGGCTATGGAAACGTTTGAAAGAGAATTCCTTACTGAAAAGTTATTAGAGCATAGCAATCATACAGAACTATCACGAAGATTGAATGTGACTAGACAAACCTTAATCAACAAATTAAATAAATATGGAATTTGCTAATGCTTAAAGTCATAAAAAGACCCCGGATAATTCCGAGGTCTTTTGTAGTCATATATACTTGTTTTTAGAACTAAGCTTCTAAAGCCTTTAGAGCAGCGATTCTTTCAGCTTCTCTATCTTCTAAAATCTTAGCATAATCTTCTTCGCTCATCTTAACCATTGAGATTCCTGTGAAACCATAGAACAATGAGATAAGTGGGTTAACCCAGTTAAGAATTGCATATGGAATGTATCCACTGCCAACTCCTAAGAATGTTCTCATAGTAGCTCCGCAAGTGTTCCAAGGGAAGAAGTTTGAAGTGAGTGTTCCGCAGTCTTCCAAACATCTTGAAAGGTTCTTAGGAGCAAGTCTCATATCTTCGAATGCTTCCTTGAACATTCTTCCTGGAAGGATGATTGCTAAGTACTGGTCGCAACAAATTGCGTTGATTACGAGACATGATACTAGAGTAGCAGATACTAAACCGCCTCTGCCCTTTGCAATCTTCAAAAGTACTGCTGCGATGGATCCCATGATTCCTGTGCAGTCTACGATACCGCCGAAGCACATAGCACACAAAATCAAGGAAATTGTCCAGAACATACCCTGTAATCCAGTAGATGATAGTAAGCCTCCTAATTCTTCGATTACTGTGCTTGCACCTTCAGGAATTTCAGCTTCCACACCGTTGTTAAGGATATTGAAGATTTCTGTAACTGGAGTTCCTTGCATAATCATGAAAGGTACGCCTAAGAATACACCACCAAGTAGTGAAGGAATAGCAGGTAATTTTAATGCTACCGCTGCAATTACGAATACAGGAGGTAGTAAGTATAATACGCTAACTCCGCTGCTTGCTGTGATGAATTCTAAGATTTCATCGATAGTGGAGGTGTCAGCTTCGCCACCAGAGTGAGTGAAGCCCATTACTAAGTAAACTACAAGTGCAATAATTAGAGAAGGACCAGTAGTCCAAATCATGTGTTTGATGTGGTCAAACAGTTGTGCACCTGCAACTGCAGGAGCCATGTTTGTAGTATCTGACAATGGGGACATTTTGTCTCCGAAATATGCGCCAGATATTACAGCACCTGCTGTCATTACGCTAGAGAATCCAAGAGCTGTACCTACACCGATAAGTGCAACACCCATGGAACCAGCAGTTGACCAAGATGAACCTGTTGCTAATGCTACGATGGAACAAAGTAGACAAGCAGTAAACAGGAAGATGCTTGGTGAAATAATTTTGATACCGTAGTACATCATTGAAGGAATGGTGCCACCAGCCATCCAAGATGCAATCATTGCTCCAACAATAGCCAAAATCAGGCAAGCCTGCATGGATCTATTGATAGAAGCTAGGATACCTTGCTCAAGGTATGCCCATTTCCAACCATTGGCAATGGCGACTACAGCTGCTACTGCTGCTGCACAGATAAGAGCGATATGCGCTTCACCTGCAGAGTCTTTGATGATTCCCCACATTAGGAATACCACCATTGCGAGCAATACTAGTAAGCATTGCCACATAGGGATCTTTTTACCCATAAATAAGTCCTCCTTAATACAATTGGATTAAATAAATAAAACACAGTGCCTTTTGATTTGCACTATCTTTATTATAGCTTTATGTCAAAATGTTGTCAACGAATAATGTTGTATACATGAATAAGGGAACACAAAAGCAACACAGACCAAGACCACATAATGTGTTTGACAACAAGAATTATTTAAAATCCCTACATTATATATGCATTATGTTCTTGATGATAATGCGGCATTATTCGGTTTGTAACCGCAAAAATTCCAATCAGGGGGAGCGATCCTACATTAGACACTGTTGATAAAACAGTCCAAATAATAGCTCGAATGATAGCCAATGTAGGCAGCGAAACATGCACAGAAAGTCTATCAAAAATTCATGTGAAAAAAACAATAAAAAAACGAAAAAAGATATTGACACAAGGTAAAAAGAGTGGTAGTATAACAAAG
>CAZUEH010000004.1:4376-92282 GCA_964619315.1 uncultured Oscillospiraceae bacterium | reverse complement strand
CCGTTACATCGTGTTTATAGCAATACTGCTCCTGGCCCTCTGTCATAGAAGATGCTTTTGCAAGTAGCATTTAGGGGTATGCCATAGCAAACGCTAACTTTTTCTGGCAAGCAGCCAATTCTAATAGCGCCCAAACCTGCTGAATACATAACTCTGTTATCTATGCGGTTGTCAGCAGCAAGGGAAACCGCCGAACCTACGGCGATACCAAGATCGGTCAAATTGAAGACACAATTTGCACCGGCTTTTTTTGTTTCTGCGCAATTCTTAAAGCCACACATTCCACAAGGGTTTAGTCCGTGAGCAGTTTCCTTGCAACCTATTATTACAACGCAAGGGCTTGAGTCTACATTGTTTGCATCTCTTAGGATAAACTCTTGATTTTGCTCTTTGCCTATTTCTCTCATGGCAGCGCTGAGGCGATCTTTATCTTCTCCTGTAACTACAACTCCTACCACTGTGTCTCTTCCACTAGCTTTGGGGGCAGTCTTTGCTGCGGTTATCATCATGTCAGCAACATTCATTACTGCGTCTTTTTCTGATTGTTCCATAGTCTTAATCATATCGTCTTTCCTTTCTGGATTTTCGTTTCTTGCCTAAATTTATCTACCTTAATTATACATAAACTTGCGGCAACGGTAAAGTTGTTATAAAATGATACCAAAGAAATTTGTAGGGAGAGTATTTGAAAATGGAAAAACCAGTATTAGTTATAATGGCAGCCGGCATGGGAAGCCGTTTCGGCGGACTTAAACAAATCGAACCAATAGGAAGCAATGGCGAAATAATTTTAGACTTCTCGCTATATGACGCTTTAATGGCAGGCTTTAAGAAAGTAATCTTTATTATCAAAAGAGAGAACGAAGAGGCATTTCGCAGCTTGGTAGACGACCGGGCAGGAAAATTCATGGAAATAGAATATGCTTTTCAGGAGCTTGATGATCTTCCGTCTGGTTACTGCGTTCCCGATGGCAGAGAAAAACCTTGGGGAACAGCTCACGCAGTGATGGCAGCAAGAAAGTTAGTCAATGGCCCTATCGCTGTAATTAACGCCGACGACTATTATGGTCCGGGGGCTTTCCAGAGCATCTATGCCTTCTTGGAGCAGGCGAAAGATAACAGCAAATACAACTTCTGTATGGTAGGCTATCAATTGGAAAACACTTTGACTGAAAATGGGTATGTGTCAAGAGGCGTATGCCAGGCCTCAGAAAAAGATATGCTTTCCGAAATTACAGAGCGTACAAAAATTCAGTGGCAAGATGACAAAATTGTTTATACTAGCGACGAGGGCGAATCATGGCAGGAACTTCCTAGAGGAACTATCGTTTCTATGAACTTTTGGGGCTTCACTCCATCAATGATGAAAGAAATGGAAAGCAGATTCCCAGAATTCCTCGACAATGCTATGGCGGAAAACCCTCTAAAGGGCGAGTATTTCTTGCCAGGCGTCGTGGATCAGCTTATTCAAGAGAACAAGGCTGAGGTTAAAGTCCTAAAATCTCTAGATCGTTGGTACGGAGTTACTTACAAAGAGGATAAGCAAGGTGTCGTTGATGCACTTCAATCCATGAAGGACAAGGGCGAGTACCCAGAAATCCTTTGGGGCACAATTTAGTTTTAATCTGACTTGTAGTATTTATCAAACACATTGAAATCCTCAAACGAATGTGATATGCTTTAGGTAATTCAATAATATGATTGCTTGTCTGTTCCCCCGGGATCAGACATTAGGAGCATTGAAACTCACTTCGCTAGGGCCGCTTTGCGGAGAAGTGGGTTTCAATGCTCTATTGTTTTAATAGGAAGTTTGAGAAATTTATATGAGAATGGAGCGAGAAAATGAGTACAACAAATTACAATTTTAGTTATAATGACGTCCTTGAAGCACATGATCGAATCAAGAAACACGTCAAGGAAACGCCACTAGAGCAGTCTTTTTACTTGGGTTCAAAGGAGCGTAATTATTTTTTCAAGCTGGAGTCCTTTCAGCGTGTAAAGAGCTTCAAGATTCGAGGCGCTTTAAACAAAATGCTGTCATTGAACGAACAAGAAAAGGCAAAGGGGGTTGCAACTATTTCTTCCGGCAACCACGGCAGTGCTGTAAGCTATGCCGCATCGCTTATCGGAATAGACAAGGCTGTTGTAATTGTTCCTGAAACAACTCCTCAAAGCAAGGTTGAGAGAATTAAATATTTCGGAGCAGAGGTAATGCTTCTTGGCAAAGGCTATGACGAAGCCCACGCTTTAGGAATGAAATACATCGAAGAAAATGATTTAACATATATCGATGCCTATTACGACGACCCTAAAATATATGGGGGACAAGGCACCGTTGCCATTGAACTCTTACAACAAAACCCTGACATCGACACTATTGTAGTTCCCATTGGCGGCGGTGGTCTGATTACTGGAATTGCCGTTGCGGCAAAGGCGATTAAACCTTCCATTAGAGTCGTCGGAGTACAGACAGAAGCATGCCCTGCTATGATTAAGTCATACGAGGACAATGTTTTTTATAGTGACTACCCATGTGACGAATCTTTGTGCGATGCTCTTGTTGGTGGTGTTGGCGCTCTAAGTTATGCAATGGCAAAGGATTATGTTGACGATTTTATCTGTGTATCAGAAGAATCCATCGGCAAGGCTGTCAGCTTCATGGCAAAGAATGAAAAGTATGTTGCGGAAGCGGGAAGTTGCACTACAATTGCGGCAGTGAAAGATTTCGGTGAGCGTATCGGCGGCAAAAATATTGCTCTTGTAATTTCTGGTGGCAATATCGATGGCGATGTGCTGTGCAGACTGCTATCTCAATATTAGTTCGCGGCAAACAGCAAAAAAGCGTTGCAATTCCATTTTTTTGTAGTATAATAATAAGGCACGACTTTTTCGTGCAATCTCTGCGGCAACTCGGTTTGTCGCCAATAGACCATAGGGAGGTGAAAACACAATGAGAAACTATGAAGTTATGTTCATTATCGATCCTACTTTAGAAGATGCTAAAAAGGATGCGACAGTCGAAACAGTTCAAACCATCATTGCTGCTGACGGCGAAGTCACAAATGTTGATGTTTGGGGAATGAAGAAACTTGCTTATCTTATCGATAAGAAAGCTGAAGGCTACTATGTAGTAATTCAGTTCAAGGGTAACACAACATTACCAAAGGAACTTGACAGAAGACTTAAGATTTCTGACAATGTTATGAGACATATCATCGTTAACAAAGACGAGAAATAGGAAGAGGTGTGGTATGAACAGTGTTGTTTTAATCGGCAGATTAACAAGAGACCCTGAACTTCGTTACACTGCTGGAACTCAAATGGCAGTTGCAACATTTACTGTTGCGATTGACAGACCTACAAGAGCTGGCGGTGAAAAGCAAACTGATTTTCCAAGAGTAACAGTATTTGGTAAGCAGGCAGAAAACTGCGAAAAATATCTTGTTAAAGGTAGATTAGTTGGTATCCAGGGAAGACTGCAAACAGGCAGCTACACTAATAAGGACGGTGCTACCGTCTATACGACTGACGTTGTCGCCGATAGAGTAGAATTCCTCGAATGGGGAGACAGACCACAAGGTGGCGGTTCACAAGGCGGGTTTACTCAAAGTAGTGGATCCCAAGGCGGCTCTGGCCAAGATAATAAGCCAGATGATGCTCCTGCAGGATTTTCTGCAATCGACGAAGACATCCCATTTTAGTAAGAGAGGAGATAACCATGATGGAAAGAAGACGTGGTGGCGGCATGAGAAGAAAGAAAGTTTGTCAATTCTGCGCCGACAAAACTGAAATTATCGATTACAAAGACGTTGAAAAACTTAGAAAATATGTAACCGAAAGAGGCAAGATTTTACCTAAAAGAGTAACAGGTACTTGCGCTACGCATCAGAGAGAAGTAACAACTGCAATCAAAAAAGCTAGAATCGTTGCACTACTTCCTTACGTTGCAGACTAATTAAACAAACACGCAAAAACACGCGAGATTATGTATCTCACGTGTTTTTTTATTTGTCCTGCATTATTTTTTCTTAAGCTGCTATGTCTTTGCGACCATAATGAATGAATCCGATTGCCACAAAGATTATACTATATAGCACTCCTATGCCTACCAGCACCATGTCTAAGGACATGTTTTCCATTACAGTTGACGGCTCTGCATATACAAACGGCGTTACATATTTTAAGAATTCAGCGCCTTCGCTAAGGTTTACAATTATATTCATAAAGTATAGCAGTGCTGCGCCACCTAACCCAATGCCAATGCTTCCTCTGCGAAGAAATGCAGAAAGACCAAAGCAGATGGTTGCAATTTCAAGTTGAAGGATTAAGTACCCTCCATGTAGTAACAATAGTTCTTTCATCGGGATATCTTCGCCTATAGCTATAATCGACGCTGCCGAAACAGCGAAAACGATAATGTTTAGTGCGAGGATTTGACAAATTGTAGCCGCTAATTTTTGTGCTACCACAGAGGATCTTTTGACCGGGTGTGATAATAAGAATTCAGCAGTATGGTCTTTTTCCTCTTTAGAAAGAACTGTTATTCCAAGATATGCCGCAAACAGTCCTCCGCCAAGGCCTAAGACATTTCCACATTCTATTCCATAGTATCCAATAAGAGTTCCAAAGTTTAATTGGTCCATTCCGAAGGCTTGAGTGAAGGCTCCCATGTCGGCAAACATATCGCTAAGCCCCGCCATTTGGTTTCTCATTTCAGGATATAGCATTACACATATAAGCATCGTTCCTGCAATAAATGCGGTCCAGATGGAAAGGCTCTTTGTGTTTTTTCTTATTTCTTTGTTGAAAATAACCATTACTTCCCCTCCTTTTCATAGTAGTGCATGAAGATTTCTTCAAGCTCTGGCTCATTTATTGTCACGTCTGTCACTGGCAAGCGGCAGATTTCTGTAAGTAATTCTTTGATTTCGCCCTGATACAAGAACGTAACTGACTGCTGTGATTCCACAACAGATTTGGCTTTGATGTTTTCTGGCAAGGTCGAAACTCCATGAAGGATCACTTGTTTAGCATTGGAAGTAGATAGATTCTCTATGCTGTCAACCGCTACTAAGTTTCCTTGTCTTATTATTGCTGCTTTAGTGCAATGATGCTGTATTTCCGAAAGGACATGGGAAGAGAAGAACACTGTGGCACCTTCTTCTTGTCTTTCATGAAGAAGCTCAAAGAACTCCTTTTGCATCAGAGGGTCTAAGCCACTGGTGGGCTCATCCATTATATATAGCTTTGGTTTGTGCTGCATGGCGCAAACTATGCCAAGTTTCTTTCTGTTTCCTAAAGACAATTGGTCTATTCTCTTTTTAGTGTCCAGTTCAAGTCTTTCGCATAAAACTTTTGCTTCGCTTGAGCAGTCTTTTCCTCTTAGTTTGGCAGAATAATCGATAAGTTCCCCTACTTTCATTCGATTATAAAAGGTCGCCTCCGAGGATAGGTATCCAATTTCTTTGAGGTATTCGTCTTTGCGAGAAAGTGGCATGCCGAAAACTTCTGCCTCACCAGATGTCGGGTTGATTAACCCTAGCAAGGTTCTGATTGCGGTTGACTTTCCTGCACCGTTTGGTCCGATGAAGCCGAAAAACTCACCTTCTTTAACTTCCAAATTGAGATTTTCAATTCCACGGATTTTCCCGTAATATTTCGTTAGATTTTTTGTTTCTATGATAGACATTTATTCCATCCTTTCATTTTGCGACTTCTCTTTGAGAAAGTTTCCAACAACTCTATTAACTTTTTCGTGCTGTGTTTGCAAAATAGAGTGCCCTCCCTTGATGAAAAGTAGTTTGCTGTTAGGCAAATTGACTTTTATGAGGCGCGTATGTGTTTCCTTTATTATATCATTAGTTCCCGCCATTACCAACGCTGGCATTTGCAATTTTTCCAGGTCTAAAGGCCTGATGTCTGGCTGCTTTACCATAAGTCCTAATCTTTCGCTTTTTCTACTGTACTTGGAAAAAAATTTAATAAGATAATATGAAATGACTATTGGCACTTGCACTGACGCTTTGACTCCTTGTGGATATAAATTGGCGCCGCTGATTATAAGGCTTTCTACCATGTCGGGATACTTCAAGGCAAAGGTTATTGCAATGTTTCCACCATCGGAAAAGCCTAAAAGGTTGGCTTTCTCGATTCCTCTTTCGCACATAAACTTATGCAAATCCTCTGCAAATTGCTTGATGGTAAATGGCCGATTTCCCCTTGGGGACTTTCCGTGCCCCCTTGTGTCTATAGCCATTACCCTATATTCTTTTGAAAAAAAATCCATCTGATGTTTGAAGAATTGTCCGCTTCCACCATTCCCATGAAGGAGTATTAGAGGTTCCCCTGCACCTCGATCTTCACAATTAAGATTTATATTCATTTCATCCCCCTTTGTGGTTACATTCTATACCTTCTACCCGGGGGAAGGTCAAGGCTTTTGTTGATTTTTTCCGCAGTTTTTTATCATGTATACATTTCCCAAAAACTTGACTGTTTTTTCAAAAAAAGGTATACTTGTATACAGGTATGGTTATTGCGCTTTAACGCGTTGAAATATTTGAGACAGATAATAGGGGGTACTGCAATGATTGAAATTTCTAAGAAAACAAACCTGCTAGAACAGGATGTCTATCGCTATACGTTACAGGACGTGGATGAACCTAAACTTTTTAGGGACGTTTTTAATTATGATGAAGTTCCTAAGTTGGCATTTAACCACAGACGAGTTCCTATGAACATGCCTGAGGATATTTGGATTACAGACACTTCATTTAGGGATGGCCAGCAGTCTATGGCGCCGTATACGGTTGATCAGATTGTTGACCTTTATAAACTTCTTTCAAGACTGAGCGGGCCTTACGGATTGGTACGTCAATCCGAATTCTTTATATACACGAAGAAAGACCAGGAAGCTATCGAAAAATGTATGAACTTAGGGTTGAAGTTCCCTGAGATCACCACTTGGATAAGAGCAAAGAAAGAAGATTTCCAGCTGGTTAAAGATTTGGAAATCCGTGAAACAGGCATTTTAGTTTCTTGCAGTGACTATCACATTTTCAAGAAAATGAATATGACCAGAAGACAAGCTGCCGATTATTATCTCGAAACAATTAGAGAAGCTTTCGACGCAGGCCTTGTGCCAAGATGTCATTTGGAAGACATAACCAGAGCGGATTTTTATGGCTTCGTTGTTCCTTTCGTAAACGAAATTATGGACTTGTCCAACGAGGCGGGAATCCCTGTCAAAATAAGGGCTTGCGACACCATGGGCTACGGAGTTCCATATGCTGAAGTGGCTTTGCCTCGAAGCGTATCTGGTATTGTTTACGGTTTGCAGCACCATTCAGGAGTTCCAAGTGAAATGCTTGAGTGGCACGGTCATAACGACTTTTATAAAGCTGTTGCAAATGCCTCTGCTGCTTGGATGTATGGAGCTTGCGCAGTTAACTGCTCACTTCTTGGCATTGGCGAGCGTACTGGTAATGTTCCTCTAGAAGCAATGGTCTTTGAATATGCTTCTTTGAAAGGATCTCTTGACGGAATGGACCCTACAGTTGTAACTGAAATTGCCGAATATTTTAAAACTGAAATGGGCTACACCGTTCCTCCTATGACGCCTTATGTTGGAGAAAACTTCAATGTAACAAGAGCTGGAATTCATGCAGACGGCCTTATGAAAGACGAAGAAATATATAATATTTTTAATACTGCAAAGATTCTTAACCGAGCTCCAGGCGTTGCCGTTAGTAAGACTTCTGGCTTGGCCGGAATTGCTTATTGGATTAACGAGCATTATAGTCTCGCGGAAGACAAGAAAATGACCAAAGACTCTCCACTTGTAGCCTCCCTTAAAACCTGGGTTGACGAAATGTATGCAGATGGTAGAACTACCAGCCTTGCCAACAGCGAGATGGAGGACAAGATAAACGAATTAACAAAAGGAAAGGGGATAAAGTAATGGCAGATTATAAATCACTATCCTTGGCTAACCAAGTATATGAAATAATAGAAAAAAACATTTTGAACAAAGTCTATGCTACTGGCGAAGTTCTTAGCGAGTCTAGACTTTCCGAAGAACTAGGCGTAAGCAGAACTCCTATCAGAGAAGCTATGACCAGACTTGAAAACGAGAGACTTATTGGAATCTCTCCTTGCGGCACTGTGGTTTTGGGAATAACGGACCAAGACGTAACTGATATGTTCCGTGTTAAGGCTTTTTTGGAACCAATTGTTACAACTATGGCTGCAACAAATATATCCGAAGAAGATTTGGCAAAGCTAAAAGACCTTTTAGATCAGCAAGAATTTTATTCTGAAAAAGGCAATACAGAAAAAGTTAGAAATTTGGACACAGAGTTTCATGACATTATATATGTTGCGTCTGGAAGCCCTATTTTCCAATCAATATTGTCTCCTATTCACCACAAACTCCTAAAGTATAGACAGGAGTCTTTGAATACAAGTGGCAGAACCAAGTATTCCGTCAAGGAACACTTGAATCTTTATGAGGCCCTTAAGCGTAGAGACGAGAAAAAAGTAGACGAACTAATTCGCGAGCACATTAAGCATGCTTACGAGAATATAATGAAAGGAACTAGACAATAATGGGACTTACGATAGCACAAAAGATAATAAAAGACCATCTTGTTAGCGGTGAAATGACCCCTGGCAAAGAGGTGGCCTTAAGAATAGACCAAACCTTAACTCAAGATGCAACAGGCACTATGGCCTATCTGGAATTTGAAACAATGGGAGTTCCTCGTGTACGCACTGATCTTTCAGTAGCTTATATCGACCATAACACTCTACAATCAGGTTTTGAAAATGCAGACGACCATCGTTTTATTCAGTCTATGGCCAAAAAATATGGCTTGTACTTTTCAAGACCCGGCAATGGAATTTGCCATCAGGTTCACCTTGAAAGATTTGGCAAACCAGGCAAAACTTTAATCGGCTCTGATAGCCATACCCCTACTGGCGGCGGTATCGGAATGTTGGCAATGGGTGCTGGCGGCCTTGATGTTGCAGTTGCAATGGGTGGCGGTGCTTACTATATCACAATGCCAAAGATGTACAAGGTCAATCTTACAGGAAAATTAAGAGAATGCGTTACAGCAAAAGACGTAAGTCTTGAAATACTAAGAATTTTATCAGTTAAAGGCGGCGTTGGTGCAGTCGTAGAATGGGGAGGCGAAGGCATTAAGACCCTTTCCGTTCCCGAAAGAGCCACCATCACCAACATGGGAACTGAGCTTGGTGCAACCACCTCAATCTTCCCATCAGACGAAATCACAAAGGCTTTCTTGGAAGCAGAGGGCAGAGTAGCGGATTATGTTCCTCTATCAAGTGACCCTGATGCTGTTTATGACAAAGTTATAGACATCGACCTTGACACACTTAAGCCAATGATTGCTTGTCCCCACAGCCCTGACAATGTTGTTACCGTTGAAAGTCTCAAAGGTACAAAAGTGGATCAGGTTTGTATTGGTTCATGCACAAACTCATCTTTGTTTGATATGCTAAAAGTTGCGGCACTTCTAAAAGGCAAGACCATTCGCCCTGAAGTTAGCCTTTCAATATCACCAGGTTCAAAACAAGTATTGTCAATGCTTGCAGACTGCGGTGCACTTTCCGACATCCTTGCCAGCGGCGCAAGAGTTTTAGAATGTGCTTGTGGCCCTTGTATCGGCATGGGTTTCTCACCTAATTCTGGCGGCGTTTCCCTAAGAACTTTTAACAGAAACTTCGAAGGCCGTTCAGGTACTGCTGATGGTCAGGTTTATCTAGTTTCTCCTGAAACTGCTGTAGCGGCAGCTTTGACTGGAGAAATCACTGACCCAATGCTTCTTGACAAAATGCCTGAAGTTGTTGTTCCTACATCATTCAAAATTGATGATAGTGCAGTTATTCCTCCTGCTTCACCAGAGGAAGCAGCGGATCTCCCTATCCTTAGAGGCCCTAACATTAAGCCTTTCCCTGAAAGCAAGCCTCTTGAAGATTCCCTTGAAGCACCCCTTGTGCTTAAGGTTGGCGACAACATTACTACAGACCACATTATGCCAGCAGGCGCAAAGATACTTCCGTATCGTTCAAATATTCCGCATCTGTCACAGTACTGCTTTGCAGTGTGCGATGAGGCTTTCCCTGAAAGAGCTAAGGCAGCAGGCGAAAGTATCATAATCGGCGGTAACAACTATGGTCAAGGTTCATCAAGAGAACATGCGGCTCTCGTTCCTCTTTACCTTGGTGTAAGGGTGGTAATTGCGAAGAGCTTTGCAAGAATTCATGCAGCAAACTTGATTAACGCTGGAATCTTGCCTTTGACTTTTGAAAATCCTGATGATTACGATCAGCTTTCACAAGACGATGCTTTGAAGCTTTCTGACATCTACGCAGGTATGGACAGTGGCAAAATTATGCTGACAGATAATAAGACAGGCAAAGAAATCACTCTTGTTTGCAGTTTCACTGACAGACAAAAGGCAATTTTAAAAGCTGGTGGCTTGCTCAAATATGTCGGTCAAGGAAATATGTAATTGGAGGTTCGCAAATTGGAAAAATATATCAACACAGCTACAGCTCAGTTCGAAAAACTATTAAAGGAACAGATCGCCAGAGCGGAAAGAATGAAAGAGGCCTTGCCTCCTAAAGATTTCTTAGCTTTGGATACTATAACTATCGGCCTATGTGGAGGCGATGGTATCGGCCCTATCATAATGAAAGAAGCTAAAAGGCTTTTGGAAACATTACTAAAAGACGAGCTCGCTTCTAAAAAAATCGTCTTCAAGGACATTGAAGGTCTTACTCTAGAAAACAGAATGGCTCAATCGACAGCCGTTCCTGCTGACGTTTTAGATGCAATTAAGTCTTGTGATGTAATTCTAAAAGGCCCGACTACCACTCCAAAGGGCGGCACTTTGGAAAGTGCTAATGTAACACTTCGTAGAGAACTTGATTTGTACGCAAACGTTCGTCCCGTTTCTGTACCTGAAGAGGGAATCGACTGGATGTTCTACCGTGAAAACACTGAGGGCGAATACACTCTTGGAAGTCAAGGCATTGAAGTTCCAGAGCTATTGGCTATGGACTTCAAGGTTACTACTGACTGCGGGACTCAAAGAATTGCTAGAGCAGCTTTTGAATACGCCAAGAACAATGGCAAAACTAGCGTATCAATCGTTACTAAGGCTAATATAATGAAGAAAACCGACGGCAAATTTTCCAAAATTTGCAACGAGGTTGCACAGGAATATCCTGATATTAAAGCTGAAGACTGGTACATAGACATTATGACTGCTAACTTGGTTAACAAGTCTATTAGAAATCAGTTCCAAGTTTTCGTACTGCCTAACTTATACGGCGACATCATCACTGATGAAGCTGCCGAAATTCAAGGCGGTGTAGGTACGGCAGGAAGCGCCAACATCGGCGACCACTATGCAATGTTCGAAGCCATCCACGGCTCTGCGCCAAGAATGATAGAAGACGGCCTTGCAGATTATGCTAACCCGTCAAGCATCTTCAAGGCAGCAGAAATGCTTCTTCGTCACATCGGTCTTGTAGACAAAGCGTCTTCTTTGGCTGACGCACTTCACCTTTGCTGCGATACAGAAAAGAAAGTCGTTGTAACTGGCCTCGCTGACGGCGACACTTGCAAAGATTTTGCCGACTACGTAATAAGCAAGCTGTAAAATCACAAAAGCACTTCGGGCAATAATCGAAGTGCTTTTTTAATGGATCTATGTCAGTCCTTTATCCTCTCCCGGTAAAACTTCTCAAAAGAATAATTGCCTGTTGCATTTTATATAATATAAAATATAATAAAAGTAGTCGTTTTAATTTTATTACAACTCTAGGAGGAAACAGCTGTGAGATTATTATATTTTGATTGCTCTAGCGGAATATGTGGCAACATGACGTTAGGTGCGCTATTGGAATTGGTTGATGATGAAAAGTATTTTTTAGACGAAGTCAAGAAATTGAATGTTGATGGTTATGAGATAGAAATATATAAAAAGGACTCCTATGGAATAAGCGGGACTTATGTCGATGTCTTAATTGATGTAAAAGACGAATATGGTCATGCTCCTCATCTGCACGGCGGACACCACCATCATCATGAACATAGAAATCTTTATGACGTTAACGAACTTATTGACAATAGCAGTTTAGATGAAAACACAAAGGCTCTCGCAAAGAAAATATTCTTAAAAGTGGCTGCCGCAGAAAGCAAAGTTCATAATAAGACCTTGGAACAGGTTCATTTTCATGAAGTAGGGGCTATTGACTCTATTATCGACATCGTCGGTACTGCCATTTTAGTCAATAAATTAAACCCTGATAAAATTATTTCTAGCACAGTAAACGAAGGGCACGGATTTATCACTTGCGCTCATGGAAAGCTAAGTGTGCCAGTGCCTGCAACCTCGGCAATCTTTACAAACGAAAATGTTAAGTTTAAGCAAATCGATGTTCCTACAGAGTTAGTAACTCCAACTGGAGCTGCAATCATATCTACTTTAGCAGAAGAATATGACATGATGCCTGAAATGAAACTAGAAAAGATTGGCTTCGGAGCAGGGTTCAAAGACATCGGACATTCTAATCATTTAAAAGTTTACTATGGCGAAATGGGCTAAATCCTGAGGATACCAGTTTCTGCAAATTAACAAGAAATAGTGCTGACAACGGAAGTTCAAAAGAGCTTCCGTTTTTTATTCTCTAAACACAATGCTAGAGCTAAGCTAACTCTTGATTTAACACGCTTTATCAGTGTATAATGGTTAGGTATAATTATAAGAAAAGAGTGAAAATATAATGAAATTGATTAACCAACTAAAACAAGAAACTTTGTCCCTATCTTTTGAAGTCTTTCCGCCAAAGGTTGACTCTTCATTTGATAGTGTAAAAGCCGCTACAGATGAAATCGCTAAGCTAAAGCCTACCTTTATGAGTGTAACTTATGGTGCTGGCGGCGGCACAAGTAAATATACCCTTGATATTGCAAAAAACATTAAGGACCTCTATGATGTGCCTACTCTGGCTCATCTTACTTGCGTTTCCTCTACCAAGGATACCGTTCGCGAAAAAATCCGTGAAATTAAAGAGGCTGGCCTTGAAAATATAATGGCCCTTAGAGGGGACTTGCCACAGGACATGGATTTGTCCGACAAAAGCAGCTGGCATTATCACAACGCAATCGACCTTATTAGAGAACTAAAAGAGTCTGGTGCTGACTTCTGCATAGGAGGAGCATGCTATCCTGAAATCCACCCGGAAAGCTCCAGCCAAAAGGAAGACATCCAGTTTGTAAAAGAAAAAGTCGATGCTGGCTGCGAATTTCTAACCACTCAAATGTTCTTTGATAACAACTTGCTATACAACTATATGTACAAACTTAGAGAAGCAGGCGTTACCGTCCCTGTTGTTGCAGGAATTATGCCTATCACCAATGCTAAGCAGGTGGAAAGAGCAGTTAGCCTTTCTGGTTCTCATGTACCACAACGTTTTAAGAGTTTGGTGGACAAGTTTGGTTCAGACCCAGAAGCAATGAAGCAAGCAGGTATCGCATATGCAACAGACCAAATAATCGACCTTTTTGCTAATAACATAACCAATGTCCATGTTTATTCTATGAATAAACCAGATGTTGCACAGAAAATACAAAGTAATCTATCAAACATTTTGGGGAAATTATGATAAACACCCTTCTTGTCAAAAAATATGACACGCCCCAATTAAATAAAAAAGAAATCTTACGCTACATGGGTTGCAAGGAATCGTCTGCGGAGGTTCTTGCTCTGGTAGAAGACTGTATTGATGAACTTGCACCAAAGCTCACTTACAAAGTTTGCTACCGCTCTTTTGACATTGAAGTGTCAACGGATATTGCCGATCTTTCTTTTATGACCACAAATAGCAAAGATTTAATTAAAAACCTATCTGACTGTAAGAAGATAGTGTTGTTTGCTGCCACTATCGGTCTTGAACCCGATAGGCTTATAGCAAGGTATGGCCGAACTTCGCCATCAAAGGCTCTTTGCTTTCAGGCAATAGGTGCTGAGCGAATCGAAAGTCTTTGTAATGCTTTTAACGATGAAATTACCAAGGACTGTTTGGCAGAGGGGCTTTTCACTAGGCCTCGTTTTAGCCCAGGTTATGGGGATTTTTCTTTGGAAAGCCAAAAGAGCATCTTTGATGTATTAGACTGCAATAGAAAGATAGGGCTTTCCTTAAATGAAAGTCTTTTAATGTCACCATCTAAATCAGTTTCTGCCTTAATTGGCATTTCCAGTATAAAAAAGGATTGTCATTCAGGCACCTGTGCCCAATGCGAAAAATTCGACTGTAGTTTTAGGGAGGAATAAACATGAACATTTTAGAATATATGAAAGATAACCTAGTCTACCTTGATGGTGGAATGGGGACTTTGCTTCAAGAGGCTGGCCTTGCTCCCGGTGAGCATCCAGAAATGTGGAATATTACCCATCCTGCTGAAGTAGAAAAAATCCATAGAGACTATTTTGATGCGGGAAGCAATGTGGTAAACACCAATACTTTTGGGGCTAACTCTCTAAAGTTTTCTTTGGACGAGCTAAATCAAATAGTTGCCGCCTCTATCGAAAATGCTAAAAGAGCAAAAGAAACTTCCACAGCTCCACAGCAAAAGTTCATAGCCCTTGACATCGGTCCTTGTGGCCGTCTTCTTAAACCATATGGAGATTATGATTTTGAGGATGCAGTTGAGCTTTTTGCCCAAATAGTTAGGGCGGGTGCTGACAAAGGTGTGGATTTAATATTTATAGAAACCATGAGCGACAGCTACGAAACTAAGGCTGCATTGTTAGCCGCTAAGGAAAACAGCGATTTGCCTGTATTCGTTTCCAACGCTTACGGTGAAGACGGAAAGCTAATGACCGGTGCTTCTCCTGCTGCCATGGTTGCACTTATCGAAGGTATGGGCGCTGATGCTCTTGGAGCAAATTGTTCCCTTGAACCAAAGCAACTTACAGGAGTAATAGAGGAACTTCTTCAATATTCTTCAATACCTGTACTCCTCAAGCCTAATGCAGGACTTCCTGCAGAGGTTGACGGAAAAGCAGTTTACAGTACTCTTCCTGGCGAATTTGCCTCAGATCTTGCTGATGCTGTCGGTCAAGGGGTTCGCTTAATCGGCGGGTGCTGCGGTACAGACCCTTCATACATTAAAACTATAGTGGAGGGAACTTCTTCAATTCCCCCAGTTCCTGTAACTCCAAAAAATATAACTTGCGTGTCTTCTTACACTCATATAGTGGAATTCGACAAATCTCCTATACTCATTGGGGAGCGAATCAACCCTACAGGAAAGAAGCGTTTCAAGCAGGCTCTACAGGAAAAAGATATAGACTATATTTTGCAAGAGGGAATAAGCCAGCAAGATCTTAATGTACATATTCTTGATGTCAACGTTGGACTTCCTGAAATTGACGAGGTGTGGATGCTAGAAAAAGCCGTGTATGAACTTCAGTCCATCATCAACTTGCCTCTTCAAATCGACACTGCAGACGTTAAGGCTATGGAAGCGGCTTTGCGTCGTTACAACGGCAAAGCAATGATCAACTCAATCAACGGCAAAGAATCTTCTATGAACGAAGTCTTTCCACTTGTTAAAAAATATGGTGGCTTAGTAGTTGCTCTTACCTTGGATGAGGACGGCATTCCTGCTACTGCAGAGGGCAGGGTTGCCATTGCGCGCAAAATATTAGCGAAAGCTGCCGAATACGGAATTGATAAAAAGGACATTATCTTTGATACATTGGCTATGACTGTCAGCGCTGATTCACTTGCTGCGAAAGAAACGCTAAAGGCTCTCGACATCATCAAAAATGAAATGGGCTGTCACACCTCTCTTGGTGTTTCTAACGTTTCTTTTGGTTTGCCGGGCAGAGATGCAATTAACAGCACTTTCTTCGCGTGCGCCTTAGAAAAGGGCCTCTCGGCGGCCATAATGAACCCATACTCCCAGGACATGCTCAAAGTCTACTATTCTTACAAGGCTTTACATGACATGGACGAAAATTGTAGTGAGTACATAGCGTTTAGTGAGAATATTCCTCAAGCTGCCGCTGCAGCACCTTCTGCAGTATCGATAGCAGCTGGTAGCCCTCAAGGAGAATATGCTTCTCCTTTGCAGAAAGCCATTATAAAAGGGATGAGAGACGCCGCTGTCCAATGCACAAAAGAACTTATATCCAGTAGAGAAGCTCTTGATGTAATTCAAAATGAAATAATCCCTGCTCTCGACATCGTAGGCAATGGGTACGACGAAAAGCGTTTTTTCTTGCCTCAGCTTCTCATGAGCGCGGAAGCGGCAAAGGCCTCTTTCGAGCAAATCAAAATCTTTGTGCCTCGCTCTGCTGATTTCAAAAGCAAGTGCACAGTGGTTATCGCTACTGTAGAAGGCGATATTCATGACATAGGGAAGAACATAGTAAAACTCCTTTTGGAAAACTATGGCTTCAAGGTAATAGACTTGGGCAAAGACGTTTCCCCTGAAACAATTGTCCAAACAGTAGTAGAAACTCACGCTCCAATAGTCGGCCTTAGCGCCCTTATGACTACCACCGTTCCTGCAATGGAAAAAACCATCCAGCTCCTAAAAACTTCCGCCCCATGGTGCAAAGTCATCGTAGGCGGCGCAGTTCTCAATAAAGAGTATTCAGACCGCATTGGTGCTGACAAATATGCAAAGGATGCAATGGACACGGTTCGCTATTCAGACTGGCTAAAAATATAAAATGTATTAAAAAAGCAGGCAATGTTGCCTGCTTTTTGGTTGGTTTAATTCGTGCTGCTCCCTACACCCCTAGTCCGAAGCTGTCTTTTACTCTCTTCATTGTCTTTTGAGCAATTGCATCGGCCTTTTGGGCTCCATCTTTTAGAACATCTAAAAGTTCTTGGGAGTTGCGGATTTCTTCATACTTTGCACGGATAGGTGCAAGGGCCTCTACTGTTACTTCAACTAAGTCTTTCTTGAAGTCTCCGTAGCCTTTGCCTTCGTACTTCTTTTCCAGGTCCTCGATGGCCTCTCCAGATAGTACGCTGTATATATTGAGAAGGTTGCTTATTCCCGGTTTGTTTTCTGTATCAAAGCGAACGATTCCTTCTGAATCGGTTGTTGCTTTCATGATGGACTTTTTGATTTTTGATGGTTCATCAAGAAGGGATATGCGAGAGTGAATGTTTTCTGCGCTTTTGCTCATCTTCTTGGTTGGATCATCTAAAGCCATTATTCTTGCACCGGCTTTGAGGAAGCGGCCGTCAGGCACTACGAAAGTGTCTGGGTTTTTGCCGTTTACTCTTATAGCAAGGTCTCTACAGAGTTCAATGTGTTGCTTCTGGTCGTTTCCTACAGGAACGATGTCAGTGTCATACAAAAGAATGTCCGCCGCCATTAGAACAGGATAAGTGAATAGGCCTGCAGGTGCTGACTCTTTGTTTTTACTCTTGTCTTTGAATTGGGTCATTCTTGAAAGTTCCCCAGTGTAAGCGTTACAAGTTAGTACCCACGAAAGTTCCGCATGTCCCGGTACATCTGACTGAACAAATACTATTGATTTTTTAAGGTCGATGCCTACTGCCAAATACAAGGCAGCTACATCTAATATGTGTTCTCTCAAAATTTTAGGATCCTGAGGAAGCGTAATCGCATGCATGTCGACTATGCAATAAACGCACTGGTGGTCTTCCTGAAGCTCGACAAATTGTCTGAGGGCTCCCAGGTAGTTACCTAAATGAATATTGCCTGTAGGTTGTACTCCTGAAAAAACTCTTTTCATCAAATGGCCTTCTTTCTTTTTATCTATGTATTTCTTTTTTGAATTGATCTACGATCTTTTTTTCGGCACGAGAAATCGTCATCTGTGACACTCCAAGTTCTTTAGCTATAACCGCCTGTGGTTTGCCCTCGACAAATCTCTCTTTGAATATATATCTGTAGGTTTCGCTGAATCGTTCCAACACCGTTGAAACGACTTCATTTGTTTCTATTCGCTCATATCCCAAATCTTCAAAGCCTATATACTTTTCTAGGGGATTGTCTTCGTTTCCGTCAGAGTTTGTTGAAGCGGCACTTTCGAGAGAATAAGTTCCATAGGCTTTAGAGCCTTCCATCGCCTGCATTACTTGCTCGTTTGAAAGTCCGACTGCTTCTGCGATTTCATCTATGCTAGGAACTCTGCCTAAGCTAGTGCTCAAAGAAACTTTTACATCTCTCACTTTAGTCGCAGTTTCTTTAAGTCTGCGAGGAACTTTGAGGCTCCATTGCTTATCACGGAAGTATTTTTTTATTTCACCTAAGATTGTAGGCGTGGCGAAACTTTTGAACTCAAAACCCTTGGAAAGATCGAATCTTTCCACTGCCGAAACAAGAGCTAGCGCTCCTACTTGATAAAGGTCGTCGTAATCAACGCCTTTACCTAAATATTTTCTTATGAGGATATCAACCATGTACAGATTTTCTTCCACTAGCTGATTCCTCAGTTCTGTTGTTGGATTTTGTGCGTACTGGTTGAATAATTCTGTGTTCATTATTTCGCCTTTATCATTTTTATGGCCTTTTTATGGCTAGGCCCTTCTACGAGTTCTGCACTTGTCATGAGGGATTCGATGATATAAAGCCCTAGATCGCCTTCGTTCGGACAATCAAAACACGGCTTTTTTAGCTTTTCTAATTTGTGGCTATCACTTGTGTCAGTCACATAAATTTCTATTTTTTCTTCTTCGACAAAGCAGTCTACTTGATATTGCTCAGCAAATCCTTCGGATCCGTGGCAACATATATTCTTGCATGCTTCGCCTACCGCAGTTTTTATGTCTTCGATTTCTTCTACATTAAATCCGGCGGTGTTAGCCGCAGAACCCACGGCCAATCTGACTATAGTTATATATTGTGGCTTGCCTGGAACTACAAAATTCAATTTGTCTGCCATGAGTTTAGCCTCCTTTTGTTTATTTTAGTTCAAGTTGCTCTTGTACTTCGGATGAATCTTGTTCTAATTCAAGTTCGTCTTCTCTTGCAACCTTAGCAAGGGCAATAATGTTAACCTCGTCTCCAACGTTCATTATTTTAACTCCTTGAGTTGCTCTTCCAAGTCTTGAAATTTCTTTGGCCTGCATTCTTATGATTATTCCGTTAGAGTTGATTAACATAATGTCATCCTCATCGTCTACAACCATAGCGCCTACAAGCTGTCCTGTTTTCTTAAACTTGGTCTTGTCGTAGGTTAAGAGACCTTTTCCGCCTCTAACTTGAATCTTATATTCTTCTACTTTAGTCCTTTTTCCAAAGCCTTTTTCGGTAACTACCAAAAGCTCCTGACCAGGTTCTACTAATTCCATTGATACAACTTCGTCATCTTTTTCAAGCTTGATTGCTCTAACTCCACCAGCGATTCTTCCCATAGGTCTTACATCTTCCTCGGAGAAGCAAATGCATTTGCCGTGCTTAGTTACGATGATAACATTATTGCTACCTGTTGTTTGCTTGATGTCGATAAGCTGGTCTCCCTCTTTTAGGTTCATTGCTATGAGGCCAGTTTTTCTGTTGGTATCAAAGTTGGAAAGAGCAGTCTTCTTGATTATACCATCCTTAGTAACTCCTACCAAGAACTTATCTTCTGCAAATTCTTTGATTGGAATTACGGCTGTAACTCTTTCTCTCTGCATCAAGTTTAGGAAATTAACAGCTGGAGTTCCTCTTGCCGTTCTTGTCGCCTCTGGAATCTCGTAAGCCTTGATTCTGTGGGCTTTTCCTGTATTGGTAAAGAACATGAGGTGGTCGTGAGTTGATGTCATTATCATGTTCTTAACAAAGTCGTTTTCACGAGTTGTAAGTCCAGTGATTCCCTTTCCGCCTCTTCTTTGTGCCTTGTATGTGTCTACTGGCACTCTCTTTACGTATCCAAGATGGGTAACCGTGATGCAAACTTCTTCTTGTTCGATCAAATCTTCTTCATCGATTTCCAATGAGTCTGCCTTGATCTGAGTTCTTCTCTTGTCGCCCCACTTGTCTCTAATTTCAATCAATTCTTCTTTTACTACGCCCATCAACTTTTGCTCGTCTGCAAGAAGTTCTACATAGTATGCGATTTTCTTAAGAAGCTCTTGATATTCGCTTTCGATTTTTTCTTTTTCTAAGCCTTGTAGCCTACGTAGCTGCATGTCCAAAATGGCTTGTGCCTGAATATCTGAAAGGCTGAATCTGTCCATCAATTTTTCTTTGGCATCGTTATAGCTGCTTCTGATTATCTTGATGATTTCATCTATGTTGTCCAATGCAATTAGGTAACCTTCTAAGATGTGTGCTCTAGCTTCGGCTTTTTTCTTGTCAAAGATAGTTCTTCTTGTAACTACTTCTTTTTGATGCTTCAAATACTCGTTGATGATTTCATGAAGATTTAAAATCTTTGGTTGTCCATCTACAAGTGCCAGCATAATCATTGAGAAGCTGTCTTGCATTTGAGTATGTTTATACAATCTGTTTAGGATTATATTAGCATTAGCATCTCTCTTAAGTTCTATGACTATACGCATTCCTTTTCGGTTTGATTCATCTCGTATAGCTGTAATTCCTTCAACTCTTTTGTCTCTTACAAGGTCTGCAATCTTCTCTATTAGACGAGCCTTGTTTACTTGATAAGGAATTTCTGTAACTACGATCTGCTGTTTGCCGTGGGAAGTTTCTTCTATTTCTGTTACAGCTCTTACTACTACCTTACCTTGTCCTGTTCGATAGGCTTCTCTCATGTGAGATTTGCCCATTATAACAGCTCCGGTAGGGAAGTCTGGTCCTTTTACTATCTTAATAAGGTCTTCTACTGTAGATTCTGGTTCATCTATAAGTTTTACGGCAGCATCAATTACCTCTACTAAGTTGTGAGGTGGAATTGAGGTCGCCATACCTACTGCTATACCATTAGATCCGTTTACTAGAAGGTTCGGAAATCTTGCTGGTAGTACGGTAGGTTCTTTTTCCTCGCCGTCAAAGTTAGTCATATAATCTACAGTATCTTTTTCGAGGTCTCTAAGCATTTGCAACGCAAGAGGTGTCATTCTCGCCTCGGTATAACGCATCGCAGCAGCACCGTCTCCGTCCACTGAACCAAAGTTTCCGTGTCCGTCTATTAGCATATAACGAATGCTAAATGGCTGTGCTAATCTTACCATTGCATCGTAAATTGATGAGTCTCCATGTGGGTGATATTTACCCATTACTTCTCCGACGATACGTGCCGACTTTTTGTGTGGCTTGTCCGGAGTTATTCCTAGCCCACTCATACCATAAAGGATTCTTCTATGTACTGGCTTCAGTCCATCCCTGACATCAGGAAGGGCACGGCCTACGATTACGCTCATGGCATAATCGATATATGAGTCTTTCATTTCTTTGTTGATTTCGTGTTGAATCAACTTCTGATCTTCTAAAAATGTAGTCATCTATAAGCCCTCCTTTCCTTACACGTCCAATTTGGCATAATTAGCATTATCTTCAATGAATTTTTTACGAGGAGGAACTTTATCTCCCATCAAAGTGGAGAAAGTTTGGTCCGCATCTGCACTATCCTCAACAGTAATCTGAATCAGAGTTCTGTGGTTATAGTCCATGGTTGTATCCCAAAGTTGTTCAGCATCCATTTCTCCCAAACCTTTGTAACGCTGAATCTCTGTCTTGCCAGGTTTTTCTTCGATGCTTTTCATTAGTTTAGTTTGTTCTTCTTCGTTGTATGTATAGTATGCGTCTTTGCCCTTCTTCACTTGATACAAAGGAGGTTGGGCCGCGTAGACGTAGCCACCTTCTATCAGTGGTGTCATATACCTGTAGAAGAACGTCAGAAGCAGGGTTCTAATATGCGCTCCATCGACGTCAGCATCGGTCATTATTATTATCTTGTGATATCTGAGTTTCTCAACATTAAAATCGTCTCCGATTCCACAACCGAAGGCTGTTATCATGTTCTTTATTTCGTCAGAATTAAGAATCTTATCAAGTCTTGCTTTTTCTACGTTTAGTATTTTACCTCTAAGTGGCAAAATCGCCTGACGTTTTCTATCTCTTCCGTCCTTGGCACGTCCCCCCGCAGAGTCTCCTTCGACTATGAATATTTCACATTGTGAAGGGTCTTTGTCAGAACAGTCAGCCAGTTTTCCTGGTAATGCAAAGCTGTCTAATGCACCTTTTCTTCTGGTAAGGTCTCTAGCTTTTCTTGCTGCTTCCCTTGCCCTTGCTGCTTTGATACATTTTTCAAGTATAATTTTTGCTTGGGTTGGGTTTTCTTCAAGAAAGGCTGTTAAGTTTTCATTAGTTGATGTTTCAACAAATCCTCTTATTTCAGGATTTCCAAGTTTTGCCTTAGTCTGTCCTTCGAATTGTGGCTCCGCCAATTTTACGGAAATAACAGCTGTTAATCCTTCTCTAACGTCTTCTCCACTTAAAGCATCGTCACTATCCTTTAGAATTTTATTTTTCTTGCCATAGTCATTAAAAATTCTTGTTAAGGCACTTCTAAATCCTATAAGGTGTGTACCGCCGTCTGTGGTGTTAATGTTATTGGCGTATCCCAAAACTAACTCACTGTAGCTTTGAGTATATTGCATTGCTATTTCAACTTCGCAATTTTCTTTAATAACTTCAAAATAGATTACATCTGGGTGGATGGCATCTTTGTTTTGGTTTTGGAATTTTACGAATTCTTTGATTCCGCCTTCATAGTGAAAAGTATCACTTCTCTTTTTGCCTTCTCTCTCGTCTTTGAATATAATTTTTATTCCTTTGTTTAAGAAAGCCATTTCACGAAGCCTGTGTTGAAGAACTTCGTAATCGAAAACAATAGTCTCAAATATTTCAGGGTCTGGCCAGAATGTGGTTTTTGATCCTGTCTTTTTTGATTCTCCTACTATTTCAAGAGGGCTAGCAGTTTTTCCTTTTTGATAAGTCTGCTTGTAGATGTTGCCGTTTCTCTTTATTTCTACTTCCATGTTAGTAGATAGGGCATTTACTACAGAAGCTCCAACTCCGTGAAGTCCTCCGGAAACCTTATATCCGCCACCGCCAAATTTACCTCCGGCATGGAGAATTGTATGGATAACTTCTACCGCAGGGATTCCCATCTTTGGATGTTTATCCACAGGCATACCTCTTCCGTCATCTTCTACAATTACGGAATTATCCTTGCAAATAGTTATCTTTATTGTTTTACAAAAGCCTGCCAGTGCTTCATCCACACTGTTATCCACAACTTCATAAACTAAGTGGTGCAGCCCTCTTGGCCCAGTACTTCCTATATACATTCCGGGTCTTTTTCTTACTGCTTCAAGACCTTCTAAAACCTGTATTTGTGCTGCGTCATAATTACCCTTGGTTTTTTCTTCCAATAAGCTCATGTTTTCACCTTTTCTTTTATATATTTCCTTGATTGTTTTGTTGCTTTAAGCAAGTTACAATCCCAGCGATTAGTATACCATATTTTGGGGTTTTATTCAAATAAATTCTTCATTTAATATTGTTTCTTGTTTTTTTATTTTTACCCCTCTTAAAACCGATTTTTCCAACTAAAAAAGCTATAAAAAACAGCGTATATATCTCTTGATTCTGGTATGTTTTTTATAGCTTTACTTTTCCTTTTTCAATTGTATATATATTTCCTTTGGAAACTGCGTCTTTTAGATTCTGTGTAATCTCTGTTGTTGTTATAAAAAGTTGTATGTCAGATAAGGTTTTTATCAAAAATTCCTGTCGTGTTGAATCAAGTTCTGACATAACATCATCTAAAAGCAAAATTGCACTTTCTCCAGTCTCTTCTTTTATTATATTTAACTCTGCAAGTTTAAGAGAGAGTGCTGTAGTTCTTTGCTGACCTTGAGATCCAAAGCTTCTAACATTTACATTATCTATATAAAATTGTATATCATCTCTATGTGGCCCTTTTGTTGTGGTTCTCAGCCTAAGGTCATTTGAATAAGAATTTTTAATAGCTTCGTAAACTGTTTTTTCCAATTCATCTGCCATTTTAATGTTAGGATCATATTCTATACGCAGATTTTCTTTTCCATTGGTTATGCTTTTATGAATTTCATTGCTCAGTTTATCTATTTTTTGTATAAAATCATATCTCATCGATATAATTTTTGCTCCATACTTTGCAAGCTGCATATCCCATATGTCGAGAACGGATTTATCTATGCTTTTTTCTTTTATATAAGTATTTCTTTGGAGTAAAACTTTTTTATAATTAAAAAAACTGTCGTAATATGATGGTTTTATTATACAAAGTTCTCGATCTATAAATCTTCTTCTTTTTTCCGGTTCATCTTTTACTATTTTTAAATCTTCAGGTGAAAATATAACTATATATACATTTTCTAAAAGATCTGATGTTTTTGATATATTAACTCCATCTACCTTTATGAATTTTCCAGCATCCTTTTTTAAAGTTATATCTACTTCTATCGGAAATAAATCTTTGTGCGCTGTAACTTTAATTTTGCTAAAATCTTTATCAAAGCCAATCATTTCACTATCTTTTGAAGTTCTAAAAGATTTTCCAACCGAAGACATAAAAATCCCCTCAAGAAGGTTAGTTTTGCCTTGAGCATTATTGCCAATTATAAAATTCGCCTTTTCATTAAACTCTAATTCAAGGTTTTCATAATTTCTGAAGTTTTTTAATTCTATTTTTTTTATATACATTATTGATTTATTCTTACTGGTAATATTAAGTACTCAAATTCATTTCCAGAAAGTGGTTTTATCAAGCAAGGGCTTACATTTGTGTTGAAAAGCATGGTTATGTTTTCATCATCTATTACTTTTAGTACATCTATTAAATATTTTGAGTTGAATCCTATTATAATATCATTTCCATCTTTTGAAGCGATTACTTCCTCTTTAACATTTCCTTCTTCTGACTTGGAAGTTATTTCTATGCCGTTATCTTTTATTTCAAGTTTTATAAGATTGTTTTTTCCTACTTTTGCAAGAAGTGATGCTCTTTCTACGCTGTTCATTAAATCATTTTTGTTTAATACAACCTTGCAAGGGTTTTCTGTAGGTATTATTCTGTTATAATTCATGAATTCGCCTTCTAAAAGTCTTATAACAATTTTAGTGTTTTCCATAACAAATATCGCTTTTTTCTCATTTAGAACCATTGTTACATCATCACTGTTTATTTCTTCTTCTGTTATTATTCTGCTTATTTCTGTGAGTATTTTGGCAGGTATTATAATGTTTTGTTTTTTCTTGTTTTTCATTTGTTCTCTTGCTATTGCCATTCTAAAGCCGTCTATAGCTACCATGTTTAAGCTATCTTCGTCCATTTCAATAAGAACTCCAGTCATAGCACCTTTATTTTCGTCTATGCTTGCAGCAAAAGAGGTTTTCTTTATCATGTCTTTTAATAATTCTTTGTTGAAAACTAATTTTTCTGTGTCTTCTTCATTAGGGTTTATATTAGGAAATTCTTCTGCGGAAAGTCCTATTATGTTAAACTCGGAATTTGAACATTTGATATTTATTTTACCGTCGTTTTCTTCAATTGTTATTACTCCATCAGGAAGTTTTCTTATTATATCTCCAAATAACTTGGAAAGTACCACTATTTCGCCTGGGGTACTATTTTCTACTTTTATCTTCTTCTCTATACTTAAGTCTAAATCGGAAGCTGCCATAGTAAGTATCCCGTTAGCATCTACTTTTAGAAGAATGCCTTTTAAGATAGGAATAGTGGTTCTTATAGTGACTGCTTTTGAAACAATATTAAGTGCTTTTGTAAGAGTATGTTGGTTACAAGAAAATTTCATACAATACCTCCGTATTAGTTAATAATTATATTTATTGGTAGTAATAGTAGTAGTAGGGCCTGTGAAATCTGTGGATAACTTCTAAACCCATTAAAACGTCAACAGAAACGGTTGTTCAAATTATATGGAGTAAAAGTTAAATGCTTTTTAATGGTTAGGATAACTATTATTCTTTCAACTCTTCTTTGATTTGATTTATTATTTCGGACAAGTTTTTATCTATTTGCAAATCATCATTTATCTTGTCGCAAGCATATAAAACAGTCGTATAATGTTTTCCTCCAAAGAATTGTCCAATCTTAGGAAGAGAGTAATCTGTCATCTCACGAATAAGATACATTGCTATTTGCCTTGGAAAAGCTATATTATTAGTTTTTTTAGAAGATTCCATATCAGAAACCTTTATTCCGTAGTGTTTGCAGACGGTTTTCTTGATTTTCTCAGGAGTTACAGTTCTTTCTAAATTACTAAAAATATCTTTTAAAGTTTTTCGAGTAAAATTCTTATCCAATTTTTCATTTAGTAGTTGAGAGAAAGATACTACTCGTATCAATGCTCCTTCAAGTTCTCTAATATTATCTTTTATTTTCTCTGCGATCATGCAGACAACATCATAAAGTTCAGGGTTTTCTTCTAAGTTTAGACCCATATTTTCTGCTTTTTTAATCAGGATTGCAACTCTTGTTTCATAATCTGCCGGCTGAATGTCAGCAATTAAGTTCCATTGGAATCTTGATCTAAGTCTTTCCTCCAAATTTACCAATTTATTTGGAGCCCTGTCACTCGAAATGATTATCTGCTTATTTAAATCATATAGGGAGTTAAAAGTGTGGAAAAATTCTTCCTGTGTATTTTCTTTTCCCTCTAAAAATTGTATATCATCAATAAGAAGAACGTCTACTTTTCTATATTTCGACTTAAATTCGTTCATAGTGTGATTACGCAAAGCTTTTATAAGCTCATTTGTAAACATTTCAGAGGAAACATATAAAACATTTTGTGAAGGATTATTTTCTAAAAGGTAAATTCCAATAGCATGCATCAAATGTGTCTTACCAAGTCCAGAAGCACCATATATAAACAGAGGGTTGTAAGCTTCTGATGGAGACTCGGCGACTGCCAAGGAGGCAGCATGAGCATACTTATTGCTGTTACCAACTACAAAATTTGCGAAATTAAATCTTGGATTGAATATTTTTTCGTGGTTCAAAGTATTAGTTTTAGGTTTGAGTTTTGGTTCGGTTTTTTCTTCTTCGACTCTATATTGCTCAGAATCCTTTAAAACTACACGAAAACTATCCTCTAAAACTTCCTTAAAAGTAGTTTCGAGGCCGGTAATATATCTATTTTTAATAGTCTTGATGATGAATTCACTTTTGCTGTCTGAATTGACCTCAAGATAAACTATTTTTAATTCTTTGTCGATCCTTCTGATTTTTAGGGGTAGAATCCATGTTGTATAGCTTATTGGAGTTGTTAGCTGCTCCATTTTGCTAAGTACGCTTTCCCAAATCTTATTATAATCCATAACAAACCTTCTTAATTTTTTTGTTGTATAGTTACATTCTAACTAAAAAGTTATCCACAGGCAAGTGTGAACTTGTGATATTTGAAAAATAAATAATTAAATAAGTTATCCACAGGATGTGGATAAAAGTGGGAACAATTTTTAATAAGTTTTTGAGGAAAAGATAATCCATGAAATCATTGACATTCAACGGTTTTTAATTTATAATATCAAGGCATATGTGTGTAATTGGAATTTAGATTTACACAAACACGTTTGGAAAGGAGAACCTTAGAAATGAAACAAACTTATCAACCAAAAAAGAGACAGAGAATGAAGGAACATGGCTTCAGAAAAAGAATGAGCACAAAAAACGGTAGAAACGTTTTGAAGAGAAGAAGAGCTAAAGGAAGAAAGCAACTTAGTGCTTAATCAATGAATCCGAAGGATTTGTAAACAATGCTAAAAAAGAATGTTTTGAGAAAAAATGGCGATTTTTCGGCCATATATAAAAGAGGCAAGTCAATTGGAGACCGATATGTAGTTTTATTTTATCGTCCAAATGGACTTTCTTATAACAGGACAGGGGTTTTGGCAAGCAAAAAAGTCGGAAATAGTGTTAAAAGAAACAGAGCAAAGCGCCTTATGAAAGAAAGCTATCGTAGCATCGAAAAGAGGCTGCCTATTGGCTATGATTTTATTATCATTGCAAGAAACACTATTTGTGACAAAAAATGTGCAGAAGTTGAAAAATCCCTTAATTCTGCCTTTAGGAGAGCCGGGGTTAAAAAAGTAAAATGAAATTTATAAGTAATTTTTTTAAAAAAATTATGATTCTGTTAATTAAGTTTTATCAGAAGATTATTTCGCCGCTTTTCCCCTCGACATGTCGTTTTACTCCAACCTGTTCGACATATTTTATACAGGCACTGGAAAAATACGGGCCAATAAAAGGCGGTTACTTGGGAATTAAACGAATTTTAAAGTGTCATCCTTGGCATGAAGGAGGATACGACCCTTTAAAATAATGGAGGAAATTGATGAGAATTTTAGCAGGTCCAATGAGTTATTTGCTCACATGGATTTATGACTTAATAGGTAATTATGGTCTTGCTTTAATTGCATTTACGGTCTTAGTAAAGGTTGTAATGTACCCTTTATATGCAAAGCAGATAAAGACTACAACCAACATGAGCAAAATGCAACCCAAAATCAAGGAAATACAGCAAAAATATGCTAAAGATAAAACTCTGATGAATGAAAAGATGTCAGAGCTATATAAAGAAGAAGGCGGTAGCATGTATGGCGGATGCCTTCCAATGTTGGTTCAGATGGTAGTTATAATGGGACTTTTTTCTTTGTTGAGAAACCCAATGAACTATATTTCTTCTGATTCCATGCTTTTTGCTATCCACGAAGAATTCTTGTGGATCCCTGACTTATCACAACCTGATAAGTGGATACTTCCGGTAGTGGCGGGAATTGCTACCTTTATAGCAACCTATTTTTCTCAGACCAATCAGACCGCTGGACCAAATGCAGAACAAATGCAGGTTATGAACAAAGTTATGAAATACTTTTTCCCTGTAATGATTTTGGTTATGGCAAGAAGCTATCCAGCAGGATTAGCTATTTATTGGTCTTTGAATCAGATAATTCAAATCTTCTACAACATCCACTTCGCTAAAATGAAGAAGAAGATGTTAGGAGAAACTAAGAAAAAGAAGAAGAAAAAAGTAGCGAGAGCATAACTTTATATTGGAGGAAAAGCAAAACATGGCAGATTTTTCTGAAAAATGGGGAACAGATGTAGAAACCGCCGTAAGCTTGGCGTTAGAAGATCTGAAACTTACCATAGATGAAGTCGAAGTTACTGTTTTAGAGGAACCTTCAAGAGGCTTTTTCGGAATTGGCTCAAAACTTGCCCTCGTTAGGGTAGAAAAAAAGCAGGAGTCAGCAAAGCCGACAACTGAATATAAAAAGGAAGTCATTGAAACCGAAAAGGCACCAAAAGTGCAGACTCAACAGACAGAAAAGTTCGCAAAGGAACCTGCAAAGCAGGAACCAAGAGTTGGACAGGAAGAAAACTTCAAAAAAGAACGAGAACTCAACGAAGAGAACTTAGTTCCTTGCGAAGAACACGAAGCACTAGATTTCCTTAGAAAAGTAATGAAGGAAATGGGATTGGATCTAGAAATAGAAGCCAAGAAAAATGACGAAGCTTTGTTCTTGAACATTCAAGGCAAAGATTCTGGAACTATAATAGGCAAAAGAGGACAAACCTTGGATGCTATCCAATATTTGACAAGCCTTGTAGCTAACAAAGGCAATGAAGAATATACTCGAGTGGTAGTAGATGCCGAAAATTATAGAGCAAAGAGAGAAAGCACCCTTGAAGCGCTGGCGTATAGACTTGCCAACAAGGTAATGAAAACAAGAAGAAGTGTTAAGCTTGAACCGATGAACCCGTATGAAAGAAAGGTGATTCACGAAGCTCTTCACAACCACGACAAGGTGTTAACTAGAAGCGAAGGACAAGACCCATATAGAAGGGTTATAATTGAGCTGAAATAATATGGAGGGCTGTCTCTTTGACAGCCCTTTTTGCAACAAATTAACTAATTAGGGAAAAGCGTATGATGGAAGATACAATTGTTGCTATTGCAACGGCCCAAGGCGAGGGCGGAATAGGAATAGTAAGAATAAGCGGAGAAGAGGCCTTGACAATTTTGAAGAAGGTCTTTGTTCCTGTGTCCGAAAACATAAAAAGCAGAACGCTTGCTTATGGTCACATAATAGATCCTGAAAGTGGCAAGAAAATAGACGAGGTAATGTCTGTATATATGAAAGGCCCTCGTACATATACGGCTGAAGATGTAGTAGAAATACAATGTCATGGCAGCATTATTTCTTTAAGAAAAATTTTGGACTTAGTATTGAAAAATGGCGGAAGACTTGCTGAAAAAGGAGAATTCACCAAAAGAGCATTTTTGAATGGACGCCTTGATTTGTCACAGGCAGAAGCTGTAATCGATTTGATCAAAGCCAAGACTGAAAAAACTTTCGATGTAGCCCTCGACCAGCTTGAAGGAGCTTTTTCTGCAAAAATAAAGGAAATACGTGCAGACCTTGTGGATATATTGGTGAGCCTTACGGTAAACATTGATTATCCAGACGAGGACATTGAAGAAATGACCTACGAAAAATTGTCGGAGGCGTTGAAAAATACAAGGGACAAAATAGTCAAGCTATTGTCCACTGCTAACACAGGGCGAATAATCAGAGAGGGATTAAAAGTATCAATAGTAGGAAAACCTAATGTAGGAAAGTCCTCCTTGATGAACACTCTTATCGGCGAGAACAGAGCCATAGTAACAGATATCCCGGGAACCACAAGAGATACAATAGAGGAAAGGCTTGTAATAAACAACATTCCTGTTGTGTTAACAGATACAGCCGGCATCCATGAGACTGAGGACGTAATAGAAAAAATAGGAATTGAGAAGAGCAAAGAGGCTTTTAATAATTCGGATTTAGTTGTCTTCGTAATTGATGGAAGCAACGACCTTGATCCAGAGGATCACGAAATAATTGATTATATTGCAGATCGCAAAGCTATAATTCTGCTTAACAAAAGAGATAAAGGCTCTGTGATTACAGCAGCGAAACTAACCAAAGCAATGCCTCAGGCAGTTATAATAGAGACTGCGTTGATTGATGGCAAAGGGTCAAAAGAGTTGGCAGCAGCCATAGAGGACATGGTGTATGGAGGTCAAGTAAGTCATGGAGAAAATATGCTGGTGACGAACCTTCGCCACAAAAATCTTTTGGAAGAAGGAAGCCAGAGTCTGGCGGATGCTTTGCAAATGACTGAAATAAGAGAACCTTTGGAATTTATCGAGATTGATGTAAACAGGGCATACGAGGCTCTGGGAGAAATAATTGGAGAGACGGCAACCTCTGATATAATTGACAAGGTGTTTGAAAGATTTTGTTTAGGAAAATAAGTTTGAAAGGACTTTATATATAATGGAAAGAATTTTTATGGGAGAATACGATGTGATTGTAGTAGGCGCTGGCCATGCTGGTTGCGAAGCTGCTCTTGCTGCAAGCCGAATGGGCAAAAGAACATTGATGTTTTCCATGAACTTAGAAGCGGTAGCAATGATGCCGTGCAATCCGTCTATAGGGGGAACCGGAAAAGGTCACCTAGTTAGAGAGATAGATGCACTTGGCGGAGAAATGGGCTGCAATATTGATAAGACCTTTATTCAGTGCAAAATGCTCAACACTGCTAAAGGGCCTGCGGTACATTCCCTTAGGGCACAGGCAGATAAAAATCGCTACCATATAGAAATGAAAAAGACTATCGAGTCAACACCTAACCTGGACATGAAACAGGGGGAAGTGACGGACTTGATTATTGAAGACGGTAAGGTGACGGGAGTCGTTACAAAGACCGGGACTTGTTATGAGGCAAAGGCAGTAATCCTGACAACGGGAACTTTCTTAAACGGAAAGATTTTTATCGGGAGTAGCGCATTTGAAAGTGGGCCTAACGGCCTTGCGCCATCTAACGAGTTAGCAGAAAATTTAAAGAAGCACGGAATGAAACTTCGTAGGTTTAAAACTGGCACACCGGCTAGATGTTTAGGAAGCAGTTTGGATTATTCCAAAATGCAGGAGCAGAAAGGCGACGAGGAAACGGTTCCGTTTTCTTTCCTGAACGATAAGGTGGGAGGAAATAAAATTTCTTGCTGGCTTACATATACTAATGAAGAAACTCATAAAGTGATTCGAGCTAATTTTCATCGATCGGCTTTGTTCGGAGGACAGATAGAGGGAATCGGCCCAAGATATTGTCCGTCCATCGAGGATAAAGTAAATAGATTTGCGGACAAAGAGAGGCATCAACTTTTCGTAGAACCCGAAGGTTTGGATACTGACGAAATGTATATACAAGGAATGTCATCTAGCTTGCCTGAGGATGTTCAACTTGCTTTTTACAAAACAATACCAGGACTTGAAAATCTTAGAATAGTTAGACCGGCCTATGCGATCGAGTATTATTGCATCGACCCTCAAGATTTAAAATTGAGTTTAGAAAATAGACAGATTGAAAATCTTTTTTGCGCAGGACAATTTAATGGAAGCTCCGGATATGAAGAAGCGGCAGCTCAGGGATTGATGGCAGGAATTAATGCAGTTCGCAAAATTTCGTCAAAAAATCCGCTAGTTCTGGGAAGAAACGAGGCTTATATTGGCGTTCTAATCGACGATTTGGTGACAAAAGGGACTAATGAACCTTACAGAATAATGACGTCCAGAGCGGAATATAGGCTGGTTCTGAGGCAAGACAACGCAGATTTGCGTTTGACAGACAAGGGATATGAAGTCGGATTGGCCTCTGAGGAGCGATATAAGCGATATTTGGCAAAAAAGGAAAATGTTGGAAAAGAGCTTGAAAGATTGAACCAAAAAACATTTACACCAAAAGAGATAAATGAATTTTTGGAAGCACATGAAACCTCGCCAGTACAGTCAAGAATTTCTATGGCAGATCTTTTAAAGAGACCGCAGATCACATACAAAGACTTGGCGCAAATAGATGATGAAACTCGACCTGAACTTTCTTATCATGAGGTAACACAATTAGAAGTTCATATAAAATATGAAGGATATATCCAAAAGCAGCTCGCCCAAATAGAACGATTCAAAAAATTAGAAAACAAGAAACTCGACCACGAACTTGACTACGAAAAAATCGATGGACTAAGAATTGAAGCATCGCAAAAACTAAACCAGATAAAGCCAGAATCTTTAGGCCAAGCCTCGAGAATTTCTGGAGTATCACCAGCAGACATCAATGTTCTCCTTGTATATTTGGAGAAAAGAAGAAGAGGAAAATAGTGAAACAACTTATAGAATATTTCGAAGAAAACAAAATGCCTTACGACGAAGATATGCTCAGAAAGTTTGACGCATATCGCAGTGGCGTGCTTCAATGGAACGAAATGGTCAACTTAACGGCCATAAGAGATCCTAAGGAATTCACTATTAAGCACTTTGTGGATTCGGCAGCCTGTTTTAATTTGCCAGAATACGTAAAAGCAAATAAAGTGTTAGATATGGGAACAGGCGCAGGCTTCCCGGGAGTTCCGTTGGCGATTTTGTCTCCAGAAAAAGAATTCATTCTTGCTGATTCCCTAAACAAAAAACTGAAAATCATTGACGAACTTTGCGAAGCTATAGGAATAAAAAACGTCAAAACGGTTCATGCAAGAGCCGAAGATTTGGCTAGAAATCCTCGCCATAGAGAAGGCTATGACCTTTGTGTCTCAAGGGCCGTATCAAATCTAACCGTCCTTAGCGAATATTGCTTGCCATTCGTAAAAGTGGGAGGATATATGGTTGCCTACAAGGGCGCAGACTCCGAGGCGGAGCTGGAAACTGCTCAAAAGGCTATCAAAATTTTAGGTGGCGAATATGAAAGAATGGCGCCGACACCGCTTCACCAAGTCGGAGACGAGCACAAGATAGTGCTAATAAAAAAGACAGACAAAACGGGATCAAAGTACCCGAGAAAAGCAGGAACCCCTGCAAAAGAGCCAATAAGGTAAATCGAGAATTGACATAAATGGGAAAAAATGGAAACAAATAGCAAAGCCGTACGCTCCCAGCCAGACCAACAGGAAAGCTAAAAATAGATAGATGTTTCACGTGAAACATCTATTTTTTTAACAATAACTATAGTAATGAGTGTGAAAATATTATATAATAACAGCAGACATAAAATAGGAGGAAGTATTTTGGGAAAAGCAATAGCAATATTCAACCAAAAAGGTGGTGTAGGAAAAACTACAACCAATATAAACCTGGCAGCCTGCCTGGCCTTGAAGGGGAAAAAGATTTTAGTGTTGGACATAGATCCACAAGGGAACACTACAAGCGGACTTGGAATTGCCAAGAAAGGCTTGGAGGACACTATTTATAACATTCTCGTAGATAGTGAATACGACATAAGAGATGCTATAATGAAGACGGATACAGAGAATCTTGACTTGATACCTGCAAGTGTTGACTTGGCCGGTGCAGAAGTTGAGTTAGTTCAGGTTGAAAGAAGAGAAACCGCATTAAAAGCTGGTCTTGATAAAGTAAAAGACGAGTATGACTATATCTTCATCGACTGCCCTCCGTCACTAGGACTATTGACTATAAACTCATTGGCGGCGGTAGATAGCGTGCTAATTCCTATTCAATGCGAATTTTATGCGTTGGAAGGCGTAAGCCAATTGGTGAGCACCATAGAACTAGTAAAGAAAAGCCTAAACCCAGAGCTGGAAGTGCAAGGGGTTATTCTTAGCATGTTTGATGGAAGAACCAACCTATCAGCACAAGTGGTTCAAGAGGTAAAAAAATATTTCGGAGGCAAGGTATACTCCACAGTGATTCCGCGTAATGTAAGATTAGCAGAAGCGCCAAGCTATGGGTTACCTATTACAGAGTACGATCCTAAATCAAAAGGAGCAGAAGCGTACATAGACTTCGCTGAAGAATTTCTTGAGCTAGAGGAGGAGTAGTATGTCAACAGCAAAAAAAGGCGGATTAGGAAGAGGCTTAGACGCGCTTTTTGCCGATGCTCCAGCCAAAGCTTCCGTTGAAAAACCCGCAACCAAAGAAATTACAAACGATCAAGATGCGGTGCAGTATATAAAGATCCATGACATAATGCCAAATGCTAATCAGCCCCGCAAAACGTTTAATGAAGAAAAAATAGGTGAGTTAGCAGCATCTATCAAAGAACATGGGATAATTCAACCTATAGTAGTTAGAAGAAAAAACAAAGGATTTGAAATTGTTGCAGGGGAGCGAAGATGGCGAGCAGCTATCAAAGCTGAACTTGCACAGGTTCCGTGCCTTGTAAGAGAGTTTGATGATGAGCAAAACATGCTCATTGCCATTATAGAAAATATGCAGCGTGAGGACTTGAACCCGATAGAAGAAGCCGAAGGTCTTAGACAAATGACTGAAAACTTTGGACTAACGCAAGAGCAAGTTTCCAAAAGCGTGGGCAAAAGCAGACCATACATAACAAATTCAATGAGACTTCTAAAATTGCCGGAATATATAAAGGAAAGCATCTCTTTAGGGAAGATGTCGGCAGCTCATGGAAGAACTCTAATAACTGTTTCAGACGAAGAAACGAGAAAGAATCTATGGAATAAAATTATTGATGAGGGTCTTTCTGTTAGAGAAGTGGAAAAAATGGCCGTGCAAGGAGCAACCACAAAGAAAAGAAAACCAGCGTCGAAGAAAAAAGATCCTAACATCGCAAGAGTCGAAGAGGACCTAAAAAACATTTTGGGTGCCAAGGTTACCATCGGTGATGGCAAATCAAAGGGTAAGATAGAAATAGAATATTATTCCAAAGATGAAAGAGAGAGACTCTTGGACCTATTGAAAACACTTAAATAAAGGAGATGTTTCACATGAAACTACTGATAATTATAATGGTTTTATGGAATCTGATTACCTTTATAATGATGGGAATTGATAAGCATAGGGCAAAAGTGGACAAATCCCGAATAAGCGAAAAAACATTGCTGACCATAAACTTTGCAATGGGCGCACTAGGGATAACTATAGGCGCAATGGCTTTTAACCATAAAACACAAAAGATGAAGTTCAAGATTCTTATGCCGATAGGAATTATAGCAAATGCAGCAGTGATTTATGGATTGTTTTATATAAACATTCTGTAGAAGTATAGAGAACAGACAAAAGACCAAACTTAATATTAAATTTTGGAGATACCGTGTAAACGGTATCTTTTTTTATATAAGGGCTTTGGCGTAGAAGGAGGGCAAGAACACTGCATGAATTACCAATATTTACCACTTGAATCATGGAAGCACACTTTCTAAAACATTTGGCATTATATTTTATGCCAAAGTGCCGTTACTACATAATAAGTTTGTTGAAATTCTGCCACATTTATATTATACTTATACATACATGAGCCGTTGAAAGGCTAAGACTTTGCAGAGTAAACTTTCTTATTAATACTTACAAGAAATTATATAGAGGTAGATATGAAAAAGAGGTTTAGTGTAGACAATCTCTTTAGAATAACCGTACCTAAAGAGTATAAAGCAAAATTTGGCGCAGCAATTGCTAAAACCAATGTTTCACGTATGTATGTGTTTTCGATTTACATAATTGTGATGCAAATTGTACTTAATGTCATCAATATCTTTAAACCAGCAGATTCAAAATCAAGCGATATCATGATATATATTTTCCTGTCTATGGGGACTCTAGCCCTCGGCATAATATATTTCGTGATTTTGACGCTTATTAAAAAGGAAAAACTAAAGGCCGCGTGGATAAAAAAGGTCACGACAAACAGCCTTCTATATACCTATCTTATAATACAGATGATCTTCTGTACGCTTAATATTTTATCAACAGGCGGCGTCAATAGTTACATAATAGCAATTCTAATAGTTGGATTATTCCCAATAATACACCCGATACAGAGTGTTTGCACAATAGGGGGAGCCTTTGCATATTTGTGGTTTGCTCTTTTTGCGACAAGAAATCAGGTGAACACCTCAGATTCGATTTTAATTACTGACACATGGACCAATCTGATAATAATTACAGTTCTTATATCCTGCACTTCAATACTTATTTACCAAATGTATGTTGCCAACTTCTTGAAAAGTGTTCAACTTTTAGAAAATAATGACAAACTAGAGATTACTGTTAAAGAGAGAACGGCTGAATTAGAACGCCAAACAGAAGCTGCAAACGTTGCATCGAATGCAAAAAGTGAGTTCCTTGCTCGAATGAGCCATGAAATAAGGACGCCGCTGAACGCTATTATTGGCATGACACAGCTGGCAAACAGAATGGAAAGTAAGAACGAAACTGATTACACATTGACGGAAATCTCAAAGGCCTCGCTGCATTTGTTAGACCTTGTAAACGATGTGCTGGATATGTCAAAAATCGAATCCGGCAAGTTTGTAATTGATAATGAGGCGATTGGCTTAGGTGCGGTGGTTGAAGATGTTATTCAGCTTACTAATGTTAAGGCAAATGAGCGAGAGATAACCTTTAATCATGACAACATTGAGCTGCCAGAAGGATTGGTCAAAGGGGATCGAATGAGAATAAAACAGATTCTATTTAATCTTCTGAGCAATGCAGTGAAGTTTACAAGTGAGGAAAATGGCAAGGTTCAGCTTACTATCAAATCCCATTCCATTGACGAGAAAAATGTTGAAGTTTATTTTTCGGTTGAAGATAACGGTATAGGAATTGCTGAAGATAGAATACCACTGTTGTTCAAAGCCTTTGAGCAAGTGGACAAGAGCATTCACTCTAACTATGGAGGAACAGGCTTAGGCCTTGCAATTAGTCAGAACTTAACCCATATGATGGGAGGAAATATAGTAGTTGAAAGCAAAGAGGGTGAAGGATCAAAATTCTACTTCACTTTGAATTTTGAAAAAACCAATGAGCTTTCGAGTAAAGAATGTCCTTCAAACGATGATTCGGATCTAAAAGGTCACCGCCTACTGATTGCCGAAGATGTTGAAATAAACTTGGTAATATTGACGGCACTCCTTGAAGAAACAGGAATTATAATTGAAACCGCTGCTGACGGAATTATAGCGGTAGAAAAATTCGCATCCTCAGAAGAAGGATTTTATGAATTGATTTTCATGGATGTTCAAATGCCAAACATGAACGGATATGATACAACAAAGGCGATCCGTGCACTTGATAGAGAAGATGCGAAAACGGTACCAATCATAGCGATGACGGCCAATGCCTACAAAGAAGATATAGAAAAAAGCATTGAGGCAGGGATGAACGAACACATATCAAAGCCAATTGATTTTGATACTGTAATCAAGACATTGAATAGGTACATTAAAGAAAAATAGCACATAGAAAATTATTTATCAAACTTAAAACCAAAGGGCTGAAAACTTGTGTTCTCAGCCCTTTGTGAATCAAAAGCAAAAGTATATTCGAGGAACTCCGAAAGGCATTTATATTCATGAAAGAAAAATTGCATCAACTGTTGATGGAGGTAAGTCAAGAGCTCATAGAGATTGACATACCCATATCGAAGAACATAAAAGAGATAAAAGTTAATAGTAGAGTCAAGAGAAGGCTCGGAGGGTGCATGATTGAGAAAAAGCCTTTGTGTGCGCCGACATATACGATAGAAATATCGAAACATGCACTTGATTGTAGCGAGGACGATATAAAAAGAATCATCGCCCACGAATTACTCCATACCTGTCCGGGATGCTTCGATCATGGAAAAAAATGGCAGACATACGGAGCCTTAGTAGAGAAACAGTTGGGATACGAGATAAGAAGAACGATAGATTATAAGGAGATTGGAATTCCAGAACCTGGTGGCATGGAAAAGATCAATTATGTAATAAAATGCAAGAATTGTGGACAAGAATACAGGCGAAAGCGTATGTGCCCGCTGATAAAGAACCCAGAAAAATACAGGTGCGGCAAGTGTGGGGAAAGCCTAGGGCAAAGCAAGAGCCTCCGTGGATTTTGGTGATGAAAAAAAATGGGATATGTGGTACAATATAGGGTACGATAGCTAAAACCGTAGATTATCACATAATCAACACTAAAAAAAGCGTGGTAAGTGATAAAATAAATAGGCTTTGTTATAAAAAACAGTGCCTATGGGGAGAGAATTATGTCAGCAACAAAGCTTGAAAAGTTCATATCGTCATATATCCCATTGCCTGTTTGTGCAATCAATAAAAACGGCAAAGTTTTGTGTGCCGGAGAGAAGATTGGCGAAGTATTTTTATACGATGGAATCGAGGGCGCAGATATTTTCGCCTTAACAGGATTCAAAGCCGCAGACCTATATACTGCAGCCGAAGAGGAAACACACCCGTTACTTCAAAGGAATGATAGGATATTCAAACTCGTATGCCAAAAGATTGAGCTCAACGGGGAAGAGTATCTGAATATTTTGTTTGAGGACGTTACAAGTTTAGAAGAACTCAAAGATAAATATTATGCAGAAAAAATCTGTATAGCCAAGGTACAAATAGATAATTATGATGAACTTCTGGCTAACACGCCGCAAGAGGTTAGGATTTCGACACCAAACGAGATCGATAAGATAATAAGGAAGTGGGCCGAGAAGGCAGATGCTTCAGTCAATAGAATGAAAAACAACACTTATCTGTTAGCGTTTGAGCAAAAGTATCTTGAAAAAATAGTTGCCGAAAAGTTCAATATATTGGACGAAATAAGAGAAATAGAAACGGCAGCAGACTTTCCTGTAAGTCTTAGTATAGGAGTAGGAGCAGGTGGTAGCACCACGGCCCAAACAGAGGAATACGCAGATGCGGCCTTAGACTTGGCGTTAGGAAGAGGCGGAGATCAGGCGGTACTTAAGAGAGATACTCGAGTGCAGTATTTTGGAGGCAAACTCCAGACTGTAGAAAAAAGAAACAAAGGAAAATCCAGAATAGTTGGTCATGCGTTGAGACAACTCATAGACCAATCTAAAAAGATTTTCATAATGGGACATAAAAATCCTGACATGGATTGCTTTGGTGCATCGCTAGGAGTCATGAGACTTTGCGCTTTATGCGAAAGAGAACCATACATAGTTATAGATAATTACAAAGAAGCACTTCAATCGATATTTAAACAAGCGAGAGAAAGTGACGAGTACAAATTTATTTCCAGCGAAAGGGCTAAGACTTTAGCAGACAAAGATAGCTTGCTGATTGTATTAGATACCCATAGACCTAGCATGGTTCAATGCCCAGAGCTTCTTTCCATATGTGAAAGAGTAGTTATAATTGACCATCACAGAAGAGGCGAAGATTTTATAGAAAATGCAATTTTGGCATATATGGAGTCATATGCATCCTCAACTAGTGAGCTGGTTGCTGAAATTTTACAATATATGTCCAGCAAGAGATCATTAGAAAAACTAGAAGCGGAGGCGCTTCTTGCAGGGATAACTATAGACACCAATAACTTTGCAATAAAAACAGGGGTAAGAACTTTTGAGGCGGCTGCATGGTTAAGAAGACAAGGTGCTGACCCATCAGAAGTAAGCAGATTTTTCCAAGAGGATAAAGAAAGCTTTATGATCAAGGTGGAAACCCTTGCCAAGGCAAAGATGTTTAATGCTGGAGAGGTTGGGATAATTACGGCCATCTGCAATGAAAAACATCCTGATGAGCAAGTAATTTGTGCACAGATAGCAGACCAACTCTTAACGATAAAAGGAGTTAAAGTAAGCTTCGTTGCAGGAATAAACGACGAGGGAAAAACGGTTATAAGCGCTCGCTCCCTTGGAGAAGTAAACGTGCAACTAATAATGGAAAAATTTAATGGCGGAGGCCATTTGACTACGGCGGCAGCCCAGGTAGACATAAGTCCTGAGGAGGCGATAAGCCAGATATTACAGATCATGGAGGTAGAACAATGATTGTTATTCTAAATAAAGATGTAAAAGGAACCGGAAAAGCCGGTGAAGTCGTAAAAGTTAGCGACGGATACGGAAGAAACATGTTAATCCCAAGGGGCCTTGCAACAGAGGCGACCGACGGCAATATAAGACAACTTGAAAAACAAAAGGCCATCGCAGCAGAAAAAAAAGCAGAAGAGAAAGCGGCGGCACAAGCACTTGCTAAAAAGATTGAAACAGTGTCCGTCAACATTAAGACAAAGGCTGGCGAGGGCGGTAGAATCTTTGGCTCAATAACCTCTAAGGACATTGCGGAAGCTTTGAGCAAACAGTGTGACATAAAAGTGGACAAAAAGAAAATACAGCTTGATGCTCCAATTAAACAAACTGGAGAAATGTCAGTAGACATTAAACTGTACTTTGAAGTTAGCACAAAATTGAAAGTAATCGTTGAAACAGAGTAGCTTAACTAGGACTTTTTAGGAGACGGATATGGAAAGAATACCTCCCCACAACGAGGAAGCTGAAAGATCAGCCATAGGGGCTGCAATGCTCAGCAAAGACGCACTTATTGATGTCGCAGAAGAAGTAAAACCGGAGGATTTTTATAACGAAAGCCACCGTGAAATTTTCGATGCCATTATTACCTTATACAGGCAAAATACGGCGGTAGATATGCTTACTGTCTGCGAAGAACTTAATAGAAAAAAGGCACTGGACATGGTAGGAGGAAGAGCATATATAGCCACCCTTACATCAGAAGTCCCATCGACTGCTAATGCAGGAGAGTATGCCAAAATTGTTTCAGAAAAAGCTGTCTTAAGGAGACTGATTTCTGCCACTGAAGAAATTGCAGCCAAAGGGTATGATGATAAGATGGCAGCAGAAGAACTTTTGGACTGTGCAGAAAGCGATATTTTTAGAATAGCTCAAAAGAGACAGAAAAACGACTATGCAAAAATTCAGGAAGTTTTAATGAAAAACCTGAAGATAATAGATGAAGCGGTGCAAAACAAAGGCCAAGTAACAGGTCTGCAAACAGGCTTCAGGCAATTAGACGAAAAGACCGCAGGGCTTCAACCTTCGGATCTTATTATAGTTGCGGCTCGTCCTGGTATGGGAAAAACCGCCTTTGCGTTGAATATAGCCGAGCAAAGTGCGATTAAAGCAAACGCGTCAGTCTTGGTTTTTAGCTTAGAAATGTCCCGAGAACAGTTAGGGCAAAGATTGATATCCATGCAAGCAAGAGTGGAATCTGAGAAGCTAAAAAAGGGCAACTTAGATATGAAAGATTGGGACAGAATAAACTTTGCATTAAATGAACTAAATGAAACTAAGATAGTAATAGACGATAGCCCGGGAATTTCCATAATGGAAATGCGCAACAAATGCAGAAGGCTAAAGGCAGAACAGGGATTGGACCTGATCATAGTCGATTACCTTCAACTTATGACTTTCGATGGAAGGTCAGAAAGTAGACAGCAAGAAATCAGTGCGCTATCAAGAAATCTGAAACTGCTCGCAAGAGAGATGGAATGCCCTGTAATTGTACTTTCCCAGCTTTCCAGAGCTCCTGAATTGAGACAAGATAAAAGGCCGATGCTTTCCGACTTGAGAGAATCAGGCGCAATAGAGCAGGATGCAGATATCGTAATGTTCTTGTATAGAGACGACTATTACAATGAAAACACTGAAAAACCGGGAATTTGCGAAATAAACATAGCCAAACACAGAAGCGGCCCAACGGACAAAATTGAGCTTACATGGGTTGCAAGATATACCAAGTTTAGTGAAAAAGCGCTTTAATTGAAAGATGGGAGGACTATCATGATTACAAAAGAAATGTCTGTATCGGAAGTTTTGCTAATGGGTGAAAAATACGAAAAAATCTTTGAAAAATATCTTTTGGCTTGCGCAGGATGCCCAGGAGCAGATATGGAAACTCTCGAACAAGCGGCAGAAGGTCATGGACTTGATCTTGATAAGCTTCTTGAGGATTTAAACGGAGCCGAATAAACATGAGTTTTACAAGAGAAAAAATAAGAGATTTCTATCTTCTTACAACAGAAGTGGAAAACATATTTATAAATGAATATATACCGTCAGCGCCTGGCGACTTTGTCAAAGTCTATCTCTATGGCCTTTTATATAGCCAAAACGGAGATGATATGACCTTTGAGCAAATGAGCAGGCAGCTTGGCATGTCCAAAGAGCGGATATATGAAGCTTGGGAATATTGGACCCAAATGGGCGTGGTAGAAAAAGCTAACGCGCAAAGAGCCTCAGACAAGGAATTTGATGTTCGGTTTAAACAACTTAGACCTCTTATGTATGGAGGAGAAAATCAAGTAGTTCACGAGGAGCCTTACCAAGAGGAAGAAGAAATACAAGAGGATAATCCATTGGTTAACAATGATCTCAAAACCCTTCTTTTGAGTGTAGAGCAGCTTATGGGCAAACCATTGTCCCCAAAGGAGACTAGAGAAATATTTTCTTGGGTAGAAGATATAGATGCCAGCGCAGAAATAATCTTATTTGCAGTGGAATACTGCGTGGAAAAAGGAAAGACAGGGATTAATTATATAGCCAAAGTTGTGAGCCAGTGGGCAAAAGAAGGTTTTGAAACACAAGAAGATGTGAGAACCCACCTAGGGTTATTAGATCAAAGATATGGGCTTCACAAAAAAGTCCTTCAAACCTTGGGCCTCAATAGAGGTGCCACTGAGGCAGAACGAGAAATGATGGACAAGTGGTTTGACGAAATGGAATTCAATATGGAAAGCGTACTTGACGCATGCACAAAAGCGTCATTTATTTCAAACCCGAACCTTAGATATGTAAATAAAGTTTTAAACAACTGGTATGAAGAAGCAAAAATCGATGGCCGTAACGTCAATGGCAACAGAGCTGTTACACAAGCTGTCTTAAATAAATATTATGAATCCTTGAGGAGTAGAGCGGAAGAAGAAGCTGAAGCAAGAATGGCAGAAGTGTACAAGAGAATTCCACGAGTTCAAGAGGTAGACAATGAACTTGTAGAACTTGGCAGAAAACTTCCAAAAATTGTTTTGAGTGGAAACTCTGGTGAAATGAAAGAATTAAAAAGGCTAATGGGGCTTTTGGAACAAGAAAGAGCAGTACTCCTGACAGAAAATAATTATAGAGAAGATTACACTGAGACTAAATATCTTTGCAGCAAATGCAACGATACAGGAATGACGGAAGATGGAAATCGTTGTTCCTGCATTAAAGAGAGAATGGGAGAAGCAGAATTATGGCAAAACTTCACTTCATCAAAAAAATAAAAAAGAAAAAAGAGGACCCCTCGGAGGATACAACAAAAGAATCTAGAGGGTCCCTTGATCGAAATGAGAAGAAAGCTTTGAGAAAAAACAAGAGAAAAGAAACGTTCTCTAAAATATGGGAAAAAGCAGGAGATTCGATTGACTTTGCAGACGAAACGATTGTTGAGACAGAAGAAGTATTAGAAGCTGGTGTCGACGGAATATTAACCGTAGGCGCAGCAGTGATAAACTTTTGCGATAGAGCCATTGCCATAGGAGAATGGTTTGTTTTAAAAACTCTAGTTGTTATCGGAAGAAAACAGCATCAGCTTGGACTAAAAACTGCTGAATACAAGGGTTATTTAATTAAAAACTCCTTAGTCCTTGGAGCGGCTTGTCTTCTTATGGTAGGAGCCTTTGCTGCTACAACTGGATACGAGTATTCCTACAATGGAAGACCATTAGGAATAGTTAAAGAGCAAAAGGACGTATTAGAAATTCTCGAGTTAGCAAGTGAAGAACTTTCACAAGAGTATGGATCAAACATAGTGATCGACCCAGAAACGGATATCAAGTTTAGACCTGTAGTTTCTTATGGAAAAGAGATTGATACCGAAGACACGGTTCTTAGAAGACTGACCTACATGAGTGAAATCAATGCACAGGGAAGCGCGATATTAATAAATGGTGAAGTTAAATTGGTTGTAGAAAACCAGCAAACCGCAGAACAGGTACTAAAAGATATAGAAGCAATGTTCTTGACAGATACCGATTCTACAGAGTACGAATATGTAGGTTTTGTAGAAGACATTAAGATAGAACCTTATAGCACAAAACTTAATAATATTATTAGCAAGGAAGCTGCCATAGAGCTACTTGGGAATGGAGGGCAACAATCCTCGGAATATATAGTAGCCTCTGGAGATACGATTTATGCGATATGTGAAAAGGTTGGATTGAGCCTTAGCGAACTTACGGCTCTAAATCCGGGACTAAGTGCAAACTCTACAATTCATGCAGGGGATGCCATAAAAGTACAAAAAGAAATCCCGCTATTGACACTCGAAACAATCGGTGTGTCGACATTCGCAGAAAGCATTCCGTTTGAAACTGAGTACAAAGACTCAAGCTATTACTATCAGGGAGAGTCAGTTACAAACAGAGAAGGACAGAATGGTAAGGCAAGTATTACAGCAAGACTAACCAAACATAATGGGCAAATCGTTGCTAGAGAAGACTTGAGCAGAGAAGTGTTAACTGCACCAGTAAACAAAGTCATCTTAAAGGGAACGAAAGTTGTTCCTCCTAAAAAAGGAACTGGACAATATATTAGACCTGTAAATGTTGGAATCTCATCTAGATATGGTTGGAGATGGGGAAGAAGACACACTGGCGACGATTATGGAGCGCCAACAGGAACTCCTATCAAGGCAGCAGATGGCGGAACAGTATCCAAAGCGGGATGGCATTATGGATACGGACTTACCGTAATCATTGACCATGGAGGTGGAGCGAAGACTCTTTATGGACATTGTAGCAAGCTATATGTAGGCGTTGGCGAAAAGGTCTTCCAAGGACAGACCATTGCGGCAGTAGGAAATACTGGAAACAGTTATGGATCACATTGCCATTTTGAAATAATAATCAATGGTAACTATGTAGACCCATCAAGATATACCTGATAATAGAGACGGACTAGCAAAAAGCTGGTCCGTCTTTTGCTTTTTGAAAGGGTGAAAGGGTTCCGGTCTTGAAAGTCTTGCGAAGGTGCATTTTACTTGTAGGAGAGGGGTTTTTGTGGTACAATTAGATATGTATGACATTTCCCGTAAACAACTAGCAAAGAACGAAAGAATTTCACACATTTTCATGGTAGATTACCAGAACATTTAGCAAGGTGGATTGTCAACACTAATCTAGACAGTTTTTTTAAGGTTATGTAATTTATATTCTTTGGGACTCAAATATCCTAATGTTGAATGAATCATAATATTATTAAACCAATTTACATAGTCAGCTAACATGATTTCTAACTGTTCCAAGCTTTCAAAATAAGAGATATTTGCGAATTCAGTTTTAAATATCTTGAATGTAGCTTCAGCTACAGCATTATCATAAGGACAGCCTTTCATGCTCAGTGAACGCTTTATTTTAAATGTATCTAGGACTTCATCTATTTTTCTATTTTTAGTTTACATGACCTTATTTTTATTGTCTAGTTTATTGTAACCTATCCACAAAGAGGATTTCCATTTCTCCACAACATCTATAATCAAAGAGACTAAACAAAACGAAAGACTACATCAGCGTGTTACAGAGGCACTCGAAAAGAAAGAGTTCCAAATTTATTTGCAGTATGTAGTTAATAAAGAAGGTAAAATCCATGGAGCTGAGGCGGTATCCCGTTGGCAGGATCCACAAGAAGGATTGCTTACTCCAGCCAAATACCTTGATGTTTTGAGCCGTACTGGAATGATACACGACCATGACTATTTCATGTTTGGTCAAGTTTGTGAGCAGCTAGAAAAGTGGGAAAAAGAAGGAATCTCAGATGTAACCTTGTCTTGTAACTTTACAAGATTTACGATTTCTGACAAGAAGTTCTTAGAAGATATCACAAGAATTACTGAGAAGTATTCTTTCAACCACAACAATATGGTAATCGAGATAACAGAAAACGCTTTATCTGACGATAGAAAAACATCACTTAAAAAAATCAACGGATGTAAAGACCTTGGATTCCCAATCGTTTTAGATGATATTGGTGGAGGAGACTCTTCATTGATTGACTTATACGATTATCCAATAGATTGCGTTAAAGTCGAACGTAAAATCATTTTAAACGCATTGGACGAACGAGGCAAGAAGTTGTTAGACGGCATTATCGTATTGGCCCATGGACTTGGCATTGAAGTTCTTTGTGAAGGTGTCGAAACTGAAGAGCAAAATGAAATGGTTCTATCAACTGACTGTGACTTGATTCAAGGGTTCTATTACTCTCGAGTTTTACCACAAGATGAGGCCAACAAGTTCTTAAAAGAAAACCTCGGATTATAATTTAAAACCCAAAAGGCTCCGTTTTATAAAACGGAGCCTTTTTTTGTTAAACAAGAAGCATTCTGTCGCTAGTAAATTCTTCTCCTGCGGAGACTTCAAACTTTTTAAGAAGGTCAGCAACTTGTAGCTTTGCTTTCTCTTCTCCGGACACATCGTATATTATTTTGCCGTTCATCATCATTATGATACGGTTACCATATTTGATTGCGTCTTTCATATTATGTGTTACCATTATTGCTGTAAGGTTATGTTCTTTAATCAACGTATCTGCCATTGAAAGAACTTTGGAAGCAGTTTTAGGATCAAGCGCCGCCGTATGTTCATCTAAAAGTAAAATGTCAGGACGCTGAATTGTAGCCATAAGTAGAGTCAACGCTTGGCGCTGTCCTCCTGATAAGAGGGATACTTTTGTTTGTAAGCGGTCCTCAAGGCCTAAATCAAAAGGCGCAAGAAGTTCTTTATAAAGGACTCTCTCATCTTTTGTTACACCCCACTTGAAGCCTCTTTTTTTGCCTCTTCTGTATGCTATCGCAAGATTTTCTTCTATCCACATATCTCCCGCGGTACCCATCATTGGGTCTTGAAAAACTCGACCAATTCTATTTGCGCGAACGTGTTCTGGTTGATTGGTAACGTTTTCGCTACCCATCTTAATTAGACCACTGTCAACGGGAAATGCACCCGAAATCATGTTGAGCATAGTGGATTTGCCAGCCCCATTGCCACCGATTACAGTTATAAAATCACCCTCATTAACATTGAGGTCAATACACTGCAAGGCAACCTTTTCGTTGGCTGAGCCTCTATTAAATGTTTTACATACGTCTTTAAGCGTCAACATTAGTATCCACCCCCTCATAAGTGCTGATATTTTCCTTGACACGCTTTCTTTCTGTCAAATACTCTCTCAGTGTAGGAACAGATAGGGCAGCGATAACTAAAAGTGCTGTTAGCAACTTCAAATTGTTTGGATTGAAACCCAAAAGCAAAACAGTTGCTATGATTACACGATATGCAATGCTACCAAAGAAAACGGAAACCATTCTCATTTTGAAGGAACACTTAGTGCCGAAAATTACCTCACCAATTATTATGGAAGCTAATCCGATAACGATGGTTCCAGTACCCATGCCCACGTCTCCATATCTCTGGATTTGAGCGACAAGAGCGCCAGAAAGGGCAACGAATCCATTGGCGATGATTATTCCCATGATTTTCATGTTGTCAGTGTTGCCTCCTTGGGCTTTAACCATGGCCTCGTTAATACCAGTAGCTCTTATGAGGCAACCCTTTTCGGTTCCAAAGAACCAGTACAATCCGCCAATAATTAGTACGGCCAAAATGAGGCCCATAATTATAGTAGTAGTTTTTGAAGTCGCCCCGAAAAGCGCAGTAATAGTATCTACGATTGTATCTACTCGCTGCTCGCCAAACTGAGACATACCGATGTTTGACTTGCCGCCTAATATTATAAGGTTAATCGAGTAGAGGGATAGCATGGTCAAGATACCTGCAAGGATTGCAGGTATCTTGAATTTGGTGTGTAACGTACCTGTCATAAATCCTGCACCCATGCCGCAAACAACTGCTAGCAAGCTGGACATCCAAGGATTCCAACCAGCTGATATAGTGGAGGCCACGATGCAGCCTCCTAAAGCAAAGGTACCATCAACTGTCATATCAGCGATGTCCAATACTTTAAAAGTTATATACACCCCGATAGCCATAATTCCCCAGACAAGTCCGAGAGAAAGGGCATCAGGGAGATTTCTCAATATACTTGACAAAAGTTCCATACTTAGCTCCTTGTTTTACTTGTTATATCAATTGGCGGGGGATATTCCCCCGCCTTAAAGTTTATTTATATACAGTGCAGTTATCCATTATTTCCTTTGGAATAGCTATAGACAATTGATCTACAATTGCAGTATTTACTGCATATTTTAATGTTTCGTCCTGTGCATATTCGATTGGCATTTTAGTGATGTCTTCACCATCAACCAAGATTCTAATTGCTTGCTTTGCAGTGGCAATTCCTAAGTCATAGTAGTCAAGACCAAGAGTTGCTGTTCCGCCAGCCTTTACCATTCCGGCTTCTCCACAAATAACAGGAATGCCTTCTTGAGTAGCTACCATAGATACGGTGTCCATACCTGCTGAAATTGTATTATCTGTAGGAGCATAGATTACATCAACTTTTCTTGAAAGAGATGCTACTATCTGCTGAATTTCATTTGAAGAAGAAACAGATGCTTCAACTACTTCAAGGTTAAGCTTTGCAGCTGCTTCCTTTGCAAGTCCTAACTGGATTTCTGAATTAGATTCAGTTGTGCAATAAAGGACAGCAACCTTTTTTGCATCAGGGAAAATCTGAGTTAACATTTCCATTTGGCTTCCTACTGGAGTCAAGTCAGATGTGCCGGAAACATTACGACCTGGTTCTTCGTTAGAAGCTACAAGGCCGGAACCTGCCGGATCAGTTACTGCTGATATTAAAATAGGAATGTCTGAAGTTTTGCTTGCTGCTGCTTGAGCTGCTGTGGTAGCGATAGCAAAGATTAAATCTTTGTCGTCGTTAACCATTGATTCAGCTATTGAAAGACAGTTTGACTGGTCTCCAGCGGCTACTTGGTATTCTATTTCGATATTTTCGCCGTCAACGTAACCCAGTTCAGCAAGGCCATCTACGAAACCTTCATAAGTTCTGTCCAAAGCATCGTGCTTAATAAGTTGGATGACTCCGATTTTTAATATCTCTTTGTCGTCCTTGCTGCCGCCGCATGCGCATAGGCTTAAGGTCATTATAAGGACCATTAATGTTGCAATAATCTTTTTCATTTTTGTCGTCTCCTTTTTAGTCGCGTGTTTGATTTTTTAAAAGTGTTTGTGTGATTATGTCCCCTAAAACAAAGAACTCACTTGCATAGTTTGCAAATGAGCTAGTTTCACATTTATGGATTAGGAAAACGTTGAGTGCTAAAATTTGCTTTTATGCAGCAGTGTTTAATTTTGCGATTGTAAAGTAAGCAAGGTAAAAATGTACCATGCTTCTAAAGTATGCAAAATATTCAGTTGCCGCAAGTGATACTCTAAGCGTCATTTTAGTTCTCCCTTTCAAATATTGTAGCTAAATAATATAATAGTGAAAAACCAATGTCAAGCGTTTTTACTGAATTTTCTGAAAATTTAATTAATTTGCCAGTCTTTCCACTTAAAATGAGTAATTTCAACCAAGTACGAGATGCCCGCAACTAAAAAAGCCCCGACGTTTATCGGGGCAGAATTCTAAACTCAAATTATTCTTTGAGAACTTTCTCTCGATTGTTTCCTAAAATTTCTCCAATAGCAGCACCACCTAAGATGAGCAGCGCTCCGAAAATCTGAAAAGGTGACAAGACATCTCCCAAGAAAATTGCAGCAAAGAACAAAGCTGAGGCAGGATCTATATAGCTACAAAGAGCGACGCTTTGAGCAGGTAATTCCTGAATAGCCGAGAAGTATAGGTACAAAGCTATTCCTGTGTGAACAAGACCTATAATAATAGTAAAAATGCCCGCTTCAGATGCGATGTTGAGCCAAGGCCCCTGATGAGTTACGACAGTATAAGGAATTACAACGAGGGCAGCACCTATCAGTTGTATAATTGTCATTTCAAGACCCGAAAGGCCTTTAGTGATTTTATTCATTAGTGTTACAGAAGCATAAAGAATCGCCGAAGCCAAGCTTAGCATCATACCTCTTGCGGGATCGGCTCCACCCATGTTTACTCCAGTTACAATGAACATTCCTATGAGGGCGGCGGACATCCCCAAAATCTTTATAAGCCCCGCCTTTTCCTTAAAAAGAAAAACAGAAGCAGCCATTACAAAGACTGGAGCCATATAGTAAACTAAAGTTGCCACGCTTACATCGACACAGCGATAAGCTTCAAACAAAACGACCCAGTTTGCGCCCATAAGCATCCCTGTAAAAATCAATCGAGGAGAAAGCTTCTTATATACTTCCTTCTCAGCTTTGTTTTTAGTAAACAAAAATATGAGAGCAAGAAAAGCAAAGCCGAATATAATTCTCCACATTACGATCTCGGCACTACTTAATGGAATTTTGCTTACAAAAATAGGGAGGGTTCCCCATATAAGCATTGGAAGAATAACTTTAGCGTATGATTTCATCAGGTCTCTCCTTTACAACGAATGAAATAATTATATGAGCAAAAGCGGCAGAGCGCAAGGAAATTTTGATTTTATTTAAAATATGAGGTAAACTAAAGTAACATTGTTAGCCGGAGGTGATCCATGATTAAGATACCTAAAAATATAAATAAGGTTTTGACTGACCTACACAAGGCCGGCTTTGAGGCATATATTGTGGGAGGCTGTGTCAGAGATAGTCTTATGGGCAAAACCCCTATGGACTATGATATAACAACCTCTGCATTGCCATGGCAAATGAAAGAAGTTTTTGAAGACCATAAAATTGTAGAAACAGGAATCACACATGGAACGAGCACCCTTATAATAGAAGGAAATCCGATAGAGATAACTACATATAGAATTGAGGATGGGTATTCTGACAACCGCCACCCAGACAAGGTTGAGTTCACCTCTAATATAAAGGAAGATATGGCAAGACGAGATTTTACAATGAACGCCATAGCCTTTAACTATGAGGATGGGATAGTAGATTACTTTGGCGGGCAAGAGGACATTAAAGCAAGAATCATTCGCTGTGTTGGACGACCAGACGCGAGATTCAAAGAAGACGCACTTAGAATAATGCGAGCATTGAGATTCGCTGCAGTAACAGGTTTTGAAATTGAAAGCGATACATTATTAGAAGCAAACAACAACAGAGAACTTCTAAAAAACATAAGTGCGGAAAGAGTCCGAGATGAGCTTTGCAAGTTATTGTGTGCAAAGAATACAAAAAAAGTTTTAACAAATGGAGCGGAGATAATAGGCACCATAATTCCTGAAATCGTAGAAGCCATAGGATTTAACCAAAAAAATCCTCATCACGTATACGATGTCTACGAACACACACTTGGAGTCGTAGACGCTATTGAACCCAAATTAGAGTTGCGGCTTGCGGCACTCCTTCATGACATAGGAAAGCCAAGATGCTTCTCTCAAGACGAGGAAGGAATAGGACATTTTTACAAACATGAACTGGTCAGCGCACAAATAACGCAAGATATTATGGAAAGACTTAAATTCGACAACGCTACAAAAGCATCGGTGGTTGAACTTGTGAAAAACCATGGAGTGGAAATAGCCACCACCGAAAAATCGGTAAAGAGGGCCTTAAACAAACTTTCGCCAGAAACGTTTTTAGACCTATTGAAGTTAAAAAGAGCAGATAACTTGGGACAAGGCCAACAATATTGGTGCAGACAAGAAAAATATAACCAGCTGGAAGAAATGGCAAAATCCATAATAGAGAGGAAAGAATGCTTCTCCCTAAAGGACATGGAACTGGATGGAGATGATTTGCTTGCCATGGGGATGAATCCGGGCAAAGAAATAGGAGAAATATTAGAAAATCTCTTAGAAGCAGTGATAAATGAAGATGTTCCTAACGAAAAAGAGGTTTTGAAGGCAAAAGCCGCAAGTATTATCGAAAAAATCAAGTAAACGGCAAAAAACTATTGATTTTCCAAAGACCACGCTATATAATATAGAAGCGCTTTTATGCGCTCGGGAGCAGGATGGGAATCCGTCCGAGCCCCAAGACTAAAAAGTTTTAGTATATCGAAAACGATTTTGCCCTCGAAGATAGGGACGAAATCCAAGTAGACAAAGCCGAAACCCTTTGAAATGTATCAAAGCGAGTAGGTAGAAAGGGAAACAGATGAAATCATTTATCGCAAAGCCTGCTGAAGTAGAACGTAAATGGTACGTTGTAGACGCAGAAGGCAAAACTCTCGGAAGAATGGCTTCCGAAATCGCTTCTATCCTTAGAGGCAAAAACAAACCTACTTATACTCCTCACGTTGATTGTGGCGATTATGTAATCGTAGTTAACGCTGAGAAAGTAGCAGTAACAGGCAAGAAGAGAAAAGAGAAAATCTACAAGAGACATACTGGATATCCAGGTGGCTTAAGAGAAACTACTTTTGAAAAATTGCAAGCAACCAAGCCAGAAGAAATCATCAAGCACGCAGTTAAAGGCATGCTTCCTGATGGAAAACTAGGTAGACAGATGTTTAAAAAGTTAAAGGTTTATGCAGGTCCTGAGCATGCTCACACTGCACAGAAACCAGAAACTTTGAATTTTTAGGAAAGGGGATTAGGCAATGGCAAAGATTCAATATCAAGGAACAGGCAGAAGAAAAAGTTCAGTTGCTAGAGTCAGACTGATTCCCGGAACTGGAAAAATCACTGTTAATAAAAAAGATTTAGAAGATTATTTTGGAATGGAAATCGTAAAGAGAGAGGTTAGAAGACCTTTCGAGATCGCTGGATGCGAAGGCAAGTTCGACGTAGTTGCTACAGTATTCGGTGGTGGATTTACAGGCCAAGCTGGTGCGTTGAGACACGGTATCTCAAGAGCGCTTTGCGTAGCTGATAGAGAAAGCTTTAGAGCTCCTCTAAAGGCAGCAGGTTTCTTAACAAGAGACTCAAGAATGAAAGAAAGAAAAAAATACGGCTTGAAAAAAGCAAGAAGAGCAAGCCAGTTCTCAAAGCGTTAATCTGCGAAAGAGACAATTTATACTTTCAAACAATCAACGCTCACCATATGGTGGGCGTTTTGTTGTTTATGGTGGAGATTATAAGTGAGACGATAATAAAGGTGGTTTATTGTAACTTGTATCTTACATGTGCAGTGGAAATATGTTAGAATGAACGATAAGCTTACGAGGGGGGCAATCAAGAATGCCAAAATTTAGTGTTAAAAAACCGATGACAATTTTTGTCACATTAATAATAATCATAGCCTTAGGCGTTGTTTCAATACTGGGGATGACTCCAGATTTAATGCCAAGCATTGATTTACCTTATGTAGTAGTTATGACTACATATCCAGGAGCGACTCCTGAGGAGGTAGAAGCTACTGTTACAAAACCTTTGGAACAAGGACTTTCCACAACGGAAAATTTAAAAAGCATGCAATCCATTTCTAGCGCCAATTATTCAATGATAATGCTGGAATTTGAAACGGATGCAAATATGGACACCTCGGTGGTGAGCATATTACAAACGAAGGACCTTATAGAGGGATCTTGGGGAGATGCCGTAGGGTCACCAAATATAATGAAAATAAATCCGACCATGATGCCAATAACCATAGCGGCAGTTGATGTGGAAGGTTATGATACAGAAGAACTTTCTGCTTTTGTTAAAGATACACTAATCAATGAATTAGAAGGAACGACAGGTGTTGCAAGCATTAGCACGCAGGGCCTTGTTGAAACAAAAATAAATGTTTCGATAAACGAAGCTAAGATAGAGGCTCTGAATGAAAAACTTTTGGGCAAGGCAAACAAATCTTTGGCCAACGCCAAATCGCAAGTAAACACAGGGCTAAAGCAAATTAAACAGGCTGAAGCAAAACTTTCGGAGGCCAAGACAGAACTTGACCAGACAAAAGATGGCACATATGATCAGCTTGCCTCTATAAGTGCAGAACTTGATGCTGCCGTTGCACAGGCTAGCTCTCTTTATGTGCAGCTTTCTGTATTGGAAGCGCTCGTTGATGAAGCTGGTAACAATGCAGATTTAACAAATTTGCAACAGCAAATTGAACAGCTAAAGGGATCTGCGGCAGAGGCTGACATGCGTGTTAAAGCGTTGAAGCAGGCCTACAAGGAAGCAGAAAAAGGAAGTTACGTTGCGCAAGACTCATTTGACGAAGCATACTCCCAACTCGAGGACGCTCAAGGACAGCTTTTAGAGCAAAAGGGCAAACTCAATAATGCCATGGGACAAATCAATGCGGCAGGCAACGTAGCATTGGCTCAAGCGGACTTGGGTTCAATGATAAACATGGAAATGGTATCAGGCATTTTGCAAGGACAAAACTTCTCTATGCCGGCAGGATATATACAAGAGAACGGAGCTAAATACTTAGTAAGTGTTGGTGATGAGTTTACAAGTCTTGAGGATATTGAAAACCTATTCTTGATGGACATCGAGGGCTTAGGCGAAATAACTCTAAATGACGTAGCAGATGTATTTATGGCAGACAATTTGGACTCCATATATGCTAGCATCAACGGAAACCCTGGAGTCATGTTGACATTTTCAAAACAGTCAAACTATCCAACGGCTACCGTATCCGATAATTTAAGTGATAAATTTGAAGAACTTTCTGCAGAATACGAAGGTCTTCAGTTTACTACGATGATGGATCAAGGAGACTACATCTATCTTATAATAGGAGCCATAGCTCAAAGTTTGGGATTTGGGGCCTTGTTTGCAGTAGTGATTCTGCTTATATTCCTAAGGGATATTAAGCCTACATTTATAACGTTGTTGAGTATACCGATAAGTATAATGTTTGCCATAGTGCTCATGTATTTTTCTGGTGTAACCCTAAATATGATTTCCCTGGCAGGTCTCGCCGTGGCGGTGGGTATGTTGGTGGATAACTCCATAGTAGTTATAGAAAACATTTTCAGGCTTAGGAGAATGGGAGTGCCGCCAAAGAAAGCGGCAGTTGCAGGGGCCAAGCAGGTTTCGGCAGCTATTGCCTCATCTACATTGACTACGGTTTGTGTATTTGCTCCGATAGTTTTCGTACAGGGAATAACAAGGCAGTTATTTACTGACATGGCATTGACTATAACTTATTCGCTTCTTGCCAGTTTGGTTATTGCTCTTACTTTGGTACCAGCAATGGCGTCAATGTTGTTTAAGAACGAAATGAAACCTGAAGGCAAAAGGTTCGACGCTTTCAAGATTAAATATATGAAATTCGTGCAATGGAATCTAAAGCACAAAGCGGCTATATTGATTCTTGTTGTGGCACTGCTCATATTTAGTGTAGTGGCATCTGTTGCAAAAGGATTCATATTTATACCGGATATGGCAACACCTCAACTTTCAGGGACTATGACGATGAATAACGAGGAAGCCAAAACGGAAGAAACGAAGGAGATGGCTGATCAGGTTCTTGAAAAAATAGAACAGGTTGAAGGTGTAGATACGGTTGGAGGAATGTTGTCCTCGAACAACGCCCTTACAGGTGAGACGGCAACTAATGCGGTAAGCTTATATGTAATTGTAGATGAAAAGTCCAATAGAAGTGGCGGAGACATTTGCAAAGACATAGAGAAGGTGTGCGAAGATTTAGACTGCAAAGTAGAAATGCTAAGCGCTTCATCGATGACCTCTTATACTTCTGCCTTAGGTGGAAGCGGAGTTGGAATCGAAATCTACTGCAATGATGCAGAGGTTCTTCAAAAGACTGCTCAAGAAGTAGGCGGCATCTTGGAACAGGTAGAAGGCATAAAGACGGTAGATAATGGATTGTTAGAAGCAGAACCAGAAATTCATTTTACAATAGACAAAGAAAAGGCCATGAGAAATGGGCTGACGGTAGCGCAAGTTTACATGCAGGTGGCTAAGTTGTTGAATACTGAGACTACGGCGACCACGCTGCTTATGGAAGGTAACAATTATGATGTTGTAGTTTCCGAAGCAGATGCTAATAATATTTCCGCAGAAGCTCTTAAAAACTTGAGAATCGAGGGAAAAGATCTTAATGGCAGTGTAACATCGGTTAAACTTTCCGAAGTGGCAAACATGGAAGAAATTCAAACCTTGCCATCTATTTCCAGAGTAAACCAAAGAACCTATTTGACGGTTACTGGAGAAGTAGAAGAAGGCCACAATGTAACATTGATTACACAGGACGCTGAAGATGCCTTGGCTGATTACGAAGCGCCAAAAGGCGTTAACATAGAATTTAGTGGCGAAAATGAAATGATCATGGATGCCATGGGAGACTTGCTCGAGATGCTTCTCCTAGGAATTTTGTTAGTTTACCTGATAATGGTAGCTCAATTCCAGTCGCTGCGTTCTCCGTTTATAGTAATGTTCACCATACCGCTTGCGTTTACAGGAGGACTATTAGCACTTATCATATTCGGCAAAGAAATAAGTATAATTGCAATGTTGGGATTGATAATGCTTGTGGGTATAATCGTAAACAACGGAATCGTTATGGTAGACTATATCAACCAGCTTAGAACACAAGGAATGGAAAAGAGACAAGCAATAATAGAGGGCGCTGCAACTCGTATAAGACCAGTAATTATGACCAGTTTGACAACGATCTTAGGGCTTATAGTTATGGCGATGGGAAGAACGGCAGGAACGGACATGATGCAGCCAATCGCACTGGTATGTATAGGCGGCCTAGTCTATGCAACGCTGCTAACGCTCTTAGTAGTACCGGTAATATATGACCTATTTACTGGCAAGAAGTTCAAATACATCAAAGAAGAAGATATAGATGTAAGCGACTTAGTAATATAAGGGTAAGTACAAAAAATAAAAAACCTCAAGGTGGTTTTGCAACAAAACGCAAGCCCCTTGGGGTTTATTAATTCTATACGTATGTAGAAGTGTAGCACCTATCCTTAGGATACGGAAAACTTCTTTGTAGCGTTAAGGTACTGCATAAGCATTCCCAAGTTAGCATAGTAGTAAGAAAACTTGTCCTTCTTTTTAATTTCTAGAAGACCTGACTCAGCCAATTTTTTTGTGTGCTGAGAAATTGTGGCCTGAGCGTAGTCGAAGTGCTCAACAAGGTCCTTGTTACATACGGAAACCATAGCTTTGTTTGCCTGCATTATGTAGCGGAATATTTTTATTCTTGCAGGGTGCGCCAATGCGTCGGACACTTTAGCGATAAGCATGATATCGTCTTCTTGTATTTCGTTGGAATCTTTTCTGAGTCTCATAGGTGAAGTCCTTTCTTTACTGTGACCTTTATATTATGACAGGAAATGAGACAATTTTCAAGAAATAAAAACTGCAAAAATATTTGCACTCTTGGCAAATATGTGATAAAATATTAACGTGTGAGTGAGTGGGGGAAGCGATGAAAAAAGAATATTACGAAAAAATAATAGAAGAACTTATAAAACTTATAGATGAGGGTGTGTATGTGGTTGATAAAAAAGGAATTGGCCGATTTTACAACGATGTCATGGCCTCTATGGAAAAAGTCAACATGGAAGACGTTCTTGGCAAATCCTTTCATGATGCCTTTCCGCAAGTACGAAACAATGATAGTACCATGCTCAAAGCCTTGCTAAATGGGGAAGCCACGGTCAAGAGCCAACAGAGCTATAAGAACTTTTACGGCAAAGAGATAACTACAATAAACAGCACCGTTCCAATAGTTGTAGAGGGCGAAACAGTGGCAGCAATTGAGGTCGCAAAGGACATTACTGACATACAAAGAATGTCTGATACTCTCTTGGAATTGCAACAAAGCAAGAGCCAACCGACGACGGAAAACAAAGGGTCTATCAAGAGATACACCTTTGATGATATTTTTGGAGAAAATGAAGAGTTTGAAATAGCAATTAACCGTGCTCGTAAAGCGGCAGAAAACGACGCATCCGTATTCATATACGGTGAAACGGGAACTGGTAAAGAACTGATAGCCCAGAGCATACACTATAGTGGTAAGAGAAAAGATAGGCCTTTTTTGGCCCAAAACTGCGCAGCAATACCAGAGTCTTTGCTGGAGGGAATCCTCTTCGGAACGTCCAAAGGTGGGTTTACGGGAGCTGTCGATAGAGAAGGATTGTTTGAGCAGGCCAATGGCGGAACCCTTTTGCTAGACGAGATCAGTGCAATGCCTTATGATCTGCAAAGCAAGCTTCTTAGAGTTTTGCAAGAAGATTACATAAGACGAGTTGGTGGAACGAAAGACATACCTATCAATGTAAGAATTATCGCAACAGTCAATGAACCGCCAGAAGACTTGATTTCCAAAGGGAAACTACGAAAGGACTTATTTTATAGACTAAATGTTGTTAATATAGAAATTCCTGCACTTAGAGAAAGACCTGATGATATCCCTCGACTTGCAGAAAAATTCCTGCAAAAATATAACGAAAGATTCGACAAAGAAATCTGGATGCTTGCTGATGGAACTGTTAAAAAGCTTATAAATTACGACTATCCAGGAAACGTAAGAGAGTTAGAAAACATTATCGAGCAGGCGGTGTCCATGGGAGAAAATGAACACGTGCTAACTGAAAAAAGTTTAGCAATGCCTAGAAATGCAAGGAAAAGCAAGGCTCCAGCCATAGGCTATGAAAAAAACACACCTCTAGATAAATATATGGAAGAGGTTGAAATAAAAATAATTAGAGATGCCCTCCTTGATTCGAGCGGAAATATCTCAAAAGCTGCTGAACTTTTGCAGATAAAAAGGCAAACTTTACAACACAAGTTAAAAAAGTATAACATTGTGGGCAAATAGCAAAAATATTTGCACTATTTAAGCAAAAATATTTGCATCAAACGCTGTAAAATAATGCAAGTTTGAGACAAAAAAACACATAAAAACCCAAACAAGCAATAATTTGGGCGAATTCACAAAAAAGTAGGTATAAATGCGTGGGTCACGGTGAAAAAATCACAAAAACGCGGAGAATAAGTATACAATATCCAAGTATTTGTTGGCACGGACCTTGCTTTATATATAGGCAGTTAAAACTTTAAACTAAATCTTTATTAAAAAAAGGAGAAGCTAAGATGAAAGAAGTAAAAGTAATTATCTGGGGACTTGGCGCTATGGGCGGCGGAATGGCAGACATGCTGCTTCAGAAAAAAGGCGTTGAAATCGTAGGCGTTGCAGGAAGAGGCAAGAAAATTGGCACTTCAATGTATGACTACATCAAAACTGAAAGAGGAAACAGACCTGACGTTCTTATTCAGGATGCTGAAGAACTAATTAAACCAGGTGCAGCAGACATCGTATTGCTTTGCACAGACTCATTCACAAAGACAGCATTCCCAAGACTAAAGTTCATAATGGAACAGGGAATCAACGTAATCACTTCTGCTGAAGAAATGGCTTACCCTAAGGCTCAGAATCCTGAATTGGCTGAAGAACTAGATAAGATCGCTAAAGCTAATGGCGTTTCTTGCCTAGGAACAGGCATCAACCCTGGACATATCATGGACCTTTTGGTACTAGTTATGACAGGTTGTATGGTAGATGTTGAACACATCCTTTCAAGAAGAGTTAACTCCCTATCACCTTTCGGACCAGCTGTTATGGAAGAACAGGGAATTGGTATCTCCGTAGAAGAATTCACAGAAAGAAAAGCTAACGGAACTATGTCCGGTCACGTTGGATTCGCTGAATCCGCTGGCATGATCGCTGAAGGCTTGGGACTAACTATGGACGAATTCTCACAGGACATGAACCCTATCACTACTGATGTAGACAGAAAATCCCCTCATGGATTCGCTGCTGCTGGTTCATGCGCAGGCGTTGCAATGGAAGCTGATGCTGTACTAAGCAACGGAATGAAAGTTAGAATGGAACATCCACAGCAGATCGAACCTGAACAGGTTGGCGTAACTACTGGTGACTATGTAATCATCAAGGGTACTCCAAACGTAAACATGCTAAACACTCCAGAAGTTGAAGGTGGCCTTGGAACTATCGCTATGTGCGCTAACATGATTCCTCAGGTTATCAATGCTGAAGCTGGACTACATACTATGATTACTCTTCCTATTCCAAGAGCAATCATGGGCGACATGAGAAACCTTATTAACGAAGATAAGAAAATCGTAAAATAATTAATCAAACTACGAAGTCTTTAGTTGCGCCCGCAGGAATATTCTTACGGGCGTAATTTACAAAAAAGGAGAAAATTTAAAATGGCTAAAAAAGGTGATTGGGTGCGTATTCATTCTATCGTTTTAAAAGCGGAAGAAAGAACAGCAAAGCTACCTGAAGACACACAGAAATGTGATTTACAAATGTGGACAAAAGGTTTCTTACAGGAAGAAACTGCTGAAATCGGTGACGTTGTTACAGTTAAAACTGCAGTAAACCGTCTTGAAAAAGGTACTTTGATTGAAGTAGGCCCTTATTATACTCACAGCTACGGCAAGTTCGTACCTGAGATTATTGAAATCGACAGACAGCTTAGAGACGTTATGGTCGGAGGTGACAAATAATGACATTAGCAAAAGATTATCAGTCCGTAATGGGAAGATCCAACGACATAATGAAAAAAGCATTAGGACTTGACTACGGCGAATTTGAAAAAGGTGGCACAATATTTGACTACGATGGTCTTATGAAAGCTACAGGATATACTCTTGACGAAATCAACAGAATTCAGTCAAGAACAGGAGTAGGAAACACTCCACTATTAGAACTTACAAACATTTCAGCTCTTGCTAGAAAATATGCAAAGCCTGGATATGGTGCAACAATCCTTGTTAAGGATGAAGCTGCTAACCCATCCGGAAGCTTTAAGGACAGAAGAGCTGCTTGTGCAGTTGCACATGCTAAGAATGCAGGCTACAAAGGCGTTATCGCTGCTACTTCCGGTAACTACGGTGCAGCAGTAGCATCCCAGGCAGCAATGCAGGGTCTTCAGTGCATCATCGTTCAGGAATGCTATGACTCCCGTGGAGTTGGCCAACCTGAAATCGTTGAAAAAGCAAGAAAATGCGAAGCTTTAGGAGCAGAAGTTATTCAGCTTACAGTAGGACCTGAATTATTCTACACATTCTTATCAGTATTAGAAGATACAGGTTACTTCAACGCTTCATTATACTCACCATTTGGTATTGCTGGCGTAGAAACTTTAGGTTACGAAATCGCTATGGAATGCCGTGAAAGATATGGAAAAGATCCTGAAATGGTAGTATGTACTACAGCAGGTGGCGGAATGACTACAGGTACTGCTCGTGGTCTTATCAAAGCAGGATGCGCTAACACAGAAGTAATCGCTGCTTCCATCGACTTAACAGGACTACACATGGCTTCCGATACTCAGTTCAACAAGAAGTCATGCACAACAGGTCACACAGGATTTGGTGTTCCTTATGCAACAGATCCAGACCATTCAGACGTTCCAAGAAGTGCAGCTAGACCTCTTCGTTACATGGACAGATATGTAACTACAACTCAGGGTGAAGTAATGTACATTACAGAAGCTTTAGCTAACCTTGAAGGTCTTGAAAGAGGACCAGCAGGAAATACAGCAGTAGCAGCAGCATTTTCACTAGCTCAGGAATTACCGGAAGATGCTATCATCGTAGTAAGTGAAACTGAATACACAGGAGCAGGTAAGCACATTCAGCCTCAGCTTGACTTCGCAAGAGAAAACGGAATCGACCTTAGATTCGGTGATCCAGTAGAAGATAAGCCTGGTGAAAACATTATTCTTCCTACAGACCCTAGCCTAATCAAGTACAAAGAAGCTGACATTAACCGTTTCAGACGTTCATTGATTAAAAAGGCTGTTAAAAAAGCTGGTACTGAACTTACAGATGCAGACTTTAAATTCTTGGCAGAAGAAACAAAAACTGACGTTGAATTCGTTAAGAAGACTGTAGCAGAACTGTAAAAATAAAGGAGAAATTAGGATGAGAAGAGATGATGATTTCGAAGTAAGAAGAAAGCATATTGCAAACCTTACTGACGAAGAACTTTATGCAAGATTTTGGGAGCTAACTGACAAAGTTGTTGAACCGCTTCTTGAATTAGGCAAAAAGAACACAACTCCTTCAGTAGAAAGATCCGTTCTTTTGAGAATGGGAGTTTCTTCCCTAGATTGTATGCCTATCGTTAACCACGCAATTGACCATGGTTTGATGGGTAAGGGATGTGGACATTGTGTTTACAAATTGTCAAAAATGGAAAACATTTCAATCAGAGACGCTAGCATTAAATTAGCTAAAGGCGAAGGTTGGGACAAGTTAGTAGAAGATTTCAAGGGAGGTAAGAAGTAATGACAGAGTTAAAAAGAAACGAAAAGTTAGATATTGTCAATATTCTTAAAGACCTTGACAAATATGAACCAAGAAGAAGAGGATGGATCTGGAGAGAAAAAGCTGAAGATCAGAACATGGGACCTTTTGAGTATCATGAAATATCAAAGCCTTTGAAGCAGAGCGTTCCACTTCCTCCAGCAAAGTTCATGGAAGATGTAGATCCACAGCCTATGCAGACTATCACTACTGAAATCGCTTCCGGAAGATTTGAAGATGATATCAGAAGAATGAGAATGGGAGCATGGCACGGTGCGGATCACCTAATGGTTATCAGACATATGGGTCAGTCCCATATCGATGGACTAATGGAAGGTACTCCTCAGGGTATCGGTGGTGTTCCTATCACAAGAAAACAACTTCGTGCACAGAGAAAAGCTGTAGACCTAATTGAAGACGAAGTTGGTCGTCCAATTAACTACCATTCATATATCTCCGGCGTTGCTGGACCAGACGTTGCAGTACTATTCGCTGAAGAAGGCGTAAACGGTGCGCATCAGGATCCTCAGTACAACGTACTTTACAGAGATATTAACTGTGTAAGATCTTTCGTAGATGCTTGCGAATCCAAGAAAATCATGGCATGGGCAAACATCCTACAGATAGACGGAGCACACAATGCTAACGCTACTGCAAGAGAAGCTTGGAAAGTAATGCCTGAACTTATCGTTCAGCATGCTATCAACTCCAGATTCTCCGAAAAAGTAGGTATTAAGCCAGAAAACATTTCACTGTCAACAGTACCTCCTACAGCAACTCCAGCTCCATGCGTTTACATGGATCTACCTTATGCAGTTGCTTTGAGAGACATTTGCGACAGATATAAGATGAGAGCTCAGATGAACACTAAGTACATCCAGTCCTCAGCAAGAGAAGCTACAGTTACTCACGTACTGAACATGCTTATCTCAAAACTTACAAGAGCTGATATCCAGTCAACTATCACTCCAGACGAAGGAAGAAACGTTCCTTGGCATATCTACAACATCGAAGCTTGCGACACTGCGAAGCAGACTTTGATCGGATTAGATGGTCTTATGGACATGGTTGAACTTAAGAATGAAGGACCTTTAAGAGAAACAGCAAGAGATCTTAAAGAAAGAGCTTGCCTGTTCATGGAAGAAATCGTTGAAAACGGTGGATACTTCCAGGCAGTACAAGACGGATTCTTCGTTGACTCAGCTAAGTATCCTGAAAGAAACGGCGACGGTATTGCAAGAAAGATCGAAGGCGGCGTAGGCTATGGATTCATTTTCGAAAGAGATGAAGACTACATGGCTCCTGTAACTGCTCACTACGGATACAACAACGTAGAACAGTGCGGCGGAAACCCTGAAGATCCTGCAGCATTAATCGGCGGATGTACTTTCGAAGACAGAAGCAAGATCGTTTACATCGACGAATTTGACGATGATAACGTAGAAGCAAGACTTGAAAAGGTTGCTAAATACAGAACTGGCAAAATTATCACTCCAGAAGTTGAATGGTGTGGCGACAGAGTTGTTATGATGACAATGATGCTTCCAATCAACAAGAGAGTTGCAGAGGCTGCTGCTGTTGAGTTAGGTAGAAAGATTGGCTTGGTTGACCCTGAAGTAATTTCTGCAGAAGTAATGCAGGATGCTGAAGGTACAAGAATCGAGTTAAAGGGAAGAGTTGATTTCGATATCGACTTAACTACTCTTGTAATTCCACCTGAACCACATTACATGACTGACAAAGAACTATATGATGAGTTCGAAGGTCATGAGCACATGAAAGTTATCTGCGGTACTGTAGGCGAAGACGAGCATTCAGTAGGTATGAGAGAAATCATCAACATTAAGCATGGCGGAATTGAAAAGTGGGGTATTGAATGTATCTACCTTGGAACTTCCGTTCCTGTTGAAAAGATGGTTGACGCTTGTATCGAAGAAAATGCTGGTGCAATCCTTTGCTCAACTATCATTTCTCACGACAACGTTCACTACAAGAACATGAAGAGAATTCATGAACTATGCGTTGAAAAGGGCATCAGAGATGATGTTATCCTTTGCGCAGGCGGAACTCAGGTTATTCCTGAAGAAGCTGTTAAGACAGGTATCGACATGGGATTCGGAAGAAACTCTCACGGTATCGACGTTGCAACTTTCTTAGCAGAAGAAAGACAGAGAAGAAGAGGCGACAGATAATAACCGCTTAACACATTAGTGAAAAGCGAAGAGCATCGAAAGAAGCTCAAAAAGTTAGACTTTGAAGGGGCTGGGCTTGTTTGCCCGGCCCCTTTTTTCAAAAATGAGTATTTTGGAAAGGAGTGAATGAAATGTTACGCAAGGCTAAACAAGAAGATAGAAATAAATGGGTTAGACTAAACAGAGAATTCATGGACTTTGAGATACAGGACGACAATTTGTGGGGACATATTGATACTTCCAAAGATGAAGAGCTGGCAGATATTTTTGACCAGGCTATGGAAAAACCAGAATATATAACGCTCTTCATGATTGAAGAAAATGGAGAGACAATCGGATTTGCCAATCTGATGACTATTTTTAGCGTGTGGTCAGAGGGTCACGCACTGATTATAGATGATTTATACATAATCTCTGACCATCAAGGCAAAGGCCTAGGGCGAAGAGTTATGGAAGAAATTGAAGATTACGCGAGAAAAAGCGTATATAAGAGGTTGCAGTTCCAATCGGAAGAAACTAATCCGGGAGCGAAAGCTTTTTATACTAAGCTAGGGTATGAACCTATAGCCATGAGTTTTTACGCGCGATATTTATAGAAACGAAAGGAAGCACGCATATGAAAGTAGATGTATTAGTAGCAGAAATCGGATCCACCACCACTGTAGTAAATGCCTTTAAGGATTTGTCCAGTGATAATCCTTGCTTCTGGGGACAGGGGCAAGCACCTACGTCAGTAGTTGAAGGCGATGTGCGAATTGGACTACAAGGAGCGATAGATGACTTGTGCAAAAAAATGTCCATCGACAGCTTAGAATATGACGACATGGTAGCAACATCTTCGGCAGCAGGCGGATTAAAAATGACCGTTCACGGTCTTGTTTATGATATGACTGCAAAGGCCGCAAAAGAGGCAGCGCTAGGGGCTGGCGGAATTATCCATGACATAACAGTTGGAAAACTTAGAAGAACCGACTTGGCGAGAATCAAGTCAATTGACCCTAATCTTATTTTAATTGCTGGCGGCGTAGACTACGGCGAAAGAGATACGGCTATTTATAATGCAGAAATGATAAGAAACATGGGCCTAAAAACTCCTGTTGTATATGCTGGAAACATAGAAAATCAAGATGAAATGAAGCTGATTTTTGATGAAGAAAGCGGCCAATACCTTTACCTAATAGATAACGTGTATCCTAGAATAGATACCCTTAATGTAGAGCCTTGCAGAAAGGTAATACAAGACGCCTTTGAAGACCATATTACTAACGCTCCTGGTATGGAACATGTTAGAGACATGGTAAGCGGGCCAATAATACCAACTCCTGGCGCAGTTATGGAATGCACTAAGCTTTTGTATGATTGCATAGGGGATGTAATGGTAATCGACGTAGGTGGGGCAACCACTGACGTTCATGCAGTAACAGAAGATTCTGATGCAGTAGCTAGAATTTTGACTGCACCTGAGCCAAAGGCAAAGAGAACTGTTGAAGGCGACTTGGGTGTATATGTAAACAGAATGAAAGTAATCGAATCTATCGGCGAAGAGAAACTGAGAAAAGAATGTGACACAGAGTTGCATATAGACTTAGACAAAACTCTGGAATCTTATGTTGCAATTCCAAAGACAGAGGACGAATTCAAACTGGCAGAGCGTCTGACTAAAGAAGCTGTTTTAAGAGCAGTAGAAAGACATGCAGGCGAAATCAGATATGTATATGGACCTTCAGGCAGACAGACACTTGCAGAAGGCAAAGACTTAACACAAATCAAATACATTGTAGGAACAGGTGGCGCCCTTACCCACCTTCCTCATAGAGTTGAACTAATGGAGTTGATTGCAAAAGACAATGAAACAGGCATGAAACTTTATCCGAGCGATGCCGTTAAAATATTGGTAGATAACGATTACATAATGGCATCTATAGGCGTTCTTTCTAAAACCCATAGAGCGGGAGCGATTAAACTTCTTGCCAAGTCACTTAAGGTTGAGTTAAAAGAGCAAGACCAAAAGGCCAATAAGGCACAGTTTATTGAGGAACTTCAAAGACTTAATGAAATGAGCAAGGCAAAAGAAGAAGAAAGAGCTGCCCACATCAAGGAAATGGAAGATATGGGATATGACATGAGCGAGTACAAGAATCCTGAAGCTATCGGAGGCGCTACAGCAGAAGAAGTTGAAGCTGCCAAAAGAGAAGCACTGCTTGCAGATCGCTCAATAAAGAAAGCAGCAGATGTTCTTGAAGAAGCACCTAAAACAGAGGAACCAAAAAAAGAAGCGAACCCTCATGTGATGAGAGCATGTGGAGAAGTAGATGGTAAACCTAATTGCAACCATGATTGCAAACACTGTACACGTAGACATTGCCCATACCGTGAAGAATAAGGAGGACTCCAACATGTACCCAAGACTAGTAATTGATTTGAAAAAATTAAAAGCGAACCTAGATTCAGTTGCACATATTACCAAGGAAGAGGGCAAATGCTCCCTAATGATTGTTACCAAAGGCCTTTGTGCAGACAAAGAAATGACACATATGGTAGCAACCCATCCAGCGGTAGATTTCGTTGCCGACTCTAGAGTTAAAAATATCAAGACTTATGCTGACGAAGTGAGAAAGAATGGCAAACAGACAGTTCTTCTTAGAATTCCGATGCACAACGAAGTTGCAGAAGTAGTAAAATATGCGGACATGAGTTTTAACTCAGAGCTTTCCACAATAAAAATGCTAAATGAAGAAGCTGCAAAAATCGGAGTAAAACACAATATTCTACTTATGATTGACTTAGGTGATCTTAGAGAAGGAATATTCTATCAGGATGAAGATATTATTTTCGACACTATAAAACAAATTTTAGATATGTCCAATATTAACCTGTATGGAATCGGAGTGAACTTGACATGTTATGGTGCGATTATACCTAAGAATGAGAACTTGTCTTTGTTGGCTAATTTGGCAGATAAGATCGAAGAAAAATTTGAGATTAAGCTTCAAATGGTTTCGGGAGGAAACTCTAGCTCGATTTATCTAGTAGAAAAGGGCGAACTTCCTCAAAGAATTAACAACCTAAGACTTGGCGAATCTTTCCTTTTGGGAAATGATACTGCATATGAAACTAAACTTCCTGAAACTACAGGAGATGCCTTGGTTTTGGAAGCGCAGATTGTTGAGCTTAAAGAAAAACCATCTTTGCCTATCGGTGAAGTTGGGGTAGATGCTTTTGGGCAGAAACCTTATTATGAAGATAGAGGCATTATCAAGAGAGCGATTATTGCTGTAGGCAAGCAAGATACTGATCTAGACAGCATGACTCCAATTGATGAAAAAGTAGAAATATTGGGAGGAAGCTCGGATCATATAATCTTGGATGTGACCAAGTGTGACAAGGAATACAAAGTAGGAGATATCGTGAGCTTCACTTTGGGATACGGCGGAATGCTTAAGACAGCGACTAGCGCATATGTTGAAAAAGCATATGTAAAATAAGAGACAACATAAAAAGAGGCACAGTTTGTAAACTGTGCCTCTTTTGTAATTACATCATTTGTTGACCATTGATCACCAGCGAAAAAGAAACCTTAAGGGCTTCTGCCGCTTTTTTACAAAGAATCATACGACCAAGAAAAATTTCGAAGTACTCCATCAAGGAGCAGTTTGCCGTATCTATAGTAAGGCTCAGACGAATTTCTTCAGTAGAAATGTGAACTTTCGCAGCGGTAACAGAGTAGTTTACTCTGTCATGGATATCAAATTGGACTTGGGAACGATTACGAACTCTTGAACGCCTAACGTCAGTTTTATCGGCGATTATAAGTGCCGCTGCTACGGGGTTTACTGGAAAAGCAGTAGCCTCGTCATGGTTACCTATAGCGGTAACTACTGTAGCAATGTCCTCTGGATCCATATCCATTTTTTCAAGCAATCTAAAAGCCATGACTGCGCCACTTTGGGCATGGTCAACACGGTTTACCATGTTGCCAATATCGTGTAAGTAACCGGCAGTTCTGGCCAAGTCAACCTGCTGTTCATCATATCCAAGCAGTTGCAATATGCGGCCTGCTAGTTCGGAAACTTTGTGAACATGAGGAAAACTGTGCTCGGTATATCCTAAAGCCAACAATGATTCGTCAGCTTTTGTTATATAAGCTTTTATTTCTTTATTATTTTTTACATCTTCGAATGTTATATTCATTTTCTATCACCATTTATTGTGTACCTTTTCTGCAAAGCCTAAAAAGTCCTTAACTTCGATTACAGTACCGTCGTCTAAGGTAGCTTTGCCATTAAATTTGCCGAACACTTGATGCTGATCAGAACAAATCAGCTTTACATCTGTTCGGGAAGCTCTATCTATTATAGGGAAAAATTCCATCTCAAAGCGGTTGTCATCACTTGTAAAGGTCCAAGGACTCATATAATCTTCTGTGAGATCCGCAGTGCAGGTCTCTACTCCTGAAGGTCCGCAACAACTTCCTCTAGTAACGTATTTTTTGTTAACCATAGGAATGTTGAATTTAACTTGACCAATTTTGTGCGCTTTGTTATTGTGGAAAATCATATTTTCAGTGGTATCTCCATTGTCGCCAAAGCCGTATCCTATGTTCCAGCCAAAAGGCACGCCATCAATTTGGCCTGAGGCGCTTCCCCAGTACCAAGTATTTTCATAGGTCCATACTCCACGGCCCCAATCTAAGACGCCGAAGGATTCGCCTTCTTTGAATTCATAAACTTTGCCATCAAATTCAACTTGACCAGTTGCTGGCATACAGTTGATTTTTTGATTGTAGTAAAAAGCAGTTTTCTTTTCTGCATAAGGAGTGACGATAACCATTGATTCTGATTCGGGGCATTCTAATCGGATAGAGCCCTTTATAGGCTTTTTGTCCAAAAAGTTTTCCATGTGAAAATTCAAAATTCTATGATCTCCATTATGCTTAAATTCTATATTATATTTCTTGTTTCCGCTTGTAACATCTCCAGAGGCGGTTGAAGGGGGTAGGTTGCGTTTCCCTAAAGTTAGGAAAGCCATTGGGCTGTTTGTGTGCTCCCAAGGCGTGGAAAAATCCAACAGAGAAATGCTGTCCAGTCCCATATAAGAGTTGTCTGCAATTGTTAGAGCAATGCCGAAGTCATCACAGGTTACTAGATAGTAATCCCACTCTTTTATTCGCAGCTTGCCTGCTTTGATATCATTTCTGTCATAATCAAGGAGAAGTCCCTTGGTATAACCGGGTTCTATTACATGACCCTTTTCATCAAGAAGCTTGTGGCCAACTGTGATTTCATGTTGTTTCATATCTTTTTCCTCCTCGCTGACTGCGGTTATGATTGGTACTTTGCACTTAGGGCTTATAGCGCAAAGTATTATTCCCTACGTTATAGAATACCATATTTTGGAAAATTTCGCAAGTCCGGCACTGCAAATCTTCTGTAAGGAGCGAGCAAAGCCTTTGTAAAAAGAGGGTGCCGTATGATTGAACAACCTTTTCAAGACCTACACAAAGGTGGGAAAATATGATACAATATATGGTAATTGTTGAGTAATAAGCTTCTATCAAAGGAGAATTAATAATGATATATTTAGGATGCCATCTGACGTCGTCAAAAGGATATGAACACATGGCCAAAGAGGCGATTTCAATAGAGGCAGATACATTCCAGTTCTTTACTAGAAATCCCCGTGGCGGCAAGGCTAAAGCTATTGACCAAGAGGATGTAGACCAATATAAAAAACTGGCAGAAGCTAGTAGCTTTGGAAAAGTAGTGGCTCATGCCCCGTACACACTAAACCCTTGCTCAAAAGATGCGAAGGTAAGGGAATTTGCCCATAGTATTCTGACTGACGACTTAGTGAGAATGGAATATATTCCGGGTAACTATTATAACTTTCACCCGGGCAGCCATGTAGGGCAAGGCGTGGAAGCTGGTATAGAAATGATCAGTGACCTTCTAAACCAAATTTTGAAACCTGAGCAAACAACTGTTGTACTACTTGAAACAATGTCAGGTAAGGGCAGTGAAATAGGTGGACGCTTTGAGGAAATCAAGGCAATCATAGACCGAGTTTTGTTAAAAGAAAAGATCGGAGTGTGCATGGATACGTGCCACATTCATGATGGAGGTTATGATATAGTTGGCGACCTTGAGGGCGTTCTTGATGAGTTTGACAAAGTGATAGGCCTAGAATACCTTAAGGCCATTCATATAAATGATAGCAAAAATCCCTGTGGGGCACACAAGGATCGCCATGCCAAAATCGGTGAAGGATATATAGGCAAAGAGACTTTCCAAAAGATGCTTGTAGAACCGAGACTTCAAGGGTTACCATTTTTGCTGGAGACTCCACAAGAAGATTTGGCAGGGTATGGCGAAGAAATAAAAATGTTGAGAAATCTGATATAAAAAGAAAGGGCTTCAAAATGAAACTGTTATTTGTAAATGCTTGCATCAGAGGAGAAAAATCTAGAACATTTGAGTTGTGCCAAGATTATCTCAAAAAATTTGGCGATGCAAAAGAAGGACAAGATTGGGAAATTGAGGAGATTAACCTTAATGAGATGGAGATAAAACCTCTCGACAATGAGGAACTTACCAAGAGAGATGAATTGCTCAAAGTAGGAAACACTGACGATCCAATGTTTGACTTGGCGAAGCAACTGATACAGGCAGACCATATTCTTATTGGAGCACCTTATTGGGACTTTTCTTTTCCCGCTAAATTAAAAATATACTTGGAGCGTTGCTCTGTTACAGGAGTCACTTTTGTATATAGCCCAGAGGGAATTCCAGAAGGAAAATGCAGGGCTAACGAAGTTATTTACTTGACTACAGCAGGCAGTCCAATAGGAGAGTATAACCTAGGATACGATTATGTCAAAGGGCTTTGCAGCCTATTTGGCATTGATAAAAAATATTTTGCATCGGCAGAGGGAATAGACATTATTGGCAACGATGTGAAAAAAATTATGGACGAAGCGAAAGCTCAAATCACTACTATAATTAGAGAACTTTAGTAGGAAAAAGGAGATAGAATGAACTTAGATTACAGCAATCTTCAAAACGGAAGTGATATAAGAGGTGTTGCCATCGCCAAAGAAGGCGAGGCGGCAAACTTAGGCAGAGAAGAGACATTAAGGCTGACCGCAGCTTTTGCCATGTGGCTCTCAAAAGAAGGCCAGAAGCCGTTAGAAGAGCTTACAATATCAGTAGGGTACGACAGCAGAGTGACAGCAAGAGAATTGAAACAGGCTGTATGTGATAGTCTTTCATTTCTTGGAGTAAAGACTTATGACTGTGGACTTGCTTCAACACCAGCCATGTTTATGGCAACTATGTTTGAAGAATTTGAGTGTGACGGTGCAATAATGATAACCGCCAGCCATTTGCCATATAATAGAAATGGGTTCAAGTACTTCAACAAAGAAGGTGGCCTTAACAAAGGAGACATTACAGAAATTATAAAATCAGCAGAAGCAATAGAAGAAGTTAAAGGCGAAGCCAAAGGTTCTTATACAAAGGCTGATTTGATGTCCGTATATTCTCAATATTTAAAAGACAAAATAATCGAGGAAGTTAAACATAAGGAATTTCCGCAAAAGCCCCTTACGGGTCTTAAGATAGTTGTGGATGCAGGGAACGGAGCTGGAGGATTTTATGCCACAGATGTGCTTGCGCCTTTGGGTGCAAATATAGAAGGGAGCCAGTTTTTGGAGCCAGATGGAACTTTTCCAAACCACCCACCTAACCCTGAAAACAAAGAAGCCATGGAGTCTATATGCAAAGCAGTAATAGAAAACAAGGCTAATTTTGGTCTAATTTTTGATACAGATGTGGATCGCTCGTCGGCAGTAGATGGGTCTGGCAAGGAAATAAACAGAAACTCTATAGTAGCCATGGCCGCTGCACTAATAGCAAAAGAAAATCCGGGAACTACAGTAGTTACTGATAGCATAACCAGCGATTATCTTACAGAATATCTTGAAAAATGTTTGGGACTAAAGCACCTTAGATTTAAGAGAGGTTATAAGAACGTTATAAACAAATCTATTGAGCTTAACAATCAAGGAATAGACAGCCAACTGGCCATTGAAACATCGGGGCATGCGGCATATAAAGAGAATTACTTTTTAGACGACGGTGCATATCTTGCGACTAAAATTGTTATCAAGGCAGCCCAACTCAAGCAAGATGGACAACCATTGGAAGTTGTACTCCAAAGCCTAAAAGAGCCAGTCGAATCAACAGAATACAGGTTTGCTATTAACCGAACTGATTTTTCTGAGTACGGAGATTATGTGCTGGATAATTTGAACCAGTGGGCCTCTGGCGAGGGCGGAAAAAAGGTCGGCGCATCTGTTGTAACTCCCAATTATGAAGGAGTTAGAATCAACTTCAACAATGATAGAGTTAAAGGGTGGTGCTTACTTAGAAAGTCGCTACACGACCCACAGATGCCGCTCAACATTGAGGCGGAAAAAGGCAGTTGCCAAGACATACTAGAAATACTATCAGAGTTATTTGAACCTTTTGATATATCTTAATTTTGCGATAAGCCATCGCAGAATAAGTTATGCATAGACGACAAAAAAAGTTGAAATTTTAATTAAAATCCATAAAAACTGTTGACAAGCGTATCTGGGATAAGGTATCTTAAAGAAAGCAGAATGACAAATAATAGAGGAAAGGAGTTTCATGATGCAAAAGAATTTGTGTGGAGCAATGATGATGATGGGGATGTGCATGGCTATGAGCATGTGCAATACTTCGTGTGCGTTATACTCCTAAACTTATGAAACTTTGCAAGAGTGAGACTTTCACATAAACAAAGAACCGGCATAAGCAGGAAGTAAACGCTTCCTGCTTATTTTTTTAGAAAGGAACTTAGAATGATTGAATTAAAGCATTTGAGTAAAGTTTATGAAAAGGGCTCCCACAGAGTGGAAGCAGTCAAGGACATAAACCTAACTATTGAAGATGGAGATATCTTCGGAATCATAGGCTTAAGTGGTGCGGGCAAGAGCACACTAATACGCTGTATCAATTTTCTTGAAAAACCTACTGAGGGACAGGTCGTATTTGACGGGGTTGACCTTGGAAGCATAAGCCACAAAGAACTTCTGAAAAAAAGACAATCCATGTCTATGATATTTCAGAGCTTCAACCTATTGAGCCAAAGAACGGCTTTGGACAATATCTGTTATCCTTTAGAAATTTCAGGGGTTAGCAAAAAAGAGGCTAGAGAAAGAGCAAGAGAGTTACTAAAAATTGTAGGCTTAGTAGATAAGGAAAAATCTTATCCGATACAATTATCTGGTGGGCAACAACAGAGAGTCGCAATAGCAAGAGCATTGGCAACAAACCCAAGAGTGTTGCTTTGCGACGAAGCTACGAGTGCCCTTGATCCTAATACAACATCATCTATTTTGAATTTGCTCAAAGAGATAAATGAGAAAATGGGAGTAACCATTATCGTTATAACCCACGAGATGAGAGTAATTGAGCACATATGTAACAAGGTGGCTGTTATCGACAAAAGCTGTATAGTAGAGCAAGGACCAGTCAAGGAAGTGTTCACGTCACCACAATCAACCATAGCTAAGCAGTTGATTTTGCCTAAAAACGAAGGCATTCCTGAAGTGCAAGAGCATAATTGCTTGAGACTGGTATTTGACGGCAATTCAGCCTTTGAACCTATAATTTCAAGCTTGAGTAGAGACTGTGACACATGGGTCAATATCTTATGGGCTAATACCAAAACTATTGAGGGAAGAGCTTACGGGCAGATGATAATCAATCTTCCTGATGAAAAAGAGAAGCGAGATGAGATAAAGACTTATTTGGATTCGAAAAATATTACGTATAAGGAGGAAGGCTTAGATGATAGATAGTTCAATGATCGGACTTTTGAATATATCCCTTTGGGAAACACTATACATGGTAGTAATTGCGACTGCTCTTTCATATGCTATAGGTCTTCCGATAGGAATTATCCTGAACATTACAGGAAAGGGCGGAATTTGCCCTAACAAAATAATCAACTCAGGATTAGGAATAATAGTAAATGTATTTAGATCGATACCTTTCCTAATCTTGCTAATATGGATGTTGCCAGTGACTCGTATCATTGTGGGCACCATGGTAGGACCGACGTCTGTAATTGTACCATTAGTCGTTTCGGCGGCGCCTTTTGTAGGAAGAATGGTAGAGTCATCTCTTAGCGAGATAGACGGAGGAGTAGTTGAAGCGGCGCAGTCCATGGGGTCAAGCTCATGGCAGATAATATACAAAGTCCTATTGCCAGAGGCAAAGCCATCTTTGATTATAGGGGCGGCCATTTCCATAACCACTATCTTAGGATATTCGGCTATGGCGGGTATAGTAGGCGGAGGAGGTCTTGGTGCTGTAGCAACAAACTATGGTTTGTATCGTTACAACAAAGAGATCATGCTTATAACAATCGTTATTATCGTTGTAGTTGTACAGATTTTCCAGGAAATCGGAATGATGACAGCGAAAAAGTTAGATAAAAGATTAAAATAAAAAGATAAGAAAAGGAGACTAGTTATGAAAAAGAAAATTGCAAGCGTACTGATATTGACCCTTGTTCTTACAGCAACACTTGGACTTACAGGATGTGGCAAAAAGGATGCGGACGACAAGGTTATAAGAGTAGGTGCAACACCAGCACCTCACGCAGAAGTTCTTGAAATCCTTGGCGACAAGTTGGCAGAAGATGGATACACATTAGAAATCGTTGAATATAACGACTATATCCTTCCAAATAAAGCTGTTACAGATGGAGATTTGGATGCTAACTATTTCCAGCACATCAGCTACCTGAACAATTACAATGATGAAAACGGAACAGACTTAGTAAGTGCAGGTACAATCCACTATGAGCCATTTGCTCTTTATGCAGGAAAAACTGCAAAGACAGCAGACCTTAAAAAGGGAGCAGAAGTTGCGGTTCCTAACGATGGAACAAATGAAGGTAGAGCACTTAAGCTTCTTGAAGCACAGGGACTAATCAAACTTGATCCAAATGCAGGATTCTTGGCAACTAAGTTAGATATAGTTGCAAACCCACTAGGCCTTGAAATCGTAGAGATGGAAGCAGCGCAGCTACCAAGAGTTCTTCGCGATGTTGACATGGCAGTAATCAATGGAAACTATGCAATCGGTGGAGGCCTTAAGTTGGCTGATGCGTTAGCAATCGAAGCTGGCGATTCAGAAGCGGCAGAAGCTTATGCAAACATCATAGCTGTTGCAAAGGGCAATGAAAATAGCGACAAAATCAAAGCGTTAATAGCGGCTCTTCAATCCGAAGAAGTAAAAGAATTCATGGAAAAAACTTATGCAGGCGCAGTAGTTGCACTGTTCTAAGAAGATTAAAAAAAAGGCTGTCCTTACTTTTGTAAGGGCAGCCTTTTTAGGTTCATTTATATTTTTTCGTAGCCGATAGCTTTGGTGCCGTCGAAGTAGATGGTATAACCTCTGCCTGGTGCTGGAATCCATTCCCAAAATGTGTCTTGAGGTTTGTCTAACAGCGCGCACATTGAAGCAGCAATGACTCCGCCGTGACATACTGTAACAGACTCAGGGGATTCTATTTCTTGACCTTTTGCCTGATGATGAAGCAAAAGTTCGTCAAATCCCTTTTTAGTTCTTTCATAAAAACTCATAGCAGATTCGCCGCCAGGAAAAGCAAAAGTTCCTGTTTTGTCGCTCATCCATTCGTCGAAACCGTCTAAGGTTTTTAGCTCATCAAAAGTTTTGCACTCCCAATGACCAAAATTCATTTCTTTTAAATTTTCGATAGCCTTATATGGCTTGTTACCGAAGATTACATCCAATGTCTGATTAGCTCTTTTCATACCAGAGGTAAAAAAGTTGGCGTTTTCAGCCGTCGGATAAATACCTTGTTTTTTTAATTCTTCAATAGCCTTAACCCCTTCCTCGATGAGAGGGAGGTCTTTCCAGCCGTAGTACCACTTGTTAACTACGCCTTCGGTTAGGCCGTGCCTTATAAAATGAATGCAAGATGCCATAATTTCTCCTTATTTGATTTGCTGGCCGATGCCGCAAAAAACTCTATATACTTGATTGGCTTCCTTTGTGAGGTACAACATGGCTCTGCCGGTTGCTTCACGCCAAGCTCTTAGCTGAAAATCTAATGGAACCACTCCTTGTGAAATATCGTCAACTATCAATATTTTGTCGGCGAGAGTTTCTCTGTGGGTGTCTAAAAAATCTTTGGGCTCTATACCTGCCTTTGATAAGGCTAAAAACAATTTTTCCATATGACAGATGACTTTTCCAGACAAGTCAAGATCCTGATTTTCCTCGCAGTACCTTACATCTTGGTCAGCGACGCCAAAGGTTTCTTTAGCAAAATCCAGCTTTCCTTGATAAGCTCCGCCAAAAATTAAAATCATATATTCCTCCTAAAGAATCAACAAGGCAAGGATTCCAAAAAGCTCACCCCAGACAATAGCGTATCCAGCGATGTCACCGCTCATGCCACCAAGTTGTCTTTTTGCAAAGACTGTTGCCAAATATGTGCTTATTGCAGTGGCGCCAATTACAAATAGTGTTGGAACCAAATATGTGGCAAAGAAAAGTCCGAGGCCACAAAATATAAGTAGTTGTACTAATATAAGTATAATTGCCTTTTTCTTTTGATCCTTATCCTCAGCACCCGCGCCTTTTGCATATTGACTGTGACCGATAGGTTTTCTTAGTATCACATTGAGAGCAGTAACGCTTCGGCTGATTACAGGAATCATAATAAGGTCAATAAAATCTATACCACCGCTCAGAGCAGTAGAAACAAAAGCATAATATGCTAAAATCATGAAGCAAACGCTGACAACGGAAAAAGCTCCGCAGTGAGAGTCTTTTAAGATTTCCTGTTTTTGCTCTAAAGGCTTTCTTGACATAATTGCATCACAGCAATCCATGAACCCATCTAAATGCATGAAGCCGCAAAGAGCGAACAGTGCAAAGGTCAGTATAAAAGAAAGTACCAGATATGGGGTGCTAAGCCAGATGAACAAAATGCAACATCCTGTCCAAATGGAGCCAATTATAAGTCCAACGGTTGGCAGAAAGCCAAGCATGTAATTCTTCAAATCGTTATCCCACTTTTTGTTTGGGCAAGGCAAAACTAAAAAGTTCCCCCATGCCATAAATAGTCCCGTAATAAGTTTCATCAAATCCCCCCTATTTGTATTGATTAGTAAATCCGTAAGTCACTTCAATGACTTGCTCGCAAGTCTTTGCGAGAGTTTTATCTATAAAGGCCAATCCTTGGCGATATTTTTCTGTAAGGTCTTCATATAAAAACGCGTCTGAATAGATGTAGTCAGAGACGAATATAGTATTGCCTGTTAAGCTAGCAAATTCACTAAGCTGATCTGCCAACCGCTGTGGCGCATCTAAGTCTACAGAGCCGTCTGGTTTGAACATTTCGTTAGAAAGCAATGCCGTAACACTGTCCAAAAGAAAAACTCCATTTGGATTGACTTTTGCTCCCGAAACTGTGGTGCCGCTTAGGCATTGGCATATGTCGACACCTTGCTCTATGGTATCAAACCCCCAACCTTCACGCTCTTTAAGATGACGCTGAATTCTATCCTCGTCCTCTTGGTCAACGGGAATCATTGTGGCTAAATAGTATAGAGGAAGCTTCGTATCATTTGCTAATGATTTAGCCATGTGCTGTGCATGATAGGACTTGCCATTTTTACAGCCACCGCTAATAAAAGTGTTCATTAAAAGAAATTTCCTTTCTCGCCTTCTTCAAGGTAGTCCGCGTTTATGGCCCCTTCTTCAAAAGTTGCCATTTCATTCATTGCAGCACAGGCCGTTTCTATTATGTTAAAACTAATTGGACAACCGCTACCTTCGCCAAGTCGCATTCCTAAATCAAAGTAAGGACTTATGCCAATCTCATCAACAGCAATTTTGTAGCCTTGCTCTTTGGAAAGGTGAGAGCCAAACAAGAAATTAAACACGTTCGGTGCAAGTTTAGTAGCTGCGAGAGCCGCAACTGCGGAAATATATCCATCAACCACTACGGGAAGTCTGTAATATGCAGCACCAAGAAATGCTCCTGTCATGGCACATATATCAAACCCGCCTACGGTGGCTAAAATATCTATAACTTCGTCGCCTTTGCAAGAAGCAGCAGCTTTGTTAACTATGTGGACTTTTTTGGCGAGACCTTGGTCATTAAGTCCGCCACCTCTTCCAACTACGTCTTCTCCAGTAGCCCCGGTAAGAGCGGATAAAACACAGGCACTAGTAGTAGTGTTGCCGATACCCATTTCGCCGATGCCAAATAGGTCGTAGTTACAAGACTTAAAGGCGGCAACTGCGTCTATGCCAGTAAGTATTGCTTCTAGGGCTTGGCTTCTGGTCATGGCAGGCTCTTTTGCTAAGTTCCTTGTGCCTTTTCCAAGGCTTTTATTCCAAATCTTGTCAGTTACTTTATCACCGTCAACAGGCGAATCTGCGTATAAACGTTGCGGAATAGGTAGTTTAACTCCCATGTCAACTACCAACAAATCTATGCCAAAATGCTTGGCAATGGCGCTAACTCCTGTAAAGTGTCTAGTAAAATTTATGGTCTGAGACAAAGTTACAGACTGGGGAGCCGAAGCCACGCCTTCATCTACTACGCCATTATCGGCAGACATAATAACTATGCCTCTTTTTTGAACATAGTTTTTTACGTTGCCCGTGATTCCTGCCATTTTAATAGAAATGTCTTCTAAAGTTCCTAAAGCGCCTGTTGGCTTTGCAAGAATTTTTTGACGAGCTTCTGCTGCTTCTATAGCATTTTTATCCAAAGCGCCATCTCTGTCTATGGCGATTAGTATTTCTGTTAAACGATTTTCCACAATTAGTCTCCTTTATATATATTTATGTTCAGTTAACCATTCCATGCAAGAAAGACAATTTCGTGCCTCTACAGTAAAGGTAACATTTTGTTTGCAATATTTTTGTATAGTGTTAAAAATTGAGTTCATATTCATGGAGCCTTCGCCAAAAGGCCCGTGACTGTCGGCAGTACCGTCATTGTTATGCAAGTGGAAATGCCCTATGTAATGGGATAAAACCTGTATCCACTCTTCGACTAAAATGTCGGGGGAGGTCATGGCGTTAGCGTGGCCTATATCGAGGCACAATTTTATTCGGCTATCGGATATTTGTTCCATCATATCTTTTAGCATATACGGTTCGTCTTCCAAAACATTTTCTATGTATATTGAAAAGTCATTTGGTTTATCGGCCATGAAATTTTGCCAAAACTGAGCGCCCTTTTCTGCTTGCCAACCTTTGAAATATATAAAAGGAAGCCATCCAGTGTGTACAATCATTTTGTTTACATTGATGGCTTGGCAAACCTTGAAAGCTTCTTCGAGTCTTTCCTTTGCCATGAGGCGAGAGCGATAATCAATTGCTGCCGGATAAAGTTCTGTAAAAGGGCCATGAAGCAGTGCATTGTCAGTATTAGACTTCGCAATGTCGGCGCGTATTTGCGCAATTAGATTATCCCTGTTTTCCGGATCGAGAGAGTTAGATATGCAAGTGTGGTTGATTTCCAAACCCACCCCATAATCAGAAGCAACTTCTATTGCATTGTCTTGAAATGTTGCGATATAAAGTTGTTCTTTTAGGCTTTGCATAGATAGTCCTCTTTCTTATAGGAAAGATAGCTGTTAACTTGTTATATTATTATAAAATTCAGCCCATAGACACTTAGGCCAATGGTATCATTATCGCTGAATCCTTTAGTTTTGCGTAACACAAACCTAATTATACCATATAAACTGCCGAAAAAAAAGACGGACCATGTGTAATAGTAGTGTTGCAACAGTGACAGTATTTTGATAGAATTAAGGCGATGACTTAATAATTCAAAAGAAGAGGAAAAACTATGAGCAAGAAAATGCAAAGTAATATTTTACTGCTGTTCACCGCATTGATATGGGGATCGGCATTCGTGGCTCAAAAGAGTGGAATGGACTATATCGAACCTTTTACTTTCAATGGACTTCGTACATTGATAGGTGGATTAGTACTTATTCCGGTTGTTCTACTTATGAATAAAAGTGGTTCTAAAGTGGCGCAGGAAGAAGCGTTAACCCCAGCAGAAAAAACTAAAAAGAATAAGGACCTACTTATTGGTGGCATTTGCTGCGGTTTAGCACTGTTTGCAGCAAGCTCATTTCAGCAATTTGGAGTAAGCTATACGACTGCAGGCAAAGCAGGTTTTATAACAACTTTGTATGTTGTAGTAGTGCCAGTTTTGAGCATACTTCTAAGAAAAAGGGTAAGACCGATAATGTGGCTATGCGTTTTGTTAGGAGCGATAGGACTTTATCTGCTTTGCATGACTGACGCGTCATTTACAATTGCCTTTGGAGATATGTTGGTGCTGCTGTGTGCAGTATGTTTTGCAGGACACATTATGACAGTGGATCACTTTGTTGCAAAAAATGATGGAATTAAACTTTCATGCATCCAGTTCCTTACTGCTGGAATTGTCGGCATAGTATGCATGTTTATATTTGAAAGCCCAGATATAAACGCAATATTAGATTGTTGGCTACCGCTTTTATATGCAGGTATGTTGTCCTGCGGAATTGGATACACTTTCCAAGTGGTTGGGCAGAAACACGCAGAACCTACAGTTGCTTCACTCATAATGAGTTTGGAATCGGTGTTTGCCGTTGTATTCGGAGCTATACTGCTTCATGAAACAATGTCAGTACGTGAGCTTTCAGGATGTGCAATAATATTTGTGGCAGTTATAATTTCACAGTTACCTGAGAAAAAGAAAAATTAGAAAGAGCGAGGCATAATATATGATCAATAGAGAAGAAGCGCTTGAGCTATTAAAAAAATACAACAAAGAAGATTTTCATATTCATCACGGCAAAATGGTTGAAGGAACTATGCGCTATTTTGCAGAAAAATTGGGATATGGAGATGAAATAGAATTTTGGGGTACCGTTGGACTACTACATGACATAGATTTTGAAATGTGGTCAGATGAGCACTGTAAGAAGGCACCAGAACTTCTTGAAGCAGCAGGAGTAGATGAAAAGATGATCCATGCAATCGTATCTCACGGATATGGAGCGTGCTGCGATGTTGAGCCAGAGCATCAGATGGAAAAAGTCCTTTTTGCCTGCGATGAATTGACAGGCCTTATAGGAGCGACGGCTTTAGTGAGACCGTCAAAGAGCTGCAAGGATATGGAGCTAAAATCTCTCAAGAAAAAATTCAAAGATAAGAGATTCGCAGAAGGCTGCGAGAGGGATGTAATAGTCAAGGGAGCAGAGATGTTAGGCTGGGAACTTGATGAACTTATGAAAATGACTCTTGAGGCAATGAAGATCTGCGAAGATGCATAAGGACACATAAAAGTCAAAAGCGAACCTTAAGTTAGAGGGTTCGCTTTTTTGTTCGAAAAATGACATAAAAAATTGATGTATCGGCTAAAAACCACCATGAATATATAAAAAAAGTCGTACATCCCTTGCAAATAAAGTGGCAAAATGATATAACAAGAATGTTAGATTTTATTTATCTATTCATCATATTTTTTAGAAGGAAGGAAAACGGAATAATGGACAAATTTTTCAAAATTTCTGAGCATGGCTCAACAGTAAGAACCGAAGTTGTTGCGGGTTTTACTACGTTCTTTGCTATGGCATATATCGTTTTTGTTAATCCTAACCAAGTGACAGGATTTACAGAAGGCCTAGGCAATATTTGGAATGCTGTATATGTTGCATCAATCTTAGCTGCTACAATAGGTACACTTTTGATGGCACTTTATGCTAAGAAGCCTTTTGCACAGGCTTGCGGTATGGGTCTTAACTCATTCTTTTTCGTAAGCTTTATCTTACCTCAGGTAATTACAGGAGGAGATGCTGTTGCAGGATATCAGGCAGGTTTAGTTATCATACTGATTTCTGGTATCATCTTCATGGGTTTATCTTTGACAGGAGCAAGAGCATATATTGCAAAGGCAATGCCTGATTCATTAAAAAAGGCAATTCCAGCAGGTATCGGTCTGTTCATAACTTTTATAGGATTCCAAAATGTAGGAATCATTCAGGCTAACCCATACACATTGACTCAGTTTGTAGACATTCATGGGGCAATTGCTGGTGATGGAATTGCTACAGTAATGCCTGCATTGTTAGCATTAGTAGGATTTATGATTATCGTAATTCTTCAAAAGCTAAACATTAAGGGCAATGTAATTATTGGTATTTTAGCGACTACAGTTCTTTACTACATTTCAACAGGATCAGTACCTTCATTCGATGTTGGTCAAATCGGACAGTCTTTCAAGGACTTCGCAGATGTTGGTGTATCCGGAGTATTCAAAGCAGCTTCTTGGCAGAATGCGTTTAGCCCTGCTTTTGTAGGCGGTATCTTCAGCGCTATAATGTACATAATTACTTTCTGCTTGGTTGATATGTTTGATACTATCGGAACTCTTTATGGAACTTCTGCACAGGCAGGTATGCTTGACGAAAACGGCGACCCAGAAGATTTAGACAAATGTATGGCTTGCGACTCAATCGCAACTGTATCTGGTGCAGTATTAGGAACTTCAACTTGTACAACTTTCGTAGAGTCTGCATCCGGCGTTGCTGCTGGCGGTAGAACAGGGCTAACCAGTTTAGTGGTAGCTGCATGCTTCTTCGTTTGCTTATTCTTAAGCCCATTGGCAAGCATCGTTCCAGGATGTGCAACAGCACCTGCTCTTATTTATGTAGGAGTATTGATGCTTGGAAACTTCAAGCGTGTAGACATGTCAGATATGCAATCTGCTGCTCCTGCATTCTTGACTTTAATAATGATGCCTTTGACTTACTCAATAGCTAACGGTATTGGTATTGGTTCAATCGCTTACACTTTAATCGCTATCCTCACAGGAAAATTCCAGAAGAAGGATATCATGGTTGGAATCATCGGATTGTTATTCTGCCTAAGATTCATCTTCATTACAATGTAATCCTAAAAAATATGTGAAATAAGGATGGTCAAAAGACGGCAAGTCTCTTTGGCCATCTTTTTAGTTGCAACAATCAAAAGAAGTTAGTATAATATTAGAGTATTCAAAGATATAATAAAATGTGCGAAATGAAAGGAACTAAGCATATGTTTTATGAGATGACTATAGCAGGACTAAAAAGACAATTACCACTATGCAAAGTTACAGACGATTTATATATTGGAGCATTTATCATGTTTAGTGATGTTGAGATAACCACTGCGTCGGCAAAAGAACTTCTCAAAAAAGCTCCAGAGTTTGACATTATGATTACTGCAGAATCAAAGGGGATTCCTTTGGTGTATGAAATGTCAAGGCAGGCAGGAGTAAATGACTACATTGTAGCTCGCAAAGGCCCGAAGCTTTATATGCAGGATATAATCACCACTCAGGTGGACTCTATAACTACTGACCACATTCAGACTTTGTGCATAGGCAAAAAAGAGGCAGATCAAATGCGCGGAAAAAAAGTCTTAATAGTTGACGATGTTATAAGCACTGGAGAGTCATTAAAATCTATTGAAAAATTAGTCACTCAAGTAGGTGGAACTGTAGTTGGACGTATGGCAGTTTTGGCAGAGGGTGAAGCTGTTGAGAGAGATGATATAGTTTTCTTAGAAGAATTACCAGTATTCAATGCTGACGGTAGCATAAAATAGATGAAACAGATAAAACTAATACCAGAAAAACCATTCCACAATTATGTGGATATAGTAGTTGCTGATTTTCCGAGTGGCTTGCAAAAGCCTCATCGCAAAAGATGTAAGGTCACCATCGAATTTGCTCAGTATGATGTGGAGCAGATCAAAGACCCATATCCAAATATCAATGAAGCCATGAAATATTATAAGCAAAGGCTTTATGATATTGTTAAGGTGCATATCGCCGATGATTGGCAATGTGTGGAAGGGTACGAGGATGTCCTTAGCATCGTGCGAAAAAGTGTTTCGAGATATTATTAATTTTAGGGGGCCTTCCTGAAGGCCCTTTTTTATTTTTTGAGGTAATGAGGCATAGTCACTTGAGAGGGAGGGGGTAACCGCCATATAAAAAAATGAGCGGCTATGGCCGCTCATTCATTAAAAGTCATATAGAATTGTTCTTGTCCTTTTCAAGCATTTCATCTGGTGCAGAAGTGCTTGACGGGGTAGCCGCCGAGGGAGGAATCTCTACCATGCCTATAATTAAGAGATTTAGCAACAATATAAGTGCAGGCAAGCAATCAATTATCACATGCACTTCTATTGACTTTAGATGCCAAACAAAGCCCATTATACCTATGATAAGAAGTACAATTCCTGATGCAATTGTAACGACTTTTTGCCACTGTTCGCCATCACCTTTATAAAGAGCAATGCCATTACGGCATAGGGGATAGAAGAACAGACAACACGTCACAGTAGTTGCTCCCATGTCTGAGTGCCAGTCATTAGAGGCCGACGAAACTACCTGAAAGATTATAAGTGCAAGGCACAAAAAACGCACACTATTTTTTCCCACTTTTGCATATATTTCACCTACTCTTACTGCATAGTCATGCTATTAATTATTAGACAAAATCTTCTTATCTAACTATAATCCTTATATATAGTATTGTCAATAAATAATATTTCGAGCCATTACTGCGTTTGCCTGTTAGTATCTCAAAGGAAATCTCTCATATGTGGCGATTCATATATCAGAAAGCAAAAAAGAGCCTTATAGAGGCCCTTTTGCAAATATAAACATACTAATTATCTTATAGCTACTGCCTTGTAAAGATACTTTGTCAGTATAGTGGCAAGAGCAATTTTAACAACATCTCCCAAAAGAAAAGGGAATACGCAAGCAACAAGGCTAGCCCACAAAGTTGAGTTTGTCAAAATCATAAACCATACAATCCCACAGCTATAACAGCTGATGAGACCGATGACCATAAGCCCTATGCGATATTTAGTGTCACGAGACCTCAAAGGCAAGCCGCAAATTATTGCACACAATATATAGCCAGCGATAAAACCTCCAGTAGGCCCAGCAATAATACCAAGACCACCAGTAAATCCCGAAAACACAGGTAGTCCTAAAGCACCAAGCATAACAAAGATGACTTGGCTAAGGAAGCCGTACTTGTAGCCTAATAATAGTCCCGCCATATATGGGCCAATGAGGGCCAAGTTAATTGGTACGGGCGTAAAAAACAGAGGGAGGGTTATCCATGAACATACTGCGGTAAGGGCTGCGAAAAGCCCAGAAAGTAGCAGGTTCTTTGTTCTATTTTGTTTATAATCAATTACATTTCGTTGAGACATTTTAAGAGTGATCCTTTCTAATACTTACTTCGCCGCTAGTTATGGTATCCATTTCCCGAGCTCTGCGACCTTCCATATATTCAACGACGAGGCCACCGTTTTCATCTATATCTATAGCACGAGCACGAATTCCACGGCCACCGTTTTCTGGCAATGCACCATAAGATGTGCCATAAAGGGAAATTTGCTGTCCGAGAATCATGGAACGGGACTTATAGTCTCGAAGCAAAGTTCTTCTGTCATAGTTTTCAATAAGGTAGAAAAACTTTTTGATTATCAAAGCTGCCAACTGGCTACGATTAAACTCCTTTGTGGCAGATTTAATGTAAGTCGCCTTTTCTGCCAATTCTTCTGGGAAAGGCTGCTCAAAACAGTTCACTCCAATCCCTACGATTATTCGGCTTATAGAGCCTGTTTCGAAGTTAGTTTCGGCCTCTGTAAGAATTCCACATACTTTTTTGCCTTGCAAATATATGTCGTTGACCCACTTTATTTTTGGGCCTATTCCAGTGGCTTCTTCTATGGCTTGACATACGGCCAACGCTGAAATAGCAGTTATAAGCATAGATTTATCTAAACTAAATTTTGGCACAAAGGAAAGGGACATATATAGTCCTTTAGAGTGAGGCGAATAAAAAGAACGACCAAGTCTCCCGCGCCCTTTTGTCTGTGAATTTGCAATGACAATATTTGTATTGGTAAAATCTTGAATGCGTTTTGCATAATCGTTTGTAGAATCCACTTCATCAAGGACATGGATTTTGCACGGAAAATCTAAAGCATCCCTCATATAGTCTATTGAGATCACGTCGGTAGTTTGGACGAGTCGATATCCGATACCAGCCTTTGACTCTATCTCAAACCCCTCGGTTTGAAGGGTCTTGACAGCTTTCCAAACGGAATTGCGGGAGAGATTTAGCATTTCGGCTAATTCTTGTCCAGACATGTATTCCGCACCATTATCATTAAAAATTTCTAAAAGTTTCAATTTTGTAGACATAAGCTACCCCCATAATTTGTGAATAGCCATAGTATATATTAGGCAAGCTTCAATGTCAACCCACAAAAAATATTAAGGTGACAAGCAAAATCCATTTTATGTAATACCCCTTTATTAACGGGGGGAATCGTGTTATAATGATTGGCAAGATTGTATCGGCGTTGCCGCAAGGAAGCAATCATTGAATCAC
>CAZUEH010000004.1:0-4276 GCA_964619315.1 uncultured Oscillospiraceae bacterium | reverse complement strand
AATAACCTCTACGGTACCCAAAATCAAAGATTTTGACCGTGACGAGAACATTGGCCTAAGAGTCTATGGGCTAAATAACCTCTACGGTACCCAAAATCAGAGATTTTGACCGTGACGAGAACATTGGCTCAAAAACCGACAGGTTAAATCTAAAACTAATTAAATTATGATATTTCAAACGGATCTATAATAATGGGAGGGAATCAGTTTGGCATATAGTATTGTTGCGATGGTCGTTTTAGTAATCTTTTCCGCATATTTCTCTGCGACAGAGACTGCATTCACATCGCTCAACAAAATAAGAATGAAAAACATGGCTAATGATGGAAACAAAAAAGCCAGAGAAGTAATGGAGTTGTCCGAAAACTACGACAGTATACTTTCGACCATATTGGTGGGCAACAACATAGTAAACATCGTATTATCTACCGTGACTACGGTATTATTTATAGGGCTCTATCCAAAATACGGCGGAACTATTGCTACCGTTGTTGTTACTTTGATAGTATTGATTTTTGGTGAAATATCACCCAAAAGTTTAGCAAAAGAAAGCCCAGAAAAATTTGCAATGTTTTCCGCACCTATCATTAAGGTGATGGCAGTTATTTTGAAACCGATCAACTGGTTTTTTGCACAGTGGAAAAAACTACTTGCAAAAGTTTTCAATACCGATGGCAACAGACCTATAACAGAGGAAGAACTTTTGACAATGGTTGAGGACGCGCAAACCGAGGGCGGTATAGGCGAAGACCAGAGCGAGTTGATACAAAATGCTATAGAGTTTAACGAATTAGAAGCGCTTGATGTTTTAACACCAAGAGTAGATATAAAAGCTATAGAAACTGATACAAGCGAAGAAAAAATTGCGGAGATTTTCCTGGAAACAGGCTTCTCAAGGCTACCGGTCTATGATGATGATTTAGACAACATAGTAGGAGTTTTGAATCAAAAGGATTTCCACAACTATATCAGAGGCGGAAGAGCCAGCATATCAGAATATGTTAAACCTGTAATATTCGTGGCAGGTTCAATGAAAATTTCTCAACTACTGAGAAAACTTCAAATGGTTAAAACTCACATTGCAGTAATCGTTGATGAATACGGCGGAACCTATGGGTTAGTAACCATGGAGGATATAATAGAAGAGCTTGTTGGCGAGATATACGATGAGCATGACGCTGTAGAGTTACAAGATATAGTGCAGCAACAAGACGGAACTTATCGAGTTTTGTGTAGCACGAATTTAGATAAAATGTTTGACTACTTTGATGTTGAAGAAGAAGTTGATGCAACAACAGTAAACGGATGGGTAGTTTTGCAGATAGATAAGCTTCCAGAGGAAGGCGATTCTTTTGTATATGAAGCAGATTATAAGCGATTCGAAGTAATCGTAACAAAGGCTGATGGAAGAAAATCATTAGAAATAAACATGGCAGTTGAAGAACTACCTGAGGAAGAATAGGAAGGGGAAACGATGGGTTTTATGGAAAAACTGCTTGGAGATATGAACTCCAAGGAAGTGAAAAAGATCGAAAAAATTGCAGACAAAGTCATGGAGCTGGAAGATGAGATATCCAAGCTTAGCGACGAGGAACTAAAGGGGAAAACTGTCGAATTTAAAGAAAGACTTGCGCAAGGAGAAACTCTCGACGATATCTTGGTAGAAGCATTCGCCGTATGCCGTGAGGGGGCATGGAGAAGTGTTGGTATGAAACACTTTAGAGTACAGGTAATCGGTGGTATTGTTTTACATCAAGGTAGAATATCCGAGATGAAAACTGGTGAAGGTAAAACGTTAGTTGCGACTCTTGCAGCATATCTTAACGCACTTGAGGGGAAAGGCGTTCATGTAATAACAGTAAACGACTATCTAGCAAAGCGTGACGCTGAGTGGATGGGCAAGATATATACTTTCCTAGGTCTTACAGTAGGCTGTGTAATTCACGGACTCAAAGACGATGTGAAGAAAGCCGCATACGCAGCGGACATTACATATGGTACAAACAATGAATTTGGTTTCGACTACTTAAGAGACAACATGGTCACCTACAAAGAACAACTCACTCAAAGAGATTTGAACTTTGCCATAGTCGATGAAGTTGACTCAATACTCATCGATGAAGCGAGAACTCCGCTGATTATTTCTGGTAGAGGCGCTGATTCTACAGAGTTATATCAAAGGGCTGACTCTTGTGTAAGAAAATTAAGAGTGGAAACTGATTTCACAGTAGAGGAAAAAGAAAAGAAAGTAACCCTAACTGACGAGGGTATGAATAAATGTGAAAAATTCTTTGCCATAGAAAATATGGGCGACCCTGAAAACATGGAAATTAACCACCACGTTATTCAAGCTCTAAAGGCAAGAAATATCATGAAAAAAGATGTCGACTACATTGTCAAAGATGGCGAGGTAATAATAGTCGATGAATTTACAGGCCGTTTCATGTTTGGAAGAAGATATAGTAATGGACTTCATCAGGCGATTGAAGCCAAAGAAGGGGTACTGGTTCGCTCTGAATCAAAGACTCTTGCAACTATTACGCTTCAAAACTATTTCCGTATGTACAACAAACTTGCGGGTATGACAGGAACTGCCAAGACCGAGGAAGAGGAATTCCGCGAAATCTACAATATGGATGTTGTGGTTATTCCTACCAATATGCCAATAGCTAGAGAGGATTTAGATGATGCTATTTTTGCATCTATAAACGCTAAGTTCAAGGCAATCATAGAAAGAATTACAGAAGTGCACCAGACAGGGCAACCTATTTTGGTGGGTACTATTTCCATAGAAAATTCCGAGTTGCTTAGCACATTGCTAAAAAAGAAAGGCATTAAACACAATGTCTTAAACGCAAAGCAACATGAAAAAGAGGCTCTAATTATAGCAGAGGCTGGTAGATTTGGCGCTGTAACTATAGCTACCAACATGGCAGGAAGAGGTACGGACATTATCTTGGGCGGAAATCCCGAGTTTGAGGCTAAGACAGAAATGGAAAAGAAAGGGTATACCCCTGAACAGATTTCGTTTGCAACTAGCTTCTTTAGTAGCACCGAACCTGCGATGAACGAAGCAAGAGAAACTTTTAGTGGGCTTTTGGAAAAATACAAAAATGAAAGAAGCGAGGAACAGCAGCAGGTCAAAGACTTAGGCGGACTTTGCATCATAGGTACAGAACGTCACGAATCCAGACGTATCGACAACCAACTTCGAGGCCGTTCAGGTCGTCAGGGAGACCCGGGTCAGACGCAATTCTTCATATCATTAGAAGATGATCTGATGAGACTCTTTGGTGGAGAAAGAATTCAAGGTTTGATGGGCAAACTGGGAATGCAGGAAGAAGCTATTGCTGCAGGAATGCTATCAAAAAGCATAGAGGGAGCTCAAAAGAAAGTTGAGAGCAGAAACTTCGAAATAAGAAAATACGTTTTGCAATACGACAACGTAATGAACAAGCAGCGTGAAATCATATACGACCAACGCCGCAAGGTTTTATTTGATGAAGATATAAAAGAGTACATAATGGAAATGATGGAGGACTTGGTAAGAACCACAGTTCAACCTATAACCATTGCCAGCAAATATCCTGAAGAGTGGGACATAAAAATGCTCAACGAAAATCTTAAAGAGATAGTAGGGATCTTTGACCCATTGACATATACAGATGATGAAAAAGCAGCATTGACAGACGAGGCTTTGGCAGAAGATGCACTGAAGCAATTCTACGAACTTTATGCTGCTAAGGAAGCACAAATCGGCGCAGAGCGTATGCGTGATGTGGAAAAGATGATTCTACTTCGTGTAGTAGACAATCGTTGGATGGAGCACATAGATGCCATGGACGATTTGAAGCAGGGCATTGGGCTTAGAGCATTGGGACAGATAAATCCTGCGAACGCTTATGCTACAGAAGGCTTCGATATGTTCGAGGCTATGATAGCAGAAATTCGTGAAGAGGCAGTGCGCTACTGTTATAATGTAACAGTTAATACTGGAACTGAAAGAAAACAGATCGTTGCGGGTGGACAAACCCGCAAAGACGAATTCCGTGATAATGAAGTTCAAGGAGGCCCGGCGCCAAGACAAGGTATGCCGCAGCAGGCACCAAAGCCAACAGAACCACGCAAACCTGCGACAGTGAGGCGAGAAGCTCCAAAGGTGGGACGTAATGACCCATGCCCATGTGGAAGCGGCAAGAAGTATAAAAATTGCTGTATGGCAAAGGATTTAGAACAGTAAGAATTTTTAAGAGAGCACTCTATGGAGTGCTCTTTT
>CAZUEH010000003.1:0-110035 GCA_964619315.1 uncultured Oscillospiraceae bacterium | reverse complement strand
TGTATTGTGCTTAATTCAATTATCTATGTGTCCAGGATTCTGGGTACATATCACACTGAGAGGTGCTTTTTTAAAGTGTGTGTATTCAATAAAAGAAGGAAAATTTCCAATTAAAATGAATGAATAAATTCTACCATGAATAAGTTGCGAAGTCAACGAATTCCCATGAGATTTCATCTCCATCCTTTAACACTTCTTCGTTGGCGCCAAGGCTTCCTGATACGCCATTAAGCTTGAAAATCCAACCAGTAGTAGGCTCGGCATCTTTTTCGCCAAGATTCATTATTGATGATACATAGGTGTTTCCTGGGTCAACTTCTATGGCCAAATCGTTTGAAACACAATAGATTTGAGTTGCCTCCAAAGCAGTGGTATCTTCCTCTACAATAAACGACACATTTTTTACTGGTGCAAAGTCTTCTCCAATACTGTCATCTTCCACAGTGTTTGTTATTGACATGGTTAAAGTGATAGGGTTAACCAAATCTTCAGTAGGCTCAAGTGCTTTATCTTTTGTACAAGATACAAGAGTGAAGCAAAGTGCAATAACTAGAGTGAGTGTTAGTACTTTTTTCATTTTAGTTCCTCCATTATAAAACATTAAATTATTTTACCATTTGAAATAGTCATATTAGGTGAATGTGCAAGCAATTCTTCGGGTGTTAGGCCCATAGGGTCTACGGAAAAAACTGCCATATCTGCGAATTTGTCCACCTCAATACTTCCTATGGAATTTTCGCTATCTATTATTGAAGCGGCAGTAATTGTTATGGTTTGTATAAAATCCTCAATAGGAAGATTACACAAATCTTTTAGTGGGGGCATATAGTAAGCGCTTTCCGAATACATTAGTTCTGACGAGAGTTTCTCAGGATTGAAGTTCGATTCAATTGTAAATGTATCCTTGTAACCCTTGCCTCTTATATATTCCAACCCCTGAACTGCCATATTAAAATCCGCTTCGTCTGCGGCCTTAATGTATATGCCAAACCCCTTGTCGGCTACCGCCGCCAAAATTTCATCCGTAGAATTTTGAGAAAATTCTACAGGGCTTTGGCTCTGATTCAAATCCACATAAAGTGTTGTGGCATTGATTAAACCATCAATTTCATTGCACATAGTCTTTCGCTCCATTAAGCGATGAACTAAGCCTTTTGGGAAAAGCGGACGATTCATCATATATGATCCAAAGAACTTTTGGTCAAGAGAATCCTCGTTATATAAGCTGATAAGAGCATCTTGATAAATCGATTCAAAATAGTCTGGTGAGCCTAAACTTACTACTGAAGTAAAACCAGAGCTAAGGCTGGCCTTGATACTATCATCGACCTTTTGGATAATTTGCTCAAAGTCAAAAGGCACAAGCAGATTGAGAATGTATGGAACCGTAATAAATTGGACCATTTCCTCATCGGCAGTTTCTTTGACTATGGCTGCAGCGGCACTGTTCAAAAGGCACGACACCGTGCTCTTACAAAGCAATACCACAGGCTTGCTATCACAGACGCCGTCGAGAATCTCCATAACAATTTTAGGAGCATCTTCACCAGCGTTTGCAGTTTCCTTTTCAAACACATCTTCATTGTATCCGTATCCGAAAACGATTTCCGCCTCTTGATTCTTCATATCCCATTGGCCGACCATTGAGCATAGCTGCTCAGATGATGAACATTGAGTCAAATCAAGATAGTTGTCTTTTAAAGCATCAGTGACAGGACTTCCAAGCAGGTCAATTAGCCCAGGAAGAACGTACTGCTGGTTCAAATCGATTATTTGAGTATTAGAATCAACAAGTGAATCCATACTCTCAAAATCGCCAACTGCTATGATTTTGCCCTGAGAGCAAGCAACTGCGCTCGCAACAGGACTGTCTGGGTCTTGAGTTAAAATCACTCCGTTGTGTAATATTAAATCTGCCTTGACAGACTTTTTGAAAAATCCTAATGCCATATTTCCCTCCATAAGACAATCACAATTATTCTACCATACAAAAGAAGAATATGGTATACTTATTCCATGGAAAAGGAGAAAACCTTATGTACAATATCGAAAAATCAGAACGAGAAATAACCGTCGAGGAATATATAAAAGACTATGTCAATGTAGAAGAGTTTTTGGAATGTTGCAAAGAATGTCCTAACTATTCTACAGTTTGGTCATGCCCGCCTTACGACTTTGATCCAAAGGAGTATTGGAAAAAGTTTTCCACACTAAAAGTAATTGCTAGAAAAATCAATTTCGATCAAGAGCAAATTGGCGATGATACGGAAAAAATGAAAGCGCTCCTTGAGGAAGTAAAAGGCCAGATGAGCGATGAACTATACAAAATGGAGAAACAGTACGAGGGCTCCACATCTCTTAGTGCAGGAAGCTGTAGTTTGTGTGCCAAAGAGGGCTGCACTCGCCCACAAGGAAGCCCTTGTCGCCACCCAGAGGAGATGAGATACTCCATTGAGTCTATAGGAGGAAACGTAGGGTTGACTGTCAGCAAGCTGATGGGAATAGAATTAGAATGGGTAGAGAATGGCAAAATGCCATCTTACTTTGTTCTCGTAGGAGGGCTGTTAAAGAAATGATTCAGAAATTAAAGAGCATGCTTGCCCAAAATCCAAGAGTCATAGTGGGTATTGATGGAATGGCAGCAGCAGGCAAAAGCACTCTCGCAAGCAAGCTTGCATCAGCGTTTGGAGGAGAGGTTGTTCGTATGGATGATTTTTTCTTGCCGACTGAACTGAGAACCGAAAAAAGGTTGAGTGAAGCAGGTGGCAATGTCCATTACGAAAGATTTGCCAAAGAAGTCGCAGCACCATTGAGGGAGCACGCCTCTTTTGAATACGGAGTGTTTGACTGCTCCCAGTTTAAGATAACTGAAAAAAGGCATATCAAAGGCAACGGTCTGATAATAGTGGAAGGTGCATACACCTTTAGACCTGAGTTTAGGGACTTATATGATTTAAAAGTCTTTATGAGTATTGACTCCGAAACTCAACTGATGCGTATTCTACAAAGAAGTGGTGCAGAGAAATTAGAAGCCTTCAAAGAAAAATGGATTCCGATGGAGAAAAAATATTTCGAGACATATGGCATTGAAGCCATAGCAGACGTTTTATTAGACGGAAAAGCATAAAAACGAAGCCCCTTTAAGAGGAACCATGTTGGTCACTTCTCAAAGGGGCTTTTTAATCGATTATTTTACATATACCTTGGGCAATCTTTGGCCAAAAGCACATACTATTTCGTAGTTGATAGTTCCTGTTGCTCTTGCAATGTCGTCGGCTAAGATAGTGTTCTTTCCGTCAGAACCTACGATGATAACTTCATCACCAATCTTAACATCAGGAACATCGGTAACATCTACCATGCACTGATCCATGCAGATATTCCCCGCGATAGGAGCAACACAACCGTTGACTAAGACTTTCGCAAACTGGGAATATGGACGAGGGTATCCGTCAGCATATCCAAGAGCCAAAGTGGCAATTTTGCTTGGTCTTTCTGCAATGAACTTTCTGCCATATCCTGTAGAGAAACCTACTGGAACATCTTTTAAATGAATGATGTTAGCTTTAACAGACATTACAGGTTTAAGGGCAACTTCATTTGTATCAACCTCATCTGATGGATAACATCCGTATAGAATGATTCCAGGACGGCAAGCGTCAAAATGAATTGTTGGAAGTTCCATAATTGAAGCACTGTTGGCCAACGTTTTCATTGGGAAATTGATTCCCGCTTGTGTTAGTGCGTCATAGAACTTGTTATATTTTTCTTCCTGCTCATGAGCAAATGTTTTGTCAGCAGCATCAGCTGTTGCCATGTGTGAAAACAAACCTTTAATTTGGAAGTTTTCAAGTTCCTGAATTTTTTTAATGTCTTCTACTGCGTATTCTATTTCGTCAGCCAAATATCCGATACGACCCATTCCTGTGTCTATTGCGATAAGGCCTCTTACGACTTTTCCCTGAGCTTTTGCTGCGGCATCTATTGCTGCTGCGTTTGTAGAGTCACAAACCACAGGAGTTATATCGTATTTTACTAAAGTCTCAACATACATGTCTGGTGCAAGACCTAAGTGGATGATGTCCTCTTTGATGCCAGCATCACGAAGAGCAAGAGCTTCGTGGATAGTAGCTATAGCAAGAGTTTTGCAACCGTTTGCTATTAGAACCTCTGCAACTTTAACACTGCCGTGTCCGTAAGCGTCTGCCTTGATGACACCTATCATTTCTCTATCGCCAATCTTGGCTTTGATGTTCTTAATATTAAAATCAAGATTATTCAAGTTAATTTCGACCCATGCAGGTCTTAAAGCATTCTTATACATATATGTAGTATCTCCTTCTAAACTTTTTGTATACAACATGTCCATTATAGTCCTACCGTCAAAAAAATTCAAGGAAGATACGAAAAATTGTGATTATTTTGACTGGTTTTAAAAATTACAAAATTAGCATGCCCCATCGCAAGAGGATTATAGCTGTTCTAATCCTGTGGAAACATCGTGCTTAACTCTCTCACGCTCTTCTGAACTCTTGGCATTGTTCCAATTGTCCATAGTTCCAACTAAGTAGCCTGTGATTCGGCGAATTCTTTCGAAAGGCATCTGCTCAAATTCGTAATTCAAATCAGCAAAGTCGTCATCGATTTTAATATCTAGTGATTTTAGCTTCCTGTTATATTTTTTTTCTAAATAATCTACGTATGCCTGTTTCTCCGCAGGGGATACGTTTCCTGTGATCTGAATGCTCATAATAAACCTCCTGTTATTATCGTGATATAAGTTAATTACATTATACCCATATATCTTGTGGTTTTAAACCCCAAAATGAAAAAAACACACAACAATTAGTTTTTATGTTTGCGAGAGGCGGGAGAGTTTTCTGAAAATAATAAGTGGGCGGCATAGAAAAAAATTTTGAGTTGAGATGTTCTTTGTATGCAAAATGCAGTTGAATTCAAAGCAACTTTGTGGTATTATTACAAAGTATATGGAGAAGTTTATGAAAGAAGCCCTTAGAGAAGCACAAAAGGCTTATGACTTGGGAGAGGTTCCAATTGGAGCAGTTATAGTCAAAGACGGAGTGATTGTCGGAAGAGGCTACAATAAAACAGAAACCAAAAAAGACCCTACTGTTCATGCAGAAATGGAAGCAATAAGGGAAGCGTCCAAAACACTTGGAGGCTGGCGTCTCTTAGGCTGTGATATGTATGTCACGGCAGAACCGTGTTCCATGTGTGCCGGAGCAATAGTCTGGTCAAGAATCGAAAATTTGTACATAGGTACTATGGACCCTAAAACAGGAGCCTGTGGTTCAGTGTTTAACATAGTGCAAGAGCCGAAACTGAATCATCATGTCAATATAAAAACAGGAATACTGCAAGAAGAATGCAGTCAAATTCTTAAAGATTTTTTTATAGACTTGAGAAGACGCAAAGAAGAAAAACTGGAGGACAACAAACAATGAAAAAATTAGGTGCGATATTTACGTTAGTAGCACTTTTAGTTACACTATCAACATCCATCTGCTTCGCAGCAGATCACCTTGCAATTGAGGAAACCTTTCCAAAAGATGGCTCAACCGGAGCGTCCATAGACAACTTAGGAGTAAAAATCCGCTTCAATCAGGATCTTTCTCAGGAAACAGTAGGTGAAGCTAATAAAGATGCTTTTCAGCTATACGACAGCAAAGGCAAAAAACTTCCTACAAGAATTCTTTACAACGAAAGAAAAAAGGGTGAAGTACTAGTACTTATAGATAACACTACTAAAAAAGAAGTAAAAATAGAAGGTAACACCGAATACACATTGAAAATTGCTGGAGACCTTGTCGACGATCATGGTAACGCTCTAGGAAAAGATACAGAAATCAAGTTTACAACTTTGAACCAAAACACTAACACCATGGTCAGCATGGGTATGATGGTTCTAATGTTTGGAGGTATGTTGTTAATATCCTCACGTTCCAAGAGAAAAGAAGCACAAGAAGATAAAAAAGAAGAAAAAGTAAATCCATATAAAAAAGCAAAAGAAACTGGCAAATCTGTAGAAGAAATTATAGAAAAAGAAAATAAGAAAAAAGCCAGAAAACAGTCAAAACCTGCAGACGACGAAGATGAATACGAAGAAGATGACGATGATGAGATTAACAAATATAAAGTAGCAGGAAGACGTCCGGCATCAGCAGTAAGCAGCAAATATGTAGCTGCAAAAAAAGCTGCGTCTAAAAAGGCAAAAGCACAAGGTTCAAAAAAGAAAACAGCCTCTAAAGGTAAGAAGGAAAAGAAATAGCTTAAAGAATAGATGAGAGGCCCTATATTCCTCTCATTTTTCTAAGGAGGCAAGATATGGAGACAAAGATAAGGTCTTATGGCAAAGTAAATCTGTCCTTAGATATCAGTGGTGTACGAGAAGACGGATATCACGAGTTGGATACGGTTATGCAGAAGATATCTTTGTATGACGAAGTCAACGTAAAATGGACCCATAAGCCCAAGAGTAATAACAAGGCCATAGATATAAAGATTAAGTGCAACAAGCCCTACTTGCCGACTGACAACAGAAATCTCGCATATAAGGCTGCGGATGCTATGATCGACCTTTTCGCAGACCAAGTCGGACCAGGATTGGTGGAAATATACATCGAGAAGCACTTACCTGTATCGGCAGGGTTAGCCGGAGGCAGTGGCAATGGAGCCGCCGTACTGGTAGCGCTAAACAGGTTATGGAAGTTAGGCCTTGACACAGAAAAACTGTGTGAAATAGGGGCTAAACTGGGTGCAGATGTTCCTTTCTGCGTACTTAGCCAAAACACTGATTTTGGATGTGCCCTTTGCCAAGGAACTGGAACCGAAGTCACTCCTATGAGAACCAAGTTCAAAAAAGCTTTGCTTCTGGTAAAACCCTCATTTGGGGTATCAACCAAAGAAGTGTATCGTGGGATAGATGATTGCACTATTGTTGAAAGACCTAATACAAACCTCTTGGTAGATGCTTTGTCAAAAGGGAATAAGCAAATAGTGTATGATAACATGATCAATGTGCTTGAAGAGTACACATTAAAACATTATCCAGAAGTAAAAAATATAAAAGATAAGATTAGTGCAGAAACTTTTGCAGCAAAGGTACTTATGACTGGCAGCGGACCAACAGTGTTTGGAATCTTTGACCGAGTCGGACCTGCAAAAAAAGCATGTGCGTATATGAGAAAGAAAGGTTACGTAGCCTATTGGGCAGTAACGCTATAGAAATATCCAAAACGGAGGGGAAAAATGTTAAACTTAGATTTACAAAATCACAGACCTTTGAGAGAACTTGTGTACGAAGAATTAAAGAGACAGATTCTTGTGGGAGAAATCCTTCCGGGAACTCGTATGATGGAAGTAGAATTGGCGGAAGAAATGGGTGTGAGCAGAACTCCTATAAGAGAAGCCATTAGAAAATTAGAAAAAGAAAGTTTGGTAACTATCGAGCCAAGAAGAGGCGCATATGCCTCTGACATATCTGTAAAAGATATGCTTGATATTCTTGAGGTACGTCAATATCTTGAGGGAATGGCAGCAGCTTTGTCAGCAGAAAAAGTTACTGAGGAAGAAAAGCAGGCGTTCATAAAGGCTAATGGCGAATATATGGATGCAGTTAACAATGCGGACACAGAAGAAATAATAAGATGTGACGAGGTTTTCCACCAGATTATAGGAAGCTTTAGTGGAAACGACACTCTAACACAGCTTCTTTCCCAAGTACAAGAATTGGCCTTGAGATTCAGATACATATATTATGAAGATTTCTCAAGATATGAAAGAATGCCTATGGAGCATGAAGAAATAGAAGAAGCTATTTTGAGTGGAAATTCTGAAAGAGCAAAGATCGTTGCAGAAGAGCATATTTCCAAGCTGAAACAATTCGTAATTGATGCGGGCGAGACCTTATTCCGAAACGAGAAGGACAATGAAGCTAATTAAACGATTAATAGTAATAATATTGCTTATTGCAGCATTCGCAGCAGGTGCAACCTATTATGGTGCCTTGCAAATGTACAAGGGTGCTATAGCTGAAACGCCGATAGAAGACAAGGTGGCACAAATTCAGGCAATGGATCATTACACGCCATACAGTCAACTGCCAGAAACCTATATCGATGGAATCATTGCGGTGGAAGACAAAAGATTTGAGTACCACAAAGGGTACGACTTACTTTCGGTTGGAAGAGCTTTTGTAAGCAACATAAAAGCCGGTGAGTTGGTGGAAGGTGGAAGCACCATAACCCAACAGGTAGCCCGAACCATGTACTTTGATCAAGATAAGAAAATGTCTCGAAAAATGGCGGAAATATTAGTGGCCAGAGACATAGAGAAGCTTTATGAAAAGGACGAAATTTTAGAGCTTTATGTGAACATGATATATTTTGGGTCGGGATATTATGGCATCTATGATGCTAGCCAAGGATATTTTGGCAAATTGCCATATCAGCTTAATAGTTATGAAAGCACTATGCTGGCTGGAATCCCCAACGCGCCGTCGGCTTATTCGCCAGATGCTAACCCTGTTTTAGCAGAAGAAAGACGCCAACAGGTAATAGAGGCTATGGTCAAAGAAGGCTACATAGAAGCTGGCGAAATTCAATAAAACAAACAAGTATCCCAAATTTCACGATTTGGGATTTGCTTTTTCACATTGCCTTTCCACTTTACAAAAGGCGAGATACCTTGTAAAATAACAGCAAAAGGAAATAGGCGAAATTATGGATATAAAACCCGACAACAAATTCAAACAGAATCTGATACTTATAATAGTTGGAATAGTTCTCTTTGTTGGCTTGTTCAACTTAGAAAAAGTTCTCGGAGTAGTCAGCCTTGGAATCGGACTATTCATGCCACTAATCGTAGGCGGAGCTATTGCTTTTATCATGAATGTTCCGATGAGCTTCTTTGAAAGACAGATAGACAAACTTCAACAAAAGGAGCACAACAAAGCTCTGGAAAAAGCCAAGACACCTCTTTGCATAGTTGTGACACTAGCTATATTTATTGGAGTGATTTATTATGTTGGAAATGTAATTTTTCCTCACTTAGTGGAGTCGGTAAAAAGCATTGCCGAAATAGTTCAAAAGGAATATCCAGGGTGGATTCAATTTTTAGATGAACGAGGAATCAACACTGATCTCATAGAAAAATACTTTCCAGAGCTTCAATTGGATCAAATTTCGGATCATATAAAAGATTGGGCTATTACAATATTGACTACAGCGGGTCAGGCAGCAACAAGCGTGTTCAGTGTTTTGAGCAACTTCGTGTTTGGCTTATTCTTCGCACTTTATATCCTTGCTAGCAAAAGAAAACTAGGCAGACAAGCGAAGCAGCTTCTATATGCTTATCTAAAAAAATCATGGGCTGATGAGCTTTGCGAAGTAGGTTCGATGTCATACAAAATATTTGCAGGGTTCTTGTCGGGGCAATGCCTTGAAGCAGTAATCCTCGGATCAATGTTCGCCGTCGTGCTATTTATTGGCAACTTCCCATATGCTGGAACTATTGCCATAATCATAGGATCCATGTCAATTATTCCGTACATTGGAGCCTTTATTGGACTAGCCTTGGGCGCAATGCTCATAGCGGTAGTAAGTTTGAAGCAGCTCATGTGGTTTGTAATTATATTCTTTGTGATTCAGCAAATAGAAGGACAAATCATATACCCAAGAGTGGTAGGTGGCTCTGTCGGTCTACCTGCCATCTGGACGCTTCTTGCAGTAATCGTAGGCGGAAATGTATCAGGAATACTTGGAATAATAGTATTTATTCCTTTGTTCTCAGTGATATATGCCTTGATAAGAAAGAACGTATATAAGAGACTTAAAAAGAAGGAAGTAGCGATTGAAGTTTAAATAAGGATGGTGTATAGTAAGGATGTTCAAGATTTGAACAATGATATTATATACTTGCGGATATGGCGGAATTGGCAGACGCGCACGGTTCAGGTCCGTGTGAAGATTACTTCATGAAGGTTCGAGTCCTTTTATCCGCACCAAAAAAGAGAGGCTTGACCTCTCTTTTTTCATACAATCCAAGAAGGAACGAGATATAGTCGATATTAACTATTGCTCTGATAATTTGTCCTCTGCTTGCTGCAAAACAGTCATTCTTTTGAAACTTTGTGCGACTAATAGCAACGAGAGTATGCAGGCCAATGCGTCAGCAATCGGGCCTGAATATAGGACGCCGTCCAGTCCAAAAAGCATTGGCAAAATAATGAGTGACGGAATGAGGAAAAAGCCTTGCCTTGAAAGTGACAATAAAATCCCGCGTTTTGCGTCGCCGATGCCAGTAAAATAATTTACCGTAAGAGGTTGAACGCCATACACGCAAATCATCATCATAAAAATACGCAAGTAGCGTTCTGCAAACTCAAAGTATAGTTCATCGCCAGAACCAAAGATACTAATTATTTGGCGCGGAAAAACTTGGAATAAGACAAAGGCAAAAAGGCTTATGACTAAAGCTATAGAAAGCGCCTTTTTATATGTCTCTTTGATTCGTGCATAGTTTTTAGCACCCATGTTGAAACCATGTATAGGCTGACAACCTTGCGCTAGGCCCACGCAAAACGCTACCATAACACTGTTCAGCTTGGCAACAATTCCGGAAACGGCGAGAGGGATATCGCTACCGTATGCGGCAAAGGCACCATAATATATGAGAGCATTGTTCATTACAATGTTAACAAGCATCATGATAGAGTGGTTAATAAAATTGGAAGTTCCGAGTTTTACAATTGCAACAGTGGTGTTAAGTTTAACGCGCAACATGGTTGCCTTAATTTTGAAAGCCTTGAAACGTGGAAAATACCAAAGGCAGATTGTAAAGGAAACTATCTGGCTGATAACTGTTGCTACCGCCGCACCCTGAATGCCCCATTCAAATACAAACATGAAGAGCCAATCAAGAAAAACATTTAAAATGGCACCAGATGATACCATTATCATAGAATATGAAGGGCTGCCATCTGCACGTATGATGTTGCTTCCACCATTTGTGAAAAGTAAAAATGGTAGGCCAATTGCTGTTATCCCTAGATACATGCTTGCAAGAGGAAGGACGTTTTCCGTAGCCCCGCAAACAAGAAGGATAGGAGTCTTGAATAAGAACACAAGAAGCATAAGTAATGGGCCGCAAATAGCCAACAGAGTGAGGCCTGTTCCAATATAGCGTGAAGCTTCTTCTGTTTTTTTAGCGCCCATGCTAATATTAAAATTAGCGGAGGTTCCTACGCCAATAAGTTGAGCCAATGCAACGGTCAGAATAACCGTTGGAAAAGCAACGTTTGTCGCTGCATTTCCGAGCATCCCAACAACTTGACCAATAAATATCTGGTCTGTGATATTGTACGCGGCACTAACAAGCATACTAATAATGGAAGGAATTGCGAACTTGCGTATTAGACTTGTAACGGGGGCGGAGCCAAGTGGGGTCCCTATGGGTGCGTCGGTCGCGCTCGCATTTTTATTATTCATTTTCCTTACCTCGCTGTTCCAAAACAATATCTTTATTCTTAGACAAATAAATTGCGTTTTCTTCTATTTTCTTTAGCGAAGCATACATAATATCTAGAGTATCAGTGTCAATATCTTGAGTAAGAAGCTCATTAAAACGCATCAAATCCCGTAGGACATCCGGCCAAAGCTTCCTTGCCTTTGCTGTCAAGAACACGCGGTTTTCTCGTTTGTCCTGTGTATTTTGTACTCGTGTAACATATCCCTTTTCTTCCAAGGCTTTTACGGTTCGAGCAGTTGCAGATTTGTCAACACCGACTAGAGATGAAAGTTCATCTTGGGTAACGCCATCGTTTTTTTGCAACACTGTAAAAAAAGGTTGTTCTGCTGCCGCAAGGTTATATTTGCTCAGCAAAACACTCAGACAAGACTGACTCTTACGAAAAAGTACGGTTATATTTCTTAGCATGCTTTGTTTCATGTTTATCACCACCTAAGCATAGAGTAACAAAGGGCGGTTGAGTTGTCAACTAATTTGTGTCATATAATCCCCTGATGGTCAAATTCATACCAAAGATTGAGGCGAAGTAAAGTGCTTTTAGAACACTAAGGTTTGCTGTATAATAATTTTATGAACACCTAATCAAGGAAAAATTTGGAGGGCGGAATATGGATATACAAGCATTGCTTGAAAACGCTAATAGATACACACTGACATCGGAGTTCAATTATATCTCGAAAGTAAAAGCTCTATCGGACGAACTTGTTTCGACAAAAATATTTGAAGAGCCGCTTATTGCAATAGCTAAGGCAGACGATACAAAGTTTAGAGGGCTGCAAGCAGAAGGAGTAATTGGAGAACATTTTGTGTTGCCAGAAGATTGGCTTTCAAGCGGAAAATCTGTGGTGTCCTTCTTCTTACCATATACAGAAGCAATAAGAAATAGTAACAAATTGGACATGAGCTATCCATCAAAAGGTTGGTTAAATGGTAGAATTGAGGGACAGTTTTTTATAAATAAGTTCTCTGAATTTATAGTTGAGAACCTTAAGACCAGTGGATTCAAAACTATTGCGCCATCTATTGATAAAAGATTTTTTTCAAACACCGACGAGGACAACAAAGGTATAGGCAAGCTGCACACAATCAATTGGTCCGAGCGACATGTGGCATATGTTTGTGGCATGGGCACCTTTAGTCTTTCCAAGGGGATAATAACCGAGAAGGGCATGGCAGGAAGGCTAACCAGCATTGTTACTGAATTGGATTTGCCACCTGACAACAAGGAGTTTAAGCGCTTCGATGAAAATTGCACCATGTGCGGAAAATGTCTAAAAAATTGTCCTGTAAACGCAATTAGCTTTGAGCAGGGCAAAAATCACGAACTTTGCTCAAGCTTTTTGAACTCAGTTTTAGCCAAGCACGCACCATGGTATGGCTGCGGAAAATGCCAAGTGAATGTTCCATGCGAAAAAAGAAACCCACAGGCACGTTGAACCAAAACAGCTTTCCCACCGAGGGAAAGCTGTTTTTTAGTTTTGAGGTTAGTTAGTACTTGATAAAAATACCCAGTAATTGCCATATCGAGCAACTGCAGCATACTTTGAATTTGCGTTTAAGAGGCTTGAGTTGTGCGGAGGACTGTTTTGCCAACCACGAACGACTCCTTCTGCTGTAGGGTAACCGTATGCAATACATTCATCAAAGCTGTAATCTCCAGGTTTTGTCATATATCCAAGATCGACCAATATGTTAGGACCATAATCTCCATTTGGACGCATATGAGAATACAATTGAGGCATTTCGTTGGCACGTATTTGAGCACCTTGAGCAATGGTACCATTCCATACTAATGGGGCGATTCCCTTTTGCTTACGATACTCATTGATTATGTTGAAAGCTGCACGAGGATCGCTGCTTCCAAAACTGGAACTTGCGCTTGATGTTGATTTTGCCGTTGCTGTAACTTTTACGACAGCTTCTTTGCCGTTGGCAGTTGCAGTAATGTTGGCAGTCCCTGTTTTTACTGCAGTGATTTTCCCTTTTTCATCAACGCTTACGATCTTACTATCACTTGATTTATATGTTACTGTTTGATCTTTTCCGAGAACCGTTGGAGTTAAATCCATACTTTTACCAATAGTCAATGATAATTCAGTCTTTTCAAAAGTGATAGATGGCTCTACGACCTTTAGGAGAATTTCTTTAGTCTCCTTGTTTTCCGATGCATCAGTTGCCACAATAGTTGCCTTGTATTCCCCGAGAGTTGAATAGTCAACCTCACTGTCCTCGCAAGAAATTGTTACAGCTTGCAAATCAGTTGCAAGATACAGTTCGTCATAGTTTGGAGTGACTTCAAGTGGCGTTTCTAATTCGCTTTTAAACTCTTCGCCAAATACAGGAGCAATTGTATCCTTGACTTCGACATCTACTATCTTGTTCTCATCTTTGTATGTTAAGGTAACTTTGTATTTTCCGATTGCGGGATATTCTTTTTCCGCTTCGTTTTCTGCATCGGTTTCAACAGTTACTGCTTTTAAAACGTCTTTATCTACCTTTTGTGGGTCCAAATAATCTTCTGGCTCTAAAGAAATTGCCTCGCCATATTCAACCGTCATTGTTCCTTTTGCTTGTGCGTTTAGTTTCAAGGCTCCTTGGTTTAAAAGGATGAATACAACGATTCCAATTATTGCAACAACTATTGCACCAATTGCAATTTTACCTTTTGTACTTTTAATAAATTCTTTCATTTTCCTACACCTACTTTGATTTAATAAAATTAATTGCGGCAAGCGCAAAACATCCGATTGCGTAAAAGCCAATATCTTTCCAGTCAAAAGTAGACCCTAACATAATATCTAAAATAGGGTTTTCTACACCTAACCAGTTTTTAAAATTAACGAGTTGCAAAAGTTCTACTACAGTTGCAAATAGAAATATGTATAGTGGCAACATAGAAACGCCCGTTGGAATAAAAATTCGCACAAAGCAATAGACCGCTACGACCACTAGAAGATCACCAACATAAGGACGGATGAAGTCGTCGTGAACAGACGTGGCAATATACACCTCAATTACAATTAATAAAACGAATATTAAAAAATAGATACTACGCTTTTTAATGTTAAGCATAATGAGTGACCTCTAATCTATAAAAGGGCTTTTCCAAAAGAAAACTCAATGTGAAAGACGCCTTTATATAAAGGCGTCTCCTTGTATATTAGCTAGGATAAAATCTGATATAAAGTGCGATACACTTCCTTGCGATTGAGCGGTTTGCCAAGATGTCCGTTCATGCCTGCATCAAAAGAGCGATCGACATCCTCTTTAAAAACGTTTGCAGTCAAGGCAACGATAGGAATAGTTTTTGCTGCAGGGTGATCCAGCGAGCGGATTTCCCTTGTTGCTTTGTACCCATCCATGACTGGCATTTGAACATCCATCAGTATAGCATCGAAACTTTCCGGGGCATCCTTGAATTGAGTAAGGGCATCTAGGCCGTTATGGGCCAAGACCAATTCGGCACCAGAAGGACCGAGAAAAGCAACTAAGATTTCACGGTTTAGTTCCACATCCTCAACTATCAAAAATCGTTTACCTAAGAAAATATCTTTGCCGTTTTCTACATGCTCCCAATATTCGTCTGTTAGCATGTCATTGTTTTTAATACTTTCCAGGTATTTAATCTTAGCAGTGAATGTAAAAGTCGAACCGTTGCCGAATTTTGATTTTATTGAGATCGTACCACCCATCTGCTCTACAATATTTTTAGAAATTGCAAGGCCTAATCCTGTGCCGCCAAAACGACGTGTAATGCTATCGTTAGCTTGGGTAAATGGTGTAAATAATTTTTCCTGTTGTTCCTCTGTGATACCGATACCATCATCAATTACTTGACAACGTAGAATAATGTGGTCATCTTGTTTTTCGGCGACAGAGAAGTTGATTTCAATTTGTCCGCCCTCAGGAGTGAACTTAATAGCATTGCTTAGTAGATTGGTAACGACCTGAGTAAGGTGCTGCAAATCGCCGAGCATATATTTAGGAATATCATCACTTGCAGTGACGATTAGTGTTTGATTTTTAGTTGCCACAGCAAAGTCCGAAACATCGTGAAGGGTCGCAAGCACACGTTCAAACGAAAACTCTTCTTCAGAAAGAGTGAACTTGCCTGATTCAATCTTTGAAATATCAAAGATATCGTTTATTACACCGAGTAAGTGTTGAGCAGCCGAATCGATTTTTTCAAGGCACTCGTCTGTTTCCTGCGGATCATTGCTTCGCTTAGCCAAATCAGTCATGCCAATAATGGCGTTCATTGGCGTACGCATTTCGTGACTCATATTGGACAGGAAGGAACTTTTTGAAAGGCTCGCTGCCTCTGCTTGCTTTGCTTTTCTGCGATAGAGCAAAATGCAGATAAAACTAGCGGCAAGAGCAAGAATAATCATTAGCACAATGATAGTGGAAAGATCATGAATATCCTTTTGGGTTTCCAAAATGTAGACATCTTTCATATCAACACCAGCTATAATGTTAGTAGGTTCACCATTGGCATCTAAAAGTGGAGCAAACGCAGTGAGATAACCCTCCCAGCCATCTGAATAGGAGCCTATTGGAACTGCAGCGGCTTGTCCAGTTAGAGCTAGATCAGGGGTGTCCTCTCTAGCCACCTGTGGCGTGGAAAGTCCTGTAAAATTAATATCGTCATTATCGGCGATGAACTGCATCATATTAGTGTCAGTATCAAGCCTCATTAGATATGTATATTCGAGATCATTTTCTTCCGTGAAATCGATGAGCTTTTGACGTAAAACTTCATAGCCATCTTTTTCCATATCTTCGGGAGTTACGTAATTATTCACTTCTTCTGCATCAAATAGCATAGCCGCAGATTTGCTCAAAACAACCATTCTGTCCAAGGAGGCTTCACCGATAGTTGTAGCAGAGTGTTGCATCGTGTACTTGGCGAAAATGGAAATTATAATGACAGATACCCCGGCTGCAATGAAGACGAGAAAAAACAAGTTCTTTTTGATTCTATTCAACATAGGTTGTCTCCTTAAAAGATATGGACCTTAATCTGTTAATAAATTACATATATTATATCACAGCATACCTATTATGCAAACGGTTCTCACATAACGGGGACATCGAAAAATTTTTAAAAAATATATTGACTTTGACGTTACGTAATAGTTTATACTCATATGTAGGAGGTAAGGAAAAGTGGAATATTCAATCAATAAACTTTCAAAGATATCAGGGGTCAGCGCGCGTACCTTAAGATATTATGATGAAATCAATCTCTTGAAACCTGTGAGGGTCGCGTCCTCAGGGTATAGAATCTACGGCCAGGAACAACTTGATACACTACAGCAAATCTTGTTTTATAGGGAACTCGAGTTTTCCTTAGAGGATATTAAGGGTTTATTAGCTGTTCCAGCTTTTAATAGAGAAAAAGCATTTGAGAGCCATTTGACCACCCTTCATCAAAAAAGAAATCGGATAGATGCGTTGATTGAAAACGTGACTAAATCTATAGCCGACATGAAAGGAGAAACTACAATGTCTGATAAAGAAAAATTTGAAGGGTTTAAGCAAACCTTAATTGATGACAATGAGAAAAAATATGGTGCAGAAATTAGGCAAAAATACGGAGATGACGCAGTGGACAAATCCAACGCAAAACTAAAAGGCATAACCAAAGAGCAATACGATGAAGCAGAAAGATTGCTCAAGGAATTTGAAACTACGCTGGCAAAAGCCTTTGAAAATGGGGACCCTAGTGGAAAGGATGCCCAAAAGGCTTGCGATTTGCATAAGCAATGGCTATGCGTTTTCTACCACGCTTATAGCAAGGAATACCACAAAGGACTTGGAGAAATGTATGTCGCTGATGATCGTTTCAGAGCCAACTATGATAAGATTGCACCAGGATGCACAGAGTTCTTAAGAGATGCCATCAATATTTATTGTAACTAATAGAAGTTTTCGATTGTAACAAAAGACAAAAAGCATCTTTTTAAGTAAAGATGCTTTTTTCCAATAAAAAAGAAATTTCAAATAACGCTTGCAATTTCTTGCTAACTCGGATATACTAACAAAGTATTCTAAATGTATTAATTGATTGCCACTGTATGTAAGTCGATTTTCATTTCTGACTTACCGACCGTGGTATTTTTATTATATAGTTTCGAATAACATCTATATTAGGAGGTACTGATTATGAATCAAGGTACTGTAAAATGGTTTAACGAGGATAAGGGTTTTGGATTCATCTCCAATGACAACAATGGAGAAGATGTATTTGTGCATTTTTCCGCTATTCAAGGCGACGGATATAAGACTCTTCAAGAGGGTCAAAAAGTTTCTTTCGACATGGAGGCTGATCCAAAGAACAGCAGCAAGATGCGTGCTGTTAACGTAAGAACTGCGTAACTCGCAAAATTAACAAACCAATACGAATCCGTTTGCTTATTTAAGCAAGCGGGTTTTTATTTTTTTGTATAGTTTCTAATTGCTTCAAAGCTCTCTTCACTGATAACATGCTCAACACGGCAAGCGTCATCGGCAGCAACTTCTGGAGAAACACCAAGAGTTATCAACCAATTGGTAAGCAGAGTATGACGTTCGTACATTTTTTGAGCTATAGCAAGGCCATCCTTTTCAAGAGTTATAAGGCCATCTCCATCTATAGCTATATATCCATTCTCTCTGAGATTCTTCATTGCCACACTAACGCTAGGTTTCGAAAAACCCAGTTCATTAGCAATATCTATGGAACGGACAGAACCGTTAGCATTTTTTAACATAAAGATTGTTTCTAAATAATTTTCGGCAGATTCGTGTATCTTCATAAGTATCCTCCTAAGCAAAATATCTTACTCAATTCTAACACAGGATAAAAAAATTTCAAGTTATAAAAAAAGATGTTGACAAAATAGTTAGTTAGTGCTAACTTATAAATGGAGTTAGCAACGGCTAACCGATTTTTTAGACAATTGGTTAGGCAAAGCTAACCGGGCAATAATAAAAAGGAGGCTTGCGAGATGATGCCTTTAGCATTGATGAACCCAGGCGAAGAAACGATAATCAGAAAAATAGGAGGCAGCCAACAGGTTAGAGCCCATTTGGAGAATCTGGGGTTTGTGCCAGGGGGCAGAATCATAGTAATCTCTGCAACATTAGGCAATTTGATTGTAAATGTTAAGGAATCAAGAGTGGCTATTAGCAAAGAAATGGCCTCTAAAATAATGGTATAGAAACGAGGAGGACTCAAAAGTGAAAACTCTAAAAGAAGCAAAACTAGGAGAGTTAATGACCGTCACTAAAATCAGAGGTGAGGGTGCAACAAAAAGAAGAATAATGGACATGGGAATAACCAAAGGCGTCCAGCTACAAGTAAGAAAGGTTGCCCCACTAGGCGACCCGATAGAAGTAACCGTAAGAGGGTACGAACTATCCTTGCGCAAAGCTGATGCACAAAACATTGAAGTAGAATAGAATTTTAGACAGAAAGGAATTATAAATATGAGTATTACAATTGCTCTCGCCGGCAATCCTAACAGCGGTAAAACAACATTGTTCAACGCTTTGACAGGATCAAATCAGTTCGTTGGAAACTGGCCGGGGGTTACCGTAGAAAAGAAGGAAGGAAAGCTTAAGAAAAATGCAGAGGTTACCATAATGGACTTACCTGGCATTTACTCACTTTCCCCATACACACTGGAGGAAGTGGTTTCCAGAAATTATCTGATAAACGAAAGACCAGACGCTATCCTCAACATAATTGATGGTACAAATATAGAAAGAAACTTGTATCTTACAACACAACTTACTGAACTTGGAATTCCAGTTGTAGTTGCTATTAACATGATGGATTTAGTCAAAAAGAATGGCGACAAAATTAACTTGGCAGAATTATCAAGAGAATTGGGTTGTGCAGTAGTTGAGATTTCCGCGCTTAAAGGAAATGGCGTAATGGAAGCAGCAGAAGCGGCTATCAAGGCGGCATCTGGCAAAAGAATGATTCCGCAGCATAGATTTTCAGGGGTTGTTGAGCACGCAATTGCTCATATAGAAGAGGCTACTGTTCATCACATGCCAGCCGAGCAACAGCGTTGGTATGCGATTAAGATTTTTGAAAGAGATCAAAAGGTTTTAGAACAACTTTCATTGGACGCTAGTGTCATGGCTCATATTGAAGAGGACATTAAGTTAGCAGAGTCCGAAATGGATGACGATAGCGAAAGCATTATAACAAATGAAAGATACATATATATTTCATCACTCCTAAAAGGATGTTACAAGAAACATAAAACGGGTGAAGCAACTACATCAGACAAGATTGATAAGATAGTGACTAACAGAATATTGGGATTGCCAATATTTGCTGTAGTAATGTTCATAGTTTACTATGTGTCGGTTACTACTGTAGGTGGCTGGGCCACAGATTGGGCAAACGATGGAGTGTTCGGAGAAGGCTGGAGCTTGCTTGGACTACACGTGCCAAGTATTCCAGATGTAATAGGCGGATTGCTTGAAGCACTTAATTGTGCGGACTGGCTTAGCGGCTTAATCCTAGACGGTATTGTAGGCGGAGTTGGAGCAGTATTAGGCTTTGTACCACAGATGATAGTGCTGTTTATATTCTTGGCTTTCTTGGAAGGCTGTGGATATATGGCTCGTGTTGCCTTTATTATGGACAGAATCTTTAGAAAATTCGGATTGTCAGGAAAATCCTTTATACCTATGCTTATAGGAACTGGTTGTGGCGTCCCTGCGGTAATGGCCTCAAGAACTATAGAAAATGAAAGAGACCGCCGTATGACTATCATGACAACTACATTTGTGCCTTGTGGCGCTAAGTTGCCTATAATTGCCCTCATAGCTGGAGCTTTGTTTGATGGCGCATGGTGGGTTTCACCTAGTGCATACTTTATAGGCGTGGGAGCAATCATTCTTTCGGGAATCATGCTCAAAAAGACAAAAGGCTTTGCAGGAGAACCAGCACCATTCGTAATGGAATTACCATCATATCATATGCCTACAGTTGGTAACGTACTTCGTTCAATGTGGGAAAGAGCATGGTCATTCATTAAAAAGGCTGGAACAATTATCCTTGTATCTGCCATCGTACTTTGGTTCTTACAGGCATTCGGCGTGGAAAACGGCCAATTTGGAATGGTAGAGGATTTGAACAACTCTGTTCTCGCAGTTATTGGTGGAGCAGTGGCATGGATATTCATACCTCTTGGATGGGGCAACTGGCAGAGTGCGGTTGCTACTGTAACAGGATTGATTGCCAAAGAAAACGTGGTTGCAACGTTTGGAGTTCTGCTAGGCGGATACTCAGAAGTAGCAGAAGCAGGTAACGAGATTTGGCCTCAAATGGCAGCCCTTTATACACCAATTGCAGCTTACTCATTCTTAGCATTCAACTTATTATGTGCCCCTTGCTTCGCAGCAATAGGAGCAATAAGGAGAGAAATGAACAATGGCAAATGGACTGCCTTTGCAATCGCTTACCAATGCGGACTTGCATATGCTGTATCTCTTATGATTTATCAATTTGGAATGCTGATAGCAGGAAATGGTAACCCAATCGGAGTTATAGCGGCAGCAATAATTGCAGCTGGCATGTTGTACATGATATTCAGACCTTCAAAAGAAGGCAAGATATTGACAAATAAGAGCTTTGCATAATATTATAGACTCAAAGGAGGCACGCAAATGATTAGTTTAATAAGAGACAATTTAGGAACCATAGTAGTGGGAGCCATCCTTGGTTTTATAGTTATAATAGTCATACGCAAGATGATCATAGATAAAAGAGAAGGAAAGAATTCCTGTGGGTGTGGGTGCGATGGGTGCCCATCAGCAGGAGTATGCCATAAAAAATAAATCCTAACAGAAGAAACGCAACAGAAAAGAGCAAGGGTAAATGTACCTTGCTCTTTTTGTTGTATTACTTATTCTTTTATGAATTCCTTAACGGAAGTCGCAAGGCCAGCAAGACCCTGGATTTCTGAAGGAATAATAATTTTGGTAGCCTGTCCGTCAGCTGCCTTAGCAAATGCTTCCAAACTCTTAAGTTTGATAACAGCATCGTCAGCACCAGATTCTTTGATAAGCTTGATACCATCTGCAGTAGCTTGGTTTAACATTAGAATAGCTTGTGATTCACCTTCAGCTTCTTTGATGGATTGTAGCTTCTTAGCTTCGGCTTGGAGTATTGCAGCTTCCTTTTGACCTTCTGCAATAAGAATCTGAGATTTCTTTTCGCCCTCTGCAATAAGGATAGATTCTCTTCTTTCACGCTCCGCTCTCATCTGCTTTTCCATGGCAACTTGGATATCTCTTGGTGGAGTAATATTCTTAACTTCCACACGGTTAATCTTGATTCCCCATGGGTCAGTTGCTTCATCTAAAACGAGTCTAATTTTTGTGTTGATGTGCTCTCTACTTGTAAGGGATTCATCTAGTTCCAATTCACCGATGATATTTCTAAGGGTTGTAGCAGTAAGGTTTTCAATAGCATCCATTGGGCTTTCAACGCCATAAGTATAAAGTTTAGGATCTGTAATCTGAAAATATACTACAGTGTCGATTTCCATAGTTACGTTATCCTTGGTGATTACGGGCTGTGGTGGAAAGTCTATAACCTTTTCCTTCAAGGAAACCTTTCTTGAAATTTTATCGATTAGAGGAATTTTGAAGTGAAGGCCAACCTGCCATGTAGCATGGTAAGCTCCTAATCTTTCAACAACGTATGCTCTTGCCTGAGGTACTACTCTAATGTTGGATACAAGGAGCCAAATAAATAAAGCAGCGACTAGACATAAAATTATAGCTTCAAACATATCTTTCTATCCTTTCTATTTTTCATTCTCGGGTACAACGATAAGTTTAACACCCTCGATAGCGATAACTTTTACATGCTGATCTTTTTCGATTATTTCTTCTGTCTTACTTATTGCAGACCACGCTTGCCCTTTAATGTGAACCTGTCCAAATTCTAAAGGCTTAATAGTAGTGGTCACCTGACCGATTTCTCCAATTAGAGCATCGGAGTTAGTTCGCTCTGAACCTGTGTTCAATTTTTCTACGAAAATTTTGCGGGTAAACAGAAGCAAACAGAATGAAACTGCTAAAAATACAACAAATTGAATCCCCACATGAACATCAAACATTGCAAGGACTAAAGACACTAAGGATCCAGCAGCAAACCAAATCGTTGTTAATCCGATAGTAATAATTTCAATTACTAAAAAGATCACTGCTAGAACTAACCAAAATACAACCATATTGAAGGAAATTCCCAAAATAGTCAATAGATTCACCTCTTCTCTATTACTTCCTATTATAACATCTTATTTTTAGATTTTAGTTTGTTTTGACATAACTTCTATCAAATTCGATTACGCTACAAAAGCTCGGATTAAATTCTGAAATCTTTGCAGTGAGGGCTTTTCTCAAAGCCTCTTCCGGTTCTTTGCACTCGGTGGAAAGAACCACATCGAAAATCACATTAGTATGAGTTGAACCGGGAACTATACGCAAATCATGGAAGCCAAGGGCTCCAGGGATTTTACATATGGCATCTTCCAAAAGAAGTGAAAGGGGTTCACGGTTAGGGTCCTGTAGGTCGACGGGATCCATGTGGACCGTCATAAGTATATTAAAATCATTAATGATTTTCTTTTCTATATTATCAATAAGGTCGTGGCTAATCATTACATCGACTTGAGAGTCAACCTCTATATGGGCGGATGCAAAGATCTTTCCGGGGCCATAATTGTGAACTACTAAATCGTGGATACCGATAACGCCGTCAAACTCATGAGCAACCTTTTCAATCTGTTCCACTAACTCACGATCAGGAGCCTCCCCGAGCAAAGGACTGATAGTTTCTTTTACTAACCCGATACCGGACCAAAGAATAAACAATGCCACGGCCATGCCGAGATATCCGTCAATTTGTAGGTCGAAAAAGTGCCCAACCAATACGCCAACTAATACAACAGAAGTGGAAATAACGTCATTTCTGCTATCTGCCCCTGTAGCCATAAGGGTTAGAGAATTAATTTTCTTGCCAGCAGTAATATTGAACAAAGCCTGCCAGATTTTGATTATTATGGAAAGGATAAGCACAGCTACCACAATCCAAGAAAATTCTAGCGGCGTCGGATTAAGAATCTTGTCAAAAGAGCTTTTGGCCAGTTCCAGTCCAACAATTATAATCATCACAGAAACCGCAATTCCCGTAAGATACTCTATGCGAGCATGCCCATAAGGATGTTCTTCATCCTCTGGCATAGAAGCCAGTTTGAAACCCACTAATGTGATTAGGGAAGAAGACGCGTCAGCCAAATTATTGATGGCGTCGGCAACGATTGCGATACTACCAGAAATCAAACCTATAAATATCTTCATTGCACATAAAACTCCGTTGGAAATAATGCCTACGATACCGGCCATCTTTCCGTAAGAGTCTCTGACTTTTGGGTCTTTGACATCCTCGTGATTCTTTATAAGTTTTCTGATTAAGAAATTTATCATTTGACTTCCTTTGTGAGTTTAAGCATTATTTTCTACAGCGTTTTTAATTGCGATAGTAAGCTGGTCGGAGCATGAAGTTCCTCTGAATCCGCATTCTATTCCAGATAGTTTTTGTATAACCTCTTCATAAGGCAGACCTTCAACTAATGAGGAAACAGCCTTAAGGTTACCATTGCAGCCGCCTGCAAACTGCACTTTCTTAACGAGACCGTTATCTATTTCAAATTCAATTTTAGTCGAACAAGTATTTTTTGGTGTATATGTGTAGAACATTCCGAATCTCCTTTCATGTTACCATACATTTGTGGTAAAATATATAAAGCTTTTAGCGAAAACAGTATAGCACAATTTGGTGGAATAAACTATATTATGATGGAAAATAAATTATTATTAAACTTAATAGAAGATAGATACGCAAAATTCCAAACCTCTTACAGTATGGTGACTACAGACTTTTTAGACTTAGCACAGCAGTCCGCTGTAAACCATTTCGTGAGAGGCCATGCAAAGGATGGCGTTTTTTTGTATGGCGGGTACGAAGATGCAGAACGCAAACAGATAGTGTTTGCTCCAGACTACCTGGGAGTGACAACTGAGGAGGAACTTATTGAGCATTTTGTTCAAAACCCAGAAGATTGTCCATTGGCGGTGCTGGATGTAAAAGTTGGGCAAAAAGGCGCAACCTTAAAACATTCTGACTATTTAGGCTCATTGTTATCGCTTGGAATCAAAAGAGAGAAAACAGGAGACATAATGGTACAGCAGGATGGTGCCCAAATATTCGTAGCCAAGGAGATTGCGCCGTATTTGGCAGAAAACTATTTTAAAGCTGGAAGAGTACCTCTTACAGTTAAAATTTTGCCTATAGCACAATTAGTAGTTGCCAAAGCGGACATAGAACAGTTAAAATTAGTAGTGTCATCAGTACGACTTGACAATGTGGTAGGCGCAGTATTCGGCCTATCAAGAAAACTTGCAACAGAGGCCATCACCAAAGGTTTGGTGTTTGTAGATAGTGTAGAAACAAAAAAGCCTGATTATTTTCTCAAGGGTGGTGAGAAAATAGTACTTCGTGGAAAAGGAAAGGCTGTATATAACGGAACTTCCGGAACTTCACGAAAAGGCAAAATATATACAAATTTTGAAAGATACATTTGAAGACTTGTAAACATGGAGGGAAAGTATGGATAAAAAGGATATTCCAAGAGTTGAGGGGAAGCTAAGATCAAAGTACATTGAAGTACCAAAAGAAATATACAAGGCCAAGGGTCTTGTTATAATGGGACGAAGAATCAAGTCTGTAATTTTCACAACAGACATATCTATAATAAGAAGCTGCAATGCAGACGCAGTATTTGCAGTTTATCCATTTACACCACAACAAGTTATTTCACAAGCAGTAATAAACATTGCACCAATGCCTGTATTTGCAGGAGTTGGAGGAGGAATGACTCGTGGAATGAGATGCGCAGTTATTGCCAAAGATGCAGAAGCAGATGGAGCTTGGGGTGTGGTAGTTAATGCCCCTATATCCAATGAAAATATAAAAATTGTTTGCTCTTCTGTAGATATCCCGGTAATAGCGACGGTGGTCAATGACGCGACTGACATACAAAAGCGCTTAGATGCAGGAGTTTCAATATTGAATGTTTCAGCAGCAGATGAGACACCTGAATTAGTGAGAAGTATAAGAAAGAGATTTCCGAAAGTGCCTATTATTGCCACTGGAGGCCCTACTGCCGAAACGATTTTGGAAACCATAGAGGCAGGGGCAGACTGCATAAGTTATACACCACCATCAACGGCAGAAATCTTTGCTGGCGTAATGGAACAATATAGAGAGCAGGAAGATACTTCCGAAGCTGTAGAAGACAAGATGACCATCTTGGATATTCTGGAAAAACTTTAGGTAAAACAATATGAAAGACCGATATGGCCGAGAAATAAATTACATGAGAATATCGGTGACTGATAGATGCAATCTTAGATGCAAATATTGCATGCCCGAAGAGGGAATCGTGTCTGTAGGACACCAGGAAATTTTGTCTTATGATGAAATATTGCAAATCGTCAAGATTTGTTGCAAAAAAGGCATAAAGAATATAAAGATAACTGGCGGCGAGCCTCTCGTTAGGCGAGATTTAGCCGAACTAATTAATGATATAAAAAAAGTAGAGGGAATAGAACAGGTAACGCTTACTACCAATGGAGTTTTGCTTGGCGAATACCTCGATGAACTTGTAGCAGCTGGACTTAGCGGTGTCAATATAAGCTTAGACACATTAGATCCTAAAAGATATGAAATGCTGACAGGAGTTGACGCTTTGGATAAGGTGCTCGATTCTATAAATAGGGCGGCAAATCATCCAGCCCTAAAAGTAAAGATTAACGTAGTAAACATAAATGAACTTAATCAAGATGAGATTTGCTCGTTGGCGACATTAGCAAGAGATAAAGATGTAGATGTGCGGTTCATAGAGATGATGCCTATAGGTATGGGAAAAAACTTCAAAGGATATTATCAAGATGACATCATGAAAAAGCTTACTACAGAATTTGGAACCATAGATGCCGTAGAGAGCAAACTCGGAAATGGGCCAGCGACTTATTATAAGCTTGAAGGTTTTATAGGAAAGATAGGGTTTATAAGTTCCATTTCTCATAAGTTTTGTGGTAGCTGTAACAGAATTAGACTTACAGCAGATGGCAGATTAAAATCTTGTTTGCAATATGCAGATGGAGTCAATCTAAAAGAGGCAATAAGAGGCAATGCTTCTGAAGCAGAGTTAAAGGAACTTGTCGAGTCAGCTATATTTCTCAAACCTAAGCAACATGAGTTCTTGCTGGATAGTGTTGAAGACGGAGAGAAGAACTTGATGAATAAGATAGGCGGATAAGAAAAACGCTTCCCCCCATAAAACGGGAGGAAGCTTTTTTTATTTGTTCACTAATTTTACTACACCACCAACAGATAATCCGTATAAAATATAAATAATTATTCTAAAATAATATGGGATGCTCAATATTTCTTCTTCAAACAATAAAAACATTATAAATATAATGCTAATAGAGAGTAGCATTATTACTCTAGTTTTTGTTTTATTCTCCATTTTCCACCTCTGTTATTTTTGATACAACTTATGAATAAGATTAGTCACGGATAGTGTTTAGCAGCTGTCTAAATTCTTTTTCTCCCCAAACTACTGGGACCGGGTATATAGGATTAGATTCCTTAATAGCCCATTGGATAATTTGTGGAAGGTCCTCGTCTTTGATCATATCAAAGCCTACAGGAATATCCATCTTGGCTTTGGACTCTTCAATCCATGAGATAAAGCGTTCGGCTTTTTCTGCATCATTGTTGCCATCCATGCCGCAGACTTCTGCAAGTCTTGCAAGTCTTTCATGAGCGGCTTTTCCGAACTGTCTCATCACGTGAGGCAATATAACTGACATGGCAAGGCCATGAGGAGTTCCATAAAGCCCGCTTAAAGTATGACCAATAGCATGGACATATCCAACGCATCCTCTCGTAAATGCACGTCCCGCATAGAAAGCAGCGTCCTGCATGTTTTGTCTTGCTACCATGTCGCTACCGTTGCTGTAAGCTGTATAGAGATTTTCATAAATAAGCTTTACAGCTTTTTCTGCAAATTCCTTTTCAACCTTACTGTTATAAGTGTTGTTGGTATAGCACTCCACTGCGTGGCACAAAGCATCAAAACCGGTGGTTGCTGTAGTCGCAGGAGGCAGACCTATCGCAAGCTCCGGATCCAGCACTGCAACCTTAGGCATCAGGAAAGGATCATTGATAGAAGCCTTTCGATGTGTTTTAGCATCAGTGATTACAGCGGCGATAGTGGTTTCTGAACCAGTACCGGCTGTAGTAGGAACAGCAAAAATCGGGGGAGTTTTCTTGTGAACTTTGAAAAGCCCTTGAAGTTGATTTATAGTTTTGCCCTTTTTTACAACAATAGCAGCAATAGCTTTGGCGCAGTCCATAGGAGAACCGCCACCAAAAGCGATGATTGAATCGCAAGCGTTTTCCTTGAACAAAGTTACGCCATTTTCTACATTTATATCTGTGGGGTTTGGCTGAGAACCGTCATAGATTACATATGAAAGCCCGCACTTATCCATAGCCTCTAACATTTTATCAAGAAGGCCGTGGCCTCTTACGTTTTTTCCAGTTACAATAAGGACTTTGCCATAGTCCTTTAGCTTAATTACTGCTGGAAGATTTGCAGAAGCACCAGCACCTCTCAGGGTTTCTGGAGTTTTCCAAGGGATTATTGCCATTCCTATTTTGAAAATCCCATGACAAACACGACATAACCCTTTGCTAAAAACGTTGTTATATTTCAAACTCATATGACCTCCTTGGCTCACTTTGATAGCCTTTTACAAACAGAAAAAGTGCATCTGAATAAAGAAGACGCCCATGTCGGCAGCCGCATTGCGCGGATCCCAATTTAAAAGGGCGTCTTTTGAGATTAGTGTAACAAATCTTATAAAAGGTGTCAAGATACATGAGTTTGACAAGAAAGTTGCCTTCTAAATAATTACCGATAGGAAAGAAAAAACTCTAATATGCTGTATGCACTTAGAGTGGATGCGTGACAAAAAATTACACTATGTTATTTTAAAGATGAAAGCATTTAGTTGCATTCAAAGGATAAAGAAAAATTAAAGTATAAATGGGCAATTAGTATCCAAAGATATATAAAAAGGTATTTCGATTAAAAAGGAGGGCAAGGTTATGAAAAAGCAGAGGACAATTCTTGTATTAGTTTTGGTTGTTGTTTTGTCAATATCTCTATCCGGATGTACAAACAAGGAGTCAGTTATTGAGGACATTGCTATGCCTGGTAGCTATGTGATATTTGATTACGATGAACTTGTAGATCATTCTAAAATAATTGATAAAATAAAAGTTACGGATACGCTCGGTACGGAAAACAGCTTTGCGATAAAGGATCCAGAAACTGGCTCTACGGGTGGATTCTATGGAAAACGTACAGGTCAAGTAGTGGAATACTATAAAGATAGTACCGGTGAATTTTCGGAGGAGCTGTCCTTCATTGAAGCTGCAGCAATTATTAATAATCAATATTTACACATTGAGGGATATGAAGCACTTAAAGAAGTAAATGAATATATTGTATTCCTTTCTGATGGTACAGCATCGGGGGATATGAGTATCATAAGCTGTAACAATGGAGTGGTTAGGCTGAGTGCAGATGAAGAAAGCATGAATTTTGCTGACATTGCACAAAGAACTATTAAAGAGAACATTAGAGATATACGGATAAAAAGTGAGTAGAACAAACTCCAATGTGTTATACGTGCTTAGGGCGGAAATTTTACCAATAAAAAAGACGCCCATATCGGCAGCCGCATTAAGCGAGGACCAATTTAAAAGGACGCCTTTTGAGATTAGTATAAAAGACCTTGTAAAGGATGTCAAGATATATGATATGCAAGGTGTCTGTGATCCTGACTATTATTACAGGCAAAAGAGGAAAAAGAGGAATTTTAGCACCTAAAACAAGTGCAAAAATGACAAATAAAAAACCTTGAAATTTTAACATTTCAAGGTTTTGTTTGTGGTGCATCTTCAGGGGTTCGAACCCTGGACACCCTGATTAAGAGTCAGGTGCTCTGCCAGCTGAGCTAAAGATGCACATTGAGTCAACTTACGATGACACACAAGCTATATTAGCATTTTGCCCTTTAATTGTCAATAAAAAATTTAATTTTACGAAAAAACTAGAAAAGGAAAAGCCTTAAAACCATGCCTTTTTTCTTTGCAATTGAAAGACATTTGTTATATAATAATATGAACTATAAAATTGGAGAAAAAAAGTGAGTGAGAAAATAAAGCAGATATTAGAAATTGCAATAGAGTTTTGCCGCGAGCAATCTCAAATATTAATGATTGGAGGGGCAGTTCTTGTCGTTCTAATTATTCTGATTTCGATTATAAGCTCTGTAAGAAAAAAGACAAAAGATGAAGATTTGGATTTTTACGAAGAGGATTTTCTAAGTACTAGAAAATCTTATAATCAGGGAGAAAATGGACCCCACAAGGAAAAGCACACTGAGGTCACAACAGATGATGTGGCAGCTTTACTTGAGGCCTTTGCCCAAGAGGAATCTGTTGAACAACCAGTAAAAAAACCTCATTCTATTTCTGAACCAGAAGATGCAAAAGTCATAGAACATGTACATGACAATATAGAAGGCTTTTTAGGAGAAATTGCTAGACTTCCAGCAAAGGACTTGGAAGCGGTAGAAATAAATATACAGGGGATTGAAGTTAAACTAAAATATTCCAACAAAAATTCAGAAGAACCAAAAGAAAATCTCTTAGGGTCTTCTCAACAAGAGTGCAATCCAAAGGCTACAATTGATAATGAACAACCTTTGGAATCAATAAATGATAGTGAAGAGGCAAATACAGCAATTCTTGATAGCCTTATTAAAAACCAAGGCACAGAGGCTGTGACAATTAAAAAATTCGGGCCAAACAATACCAACAGGACAAAATCAGGCCAAATTTTTACTGAAGAAGAACTAGAGAAGCAAATAAAAGATTAGTATATAGTAAGACGGAGGGAAATGATGTTTTGTACAAAATGCGGCAAACAATTACATGATGGAGACAGTTTCTGTGCTAATTGTGGAACTAAAATAAAAAGTGACACGTTGCAAGATAGCCCCGTCAATACTGGCAAATATGAAGAAGTAGTTTTTAATCCTCCATTCAGAGCAGAGGCGGAACGTAGAACAGAACAATTATCGAAACAAGATAATAGTAGTCCATATAGCAGTGAACCAAAGAGAGAAAGTATTAGCTTCAACTGGAACCTTGATGGATTTCCGCAGAATCAACCAAGGAGAACTGAGGACTTTGAACTTGATTGGCAGGAAGTTGTAGAAAAACGAAAAGAACCAAAACCAATAACTGTTGAAAAAATCAACCCTAAGGAAACGGCTGAAACAGTGAAAGAAATGGTAGAAGTCGAACCCTTTAAAATGGAAAGCGAAAGTGAACTTACAAAAACTCCACAAGAGAAAAGCCCACTATCAATAGAAGCCTTAGAAAGGGAACTATTTGGCGGCGGAGCTTTAGCTGAAGACGACGGAACCAAAAAAGATGCAACATTGGAGTATCGCCGTGATGAGTTATCTAAAAGTGATGAGATGTTCCACACTTACAATGCAAAGACAAGTGCGTTTCAAGATCTCCTTGAAAAGGAAAAGGCTCGTGTAGAAGAATTAGACAGCCAGAGAAAGTCTCAGTGGGATGAACTCACTACAATAGATGAAAATATTCAACCTAAAGAACCTTTGCAGTTTGAAGATGTTTTCATTGAGCCTCAAACTCCGTTAGTACCTCCTGTGGAAGTGGTGGATGTAGTTGTTCCTCCATTGACAGCAGCTGTATCGGCGAATCAAGAAGAAATAGAAGAAGCAGAATTACATGACAAGACAGTTGTTGAAGATGAAACGCCTAAGAAGGGAGAAGTGGATGAACAGTCCACACCCTTTCCCGATGACAAAAGTGATGAAAAAACAAAACTCAGGTATTCAGATGTTTTTCCCACTGACAGTTTTGATGTTGATGATGGGAGCGATAATGGCGAAAACGACGCTGTCGTACCTATTGTCCAAGAAGTAGCAGAGCAAGAATACAAAGCTCACGAAAAGAAGAAAACACCGAAAAGGCGCAAAGTAGTTTTGGCTTTGATTATATTCCTGACTGTTATAGTGTCTATAGAGCTAGTTATAGTAGGGGTGAAGTTCATAGCGCCAGATAGCGGTTTCTCAAAAGGCGTGGACAATATAATGGACAAGGCAATAAGATTCTTTTCAGGAGAAGAAAAAGACCAAGATCAAGATCAAGATGGCAGTGTAGTTGCCGAACAGTCTTACATGGACCAATATATATTAGCTGCAGCTGACCATGGCCCAAACATTGGGTTGATAGCGTATAATGGTGGTCTAAAATATGATTTGGATAAATCTTATACTGTCGAAAACATAAATGAGACAGAAAAAGTAAATGAAGAACAGTTAAATACTAAGGATAACACAGATCAAGCTTATGGACAGTCAATAGTAGACGCAATAGTAACCTACTACAATGGCTGGCAAGAGGTCAATCAAGAAGCGGGTTTGGTAGGAATCAACAGGCTTGAAATAGGACAGATAATAAGCAATGAAAACAACTACTACATTTTAAACAAAGTCACTTATGCTACAGCAGATGGAAATATTGTTGAAAAATATGAGACGGTTTATATTAAAAGTTCTGCAGATGGATTTGTTATTGAGAAGGTTAAGGAGGAAACTGTGTAATGGATAAGAAAAAAATACGTCTAAGTTGGATTGTTCTTGGAATAGTCCTGATAGCCGCTATTTTCATAAGTCTGATGGGGTTTATCGCTGACTTCATGTGGTTTAAAGAGATGGGGTATCTATCGGTATTCTTTAAAAAGCTTGTTACCCAGCTAACCGTAGGTGCGCCTACATTTTTGGTGGTAACAGGGTTTGTGTACTGGTATTTAGCTAAATTGAAGAAAGGCTATTTCGCAAAAATAGCATCTTCAGAAGAAACAAACAATAAAAAGTTAAAAAGGACAACTATAATACTTTCTGCCGTGTTTGGTGTATTTGCTACGGTGATGACTATAATGCAATTGTGGTTTGAAATATTAAAGTTTTCCAACAGTACAGCGTTTGATATAGCGGATCCTTTGTTCAATTTGGACATTTCGTTTTATATATTCAAACTAGACTTCTTGACTCAATTAAATGAAATTTTGATTGGAGTTATAATCGGATTCGTAATTCTTACAGTAGTGTATTACATCATATTGATGACTGTAAGAACACCTGATGTTTTCAAGGAAGAAGTGCCGCCTACAGCAGAAGCAGCGCCAGAAGACGAAGAAAGATATGCAGGTAGTGACAATCCGTTCGGCAAAGGCAACAAAAAGGTTAATCAGGCTAACGATTTTATCGGAAAGTTCTCAGAAGCTTTTACAGGTAAAAAATATGAAGCAAAACCAGTTAAGCCTAAAAAGCAATTTGATGATAGCAATTTCAAGCAGCTTTTACATATTGCTTCTGGCAAGATTTCATTATTAGGATTTGTATTCTTCATAATGCTTGGAATCAACTTTTTCTTACAGCAGTTCGACTTGCTTCATGCGCATACAGGGGCAGTTTACGGCGCAGGATTTACTGATGTAACAATAACGCTTTGGAAACTAAGAATACTTTGTGTATTGGCAGTTTTATCCGCTATCATGTTCGTAGTGAACATGAAGAAGAAAACTTACAAAAAGATTTTGACTTTACCAGTTGTAATGATAGTTGTAGGACTTCTTGGAGCTGGTGTAGGAATGGTAGTACAAAACTTTGTAGTATCACCTGATGAATTAAACAAAGAAACAAAGTACCTAGAAAGAAATATAGAATACACACAATACGCTTACGAATTGGATGACGTTTCAATTACAGCATTCAATTCAGAAAACAGCCTTACTGGGGCAGATATAGCGGACAACGCTGAAACAATCAGCAACATCCGTATAAATGACTTTGACCCAGCTAAGCAATTCTACAATCAAACTCAGAGTATTCGTCAATATTATGCGTTTAACGACGTAGATAATGACAGATACATTATCGATGGCAAATATACTCAAACATATCTTGCTACAAGAGAAATCGACGAAACAAAGATTAGTGATTCTTGGCTTAACCGCCATTTGAAATATACTCATGGTTATGGTATTACCCTTTCCAGAGTAGATAAAGTAACAGCTAGTGGACAGCCAGACGTTCTTGTAGGAAACATTCCACCTGAATCTTCTGTTGAAGAAATTCAGATAACAAGACCAGAGGTTTACTTCGGAGAGCTTTCTAATGACTATGTTATCGTTGGAACTAACGAAGATGAATTTGACTATCCATCAGGAGATAGCAACGCTTATAGCCGTTACGAAGGTACTGCAGGTATAGAACTTAACTTGTTTAACCGTGTCATTTTCGCGGCAAAAGAAGGCAGCTTGAAACTTATGGTTTCCTCTAACATAACTAAAGATTCTAAGATAATAATCAACAGAAATGTTATGGACAGAGTAAGAACTATAATGCCGTATCTATCATATGAGGATGATCCGTACATGGTAACTGTAAATGGTAACTTGTACTGGATGGTTGATGCTTATACAACAAGCTCTAACTACCCATATTCTCAACCATTTGATGGAAGCACAAACTATATCAGAAACTCCGTAAAAGTTGTAGTAGATGCTTACAATGGAGATGTACAATTCTACGTTGTTGACGAAAGCGATCCTATTGCACAAACTTATGCGAAGATTTATCCTGAACTATTCAAGAGTGCAGATAAGATGGAAGAAGGCTTAAAGGCTCATATCCGTTACCCTAATACTCTTCTTCAAATTCAGGCAGGCATATATGCTAGATATCACATGGAAGACATCGGCGTATTCTACCAGAATGAAGACCAATGGGATATAGCATACGAAATTTATGGAACAGAACAGGTTCAAATGAGCCCAACTTACTATATCGCCAAACTTCCTGGAGAAGACAAGGCAGAGTTCTTCAACTCTATACCTTTCACTCCTAAAAACAAGAAGAACATGACAGCACTCATGGTAGCAAGGAACGACGGGGAGCATTACGGCGAGATAGTGCTGTATCAATTCCCTAAGAGCAAAAACGTATATGGACCTGAGCAGATAGAGGCTCAGATTGACCAGAATACAGAAATTTCTAAGGAATTCTCCTTGTGGAACTCATCTGGTACAAAGTATAGACGAGGAAATATGTTCGTAATTCCTATCAATACATCCATATTATATGTTGAGCCAGTTTATCTGGAGGCAACAAACTCGAGTATTCCTGAAGTTAAGAGAATCATAGTAGCTTATGGCGAGAGAATCGCTTATGAAGAAACTTTAGCAGAATGTCTAGTATCATTGTTTGGTGATACAGCAGCTAATGGAGTAGACTCTTCAGGAGGTTCTGTAAGCGACCATCCTGACACTGACGGTGGGTCCCAGTCTGATGGCAAGCTTAGCCAGACTGAACTTATTGAAAAAGCTGTAACTGCTTATGAAAAATCACAATCTGCAATGCAACAAGGTGATTGGTCTGCTTACGGCAAATATCAGGATGAGCTTCAAGACGCACTAAACCAATTGGCTTCGTAAGAGCCATTACGATAGAAAGGCACTATTTAGGAGGTAAAATATGCTGGAATTTGATTTTCGACGGATGTTGTTCAAAATCCCCCCAGAAAACCATAGCAAAGAAGAACTTACAGAAATTTTAAATAGACACCCGGAGGTGGAGTTCGTCTCTTATGTTGGGTTGGATATTGCGGGAAATGATACAGACGAGCGAATTCCCGTGAAACTGTTTTTAGAGGACATGGACAATATGCTTGAATGCGGAGTGCAAACCGATGGTTCCAGCGTACACCTACCTAAGATAGCAGCATTAAATAACGCAAAGGTTGATATGATACCTGACACAAGCGTTAACTGGTATGTAGACTACAACTTCGATAATGTTTCGGGAAGCACTAATCTTCCCGTAGGAACTTTGAGACTACCTTGTTTCCTCATTCACAATGAAAAAACAAGAGTAGGATCTCGTACCATATTAAAAGCGGCAATAGAAAAATTCGAAGGCGACATGCTAAGTCTTTTAAAGGAGAACCCATATGTGTTCAAATATATAAAAGGCGCAGAATCGGTTGATGATATTGATGAGTTACTTCTTACCTGTGCGACGGAATTAGAGTTCTGGGTAAGAACGCCTGAAGACAAAGCGGACAAGGAACAACTTTCCACGTCGCAGGAGCTTAAGGAACAATATTGGAAGAGAACATATGGACCGGTAAGAACTGCCCTCGAAAAATCCCTGGAGATTTTGGATTATTATGGATTCGAAGTGGAAATGGGACATAAGGAAGTTGGAGGAGTTAAGTCAAGATTAACTCGCAAAGGCAACCACGACCACATAATGGAACAGCTTGAGATAGATTGGAAGTATTCTAATGCTATGCAGGCCGCAGACAATGAAAAACAAGTAAAATACATCATCAGAGATGTATTCAACCAATTTGGGCTCTTGACTACATTTATGGCAAAACCTGTACCAGGTGTTGCGGGCAGTGGCGAACATACTCATATGGGTGTTTCAGCAAGACTCAAAAATGGCAAAGTAATAAATCTATTCACAGCAGCAGAGCCTACCGTCGATTTCTTGAACCCTATAGGGTTTGGTGGTTTGATGGGAATCCTCAAAAATTACGAGGCAATCAATCCGTTTGTGAGCCCAACTATAGACGCTTTGAATAGACAAAAACCAGGATATGAAGCTCCTGTTTGTGTAGTTACTTCTCTTGGTCATAACGCATCAGATCCGTCTAGAAATAGAACGATTCTTGTGGGATTGGTAAGAGACTTGAACAAATCAATGGCTACAAGGTTTGAACTTAGATCTCCAAACCCTAAGTCAAACACATACTTGGTAATTGCAAGCAGCTACATGGCTATGCTTGACGGAATCAGAAAAGCACTTCAAGCACAGAAGACTCCGGAAGAACTGGAAAAGTCCATTTCTAAAAAGAGAGGGCAAAAGGACTTCTACCTTGAAGAGGGCAGAGAGTACAGAAGTGAAAAAGATGTTTTTGAAGATTATACAGAGGAAGAGAGAAGCACCTTGTTTGGGATTGCTCCTAAGACTGTATGGGAAAACATCCAAGGCTTCTACATTCACCCTGAAAAAACAAAGGCTATTTGTCCAGAAGATGTGATTTCGCCGATTTCTTTAGAATCATTTGCAGTGTATGCTATAAATCAGTGGAAAACAGAACTTCACGATAGAGTTATTCCGGATTTTATGAGAGATATAAGGGAATATAAACCTGTTCATGGAAGCGATGCCACAGACTACGACGTTGCAAATTGGGAAGAAATCAATGGAATGAGACAATACATAGCCAAAGACAGCTTATCCTCTAAAGGTCTTTTGACGAGAGTTAGAGAAGCTCTTGACCAAGGGGAATATCAACTAGCATCGGACTTAAAAATTGAATTACAAGAGAAGATGGGTCAGTTGAGAAACCTCTATGTTAAATATAGAGAAAACTTATTTTAGAAAATAAAGGTAAGAGAGGATAAACATGTTAGACATAAAAAGAATTAGAGAAGATTACGATAATATAAAAGCCGCTGTTGAAAGAAGATGCAAGGGCGACTTTGGCTTGAGCGCTGTACCACAGCTGGATGCTCAAAGAAGGGAAATTCTCCTCAAGGTTGAGCAGATGAAAAATCGCCAAAACACAGTTTCAAAAGAAATCCCTAAGCTAAAAAAAGCAGGTGAAGACACAACTGCTATAATGGCGGAGATGAAGGAACTTTCTGCAGAAATAAAAGAACTTGATGCCAAAGTTTCTGAAATCGAAAAAGAACTAAAAGATACGCTACTTGGAATTCCAAACGCACCTAACGAATGTGTTCAAATAGGTGAAGATGATAGCGACAATGTTGAAATCAGAAAGTTTATGGAGCCTAGAGAATTTAACTTTGAGCCTAAGGCTCATTGGGATGTAGGAACCGATCTTGATATTTTAGATTTTGATAGAGCTGCTAAAATCTCTGGCGCAAGATTTACTGTGTACAAGGGCTTAGGCGCAAGATTAGAAAGAGCAGTAATTTCATTCATGCTTGACCTTCATACGATAGATCAAGACTATGTAGAAATTTTGCCGCCTTTCATGGTAAACAGAGCTGCGATGACAGGAACAGGACAGCTTCCTAAGTTTGAGGAGGACATGTTCCATTTGCCTCAGAAGGATTTTTTCTTGATTCCTACTGCGGAAGTTCCAGTAACTAACTTGAGAGCTCAAGAAATTATGGCAGATGAAGAGATGCCAGTTTACTATACTGCCTACACTCCATGCTTCCGTGCTGAAGCGGGTTCAGCAGGTAGAGATACAAGAGGATTAATCCGCCAACATCAGTTCAACAAGGTTGAGTTGGTTAAGTTTGTAAAACCTGAAACTTCATACGACGAACTTGAGACTTTAACTGCTGATGCAGAAGAAGTACTAAAATTACTGAACATTCCATATAGAGTTGTAAGACTTAGCACCGGTGACTTGGGCTTCTCGTCAGCAATTACATACGATATTGAAGTGTGGATGCCAAGCTATGGAAGATATGTTGAAATTTCATCTTGCAGTAACTTTGAAGACTACCAGGCAAGAAGAGCAAACATCCGTTACAGAAACGAAAAAACTGGAAAAGCGGAATTTGTTCACACCCTAAATGGTTCAGGACTTGCAGTAGGAAGAACCGTTGCAGCAATATTGGAAAACTACCAAAAAGCTGATGGTTCGGTAGCAATTCCAGAAGCCCTCAAAAAATATATGGGCTGCGACGTTATCGAAAGCAAATAAAAAATCAAATAGTCCAAACTAAAAAACATGTAGGCAAAGTTGCTTACATGTTTTTGGTTGCATATAATAGGAAGTTGAATATTAGTTCTTACAAAATCCTTTTAAGAATAACGGCAACGTTATTGAAGAGTATTGATATAGAGAATAGTTGCCATTGCACAGACACCAATCATACATCAGTCCACGCTCAAAAACGGCGTAGGCTTTAGTTATATCGTTGATAGACAAGTCATCTCTGAATAATCCGGATTGTTGACCCTCGATAGTTATTTGGCGAAGCAATTTGTAGTAAGTTCTGCTAGGCTCTAACAAATGACGTTCACCTTTGGTTATAAGCTGTGAAGAGAACAGTTGGCATAGCAAAGATACAGATACTGTGTTTTCGATCATCATAAACAGCTCTTGATTTATAAAGATTAGTTTATCTAGAGGCGACAGCTCAGGGCTCATGGTCTCTATAAGTTCATCATATTTTTCGTCAAACAAATATGAAAGGGAACTGAGCAAGGCGTCTTTGCCATCAAAGTAGTGATAAAATGAACCTCTGGAGGTTCCAGATGCTTCTACGATTTCATCAATTGTGGTATCATCATAGCCCTGTTGATAAAAAAGTTGCCAAGCAGCAGCTACGATTTTTCCCTTAGTATTTTTTGAGTTCTTCTTTGTCATTAGGCACCTTCTTTCAAAATAAAGAATATTTTATTTTTGGTACATTATTTAGTATAGAATACAGTATAGCCTATAAATCCTAAAATTTCAATAGATTTTTGAGTAATAACTATAGATAAACTTAAAAAGTGTACAGAATATGTTCTGTATTTCATTCTTATTTGAAACGTGTTACAATGACAAAGTCAAATAAGAAAAGAGGGAAACGACATGAGTTTTAAATTAGCAAAATACATAGAACCTGATTTTTCACAGGAAAAGTTTATAAATGCGCCTGACGTAGCTTTAGTTGAAGCACCTTGTGCCAAAGCAGCACCTAAAGGGTTTCATGCTACTTCGATATTTCCGGAATATTTTAAAATAGACGGCAAATGGCATTTGGCAGAAGACAGCCGTATGGACGCAGTACCTGTATGGGACGGAGAAAAAATCAAGGTAGTCGAATTTAGAAATATACAAACAGGAGACATGATTGCTGTTGGTAGAACCGAGGACGGTAGCCAAGGAATATATGTCCACGATGATTGTTGGCATACAGAAGAAGAAAAAGAAATCAAAAACACATTTGCCTTTAGACAAGCTAGAAGCAGAGAAACTTCTTTTACGCAAGACTATAAAAATTTAGTAGATTTGCTTGAATATGAAAAAGCTAACAATGGATATGTTGTTTGGGTGTTGGGCCCTGCATGCAGCTTTGATACAGAAGCCAGAAGAGTAATGCAAGAAGTTATTTCCAAAGGCTATTGCCAAGCGTTACTAGCAGGAAATGCTTTAGCGACTCATGACCTTGAAGGCGGTTATTTGGGTACAGCTTTAGGTTGTGATATAGCTAATCAGAAGCAACATTTCATGGGACACTATAATCACCTTGATACTATCAATGCTATAAACACTTATGGATCGATTCCTAAGTTTATCGAAGAAGAAGGAATCAAAGACGGCATTATTTATAGCTGTGTCAAAAATGATGTTCCTTTTGTGCTAAATGGCTCTATCAGAGATGATGGTCCATTGCCTGAAGTGTACGAGCATGCTTATGAGGGGCAGGATGCAATCCGCTCTCACATACGCAAAGCGACAACAGTTATTGGCCTTGCTACAGTGCTTCATACTATTGCGGCGGGCAATATGACTCCTACCTATAGAGTGCGTGAAGATAAAACCATAAGACCAGTTCCATTTTATATTGTCGATACTTCTGAATTTGCAGCCAATAAACTAGGAGATAGAGGCAGCCTTGCGGCCAAAGGAATTGTTACAAATGTACAAGACTTTATGCGTAATTTGAGCGCTGGTCTCAATCTATAAGCAACCATATCAAGAGGGCAACATATTGATGTTGCCCTCTTTTTAGTGTCTAAAAAATGTCAAAGGCGAGTTTTTCTCTATTTGCCAACGGCTCCAAGATAATAAAAGTAAAAATTTTTGATGATTTTTGAATAAACTTGTTGTATAATGTATTTCGTATGATTATGTATAAATTTTAGAAAGGAAGGTCTCATAAATGAGTCAGAAACATTTGAATAGCATTCATGTGAGCCATTACAAGCACACTGCCGGTTGTGCAACAGAAGTAATGACCACCCCGGATGTTGTAAAAATTTCCATGTCTCAGCATATTGGAGCACCATGTAAGCCGCTTGTTAAAAAAGGCGACTACGTAAAAGTAGGACAGCTTATTGGTGACGTTGACGCTTTTGTTAGTGCGCCAATTCACTCCAGTGTTTCGGGAACAGTGATTGCTATAGAAGATCAAAGATCCGCAGCAGGCGGCAATGATACTCTAGTTGTTATTGAAACAGACAAGAAACAGGAAATTCATGAAGAAATCAAACAACCTGAAGTAAACGATTTGCCAAGCTTTGTAAAAGCTGTTAGAGAAAGCGGATTAGTAGGATTGGGAGGAGCTTCTTTCCCTACCCACATTAAGTTTAATCCAAAGAACATCGATGATGTTCACACTCTAATAGTAAACGCAGCAGAATGCGAGCCGTTTATTACATCCGACCACAGATTAATGTTGGAGGATGCAGAAGACCTAATCAGCGGTATGCAGTTAGTTATGAAGTATATCGGACTTGATGAAGGATTTATCGGAATCGAAGATAACAAACCTGATGCAATAGAACATCTTGATAAACTTTTAGCTGAAAAAGGCATAACAAATATCAAGACTTTCAAACTTCAGGCAAGATACCCAAAGGGTGCTGAAAGAGTTTTGGTTTATGAAATTACCGGAAAAACTATGAATGCAGGAGTTTTGCCTGCTGATCTAGGAATTATTCTTTCCAATGTAACTACATTTGCATTCGTTGGACAGTACTTCAGAACAGGAATGCCTCTTGTTTCAAAGAGAATGACTGTTGATGGAGATGCAGTTACAGAACCTAAAAATGTAATTGCCCCAATAGGAACTATGATAAATGATGTTATCGAGTTCTGTGGTGGATATAAACAGGAACCTCGCAAGATATTGATGGGTGGTCCTATGATGGGAAGAGCTATCTTCTCAGACGAAATGCCAATAGTTAAGAACAACAATGCGATTTTGGCATTTTCAAATGAACAGTCACTGGTTAAGGAAGAAACCGCTTGTATCAACTGCGGAAGATGCCATCAGGCATGTCCTTTCAAACTTATCCCGACTGCTCTGGCAGACGCATATGACCGAAGAGACGCTCAGGCTTTGAGTGACTTAAAAGTTATGCAGTGTATGGAATGCGGAAGCTGTTCATATATCTGTCCTGCCAGAAGACCTCTGGGCTTCACTAATAAGCTCGGAAAGGCTGTGGTAAAGGAGGCTGGAATTAAGTAATGGAAAAGAAAACTTACAGCAATTTAATAGTATCATCAGCACCTCATATCGTAACAAGCACAGATACTACTAAGATTATGGCCATGGTAATTATGGCTTTGATACCATCATTCTTAGTAAGCGTGTATGTATTCGGAATGAGAGTTATTACCCTAACATTGGTATGCATTGTAGCATCAATGTTCTTCGAATGGGGATATAACAAGTTGATGAAAAAGACCCAAACAGTAGGCGACTTGAGTGCTGCCCTTACAGGCTTGCTCATTGCCTTCAATGTACCATCAGGCCTGCCGATTTGGATTGCAATACTTGGTTGCTTCATAGCTATCATTATTGTAAAACAGCTTTACGGCGGAATAGGCAAAAACTTAGTAAACCCTGCTATTACAGCAAGAATCGTATTATTCATTTCATTTGCAACCGAAATGACTACATGGCCGATTCCAAAGATGGGAGCAGACGCAGTTTCAACAGCGACCCCTCTTGGCATTTTGACTGAAGGTGGAGAACTACCTAACAACATGGAATTATTCCTTGGTTTTGTAGGCGGATCCATGGGTGAAGTAAGTGCTATCGCCCTTTTAATCGGTGGACTATTCCTAATCTGGAAAAAGATTATTAGCCCAATCATCCCGGCTTGCTTCATAGGAACAGTAGCGGTATTTGCTTTCGCATACTACTCAATTTCCGGAACAGGCGACGGATTACAAATGGCTATCTTCCATGTTTTCGCAGGTGGCGTTATGCTTGGAGCGTTCTTCATGGCAACTGATTATGTAACAACTCCACTGCTACCTATGGGAAAAGTTATTTTCGGAATAGGCTGTGGTTTAATCACCATGTTAATCAGAGTTTTCGGTTCATATCCAGAAGGAGTTTCTTTCTCCATCTTGCTTATGAACGTACTAACACCACTTATAGATAACTTCTGTCAGAAGAGAATGTATGGAGGTGCAAAGAAAAATGAAAAATAAAACATTTACAGAATATATTGCACCTACAGTAGTTTTAGTAGTAATCTGTCTTGTAATAACAGGCGCATTGGCTTTTATAAACTCTATAACAGAGCCTATTATTGAAAAGAACAGCATTGCTGCTGCTAACGAAGCTAGATTTGAACTTCTTCCTGATGCAGACGATTTCACTCCATATGAGGGAGATTTAGTAGTTTTAGAAGAAGGTAAAGTATTTGTTGCTGACTGCTATGTAGCTAGCAATGGAGCTGGAATGGTTGTCACTGTTAAGACTAAGTCTTTCGGTGGACTATTGACAGAAATGGTAGGTATAGATGCAAGCGGCGCTATAACAGGCGTTAAGGTTACTGACCACAAAGACACTCCAGGACTTGGAACAAAGGCTCAGGACCCATCTTATCTAAAACAATATGCAGGACTGACCGAATACACATCATTTGCTGCAAAGGACGATACTAGCGTTACTCACGTATCTGGAGCAACCGTAACTTCCAACGCAGTACACTACGGTGTTGCAGCAGCCCTCGACCAGTATAATGCAATGGGAGGTGCTAACTAATGGAAAAGAAAACAAATAAATTAAGCATCTTAACCAAAGGTATAATCAAAGAAAACCCAGTATTGGTGTTACTACTTGGAACCTGTCCTACGCTAGCGACTACAAGTTCAGCTATGAACGGTCTTGGCATGGGTGTTTCAGCAACAGTAGTGTTGATATGTTCAAACATTGTAATTGCACTTTTAAAGAATATAATCCCTGACAAGGTTAGAATCCCTTGCTACATCGTAGTAATTGCGGGCTTCGTAACCGTAGTACAGTTTGTACTTCAGGCATTCGTACCAGCTCTTTACTCATCATTAGGATTATTTATCCCATTGATCGTAGTAAACTGTATCATCCTAGGAAGAGCCGAAATGTTCGCTTCAAAGAACGGCGTTTTAGACTCAGCATTAGATGGTATGGGAATGGGTATCGGATTTACTTTGGCGTTAGGAATTATGGGTGCTATCAGAGAAATTATCGGAGCAGGAACTATCCTTGGATTCGCTCTTCCTTGGTTGAGCGCACATCCAATGCTAATCTTAGCATTAGCTCCAGGCGGATTCTTCGTATACGCACTAATGATTGCCACTATAAACTACTTTACCGATGGTAAAGGTGTTAAGAAGAAAGAATTTGGTTGTTCAGGTTGTGCAATGGCAACTGTTTGCAACCAAGAGAAGTGCTTGGAAGCATTAGAGAAAGGAGCTGACGCATAATGAGTTTTTTCACCATTTTAGTAAGTGTTATTTTAGTAAATAACTACGTATTAGCTCAGTTCTTGGGTATTTGCCCGTTCCTCGGTGTGTCCAAGAAACTTGACTCTTCAATAGGTATGGGTGTTGCAGTTATCTTCGTAATGGTTCTTGCAACTGCTGCTACTTGGCCGATCCAACAGGTTCTTACCGGTCTTGGAATCGGATATTTACAGACAATCGTGTTCATTCTCGTAATCGCAGCATTAGTACAGTTTGTTGAGATGGCTTTAAAGAAATTTATGCCTTCTTTGCACAAAGCGTTAGGTGTATATTTGCCACTTATCACTACTAACTGTGCGGTACTTGGTGTTTGTATTTCTAACATCGACGAAGGATTTGGATACATTGAAGCATTGGTTAACTCTGCAGGCGCAGGAATCGGATTCCTTTTAGCTATGATTCTCTTCTCAGGAATGAGAGGCAAGTTAGAAGGCAACACTGCAATTCCTAAAGCTTTCCAGGGTGTGCCTATCACGTTAGTTTCTGCTGCTTTCCTGTCCCTTGCGTTCATGGGATTCAGCGGATTAGTATAATAAGGAGGCGATGAGAAATGAGTATTTTAATACCTGTATTGCTCGTTGTAGCTATAGGCTTTGTGCTAGCTGTCGTATTGACTATCGCTTCAAAGATTTTCTTCGTACCTGTAGATGAAACTGTTGCCAATCTTAGAGCTGAACTTCCAGGCGCTAACTGTGGTGCTTGTGGTTTTGCGGGTTGCGACGACTATGCCAATGCTCTTGCAGAGGATTCTTCAGTTGGAGCATCCAAGTGTCCTGTAGGTGGAGCAGACCTTGCTGAAAAGCTAGCTGCCATCTTAGGAGTTGACGCTGGAGCTGCAGAAGCACAGGTTGCAGTAGTTATGTGTAACGGTAACAAAGATGCATCCAAGACTATTATGGAGTATCAGGGACCTCAGACTTGCTCTGCTGCAAAACAACTCTTTGGAGGACTTAACGCTTGTGCTCATGGATGTTTAGGACTTGGAGACTGCGAAGTTGCTTGTCCATATGATGCGATTAAGGTTTGCAATGGCGTAGCTGTTGTAGATAGAGAACTTTGTGTAGGATGTGGAATCTGTGCTAAACAGTGCCCTAACAGTGTTATACGCATTGCTCCTGCTAAAAACAAAGTCATCGTTCAGTGCAATTCTAAAGATGTAGGCGGCAAGACTAGAAAAGCTTGCTCCAACGGTTGCATCGGATGCGGAAAATGTGCAAAGGTTTGCAAGTTCGACGCAATAACTGTAGAAAACAATCTTGCTATGATCGATCCAGAAAAATGCAAGAATTGTGGACTTTGTGCAAAAGAATGTCCGACAAATGCTATCATCAACATGAGAGCAAAGAGAAAACCGGCTGCTCCTGCAACAGAAGCTGCAGAAGCATAAAGACTGAACTTTCTAATAAAAATAAAAAAGGCTTTCACCATCATGGTGGAGGCCTTTTTATTGGCGAAACCGCGACAAATTGAGTCTCAATATATGAAAGAAAAGTAGGTGCTAATTAACCATAAGGCATGTTTATTTTGTATTGACTTGAAAACAATTTTGTGAGATAATAATTACAAGTATTCATCGTAAAGCAAATGTTCTTATGTGGGTACGACAATTTTTTTACTATATGGAGGTACCCTAAATGTGTAATGGTACAGTAAAGTGGTTCAACCCGGAAAAAGGCTTCGGCTTTATTTCCAATGATGATGGCAGCGGAGACGTTTTCGTTCACTTCTCAGCAATTCAGACAGAAGGATACAAAACTTTAGCCGAAGGCCAAAAGGTTACTTTTGATTTAGAAGCTGATCCAAAAAACAGCGAAAAAATGAGAGCAATTAATGTTAATTTAGCTTAATCAAAAAAGACTTTGAAGGGAGGCGTTTCGAAGAGAATGCGCCTTCTTTTAATTTTGCAATAAAGGAGGAATCTATGGAAAATATAAAAAGAGAAGTCCTAGACATGAGCAATAAAAACATAGCGAAGCTCAATGTCACAAGGGGCGAGAACTTAACAGAGCTTTACATTCAAAATAATATGATGACAGAATTGGATATCAGTGAGAACAAGATGATAGAGATATTGGACTGCACTGGCAATCCATTGAAGTGTATAAATGCTTTAGCACCGGACGGATACTGCAAGTTTCCTCTTCGCATAGAAGCGGGCAAAGGTGGGTATGTTGGATTGAAGCTATCTTCTAACGTTCAGGAATACCACGCTACAGCAGAAGAGGGATATGAGTTTGAAGGTTGGTATAATGAAATTGGAGACAGACTTTCAAGAGATGCAATTTGGAGTGACCAACACGGGGCAAGCCGCATAATTGTTGCAGCATTTAGAGAAAAATAAAAATAAGAGATTACCTTTATTGGTAATCTCTTTTGATTTTCAAATATACTGTTGCCACTAATCGGAACGGTCTCATACAGTTCCAAGCCACAAGGCAAGGGCGCTAGAAACTCCCGCTTCAAAATCGTTTGAATTTCGGTTAAAGACCACTTTCCCTAGTATGTATTAGAGTTCATTTTCAAATATTTCGTTTAGACTTGCGCCCATGCGCGTCACCATGGGAACGACTAAAGCATTCCCCATGCAGAAATAACGAAATTTTTGTGGCATTCCTGTGTTCGTCCAATTATCATCAAAACCTTGGATGCGTTCCGCTTCGACAGGTGTGATAAGCCGATAACGATTGGTTTGCGGGTCGCAAATCACGTGAGTACTGCGATTAACAGAGGATTCCGAAGTGAGCATAGTTCTTGCCGGAAGATTAATTGGGTCAGGAAAGGCAATTGCGCCTTCTGAGAAAATATATTCATGGCCAGATTTGCTTGTTCGCAAAATCTTCTTTGAGCCTTTGAGATATTGCCATTTTTCTAGTTGCTCATCCAAATAATATTGTGCATCAACATTTGGCTCGAGCATATCGCGCAATGAAGAAGGGGTAGGTTTCACTAGAAACTTACCCCTTCTTGTGTACTACGACACCCATCAAAAGCGTTTCATTACAGTGCTATCATATAAAGAATGAATTTTTTGCTCTTCTAGCGTACAACTCTTCCAACTCGGTTTTGTGATACAAGTATCCTTCGTCGTCAAAATATCTAGCGTGGATTGGGCATTTTTTGAAACAAGCACCGCACTTTATACAGATTCCTCGCATTTGTGAGACGTCAGTAGGGTCAATTGAGCCCATTGGACAAACCTGTGCACACACGCCGCATTTAGTACAAGCATCGGACACTTTAGGCGTGACTTTGCGAATATCGATGTGAGTGCCGTTGCGGTCTTGTGGTTTGTAATATCCGCCGTAGGTTTCTGGAATGCCATCAACGGTGACGGTAGTATCTATGGAGTTTGATGTAGTAATTTTGACTGACACCTTTTTGGCGAAGTCGATGATTTGTGATATGTCAGTGCTGTCAGGCTTTCCTGCGCCTAACTCGTATGAAAAAGAGTGTTCGCATGAAACTGCGGCAGCAGCGATTGTATGAAAATCGCCATTTTCCAATATATCACGAAGCTCTATGAGAGAGTTGTCAAAAGCTCTATTTCCAAAAGTAGCGACTGGAATTGCTAAAGCACCATTGCCTTTAATTGTTTCCAAATATTTTAGCAGTACATTGGGAACACGGCCAGCATATGTTGGAGTGCCGAAGACGACAAGGTCCTCCTTTGCAATTGGAGCAAAATTCTTCCTTGCTTGGGGCAAGGTAAAATCATAATAATCTATCTCTACAGTTAGGCTTTTCGCCAATTCTTCTGCCAAAGTAGACACAACTTTTTGTGTAGTGCCGGTGGGGCTAAAATATATGGCCCAGACTTTTTTAATATTCATAATTTATACCTTCAAGTGTGGGAGCTTGCCATTGACAAGCCACGCAACAATACCTATCAAAATTCCGCTTATCATTCCTGAGAACAATAGTATGGAAAAATACGACATCAACTTTATATTAGACATAATGAGGCAGGCTGTAATCAATTGCCCAAGGTTATGGGCGACGCCTCCCGCCATGCTTATACCTACCATGCTAAACAGATTTGTTCGGTAGAGTAGATACATGATTATTATACTCAACACGCCGCCTGCCAAAGAGTACATTATTCCAAATACTCCAGTAAACAGTAATCCTGCCGTAAAAATTCTCACGCAGTTTATAACGAAAGCGTATTTGAAGCCTAATTTGTATATGGCAATTATAATAATCAGGTTTGCAAGGCCAAGCTTAACGCCAGGAATTGGAACTGGCAGTGGGATTAGAGCTTCTATATATGAAAGTATCATGGCCATTGCCGCCAAGATTGCACTTAGGGCCAATTTTTTTGTGAGTAAGGCATAAGAAGCGCGACTCTTATCCTGAGATGACATCGATATCACCTCCTTGGTTTTCCGAGACGATTTCCACCATGACCTTGTTAGGTAGACATACTATGGAATCTTTGGTTTGGGAAATAGAATGAGTTTCAACACAGACTTGGTTTTTGCAATCAGAATAAGTAATTGAAACTACGCCGTCTTTTATGGTAATATTATTTTGGTGTCCCTCTTGGGAAACTTTAATGGTTTGATCTTCGTTTATATCGTAGATACCATAAACCTTGTTAGCAACAGAAACGACAACTTTGTCACCATCGGCATTGCTGTTCAATGATAACCAAGAAATAGCGAGACCAAATATTAAAATTATAAAGAAAAGAGCGATATCTGCTTTTTTAATCATAATAAACTCCAACTGGAAAGGTAAAATATGAAAAAGATTTTCACATTGCTTGCATTAATTACAATACTGATTATACCACAGCTTGGTTGCAATTCCCAAGGGAATAATCTTGGTGTGGAGAAAACCAGTTTTCACATGGACACGTCTTGTAGGATAACTATTTACTCCATGTCTGGGGTAGAAGAAATGAGTAAGAAAGAGCAGGAACAAAGAGCCATAAGCCTCATTACCGATTCCTATAGACTATGCGATGAGTATGAGAAGCTTTTAAGCAAGACTATCGTTGGGAGTGATGTTTATAACATCAATAACGCAGGAGGACAGGCAGTAGAAGTTGACGAATCCACTATTGAGGTCATACAAAAGGGAATCGAATATGGAGACATTTCACAAGGTGCTTTTGATATAACCATAGGAGAAGTAACTAAGCTATGGGATTTTAGCGGAGCCGATAAAGAAGCTGGTCAAGTGCCTGATGAAAAAGCTATCGCCGAAGCCGTAAGTCATGTGAATTATAAAGAGGTCGTAATAGAGGGGAATACAGTAAAACTTCTTGATCCAGAGGCGGAGATAGACCTAGGAGGAATTGCCAAAGGCTATGTTGCCGATAGAGTGGCTGATTACTTGGAGTCACAGGGAGTAACTAGTGGCGTCGTATCCCTTGGCGGAAATATCGTTGTAATAGGCCAAAAGGGCAAAGCTCTTGATAATAGTAGTGGCACAGAGTTTTCTATAGGCATACGGGATCCGTTTGAAGAGAGCGGTACGGAGCTTTTAGGTGTCTTGGCTTGTGAGGATAAAACTGTTGTTACTTCAGGGACATATGAAAGGTATTTTGAGATTGACGAAAAAAGATATCATCATGTCCTCAATCCCAAAACAGGCTATCCGTTTGAAACCGATTTGGTGTCAGTGACTATAATAGCCCCCAAAGGTCATTCGGTGGATTGTGACGGCCTTAGCACCACATGTCTAACTCTCGGCAGCGAAAAGGCCATTGAGCTTCTAAGAAGCAAAGAGGGGGTCGAGGGGATACTTGTAGATGTTAATGGCAAGATAACCATGTCAGATGACAATTTGAAGTTCGAAAAAAATTAGTCTTTCCATAGCGAAAGCAATTGCTTGATTAAAGGTTCGATTTGTTTTAACGGCAATTTGCTATAATAAAAAATCAAGGAAGTCGTTTCTTGGTCTATAAGTTCAGAAAGAGGAATCATTTGCAGTCCAATAGACTTTGCTTCTTGGCAAAGCTGCTGGGCTGTTTTTTTCGTCTTGACTTTGATGGTAAGATTGATACCGGATTGGCTGTCGACTGGCGAAACTCGCTTGTCCCCAAAAGTGTTAAAAGTTTGCAACGTTAAAGCCAACTTTTGGGCATAGAGATTACGTAGTCTGCGAATACCAGTGTAATAGTGACCGTTTTCCATAAACAAAGCCAAAGTCAATTGCTCTGATTTGGAACAGGTTTGAGTGTATTGATCTTTCATTTGATTAAAAATTTCGGCCATAGGTGCAGGCAATACCATATAAGAGATTTTTACTGCCGCAAAAAGGGTTGAGGAAAACGACCCCAAATAAACTACGTTATTGCCTTTGTCGAGACCCTGCAAAGGAGGCACTGGTTTTCCGAAATAGCGAAGTTCACTGTCATAGTCATCTTCAATAATAATGCTTCCGTTGTCAGCGGCCCATTTAAGGAGTTGGTGACGTCTGCCAACTGGCATTACTGCCCCTGTTGGGAACTGATTTGACGGGCTGACATAAACGGCAGACGGGATGTTGATAGGAAGTTTTGGAACTTCGATACCCTCTGCTCCCACTGGGATATGAGAAATTGCAAAGCCATGGTCCCTAAAGGTACTCTGAACTGGCAAATATCCGGGGCTTTCCAGAGACACGTGGTTTATATTGGTTTTGGCGAGAATCCTACACAGGTGGCTAGTTATCTGTTGAGTTCCAGCACCAATTACAATTTGGTCAGGAGTGCAGGTTACCCCTCTCGCTGAGTATACATATTTGGATATTTCAAAGCGAAGTGCCGATTCTCCTTGTGGGTCACTTTCGAAGAGCAAAAGTTCTGGGTAATCATTAAAAACCTTAGAACTACACTTTTTCCACTTGGCAAAATCAAAACAGTCGGGGTCATATATAAAAGGATTTTTTTCAGCAAAAAAGGCCTCTTCCAAAAGGGCGGAGTCGGGAGCTTTTGCTGGGTAGTGAGCATCGCCAGAGAACACTTGCGCCACATAATAGCCAGACTGAGGCTTGCTAACTATATACCCTTCCACTAAAAGTTGGTTATAGGCGAGTTGGGTCGAGGTTATACTAATATTTAAGTCACGAGAAAGCTGTCTTAGAGAAGGTAGCTTCTCACCCTCTTTCATGTCCCCTGAAAGAATATTGTCTCGTATAGTTTTATATAACTGTATATATAAGGGATCTGATGAACTGTCTAAAAAATCAACTATAATGGGTTTCATACGCTACTACCTCCAAACTGTACTCATAAAAATAATTATATTTGCATATTTCAAAGGATACATTTTAATAGTATTATAATGACAAACAAGAAAAAAAGCAATAAGCAGGGGAGTATTTTATGAATAAGACAGAAAAGACAAATAAGTTAGTGCTAACAGCGTTGATGGTGTGCCTCGTATTATTGGCAACCTATGTTATAAGGATTCCAAGCCCATTCACCCAAGGCTATGTACACTTAGGAGACACAATGATTTTCTTATCAGTGCTGCTTTTGGGCAAAAAAGGTGGAGCTGTGGCCGCAGGATTAGGCTCAGGACTCGCAGACCTTTTAGGCGGATATGCCGTATATGCACCATGGACTTTTCTTATCAAAGGGCTTATGGCTTTAGTGATGGGTATATTTATTGAAGTCGCCACAAAAAAGCAAAAGACAAACCTAAAGATAGGAAAATTAGCAGTAATAGAAATTATCGGTATGGTTTTGGCGGGAATCGAAATGGTTATTGGATATGCAATAGTAGATGGAGTGCTATCTGGAAACATGATGTCAGGGCTATTAGGAATTCCGTTTAACATTGGACAGTTTACAGTTGGACTTGTGTTAGCGACAGCGTTAGCAATGTCTTTATATAAGACTCCAGCAAACAAATTCTTTGCTTATAGGCTTAACGAAGTTAGATAAGAGGAAGAAATATAAAAGGAGCTTTTCAGTTTTTAGAAAAGCTCCTCTTTTTTTATACAATATTATATTTAACTAAAAACCTTGCAGCGAGTACATGTTCAGGGATTACAGCAAAGGCTGCTCTGCTGATAAACATACTTTCAATGCCTTTTTCCTTAAGGCTTTTGGCCATGAGGAGACATAGGGTACGGCTGTTGTTAACGGATTTAATATCTTGAATAGTCTCCTTTATGTGTTTTGGTTTTATCTTGAAATGCTTAAAAGAATCTTGTGCCTCTTCAACATCTTGCTGACATGAGGATACTATTGATTTGATGTGCTCCAAGAAAGAATCTTTGGAATAAATCAAAGTTGGATCCATATCAAGGACGTGAGCACATGCATCTCCCATCTTCAAATCGGTTTTGGAAAACACTCCTTTAGCAAAGGCGTAGTAACCTCCGTCAAAGATTTCAAAGGCTTTCATTGTATCCAAGTATCCAATGCGCATAATCCTTCTGGCTTTTTCTACATCGAACACCAAAACGTTGCCTAGATTCCACTTAGGTTCAACGACTATCAATCCGGGAGCAACCTTGATAGGCTCATGTCTAACAACGCCTATAGCATTTAATCGTACTGCGATTGTTTTAGTTGCACCTTTGTCCAAAGCCATTCCTATAGGAAGAACGTCGGCATAACCGCCATCGATGTATTCAACTCCGTCAATTTCGTGGGCGTGTACTGCTGGGTACACCGAAGAACTTGCTAAGATATAGTCGACGATTTTGCCTGGTGGAATATCCTCTTTGAAAAAGTAGTGAGGCTTCAAATTAGAACGCTCAACTACAACAAGCCCATAATCTACAGGAGAGTTTCTGATGGCATCTTCATCTACATATTTGTCGAGCAATTCTTTTAGTCCGGAAGAGCCGGCACCTTTGTTTATAACTATTTCCTTTGCATAGTCTATGGTGTTGCTTCCTTCGGGAACGTCAAAAATCATGTGAGTTTCGATTTCTTTCCACATGTTTATGGTCAAGTCAAGGCATCCTTGGCAAACCATCGCACCATTTATAGCCCCAACGGAGGCTCCGGTGACAACGTCAATATTGATACCAAGGTCTGTTAATGCTTGCCATGCGCCTGCTTCGTAAGCGCCTCGAGAACCGCCGCCGCTTAGAACCAATGCGACTTTTTCTTTTTTATTATTCATGTGCTGATCCTCCCTAAAACCCTACCAAAATTTTACCATAAGTGGTATAATATTACCAATGAAATTAATACTAAAATAATAACTGAAATCAAATCAAGGGAGGCAATATGGACAGCAGACTAAAAGAGATAATAGACCAGTCAAAGTCGATAGTGTTTTTTGGTGGAGCGGGAGTTTCTACAGAAAGCAACATACCAGACTTTCGCTCGGAAAAAGGTCTTTATAGCGCAAAAGAAAAGTACGGTTGTTCACCAGAAGAAATGCTTTCTCATACATTTTTTGTGAGACAAACTAAAACCTTCTTTGATTATTATAAGAACAATTTGATTTATCTTGATGCAAAACCAAACAAAGCCCATTTGGCGTTGGCCGCATTGGAAGCAGAGGGTAAGCTCAAGGCGATAGTAACTCAAAATATTGATGGACTTCATCAAAAGGCAGGCAACAAAAATGTCTTTGAACTTCACGGCAGCGTTTTGCGTAACTATTGCATGGACTGTGGAGCATCTTATGATGTGGAGTACATACTGGATGAAACCAACTGCAAAGAAGGGATTCCCCATTGTAACAAATGCGGAGGAACGGTTAAGCCAGATGTGGTATTGTACGAAGAAGCTCTCGATGAGAGCTGTATAAGAGGCGCAGTAAATGCCATAGAGGAAGCGGACACTCTCATTATCGGAGGAACTTCTCTAGCGGTTTATCCTGCAGCAGGTTTAATTAGGTACTTTAGTGGGAATAAATTAGTATTGATAAATAAGCAGGCCACGCCTTATGACAACAAAGCGGACCTTGTAATAAATGATAGCATAGGAAAGGTTATGGAAATATAATGAACATTTTAGTTTCTAATGATGATGGAATAACCACAGAAGGGATTAGGGCTTTAGTAAAGGCGCTTAGTACATGTGGAAATGTATATGTAGTTGCACCTCATGTTCAGAGAAGTGCAAGCAGTCATGCTTTAAGTGTAAGCAACGAAATAGTAATGAAAAAAGTCGACTTTGATGGTGCAAAAATGGCTTTTGAGTGTGACGGTACTCCAGCAGATTGTGTCAAAATAGGAATAGATGTCCTCAAAGAGAAGGAAATCGAAATCGATGTTGTGTATGCAGGCATTAACCATGGAGGCAACCTGGGAACGGATACTATGTACTCGGGAACAGTTTCCGCAGCAGCAGAAGGAATGATGGCAGGTATGCCGGCAGTGGCCGTATCAGTTGATAACCACGAACCAACATATTTTGAAGGTGCTTGCCAATTGGCCGTTGAGGTTTTTCCTATTGTAATGGCAAGGAAATGCAGGAGAAGCGTTATAAGCATAAACACTCCCGATATTCCAGCAGCTAACATAAAAGGAGTAAAGGTAGCCAAATTAGGATCAGTGGAATACGACCAGTGGTTTGAAGAAATCGCTAGAAAAGAAGGTAGCAGGACATATCGTTACAGAGGAACACCAGCAGAATTAGACCATTGGACTGATGACATGGATGTAAAAATCATACGTCAAGGCTATGCGACGATTTCTGCAATAAGATATGATTTAAACGATTACGAGGGGTTAGAAGAAATAAAAGGATGGGGGCTTAAAATATGAAAAATGTTTTTAGATTAAAAAAAGACGACATAATACTTGCAGCAATAGATTTTCAAGAGAAACTTTTACCAGCAATAAGCGGTAGAGAAGCAATAGAAAAGAATGCAATCAAGTTGGCAAAGGGACTTGAAGTTTTTGGAGTGCCTAAAATAGTTACTACCCAATATGCAAAGGGACTTGGCCAAACAGTTGAACCAGTTGCAGAAGCACTTGGAGATTTCGAGCCAATAGATAAAACCTATTTCAGCGCGTACAAAGATCCAGCATTTGCAAAAGCTCTTAAAGAGTCAGGCAAAACAACTGTAATTATTTGTGGAGCAGAGACTCACATATGTGTTGAGCAGACAACGTTGGATTTGCTTGAAGCAGGATACAAAGTTGTACTAGCTGCTGACTGTGCTGGTTCAAGGGATGAAAAAAATCATCAATTTTCAATGATGAGAGTTTCCGAAGCCGGAGCAGTTATAACTAGTAGCGAAAGCATTTTATACGAAATATTAAATGGAGCAAAAGCGCCGGAATTTAAACAAATTTCTGCCATTGTAAAGTAGGAATTATGATATTTGAAAGAGATTTTAACAATTTAACAGAAGAAGACGTGGACTTACTGAATAGTTATTTTGACGGATATGATTATCAATCTTCGGGGCATACGTTCATAGCAAACTATATGTGGAGGAACACGCACAACTTAAGTTGGCAAGTTATTGGCGACTATCTTTGCGTTGCAGGACTTGGCACTTTAGAGACGGAGGAAAGAGAGTACTTCATGTCATTTCCGTTAACTAAATCTGGTAGCTACGATTCGCAAAAAGTCAGGGAAACTATCGAAGCGGCAAGAAAAATCTTTGAGGACAAGGGAAAGCATTTTGAACTTAGCCTTGTGCCAGAGCCTTTGTTGCCAGTGTTAAAAGATGCCTTAGGGGATACTGTAATCATTGAACACGCTAGAGATGATGACGATTATATTTATCTAAAAGAAGAGTTGGCTTCCCTAAGAGGCCGTAAGTTCCACAACAAGAAAAACCATCTAAATTATTTTTTGCGTAACAATGAGTTTGTCTATGAAGAAGCGACCCCAGATATGGTACCAGAAATCATGGACTACATTAAAAGTAAAAACGAATATAAACTTGGAGAAACTCCTGAGGAGTGGAAAGAAATTCTTGAGCTGGAGAACCTTGCCATAGAAGAATTGGTCAAATTCATCGGCAAAGGCCTGCTGACAGGAATTATCAGAATCAATGGAAAAATTGAGGCAGTGACCTTAGGCGAATTCGCCAAGACAAACAGCAAAGAAACTGTAATAGTCCATGTTGAAAAAGCAGATGACAGAATAAGAGGACTATATCAAGCGATAAATAACGAGTTTTGCAAGAGGCTTCCTGAGGAAACAATATATGTCAATCGAGAGGAAGACATGGGGATGGAAAACCTCAGACAGACGAAACTTTCCTATAAGCCTGTAAAGCTGGCAGAAAAATACACCGCCACTTTTAAATAGGGTCTGAATAAGTTGAAAACAGAGCATAACAGTATTGTCAATTTCGATACTTTAGTGTAAACTGTTTAATAGTTTAATTTAGCATGGTAGAATAAATAAAAATATAAAAAATCTGTATTTTTGTTAATTTTTTATCAGAAAAAGTATTGCTTTTTGGTTTGGTTTGTGGTTAAATAATATTGTATACAAGATGTATTAGTAATTATTTGAGTACGAACAAACAAAACAAAGGAATCTAAGGAGGATATACAAGAATGAGAGAAGTTGTTATTGTAAGTGCAGCAAGAACCCCTATCGGAAGCTTCGGCGGATCATTAAAGGGAGTTCCTACAAGAAAATTAGGAGCAATTGCTATTAAAGGTGCTATCGAAAGAGCTGGAATTAAGGCTGAAATGATCGACGAAGTTATCATGGGTGCTGTTCTTCAGGGCGGACTAGGACAGAACGTTGCTAGACAGATGACCTTAGACGCTGGTCTTCCTATCGAAGTTCCTGCTATGACTATCAATAAAGTTTGTGGTTCTGGTTTAAGAGCTGTTGAATTAGCTGCTCAGATCATCAAAGCTGGAGATGCAGAAATCGTAGTTGCAGGTGGAGCAGAAAACATGTCCGCAACATCATACGCTATGCCTTCCGCAAGATGGGGAGCAAGAATGGGTAACAACCAGATCGTAGACATGATGGTAAACGACGGTCTTACTGATGCTTTCAACGGATACCACATGGGTATCACTGCAGAAAACGTTGCAGAGCAGTGGGGACTTACTAGAGAAGAATTAGATGAATTCGCAGTAATTTCACAGAACAGAGCAGAAGAAGCTATCAAAGCTGGCAAGTTCAAAGATGAAATCGTTCCTGTAGAAATTCCTCAGAGAAAAGGTGATCCAATCATCTTCGATACAGACGAATACCCTAAGGCTGGAACTACAATCGATAAGGTTGGCAAATTAAAGCCTGCTTTCAAAAAAGACGGTATCGTTACAGCTGCTAACGCTTCAGGTATCAACGATGCAGGAGCTGCAGTAGTAGTTATGTCAAAAGAAAAAGCTGACGAATTAGGAATCAAACCTCTTTGCTCAATCAAATCTTATGCATCTGCAGGTGTTGACCCTACAATCATGGGAGTTGGTCCTATCCCTGCTTCTAGAAAAGCTCTTGAAAAAGCTGGATTAACTATTGAAGACATGGATTTGGTAGAAGCTAACGAAGCATTTGCTACTCAGTCATTAGCAGTAAGAAAAGACTTAGGTCTTGACCCTGAAAAGACTAACGTAAACGGTGGAGCTATCGCAATCGGACATCCTATCGGAGCATCCGGATGTAGAATCCTTATCTCATTGATCCACGAAATGATAAAGAGAGATTCAAAATATGGTCTTGCTACACTATGCATCGGTGGCGGAATGGGAACTTCCGTAATCGTTGAAAGATAATTAAAACCCTTAAAGAGCTGTAGACATTGACTACAGCTCTTTTTTCTTACCAAAAGGAAGGTGGCAAAATGATTTTATATTTTACTGGAACGGGAAATAGCAGGCACGCAGCCATCGAGTTGTCCAAAATGCTTCAAGACTCAAATGTAGTGGATATAGGGGCTATGATTAAAGATGGAGAGAAAGGTGATTTTCATTCGGAAAAATCATATATATTTGTCGTTCCCACATACGCATGGAGAATGCCTCGCATAGTCAGCGATTTTATTAGCAAAAGCAAATTTGATGTTGCCACTAAGGCGTACTTCGTCTTAACCTGCGGAGATTCTATAGGAAATGCCGAAAAGTATGCAAAGAAACTTTGCACACAAAAAGGTCTGGATTTTGCCGGCTGTGCTAAAGTAAAGATGCCCGAAAATTATATTGCCCTATATGATTCTCCTGATGTGGAGACTTCCCAAAGGTTGATAGAAAGCGCCGAAGAAACTTTGACTCATATAGCTAAAACCATTGCTTCTGGCGAAGAATTAAAAATAGACAAATCAAAATCCGGGGCAATTGAAAGCTCTGTAGTGAACAGCGTGTTTTATAGCTTCATAGTCAAAGACCGAGGCTTCAGAACCACAGATGAGTGCACGTCGTGTGGGCTTTGCCAAGAAGTTTGCGTTTTGAACAACGTAAAAATTGTGGATGGCAAACCTAAGTGGAGTGGTAATTGCACCCACTGCATGGCCTGCATATGCAGATGTCCAGAAGAAGCCATTGAATACAAAGAAACTTCAAAAGGGAAAAGAAGATATTATCTCGACTAATCAAAAAGGGCATCAACTGATGCCCTTTTGTTATTAATAATCCCATTGATGTTTTTTCATATTGACATGAATCTCATCCTTGAATTCAACACCCTCGTCTAACAACAAAGCCTTTTGATTGTAGAAATGAGGGGCCAATCTTCCTGCGTGGTTTACGACACGATGACAAGGATACTTGCCATAGTATTCCGCCATGCTCAACACCTTGCCTACGAGGCGAGAGTTTTTATCCCTGCCGATTAGCTTAGCTATTTGACCATAAGAGGCGACCATGCCTTCGGGTATTTCTTCCACCACGGCGAATATTTCATAAATTAAATCTTCTGTGATTACAGACATTTTGCAACCTTTCTGCATAGAATGGGTAGTAGTTATTTGCCTAAATATTCTTCTAGAGTTATGCCTCTTGCCGTAATATCTTTTGCCACATCTACGCCTACGTAACGAAGATGCCAAGGCTCATAGTCATAGCCAGTTAAATGAGTTTTTCCTTTAGGATATCTGATTATAAATCCGTACTCACTACAATGACTGTTTATCCATGCGCCATCAGGGTAATTGGCAAACTTTTGAGAAAGTCCCCATCCCATAGAGGCGGAAGTTACATCGATGGCCCAACCTGTATGATGCTCACTTCTACCAGGATAAGCAGAACGAGTATTCGTAAAGGCGGCGCCACTTTGTGCCAAAGAATTGTTGTATAATTTTGTTTGCAAGTCGTAAGAACGATAAGCAGAGCATATGGCGAAACTTAGACCTTGCGCCTTAGCGTCTCCAAGCATTTTTAGATATGCGTCATAAGCTTCTCGCTTAACATACAGGCCTTGATTAGTTGACAAGGAGCCGTCTATAGCAACCAAGTCGATAGGTTTGTAATCTTTAGAAACTGTATAGTATTTGTTGACTAAAACTAATTTGCTGCCGTCGTCTTTTGTAAGGGTAGAGATGACATCAGGAATGCCAGTTATGCTTTTGTCAGAGGAACCTTTTCCGGAGGCCTTGCTGGTGGAGGTTGCTTTTGCCTTTTCTGCTTCCGCTTTCTCTTTTTCAAGGAGGCCCTGCTGGACTTGATCCTGTGTGCTTTGATGTAATGAACCAAAAACCTCTGAAATACGGCCTTTTGAAACCGAATCTTGAGGTGCCTCTTGACATCCAGACAGTGAAAGTATAAAAATAAGTGTAACTGCTACGCAGGTTAGTTTGTATTTTTTGTTCATGGTATAGCTCCTATTCTTAAGTAGCTATATTATAAAGGATTGAAAAAAGTATGTCAAAAGAATAAAATCATAGGAGCACTGGAAAAATTCGCGGCTTAATGATATAATCCTTAATATACTTATTTGGAGGAAATAAAATGGCAGACAATTTTATTCATGAAATTATAGAAAAAGATTTAGAAAATAAAAAATATCCCGATGCAATTTGCACTCGTTTTCCGCCGGAGCCTAACGGTTACCTGCATATAGGACATGCGAAGTCTATTTGTCTCAACTTTTCTACTGCGACTAAATACGGTGGCAAGTGTAATTTGAGATACGATGACACCAATCCTGTTAAAGAGGATGTGGAATATGTTGATTCCATTGAGGAAGATGTAAAATGGCTAGGATTCCAATGGGATAACAGACTGTGGGCTTCAGATTACTTTGATCAAATGTATGGAGCTGCGGTAGAGTTGATAAAAAAAGGAAAAGCCTTTGTTTGCGACCTAAACGGAGAGCAGATAAGAGAACATAGAGGAACTCTCAAAGAGCCTGGCAAGGAAAGCCCTTATCGCAACAGGACAGTAGAAGAGAACCTTAAGCTTTTTGAAGAAATGAAAGAAGGCAAATACGCTGACGGCGAAAAGGTGTTAAGAGCAAAGATTGATATGTCTTCGCCTAACATCAATATGAGAGATCCTATCCTATATAGAATTGCTCACGTGCCGCATCATAATACTGGTGACAAGTGGTGCATTTATCCAATGTACGATTTTGCTCACCCAATTGAAGACGCAATAGAAGAGATAACTCACTCCATATGTACCCTGGAATTTGAAGATCATAGACCTTTGTATGATTGGGTTTTGGCAGAAGTGGGTTGGTGGCCTAATCCTCCACAGCAGATTGAATTTGCAAGACTTAACTTGACAAACACAGTTATGTCCAAAAGATACCTCAAAGCGATGGTTGAAGAGGGCACAGTTGATGGTTGGGACGACCCTCGTATGCCTACAATTGCAGGAATACGAAGAAGAGGCTATACACCTGAAGCGGTGAGAACTTTCTGCGAAACTATAGGTGTTTCCAAGGCTAACAGCACTGTTGAAATGGCACTTCTTGAACATTGCGTTAGAGAAAATCTAAAGGAAAAAGTAGAAAGCCGTAATGTTATTTTCAATCCAATCAAGGTGATAATAACTAACTACCCTGAGGGCAAATCAGAGTTATGCGAAATTGATAATAACGCTCAAGTGGCTGAAATGGGAACAAGGCAGGTAAGCTTTTCTAGAGAACTTTGGATTGATGGCGCAGATTTTATGGAAGAACCACCTAAAAAATATTTTAGACTTTTCCCAGGAAATGAAGTCAGATTAAAAGGAGCATATTTTATCACATGCACCGATTTTGTAAAAAATCATGATGGCACCATAAAAGAAATCCACTGCACCTATGACCCTGAAACCAGAAGCGGCAGCGGGTTTGAAGGACGCAAAGTAAAAGGAACTATACATTTTGTAGATGCAGCCAATGCTGTGCCTATAACAATGAGACAATATGATTATTTGCTAAAAGAAGATGAAAACGGTGAGACCGTCACTAACACTGATACAATGCAAGAATCAACAGCTTATGGAGAAGCGGCCATTAGAGACGCAGAACCAGGAGAACGCTTCCAATTCTTTAGACATGGCTACTTCGTAGCCGATAGTAAGCTTCATAAAAATGAAAGCCCTGTGTTTAACGAAATAGTTGGACTAAAGAGTTCTTGGAAATAAAAATCAGAAGAACGTATTGCAAGGGCATCTCAAAAGTGGGATGCCCTTTTTAAAAGAAATGACAAAACGGGAGATGTTTTTTGGAGTACGCAAGAATAATAATCACATGTATCGCAGCTATAGCTGTGGGAATAGTTATGGGGAACAGCGTAGTATATTTTTTCAACAAAATGCCGGGCAAGTGGCTTTGTGATTATGGCAAAGAGCCCGACGAAGAACTACGAAATCCCACAAGGCAAAGAGTCAATAGTGTGCCATGGAAATATTGGTTTTCATGTTTCTTCGTGATGTTTGCTATAAAGTTAGGGCTGGAAGATCCTGCGTATGGATTTATAGCTTTGATAGCATGTTGGCTTTTGGCAGAAATGGCCATAGCCGATATAAAATATATGATAGTGCCAGATCAATTGATAATATTGCTGATGGTTGCGGCTGTAGGGTTTGTTCCGCACCACACAAATGGAGTTTTCTCGGGAATTTGGGGAGGCCTTATAGGGTTTGGCGTGATGCTTGTTATCGGCATTTTAGGCAAGATAATATACAAAAGCGATACTTTAGGTGGAGGCGATATCAAACTCTTTGGAGCCTTAGGCCTTTGCTTAGGAATAGATGGCATATTGATTGTGTTTGTCCTTTCGACATTTATATCTGCAATTCATCTTGCATATTTGATGGCTAGAAAATTAGTAAAACCAAGAGAGCAACGACCACTTATACATTACATAGCTATAGCGGCAGTGATTTATCTGGTCATTTTGCACCAAATGGGGTATAATATTATGGTATATTTATAAGAGAGGAAAAATTAAATGATAAGTAGCAAACAAAGAAGTTTCTTAAAGGGACTAGCACATGACTTAGACCCTATTGTACATATAGGCAAGGCGGGGGTTACAGAAAACGTAATCAAAGAAATCGATACCTGTCTTGAGACTAGAGAATTAGTCAAAGTTAAGTTACAAGAAGGTTGTGACTTGAAACCTAAGGAAGTTGCCAACGACTTGATCACGCCTCTTAAGGCAGAGTTCGTACAGGCAATCGGTCGCAAGTTTACACTATACAGAGAATCAAAAGAAAACAAACAGATAATTTTGCCAAAGGCCTAAATAATCTAATGGAAAGAAATTTTTTATTAACAATAGAATATGACGGTAGCGAATTCTTCGGGTGGCAGAGGCAACCTGAAGTAAGAACCGTTCAGGGCGAGCTAGAAAGTGCTCTTTCTAAGGTATGTGGAGCACCTGTTCAGATAAATGGCACAAGCCGAACTGATGCAGGAGTTCACGCCTTTGGGCAGAGAGCGTCCTTTAGAGGCGACTATGGCATACCTACAGACAGGTTAGCTTTGGCTGTCAACAATCATCTTTCAGGCGGAAAAGGCTTTGCCAGCGTGCCAGGAGATGTGAGGATAGTAAAGGTAGAAGAAATGCCTTATGATTTTCATGCTAGATTTGATGCAAAAGGCAAAAAATATCGATATATTATAAGCAACGAAGAACAACAGGATATTTTCAGAAGAAAATATTGTTATCAAATAAATACGCCCCTTGATATTGAGGGCATGAAAAAGGCCGCCGAGCACGTGGTGGGAACCCATGATTTTGCAGCATTTCAGTCAGCGGGGGGACAGGTTAGGGAAACTACAGTAAGAACAGTCAACAGTTTAGAGGTTTTTTCCCATAACAAAGATATAATAATAGAGATTACAGGTGATGGATTCTTGTACAATATGGTTAGAATCATATCGGGAACGTTGGTCGAAGTAGGCCTAAAGAAGCGAACTCCTGAAGAAATGAAGACCATTATAAGTTCCTGTCGCAGAGAAAATGCAGGACATAGAGCACCAGCAGAGGGATTGTATTTAGTTGAAGTTTATTATTAATAGGAGAACCGAAAATGAACAGACCATCTTGGGATGAATATTTTATGGAAATGGCAGAATTAACAGCTAAAAGATCCACTTGCCTTAGACGCCAAGTGGGAGCTGTAATCGTAAAGGACAGACGTGCTGTAGCTACGGGTTATAATGGAGCTCCTCGCAATATGATGCACTGTGAGGAAAGAGGCGGATGTATTCGTGAGAAACTCAACGTACCATCAGGACAAAGACATGAACTTTGTATGGCACTTCATGCCGAACAAAATGCAATAATTCAGGCCGCTGCCATGGGAAATGCCATAGAGGGCGGAACCATTTATATAACTAATCAGCCTTGTGCTATATGTGCGAAGATGATTATAAATGCTGGAATTAATAGAATCGTTATAAGAGAAGGATACCCTGATGAGCTTGCTGCATCCATGTTAGATGAAGCAGGACTAAAAATAGAACAGTTAGCCGAGTAATTTAGAGGAGTCGCAGTATTATGTACAGTACATTGTTGATAACCTTTTTGGTAGCATTCGCGCTGTCGTTTTTGACAACGCCTTTTGCCATAAAGTTAGCGCCTAAAATAGGGGCGATGGATGTGCCAAAAGATAATAGAAGAATGCATACCAAAGCTATGCCACGATTTGGTGGATTAGCAATATTTGTGGGAACTACTACAGCGATGTTGTTGTTTTTGAATTTTGAACCTAGAATTTTGCATATAGTTCTTGGCGGTGCATTGATGTATGGATTAGGGGTGATAGATGATTTAAGAAATTTGAACCCTAAGGTGAAATTTGCTGGGCAACTAATGATTGCCATAACTATGTATGCGTGTGATGTACGCATAGAATTTGTAACCAACTTCTTTGGAGAAGGTAAGAGCCAGTTAGGCGACATACTGTGCTTTGTAATAACCATTTTATGGATAGTAGGTATTACTAACACAGTGAACCTAATGGATGGATTAGACGGATTAGCCGCAGGAACTGCTGCTATAGTAGCTCTGTGTATGGCTTATGCTTCATACATTCACGGGACTTATTTGGGAACTGGTGCGATGTTAGCTCTTGCAGGAGGAGCATTAGGATTCTTGCCATTTAATTTCTACCCAGCTAAAATATTCATGGGAGACGGCGGATCCTTATATTTAGGATTTATGCTTTCGACGATTTCAGTTTTAGGAACAGTTAAAAGTGCGACTTTTGTGTCGATGATAGTGCCAGTTTTGGTACTAGGAGTTCCTATTTTTGATACAGCATTTGCAATACTAAGAAGATTTATAAACAGGAAACCTATCATGCAGGCCGACAAGGGCCATATTCATCATATACTTATGGGGTCTGGGTATGGACAACGACGAGCCACATTGATGCTCTATGGAATAACAGGCATCATGGGAGTTGCGGCAGTTTTGCTAAGCCGAGGACTCAAGGTTGAAACCTGGGGGCTTGCAGCTATAACTTGCATGTATATATACATATTCCTTACAGAGACCAGTAGAACAGGTCCAAAAGTAAAAGAGGAAGAAATAGAAAAAAGTGAATAGTTAAAAAAGGTACTGACACCCAAAGGTTTTCTGAGGGGAAAGGCTTATGATATAAAGTTTGAGCAATAGGTGTCGGTGTTTATCGACACCTATTTTTTAAAGAAAGGAGGCTAAAAGATGGAGACAAGAGTAGCAGTAATAAGCATAATTGTTGAAGACATTGAAGCAGCACAGGACATTAACAACTTGCTTCACCAGTATAGACAATACATAATTGGACGCATGGGTTTACCCTATGAACCGAAGAAAATTTCCATCATAAGCGTTGCTATGGACGGACCTATGGACGCCATTAGCGCTCTCTCAGGCAAATTAGGAGCAATTAAAGGAGTCAGTACCAAAACAATATATTCTAAGGTTTAATCCTAGAAAGAAAGAAGGTACTACTATGAAAAAAATAATTACAGCGGGGCTGGTAGCGGTTATGGCGATTGCCATGATGACTGGATGTGGAGCCAAAGAAGAACCACAGGAAGTGAGCCAAATAGTCAATGTGGCCACCTTAAATGGACCTACAGGAATGTCAATGGTAAGCCTAATGGACATGGAAGAAAAGTATGCTGTGACAACATATCAAGCACCTACTGATATAACCGCAAAGATTATAAACGGTGAAGTAGATGTTGCAGCAGTTCCATCAAATTTGGCGGCTGTGCTTTACAACAAAACTGGAGGCGAAATTGTCGTGGTAAGCCCTACAGTTCTTGGAATGCTCCAAATTCTAGGAAACGATGTAGAAGTAAAAACGCCAGCGGACCTTAAAGGAAAAACTATAGTTGCCAGCGGCCAAGGCGGAACTCCGGAGTATGTTTTGACTAAAATCCTTGAGGACAACGGACTGAAAATCTATGAAGATGTAAACGTAGAATGGTTGCCGAACCACTCGGAAGTTAACGCTAAGTTAGCCAACCAAGCAGGAACAATAGCAATGATACCAGAGCCATTTGTTTCTACAGCCTTGTCAACAGATGAAAAAAATATAACAGTGCTATTTGACTTAAATGAGCTTTGGAAAGAAGCAACGGGGGAAGCCTTGCCGATGGGAGTTTTGATAGCTAAAAAATCCTTTGCTGAAGAAAGACGACAGGACTTAGAAATTTTCCTCAACGATTTGCAAGACTCGACAGATTATGTTAACGAATCTCCAGATGAGGCTGCTGTTGACATCGTGGAAAAAGGCTTTATAGGCAAAGTTGAAATAGCTAAAAAAGCTATACCTAATTGTCATATCGTTCTTTATACATGGGACAAAGCCCAAGAAGGGATTTCGATACTTAAGACATTCAATCAGACGTTATTTGATCTTGACCCTGCTTCGATAGGAGGAAAGATTCCTGATGAAGACCTATATTACAGATAAGCCGAAAAAAGAGAAGAACTTAATTAGCCAAATTGGAGTTTGGCTGTTTTGGGTTGCTCTTTGGCAAATCCTTGCCTTAGTTGTCGGCAAGCCTTTATTGCTACCGACGCCGTGGCAGACGGTAGTTACCCTTTGGACTTTGATGGGTGAAAAAGCTTTCTACCTCAATGTATTTTGGACTTTGGTCAGATGTCTTTCTGCAATAACACTATCCTTTATACTTGGAACGGTTGTAGCAGGAGGAGCGTATAAGTATCAGGTTATCCAAAGAATACTTACTTTGCCGGTTGGATTTTTCAAGGCAGTTCCTCTTATGGCAATAATCATATATTTAATTTTGTTAGTGCCATCAGGGTGGGTTGCTGTAGTAGCATGTTTTTTAATGTGCTTTCCGATAGCATATACTAATACATTGTCAGGATTGGGAGCTATGCCAAAAGACCTTTTGGAACTGGCGCAGATATATAATATTACGGGAGTGCACAAACTCAAATACATATACATTCCAAGCATATCGCCTCAAATCAAGTCAGCCATAAGGCTCATTGCAGGGATTAGCTGGAAAGCCGTTGTGGCGGCAGAGGTTCTATCCATACCCAAGTTTTCTTTGGGCCATGAGATGGTCAATGCTAAATATTACTTGGAAACTTCCAAATTATTCGCATATATAATAGTAATTGTGGTGTTAAGTTTAGTCATTGAAAAACTAATAAATACCGTCTTAAATAAGATGACACCAAAAGGCTATAAGTACAGCAAAGTGTTTAGAGAAGATGACATTACTAAGGTGACAAACGTTCAGTGCAGTCACACCATAAGCGGCAAGTGGAGCAAAGAGCCAGCTAAAATGAAAAAAGCGGCGGATGAAATCAACCCACCGACTATAGAGGTGCATAATCTATACAAGACATATGGTGAGAAAAATGTATTTGCTGATTTTAATATGAAAATTAAAGAAGGCAAGATTACATCTTTGGTGGCCCCATCGGGTAGAGGAAAGACTACTTTGGCAAGGCTTATAACCGGCCTAGAATCAATTGACAGCGGTCAAATTACAACAGACAGCCCAGTTTATGTATCGTATCTATTTCAAGAGGACAGGTTGATTCCATGGCTCAACGTATATGACAATATGGCCATAGGCCTATTAAGAAATGACGAAAGGCCTAATGCAGAGGAAATAATTGAAATGGCAAAGGCTCTTGAGATTGAAGATGCCTTATACGAATTGCCTGAGGAATTGAGCGGTGGAATGAAACATAGAGTAGCCCTTGGGAGAACCATGTTGGCAAAAGCTAACTTGCTGATCTTTGATGAACCATTTAGAGGGTTAGATAGCAATCTCAAAAACCGCATTATTAAAAGACTGTGGCAAAATATTACTGAACAAAAAACGGTCATAGTAATAACGCATAATGAAGCGGACGCAGATATATTGGGAGAAAAAACCGTAGTTTTATGATAAAATAATGCCTAACAGGAGTGTTTATGGCAAACAACAATTTGGTGATCGGAATCCTGGCCCATGTGGACGCAGGCAAAACAACTTTATCGGAGGCGATACTCTACCAAACAGGAGCGATTAGAAAGCTTGGGAGAGTCGACCACAAGAATGCCTTTTTAGATGGTAATCCCATAGAGCAAAACCGTGGAATTACTGTGTTTTCCAAAGAGGCTCGTTTTGCTGTAGGAAAAAATAAAGCAGTACTTCTTGATACTCCTGGGCATGCAGACTTTAGCTCCGAAATGGAAAGAACTCTGCAAGTTTTAGACTACGCTATTTTAGTAATTAGTGGGGCTGACGGAGTGCAAAGTCATGCCATAACCCTGTGGAAATTATTAGAAACATATAACATTCCTACTTTTGTATTTGCTAACAAGATGGATCAAAGTGAAACTGACCCAATCGAGCTCATCGAAGAAATCAAGAGACAATTAGGCGGAGGATTCTGCTGTTTCGAAAATGGTCAGCCAAAAGATTATGAAGAGTTGGTAATGTGTGATGAAGATTTAATGGAGGAATATTTATCTACTGGGAATATAGAGCAAAGCAAAATTGTAGAAGCCATACAAGATAGAAAAGTATTTCCTGTATGTTTCGGCTCAGCCCTAAAAATGGTAGGCATAGATGGTTTCTTAAAGACTATTGAAACTCATTCCAAAGCACCAAATTACGGTTTAGACTTTGGGGCACGAGTTTACAAAATAACTAGAGATAAGCAAGGAATTCGCCAAACCCACATGAAAATTACAGGGGGAGTTCTTAAAAACAAGATGGTTATTGATACTAATAATCAAGAAGAAAAAGTTGACCAGTTACGATTACTTTCAGGCAAAAATTTTGAAGCAGTTAGTGAAGTTGAAGCAGGGAATATATGTGTTGCAACAGGCCTTTCAAAAACATATGCGGGGCAAACATTAGGCGCAGAGTCACAAACAGCTGAACCTATGCTGGAAGCAACTATTGTTTATAGAATAAACTTGCCAGAGGGAACGAGCCCTTCTCAGGCCATGGAAAAATTCAATCAGCTAAGAGAAGAAAACCCTAGTCAGAACATAACATGGAATGAGCAATTACAAGAAATCCAAGTGCGAGTTATGGGTAAACTGGAATTGGAAATTTTGCAACATGTAATCAAAGAGAGATTTGACTTAGAAGTAAGCTTTGATGAAGGCAGCGTTATATACAAGGAAACAATATCAAAACCAGTAATAGGAATCGGTCATTTTGAACCCCTTAGACATTATGCGGAAGTACATCTCTTGATGGAGCCATTACCTGGGGGAAGCGGACTTGTATTCGATACGGCAGTCAGCGAAGAACAACTAAGTATCAACTGGCAAAAATTAGTCATAAGTCATCTAAAGGAACGTGAACACCCGGGAATTCTAACAGGATCGGCTATTAGCGATATGAAGATAACATTAATAGGAGGGCGAGGTCACCTGAAACATACGGAGGGTGGTGACTTTAGACAGGCCACATACAGGGCTTTGAGGCAAGGACTGAAAAAAGCCGATAATATACTTCTTGAGCCTATGCTTAGTTTCAAACTGGAGGTGCCCAATGAAAGCGTGGGAAGGGGCCTTTCTGACATGCATAGATTCGGTTGTCAATGTAGCCCACCACAGATTGACAGCAAGGGGGCAACAATCATTACGGGCAAAGGCCCTATGATATTCTTGCAGGATTACCAACAGGAAGTTGCATCCTACACAAAAGGGAACGGTAAATTCAATGGATATTTTGCAGGGTATGGACCATGTCACAATCAAGAGGAAATAGCAGCATCGTTTAACTACGATGCAGATGGAGACGTTGAAAATCCTACGGGTTCGATATTTTGCCATGGTGGTAGTGGTGAATATGTTAGCTGGGATAAGGTAGACGCGGCGGCTCATGTCGATAGCGGCTATAAAACGGATGACGAAAAATTGGAAGAAAAAAGTGTTGAAAGAGAAAGTCAATTGTCTTATGGCGAAAAAGAGTTGGAGGAAATTTTTCGAAAAACATATGGCAATAGCAAAAGGGATGAAGAGCTAAGGAGGCAAAGAGTAAGCCAAAATAGTTTCAGACCTGCAAAGCCTCAAGAGAGTCCGCTAATTAAAAACCTCAAAGAGAATCAAAATAGCGAAGCCCTATTAGTGATAGATGGATATAATGTTATTTTTGCATGGGACGAATTGAAAGCCTTGGCAGAAATCAATCTTGACTCTGCAAGAGAGACCTTTGTGGACATATTGGAAAACTACACAGCATACAAGGGCATAAAAGCTATGGTAGTATTTGACGGCTACAAGGTCAGCGGAAATGTAGGGTCGAGATTTCAGCACGGTAACTTAGAAGAAATATTCACCAAAGAGGCTCAGACTGCCGATAGATTCATAGAGGAAACCGTCTACGAAATGGTTAAAAAACATACAGTCAGAGTAGTGACTTCTGACAAACCAGTGCAAATGGCAGCGCTTGGCGACGGAGCATTGCGAACTTCGGCAAGAGAGTTTTATACGGAAGTCATCGGAACGTCCCAGGAAATCAAAGAAAAATTGCAAAAACAAAGAGCGACTAAAAACAGACCTTTTGAGAGGCTTAAGGAATAAAGCAAATTGTACTGTTTACTCTAGCAAATTTATGGTATAATATATGTATAGAATAAAACAGGAGGTACTTTTATGAAATTTTTTGAATGTAAGACTTGTGGAAACATTGTAGAATTGGTTAAGGAATCGGGAGTGCCTGTAGTATGCTGCGGCCAGAAGATGGAAGAAATCATCCCAGGTTCTGTGGACGCAGCTGTAGAAAAACATGTTCCAGTAGTAACAGTGACTGGTAACAAGGTTAAGGCCGTGGTAGGAGAAGTTGAACACCCTATGATTGAAGAGCATTTTATTGGATGGATTGCTATAGAAACTGAGCAGGGAGTTCAAAGAAAGACCTTAAGCCCGGGAGAAAAACCTGAACTAGAATTTGCCCTTACAGAGGGAGACAAGCTAATAGCTACTTATGCTTGGTGTAACATCCATGGACTTTGGAAGAAATAATTTCTTCTAAACTCTATAGAACAGTATTAAAAAGACGGAAAGTGATTCACATCACTTTCCGTCTTTTGGTTTTAAAATATTAAAGTTTGATATCGCCTTCCGCAAGGATTACACCGCTTCCTCCGACTTGGATAGAGCAATTATCTTTGCTTTCCGCTTCGATATGGCTGAGAATCACTGATGGACGATCCATTTTTTCTCCTTGAACAAAACGACAGTCGTCGCAGCCTTTGACAAAGCCATTAAGATATCCATAGTATGTAAGGGCACCATTGGATGTGCCAGTAGCCGCTTCTTCGTCTATATCATATAGAGGTGCGAAGTTTCTTACATGACAGGTTGTTCCTTCCTTAGCGTCTCTAGTGAAAGCATGGACGCCTACAGCCTCATACTTTTCAGATAGTTTTGAAAGGGCTGGAAAATCTGGAGATATCGCTTCTAAATCTTTTTGAGTTGCGACAGGCATCATGATATCAGGAAGTCCTGTTGAAATCATCTGAGGAATAAGGTCAACTCCTTTGGATTTCTGATCTTTATAATCTAATCCCATTATCTTGTATAGTTCAACAAGGCCAGCTTCGTCTGCAATTTCACTGATTTTCACAGGGGAAGCCATGTCCATAAGAACAAAACCGTTTTTAATATCTATATTGAGGTCGCCTGCTAAGGTGTGGTTGATGTATCTATTGTTGTCCTTGATATATCCTCCATACAATAATGCCTTGTATGAACCGATGGTAGCGTGGCCACACAAATCCACTTCTGCAGCAGGGGTGAAATAACGAATGTTGAATTCTTTTTCATTGATACGTTTTATAAAAGCAGTTTCCGAGTAACGAAGCTCTGCAGCAGTTTTAACCATAACTTCGTCTGAAGGAAAGTCAGTTCCATCAGGCAAAATCACTACTCCGGCAGGGTTTCCGCCGAAAAGAGTTTCAGTGAACGCATCTACAATGTAAAATTTCATTTTTGCCTCCTTGCATTTAAACTACAAAAATTGTATAAAATTATTTTTCGGATAATGTCTTTAACATTAAGTTAAGTATATTGCAAAATGAAAAAGATATCAATATATTAAGGGGAAGAAATCGTAGCCACAAAGAAAAAATATAATGTTCGTAGCATTTAAAAGCATCTTTGTGGTGGATTCTTTTCTGTTGGAAGGGAATGGCGGGTTTAGCAGGGGTGGATACTTTTATTTTTATTTTTTGTGTGTTATAATAATTGCTAGGATTGCAACGGCGTTGCCGCAATGAAGCAATCATTGAATCACGATGGACCATTGTATTTTTAGGGGAAGAATCGTGGTATAATAACCTCTATGGTACCCGAAATCAGAGCTTTCGACCATGACGAGAACATTGGCCTAATAGTCTGAGGGCAAAATAACCTCTATAGGTACCCGAAATCAGAGGATTTGACCATGACGAGAACATTGGCACACGACTTGAGACCAAACCAAATCAAATTTTGACATATAAAAGAAACATGAGGCAGACGCTATGGATAAAAAACAGTACTACAGATTGCTTGGAGTGCGAGAAGATGCAACTCCAGCACAGATAAAAGCTGCATACGAGGACAGACTTTCCAAATTAAAGGCAGCAGATTATAACGATGATCCAGAGTATGCGAGAAAAAGAAGCCGCGAAATCAGTGAGGCATATAGAATATTGACTGGCCACGCCCCGTCTGTGAGACAAAATGAGAAGCGTGATAAGTTTGAAAAAATAAGAGATAGAATGGAAAAAGGAGAAGGCAATAGCAATACGGGGCCTTTCCGCTCAGAAGATACACGAGAGAGAGCCGATAGGTTTTCTGATACAAGAAGACCGATGCAAAGAGAGGGTACTACTGACAGACCAAGAGGACGAACTAAAAAAATTCTTATTGCGGTGATTGCCTTTATAATAGTGGGATCTCTAATTCGAATTATTGTTGGTGGATTAGGTGCCTTCATTGGCAACATTTCCACAGAGATAAAATATTTTTTTAATGACTATGAAATCGGTGAAGACTTTGATTATGACGAAATTGATGAACTGAAAAAGATAGAGGAAGCTAAAACCGAAATTGGTTCCCTCGACTATTATTCCAAACTTGACACAAGTACAAAGGCGGCAAACAATGGAAGCGTAGATTGGGACGCTGGTGTGGACAAGTATGGTGAAGGAGGACTGTTCACTAATTCCATGCAAGTAATTTTTAGCCTAGGAATAAGCGACCCGGAATTCTTCTTTGAACATGTAACAGGTATAGATGACTACTACTCGCTTTATGATGATGCAGAATGTGCAAATGCCGTTATAGGTTGGATGGCAGCTCCATCATTTGAAGACGTAGCAGGCAGTACAAACCTTTACACACAAACCCCTATACTTTCATTAGATGATTATGTTTCCTACCTAGGGAGGTTAGTATATGAGAACCAAAACGGTTTTTGATATTGCACCTATAAAATATGAGGACAAACTTTTACTTCTTGACCAGACTAAACTTCCTAGTGAAGAAATATATATAACCATAGACACGCAAGAAGACTTGTGGGATGCTATCTATCACTTAAAGGTGAGAGGCGCGCCAGCTATTGGAGTTGCAGCGGCTTATGGATTATACGTTGATGCAAAAAGACGAGAGGCGAGCTCTCTGCCTGAATTCGTGGAAATTGTAAGAAAAAGTGGCGAATACATCAAAAGCGCAAGACCTACTGCGGTGAACCTTTCTTGGGCAATCGATAGAATGATTAATACCTTGGAAAACGCCTCAGTGCTTACTGTTGAAGAAGCAAAGGAATTGCTATTAACGGAAGCTAAGGCTATTCATCAAGAAGACGTGGAGGCATGCAAAGCTATGGGTGAGTATGGACTTTCCTTGCTCAAACCAGGCATGGGGATTTTGACCCACTGTAACGCCGGGACTATAGCCACATCTAAATATGGAACTTGCCTTGCACCTATATATTTAGGGCAAGAAAGAGACTACAATTTTAAGGTATTCGCTGACGAGACTAGACCACTGTTACAAGGTGCTAGGCTTACGGCGTGGGAGCTTAATAAGGCGGGAGTAGACGTAACTCTCATATGCGACAATATGGCGGCTACGGTGATGAAAAAAGGCTATGTAGATGCAATCGTTGTGGGCTGCGACAGAATGGCGGCCAATGGAGATGGAGCAAACAAGATAGGTACGATGGCAGTTGCTATTTTAGCAAAAACCTATAGCATACCGTTTTATATGTTCGTGCCAACTTCTACAATAGATTTGGGGACTCCTACGGGGGACGATATAGAGATTGAACTTCGCAAAGGCGAGGAAATATACAAAATGTGGTACGAAAAACCAATGGCACCGGAGGGCATTAAGACTTTTAACCCGTCCTTTGATGTTACAGACCATAGTTATATAACTGCAGTAATTACAGAAAAGGGTATAGTTAAACCGCCCTATGATGTGAACTTAAAACTCTTAATGGAAAAATAGGATACACGAATGGAAGAAAAACGCAATGAAGAGGGATTTATAGCTAAACATGCAAAAGCAGCTACAGTAATTGCCGTAGTATTTGGAGCAACCTCAGGAATTCTCGGTTCCCTGATAACGGCGCCATCAATGGCTATAGGATTTTTGAGACTTAGCATAGCTCTCCCATTTTTTATAATTCCGACTGTTATAAATAAACAAAAGAGAGAAAGACTCAAAGCTGTAGCGCTTAAAGATTATGTGCTGTGCTTTATTTCAGGAGCATTTTTATTTGCCCACTTCTTCTCATGGTTTAGTGCAGTCAAGTTGACAGATATAGCAAGTGCTTCGGTTTTGGCAGCGTTACACCCATTGGTAGTTCTTTTGGTTACCATTTTTATATATCGCAAAAAAGTGAGTATAAAATCATTTCTGGCTATATTCGTTGCACTAATAGGTGGAGCAATTATAGTCGGAGCGGACTATAATACTTTTGCTGGGGGCAATTTGGAAGGCAACATCTTTGCCCTAATGGCGGCTGTGTTTATGGGACTCTACTTTGCGATGGGAGATGAAGTTCGTAAACGTGTGGAGAGTACACAATATGTACTTTTAGTATTTTTCGCATGCTGGGTTTGCTTCGCAATAGGCGTTGTGTTGACAGATACGCAGGTGGTGGGATACAAAGCCACTGACTATTTGCTGATAGCTGCCATGGCGGTTTTGTGCCAGATTGGAGCCCACGCAGTTTTCAATATGTGCATTGGTCATGTTAGCTCTTTGCACGTATCTACTTGGGAAGCGGGAGACCCGGTGTTTGCAACTATAATGGCAGTGGTGTTTTTACAACAGATACCAAAATCATATGAAATATTAGGATGTGCAATAGTAGTGTGCGCTTTGCTTTACTATAATCGACAGGAGAATAAGCAACAAGGATGAGTTACAAAGTAAAACTACAATCGTTTGAAGGACCTTTTGATTTGCTAGTATACCTAATTGAAAATGCGCAGATGAGCATCTACGACATTCAGATTAGTCAGATTACTGGGCAATATTTGGCGTACATAAAGGCCATGGAAGATATGAATATAGGTGTAGCCACAGAGTTTATGGTGCTGGCATCTTCTCTGATAGAAATTAAGTCTAAGATGATACTTCCGCGTATAAATGAATCTGGTGAAACCGTCGTGGAAGAAGACCCGAGATCAGAACTGGTTACAAGGCTCTTGGAGTACAAACGATTCAAACGAGCGGCAGAAATCCTAGAGGAAAAAGAAGAAGCAGCTTCACGAATTTTCCAAAAGCCTCAAGAAGATATAAGCATATTCTTGGAACAACCTGACGAGTACTTAAGCCTTGACTTGAAGCAGTTTGCTAGTGCGTTCACAGCATTTATAGAGAGAAAGCAAAAAATCGAGTCAGTGCGCAAACATTATACAAGGATAGAACGAGAAAAAGCTTCTACAGAAAGCAGAATTGCTTACATAGTTGATAAACTCAAACAAAAGATAGGACGAATTTTCAACTTCTCTGAGCTTGTGCCTAATAAAAAAGACCGATATGATACAGTGGTTACATTCATTTCCTTACTGGAGATGGCCAAGGAAAGAGTGGTCAAGGTTAAACAGAAATCCACCTATGGCAATATAGAAATAGCGCCAGGGGAAAGAATAAACGAAGGAGACATCAAATATGAGCAGCAAGAAGACAATTAAATCTGCCTTTGAATCTATGATGTTCACTTGGGGCGAGCCTTTAGACGCTAAAGCCGCCGCAGACGTTTTCAACATAACAAAGGAAGAAGCCATAGAGTGCTTCAAGGAATTACAAGAAGAATATCAGCAAGAGGGCCGCGGAATAATAATACGCCAGATAAACCAATCTTTTCAGTTTGTTACAAGAGAAGAAAATGCAGATTATGTTCGAGACCTTTGCACGCCGGCCAAAGTCAAAAGGCTATCCCAGTCAGCTCTTGAGGTATTGGCGATAGTGGCATATAAACAGCCCGTGACCAAAGGCGAAATAGAAGCTATAAGAGGAATCAGATGCGATAGAGTAATGGATGGACTAATGAAAAAGGATTTGGTCTGCGAAAAAGGCAGGGCAGATACTGTAGGAAGACCTATACTTTATACGACGACTGATACATTCCTGCAAAATTTTGGATTTACATCAATAAAAGACTTGCCTGAAATAGATGACGTAGAGACCATTGTTTCCGGAAAGTTTGGAGAAGACGCAGAGGTACAAGGCGACGGGTTTGCTGACGACCAGATGCAAATGGAACTTTAAAAAATTGCAAAACAAAACCGCTCAGAATTAATTCTGAGCGGCATTATTTTTGTCAGCCTTTAATTAGGAAGCGGCTTCAATGAAGTCAAGGATTCCGCCTGTTAAAGCGTTTGCCATGTCATCGCTTTCCTGAACTTCCCAGTTTGAACCTTTTTTCTTAAGTATAATTGTAACGGTCTGGCTGTAAGTTTTTTCAGCGTTAGTAAGCTTTTCGATAAGAAGAGCGTCCATCTTAGCCATCATCTCATCTTCGCTCATAGTTGGATTTGCGTATGCTTCAGTAATGAGTTCTGTAATTACTTCGCCAAAGATTGCACCTATAGAGTAAGCTGTAATGGTAGTTTCTACTGTAGCAGTATCACCATCAATTTTTTCTTCGCCTAATTCGTATTCAAACTCTAAAACTTTGTCAACAAGCAACTTAGTTGCTTCTTCGCCAAAACCATCTTCGCCTAAATCTCCTATTATTTCGTCAGGGCTCGCCTTTGCATCTTCCATGTCTGCCTTTAAAGCATCAGATGGGGAGCTTCCTCCGCAAGCTGTAAGAAATACAAGGCAAAGAGCCAATAATAAAACAGTAATTTTCTTCATAATTAATCCTCCTAAATATACTTATACATTTATGTATACTGTATAATTGATAAAAAAGCAAGGAAACATACAAAAAATATTGTTAAATTTAATAAAAATTTTTAAAAATGTTGTGCCCTCACCTAAACATTTACAATTAATGGGGTTATGTGGTAGAATAGGAGCACTAACGAAGATTAAGGAAACGAATATGAGAATAAACAAGTATATAGCACAAGCTGGAATTGCCAGCAGGCGCAAAGCCGATGAACTGATCGCCAACGGCAATGTAAAGGTAAACGGAGCTGTCATGAAAGAACCTGGCTATGATGTCGATGAAACGGACAAGGTTCATGTCAATGGTCACTTGATAGAAGGCCAAAAGAAAAGGGTCTACATCTTGGTGAACAAGCCGCTGGGCATGGTAACCACTGTTGAAGATGACAAAGATCGTTTGACAGTTATGGAAATCGTAAAGGACGTGGACGCAAGAATTTTTCCGGTCGGACGATTAGACTACAACACTACGGGAGCATTGATCATGACTAACGATGGTGACTTAAGTTATAGAATAGCTCATCCTAAGCATGGACTGGACAAGACTTACAGGGCACTGGTCAAGGGAGTTGTTTCAAAAGAAAAGATAGCCAAACTAAGAAATGGTGTTGACATAGGTGGTTTTGTCACATCAAAAGCACAAGTGCAGATCGTAAAAAGCAACCAAAACTCTACTATCGTGGAAATTTCTATACACGAGGGAAAGAATCGTCAAGTGAGAAAGATGTTTACCGCAGTAGGCAATCCAGTGCAGGCTCTTGAAAGAGTGGCAATTGGTCAGATAAGATTGGGACGCTTAAAGGAGGGACATTACAGAAAGCTCACACGAGAAGAAATAGAATATTTAAAAAACTGTTAAGAGTAAGACGCATATTAGCGTCTTATTTTTATGGGATAGATTATCACAAAAAATAATTACGAGGAGCCATATAAGCTCCTCGTAATTATTTAAAGATGTATTAGTAATTATCTTGTACTCGAATTTATTTCCTCTTAGATTCCTTTGGTGTTACGCAAGTACCAGTGGCTCTTGCTACAATAATAGGTTCTTCTAAGAAGTCTGCTGCTGAAGCACTAATGTCAGGTCTTGAAACGATAACCTTTCTTGCTTCGAATGTCATTTTTCTGGAAGTGTTACCAACCTTTGAGATTTCTCCATATGCTTCAATATAGTCACCAGCGTATATAGGAGCTAAAAATTCTACGTTGTCATAAGCGCAGAACAAGCCTTCATCGCCGTCCATTTTAATTAATAACTCTGTGGCAACATCGCCAAATAGGTGTACCATGTGTGCACCATCTACTAGATTTCCGCCGTAATGTGCATCCTTAGCGGACATTCTCATTCTTAGTGTTGAAGTGATTTTCTCTGACATTTTATTTCTCCTTTTTCAGTAAAAATGTAAAACCGTTATATCGGTTTGAATTCATGAAATAATATATTGCAAAATGCGTGCCAATGAGTTATCATTGAAACTACAAAGAGAATGAACCGATTTAGGTTCACGCAAAGAAGGAGTGAACATAAAATGCCTATGTCATACGGAATCAAAAGAGTCCTTGAACCCAAACATGTATTGCCGACTTCTGCATGGAAGTTGGATAACAGCCGCAAGATATATTCTGATGAGCTAAAAGTCTCGATAAGAAGGATACATCTTGAAGGAACTGGGTTCAAGCAGATCTGTACTGAATCTAACGACGATGAAAATAGAATAAAACAGGCCATAATAGACATGGTAATAAGAAGAGGGAAACTTCACAACCCAGTAACGGACACTGGGGGTCTTGTAATGGGGGTTGTTGAGGAAATTGGCTCGGAATACAACAATTCTATGGGTCTCGAAAAAGGGGACTTGGTAATTTGCAACGCTTCCGCGGCATCTCTTCCGATGTACCTTGAGGAAATAACTTCAGTTAATAGAGCCTTTAATCAAGTGGAGGCTAAGGGCTGCGTCATAGTCCATAGCTTGATTCCTTTGGTAAAGGCGCCAGAGGACGTTCCCCTTGAAATGTTAATGTTTGCTTTTGACCAATCAGGCACTTTGTACAGGCTTCATCAGCTAGTAGAGGGAAAAGAAAAGTTCTTGGTCGTAGGCAACAGCATGCTTACCAACCTATTATATGGATACGTAATACGCAGCACAGCGGGAGAATCCGCTCAAATCACTTGCTTGTTAGATAAAAAAACCAATATGCGGCTGACGGGACGTGGCATAGATAGCTTGATAACGACAGTGTTTGACGAGGTCAATTTCTTGGATATACTCAGGCCAGTGGAATGTATGAGAAAACTAAACGCAGAGTCCTTCTTCGACCTTTCCATAAACTGTGCAGAGATACCTGGCGCTGAAACCATCAACATTTTGGCCACCAAACCGGGAGGAACAGTGCTGTTCGCCAACCTGATAAACAACCTGAATATAGCGCTCTACATCACTGAGTCGATTTCGAAGAATCTTGATGTTCGTGGCGCCGAGGGTTACTTAGAAAACTATGATAATTTCGACGTGGAAATAGTTAGAAAAATAGCTCCTTACCTTGAGGACGCTCAGTTCATTGACGTTCCATATACAGGGCCTGAAGAAAACGAAGATGACTTATACAACCAACCGCTTGTTGGCAAAACATTGGTTGAAGACTTCGTTTGTCGCAGCAAATCAATGTGGAAAGTACTCGACGACATGACCAAAGTTTCCAAGTATGATTGCAACGTAATAATCTTTGGAGACACCGGCGTCGGAAAGGAAAAAGCCGCAAATATAATACAAAAAAACAGCGACAGAAAAATGCAACCTTTCGTCAAAATAAACTGCGGTGCAATTTCACCAACCCTGATAGAATCCGAGTTCTTTGGTTATGAAAAAGGAGCGTTTACGGGCGCTAACGTGGGAGGCAAGAAAGGGTATTTTGAGCTGGCAAATAACGGAGTTATTTTCCTAGACGAAATAGGCGAACTTCCGCTAGAAATGCAGGCTAAGCTCCTTAGAGTTTTGCAGGATGGCGAGTTTTACAGAGTTGGAGGAACGTCTCCGATCAAGACTAATGTTAGGGTTATTTCTGCCACCAACAAAGACCTTGAAAAATACGTGGAAGAAAACAAGTTTAGAAGGGATCTTTACTACAGACTAAATGTAGTTCCGATTAGGATTCCAAACCTTGCAGAAAGGCCTGACGATATCCCCGCATTGATAAACCACTTTTTGGTCAAATATGGCGAAAAATTCGGCCTCAAAAGAGGGATTGTAGACAGTGCTGTAGAATATCTACAACAGCAACAATGGCCAGGAAACATAAGAGAACTAGAAAATACAGTGCAAAGACTGATGATAGCAGCCAAAGGGGAGGACATCACGCTCATGGATGTTATGCGCGAAAGTCATGCTGAATTGTTTGGTGCAGTAATGCCTGAGGATGCTGAAAATCACCAAGAGCAAGACGTGGACTTGCAGACGGCTGTCGAAGATTATGAAAAGGGAATCATCAAATATGCCTGTGAAAAATACGGCTCAACCCGAAAGGCAGCACAAGCTATAGGCATAAGCCAAACTCAACTTGTGCGCAAAAGAAAGAAGTATCAATTGTAGCGAAAAAGGCTGAATAAATAGTGCGAACCGTTTTAGGTTCGCGTTATTTTAGTATGAAACAAAATCGGTTCGAAAAGAGGCTAATGAAACAAGAAAAAGCATTTCAAAAAAATATGGCAAATTAAAAATGAAGGACCAAAGACAGTGGTTATCAGCATACTACTTGTAGTATGAAAAAGAGTGGAAAAATGAGTGACTGTTGGCACAAATTTTGCTTTTAATATAACTGGCGAAGAATCGCAAACTAGTAACGTAGTTTGTATAACTTTGGACGTGGCTTGTATTATGTATTCATGAGCAAAACATAGCGTTTTCATGGAAAAGTAAAAATTTTTACTATATAATTAATACAGCAGCTTATGTTCGGAACTATTTCGGATATAAAATTATAAACTAACATTTTTTCGAGGAGGAAATAACAATGAAAAAAGGAGACCCTTACGGTACACACAGAGTAATCTCCCCAAAAGGAGTATTACCACAGCCAGCAGACGTTATTGACAACACAATGGAAATCTATGACAACGAAGTATTAATTGATGTTAAAACTTTAAACGTTGACTCAGCTTCCTTTACAGAAATCGTAAGAAGAGCTTGCAACGGCAAGAAACCTACTGATGATCTTACAGCTGAAGATGTTCAGAGCATCAAAGACACAATGATGGGAATCGTTGCTAAGGCAGGTAAGCACAAAAACCCATGGACTGGTTCCGGCGGAATGCTTATCGGTACAGTTAAAGAAATCGGACCAGCTTATGTTGGAGATTTAAAGGTTGGCGACAAAATCGCTACACTAGTATCCCTTTCTCTAACTCCATTAGTAATCGAAGAAATTCTTGAAATGAGAGCAGGAATTGACCAGGTTGATATCAAAGGACAGGCAATCTTGTTCCAGAGCGGTATCTATGCAGTTCTTCCAGACGACATGCCAGAAGGTCTTGCACTTTCAGCATTAGACGTAGCTGGAGCTCCTGCACAGGCAGCTAAATTAGTTCAGTCCGGCCAGAAAGTTCTTATTATCGGTGGCGGCGGCAAATCCGGTCTTCTATGCTTATATGAAGCAAAGAAGAGAGCAGGCGTTACAGGTTTAGTAGTATGTGCTGCTGGATCACAGAAATCAGAAGACAGAGCAAGAAAGTTAGACTTAGCTGATGCTTACTTCCATCTTGACGCTACAGATGCAGTTGGAATGTACAACAAAGCTATGGAATTAACTGACGGCGAGTTATTTGACTTAGTAATCAACTGTGTAAACATTGAAAACACTGAAATGGCTTCAGTATTAGCATGTAAGGATGACGGTACTGTTTACTTCTTCTCAATGGCAACAAGCTTCACAAAGGCAGCTTTAGGAGCAGAAGGCGTTGGTAAAGACGTTAACATGATTATCGGAAACGGTTACACTAAGGGCCATGCAGCAATAACTCTTCAGGTTCTTAGAGAACATGAAGGCCTAAGAGAAATATTTAGAGAAATGTACTCATAAGATTAACTCTTAGCAAATGATATTTACAAATTAAACCAATTAAAATCCCAAAATTGAAATAAAAAGGAGATTAAAATGGCTACTAGAAATTGGAAAGACATTCCTTTGTTTAAGGATGTTACAGATGAGCAGTGGAACGACTGGCACTGGCAGGTTGAAAACAGACTGTCAACAGTAGAGGACATCGCTCAGGTTATAAACCTTACAGATAAGGAAAAAGCCGACATCGAAAAAGTTATTGGCGGCTTCAGAGTAGGAATTACTCCTTACTATGCATCACTAATGGATCCAGACGATCCTAGAGATCCAGTAAGAATGCAGGCTGTTCCTACACTTGCAGAAATGCACAGATCAGAAGCAGACGATCTTGACCCTCTTCATGAGGATGCAGACTCCCCTGCTCCTGGCTTAACTCACAGATATCCAGATAGAGTTCTTTTCTTAATCACTGACCAGTGCTCAATGTACTGCAGACATTGTACAAGAAGAAGAATCGCAGGTGAAACTGACGGTTCAAGATCAATCGAGGATATTAACGCATGTATCGATTACATCAAGAGAACTCCTGGCGTAAGAGACGTTCTGCTTTCAGGCGGAGACTGCTTATGCGTAGAGGATGATACTCTTGAGTACATCATAAGCGAACTAAGAAAGATTCCTCATGTAGAAATCGTAAGACTTGGTTCAAGAACTCCAGTAGTAATGCCTATGAGAATTACTGACAAATTGGTTAACATGCTTAAGAAGTATCACCCAGTTTGGCTTAACACTCACTTCAACCATCCTAACGAATTAACTCCTGAAGCTATTGAAGCTTGCAGAAAGATGGCTGATGCTGGTATTCCTTTGGGTAACCAGTCCGTACTATTAAGAGGTGTTAACGATTGTAAACACATCATGAGAGACTTAGTACACTTACTTGTTAAGAACAGAGTTAGACCTTACTACATTTACATCTGTGACCTTTCAATGGGTATCGAACACTTCAGAACTCCAGTTTCAAAGGGTATCGAAATCATCGAAGGACTAAGAGGACACACTTCAGGTTATGCAGTTCCTACATTCGTAGTAGACGCTCCTGGTGGCGGTGGTAAGACACCTGTAATGCCTCAGTACATCATTTCTCAGACTCCTCACAAGGTAATCTTGAGAAACTACGAAGGCGTTATCACTACATATACAGAAGCACAGCTTCCTGATCTTCCTTGCACTTGCGACTACTGCACAGGCAAGAAGACTTACAAATATCAGGGTGTTTCTGCTCTTGGTGAAGGTCCTGAAATCAGAACTATGGAACCAAGCAACTTAGCAAGAAACGAAAGAAATAAACACTAGTATTTAGTACTAACTAAACAAATTTATGCCTATAGGGAGACCAGCGGGTCCCCCTATAGGTGCAAAAGAGGATATACAATATGGGGTTTTTATATGACCTGTCAACTAAATATAAAACCATTTCCATAGTGGGTATGGCCAAAAATGCAGGCAAGACTACAGCTCTCAACTATCTTATAGAGGAAGCTGATGACGAAGGACTGGTTTTAGGAATAACGTCCACGGGGAGAGATGGCGAAAGTCAGGACTTGGTGACAGGAACAGAAAAACCAAAAGTATATCTTTATGAAGACACAATAGTGTCGGTGCCGACTCAACTATACGAGTTAGCTGATGCGGGGCTTGAAATCATTAGAAAGTCCAACTACAGAACGTCAATCGGCGACTTGCTTCTTTGTAGAGTAGCAGAATCTGGATATGTTCAAATTGCAGGTCCAGTTGCGACAGTACACACAAAAAAACTTTGTGAGGAAATGTTTGACATGGGTTGTCAACTGATTCTCATAGATGGAGCCATAGACAGAAAATCTATTGCTTCGCCTGAAACTTCCGATGCGATTATCCTTTCTACAGGGGCTGTACTTTCCCGAAACTTAAAAAAAGTGGTTGATGATACAGCGCATATTGTAAGCCTTTACAGCTTGCCAGAATTAGAAGACTGTAGAGCGAGAGAGTTAATTGTAGAACATATGGAAGAAGACAAAATAATGTTGGTCAAAAAAGATAAGGTGCAAATTTTAGACTTGGCAACAGGTTTAGGGGGCAGCAGGTTTATTGATGAGGCTATAGACGAGGAAACGGAATATGTCTATATTCCAGGAGCATTGACTAATAGCGTAATTGCAGATATAGATTCTGCAAAGCTAAAGCAAGTGAGATTCATACTAAAAGATCCCACTAAAATTTTCATCAATCCTATGGATTGGGGTCAACTTAGAAAGAAAAGGTTCAAAGTCAACGTTATGAAAAACATAAAAGTCGCTGCAGTAACGGTGAACCCTGTTGCACCGAGTGGATATTCCTTCGACCATGAGGTGTTATTAAATGCAATGAAGGAAGCGTTACCGGAAATACCGGTTATTGATGTAAGACTATAACAGGAGGAGAGTTATATGAAGCATGGCTCAAACAGGAGACTTGCCAACGCCAAGACAAGATTAGAAACTGGCCTTGATTATGTAATGTCTCAGATAGACCTTAACACTCCTTTTGGCAAAAATATATTAAAAGAAATAAAACCTTTTTTCCCAGGGGAAGAAGAAGAACTAAAAAGCGAACTTGACAAAATTGAGGATATGATGACTTTTGCTGAAGCCAATAAAAAGTCAGTGGAAGTCCTTTCTGAAGCTTTCATGGAAATCAAAGACGCAACATATACTATAGAAAGAAGTAAAAAGAATGCTCTTTCCGTAGTAGAACTTTACGAAATAAAGACATTGCTGCTTATGATGAGAAAGATTCAGCAGATTTGTAGCGAATCAAACACGCCAGTTCCTGAGGAATTCATATTAGAGCCTACAGAAGAACTTTTGGATGTTTTGGACCCTAACAAAGATAGACTCAATACGTTCTATATATATAACGAGTTTTCAGAAAAACTTCGTAGCCTTAGGGAAGAAAAGAGACAGATTGAGCTTTCCGTAAGGAGGCAACAAAAGGTCAGAAAAGAAGAAATAAAAAAAGAACATGGAATAATGTTAACTCCAAAATTTGATTGTTCTGTGTCAAAGAACAGTGGAGACTTGGAAAAGTACAAGGCCATTGAAGATTTACAACAAGTAGATGAAGATTATATGACGGTTACTTTTCAGCTAAAACCGTGTGCCGAAGTCTACAAATTGATGGAAGCAATGGAAGCACTAAACTTGGAGTTAGATGAGGAAGAGACTGTCGTGAGACGTCGCCTTTCTACAGAAATTTCAAAGTTTGAAGATGTTCTAAAAAATAACTGCCAAAAGATTGGAGCCTTGGACTTTGCGTTAGGCAAGGCCATATATGCTATAAACACTGCTTGCGTTAAGCCAGAAATATCTGGAGAGCATGTATTGGAGATAGAAGAAGGAAGGCACCTTAAGGTTGAGGATATTCTTAGAACAAAGAAAAAAGAGTATTGTCCGATAAGTTTCTCCCTTGCTGATGGCGTTACCTGTATAACAGGGGCCAACATGGGAGGCAAAACTATTTCCCTTAAACTTGCGGGATTGGTTGCGATTTTAGCCCAATATGGGTTCTTCGTACCATGCAAGTCTGCCAAAGTGGGACTTTCCAACTATATGCAAATCCTCATAGGAGATAGTCAGTCAGTGGAGAGAGGTCTTTCTAGCTTTGGAAGCGAGATGGAGGAGCTAAAGGAAATATTAGATCACAGTGACGATAGGTCGCTAATATTGATAGATGAGATAGCCAGTGGAACTAATCCGGTTGAGGGGTTAGCCCTTACTAGAAGTTTGGTGGATTATCTTAAGGAAAAACCGTATATTACTCTCATTACTACGCATTTTGAAGCAGTGGCTGAGGAGGATGGAATCAAGAATATGCAGGTTCGTGGACTTGCAGATGTTGATTTTAGACAACTTGATAGCGAGCTGAGATATGCTAACAGAAAAGAGAGAATAAATATAATTTCAAAGTATATGGACTATAGACTGTATACCGTTGAAAAGCAAGGTCAAATACCAAGGGATGCCCTCAATATCGCCAAGATGTTAGGCATCGACAAGGAAATTATTGATGGAGCAAAAAAATATATTAAGTGAGGAGAGAAAAGGATGAAAAGCAAATTAAACCTTGACCCAAAAGTAGTTGACAGTGCCCGTTCTCATGCTGCCAATATTGCAAAAGACATGCAAGGGTTTATTGACAGACACACAACTGTCAGCACAGAGAGAACCATTGTAAGACTTTTAGGCGTTGATGGTGTAGATGATGTTGAAACACCACTTCCAAACGTTGTAGTTGATCAGATTAAAGAGGCGGGTGGCCTAGCTCGTGGAGTTGCATACTGGATTGGTAATGCTATGGTTCAGACTGGCAAAGCACCACAAGAAATCGCTGAGGAAATGGCTGCTGGCAAACTTGAAATTACTAAGTTGCCTACAGCATCAGTAGAAGAAGCAGAAAAAGCTATTATGCCTAAAGTTCATGAGTCTCTAAAGAAAATTAAGGCTCAGGCAGCAGAGAGAAAAGCTCTTTTAGACAGATTAGGAGAAGGTGCACAACCATATCTATATGTAATCGTAGCTACAGGTAATATATATGAGGACGTTATCCAGGCACAGGCTGCCGCAAGACAGGGCGCAGACATCATAGCGGTAATCAGAACTACTGCACAGTCACTCCTTGACTATGTTCCTTACGGACCTACAACAGAAGGTTTCGGCGGTACTTACGCAACACAGGAAAACTTCAAAATCATGAGAAAAGCTCTTGACGAAGTTGGTGAAGAAGTTGGTAGATACATTAGACTATGTAACTATTCATCCGGCATGTGCATGCCTGAAATCGCTGCAATGGGAGCATTAGAAAGATTAGACGTGCTTCTTAACGATGCTATCTACGGAATTCTTTTCAGAGATATCAACATGCAGAGAACATTAGTAGACCAGTACATGAGCCGTGTAATCATCGGATACTGCGGAATCATCTTCAACTCTGGAGAAGATAACTACCTTACTACTGATGATGCATATGAAGCAGCTCATACAGTTACAGCGTCCCAGTTCATCAATGAGCAGTTCGCAGTACTTGCAAATATTAAAGAAGAACAAATGGGTCTTGGCCATGCATTCGAAATGGATCCTAACATGGAAAACGGATTCCTTTATGAATTGTCACAGGCTATAATGGCAAGAGAAATCTTCCCTAAGGCAAGCTTAAAATACATGCCTCCTACAAAGTTTATGACAGGAAACATTTTCAAAGGCAACATTCAGGATGCATTATTCAACCTAGTTGCTATTTGGTCTGGACAGTCATTACAGCTTTTAGGAATGCTTACAGAAGCTATCCATACACCACACATGCATGACAGATATCTTTCCATTGAAAATGCAAAGTATATCTTCAATAACTGTAAAGATCTTGGTTCAGAAGTAGAATTCAAGACAGACGGTATAATTCAAAAGAGAGCACAGACAGTTCTTAAAAAAGCAGATGAACTTCTTGCTGAGGTTGAGAATGAAGGATTGTTCTCAACTATTGAAAAAGGTATATTCGGCGGAGTTAAGAGACCTAAGGATGGTGGTCACGGTCTTTCAGGAGTTTGTGCAAAAGACGACATGTACTTCAATCCGCTTATTCCACTGATGCTTGGAGGTGAAGACTAATGACAGCAGCAGCAAGTAATGTAGATTTAACAAAAGTTAAACCTTACGGAGATACGCTAAACGACGGCATGGTTGAGATGGCTTTTACTCTTCCTGTACCTTACAGCGAAGAAGCAGAAGAAGCTGCTAAACAGCTTGCCAAAAAAATGGGATTTGATGAGCCAAATGTAACTCATTATAATGAACTTTGCCCTGGATTCACATTCTTCGTAGTATACGGAAAATGCCAGCAGACAGTAGACTTTACTACAATTAAAGTTCCTAAGGTTGAAGGCGAAACTATGGACAGAGTTGAGTGCGGAGACTTTATAGGCGAAAATATAGGTAGAGATGTCGTAGTTGTAGGAGCATCCACAGGTACAGACGCTCATACTGTAGGTATCGATGCGATTATCCAGATGAAAGGCTTCCACGGACATTTTGGTCTTGAAAGATTCAAGAACGTAGTAGCTTACAACATGGGATCTCAGGTCCCTAATGAACAACTAATTGCAAAAGCAAAAGAAGTTAACGCTGATGCTATTCTTGTTTCACAGACTGTAACTCAGAAAGATGTTCATATCATGAACCTAACAAACATGGTAGAGCTTCTTGAAGCAGAAGGTTTGCGCGATAAGATTATTCTTACATGCGGAGGTCCTAGACTTTCCCACGAAATCGCTCAGGAATTAGGATACGATGCAGGCTTTGGCCCTGGAAAATATGCTGAACACGTAATGTCATACGTTGCTCAAGAAGTTATTAACAGAGGCTGGGAGAAAAAATCCGACATTGCAGATCGTTAAAACTAAATTGTAGAAAGGTGATACAAACATGATTAATAAAATTGTCACTGCAGATGAAGCGGTTGCAGGCGTAAAGGACGGCATGACCATTATGATTGGTGGCTTCCTTGCAACTGGTTCTCCAGAAGTCCTAATGGACGCATTGGTAAGAAAGGGTGTAAAGCACCTTACAGTCATAGCCAATGATGGAGGACTTGATGCTGGACAACCTGCAGGCGAATTTGCAGCAAAAACTCCAAGAGGAATTGGCAAATTATTGGCTAACCACATGGTTGACCACTTAATTGCTTCTCATATCGGCGTTAACCCTAAAATTAACGAACAGATTGCAGAAGGAACTTTAAAATACACTTTGATTCCACAGGGAACTCTAGCAGAAAAAATCAGAGCTGCCGCTTACGGATTAGGCGGAATCCTAACTCCTACAGGAGTAGGTACTCCTATGGAAACTGAACTAGACGAACTAGGAAGAAAGAAGCAAGTTATGGAAATCGAAGGCAAAAAGTACTTATTCGAAATGCCTTTATATGCTGATTATGCTCTAATCAGACCTACTGTTGCTGATAAGTTCGGTAACTACTACTGTGCAAAAACAACAAAGAATTTCAACTATGTAATGGCAGGTGCTGCAAAGCACACCGTTATTGCACCTGAAAAGATTGTTGAAATCGGAGAAATCGATCCTGACTACTTCGCAGTTGCTGGCGTGTTAGTAGAATCTATTGCGGAAGGAGAACAGAGATGGCAGATTTAAAATTAAGAATTGCGAAGAGATGCGCAAAAGAATTTAAAGATGGCGATTTCATTAACTTGGGAATCGGCCTGCCTACAATGGTTGCAGACTTCCTCCCAGATGATGCTATGGTTACATGCCATTCAGAAAATGGTTTTGCAGGAATCGACGGTTTAGCTGACGGCTCCACTTTAGATGTTGATGTTATCAACTCAGGTGGTACTTATGTAACAGCAGTTCCAAGAGCTAAGTATTTTGACACTGCTGAGTCATTTGGCCTTGTAAGAGGCGGACATGTTAGAGCTACAGTTTTAGGAGCAATGGAAGTTGCTCAAAACGGAGACCTAGCAAACTGGATCGTACCTGGCAAAAAAGTTGCAGGTATGGGCGGCGCTATGGACTTATGTGCAGGATGTCCTGAAGTTATTATAGTAATGCTTCACACTCAAAAAGGTGCACATAAAATTTTAAAGGAATGCAGTTTGCCTTTAACAGCAGAAAAATGCGTTTCCAAAATCATCACTGAAATGGGCGTTATGGAAATCAGAGAAGATGGCGTTTGGGTAGTTGAACTCCATTCTGACTTCTCCAAAGATGACATTCAGGCAGCAACAGGATGTGAACTTAAATTCGACCCTAATATGAAGGAGATGGAAGACTAAGACGAAGTCCTGATAAGTGAAATAGGGAAAAAGGAGCCATTCGGCTCCTTTTTTGTGCAACTAAGATTTAATTTGTCGTTGGTTGGAAATAACGACAAAATATGATATGATAACATATATTTAGCTTGATTTGGGAGGAGACACAAATGCCATTAGTTAGGTTTGACGTTATAAGCCTTATGCTAAACCCGTTTATATTGATGTTCGTAACGGTTGTCATCGGACTTCTATTTGAAAAAATAAAATTCGGCAAATTTAGTTTTGGATTTTCTGGAACGTTGTTTGCTGGCCTTGCTGTAGGGTGGATGGCATATGGATTTGCCAGAAAAATCTATGATTCTGGAGATAACGATGCCGCCGGCATGAAAGCAGCTACCCAGATAATAGTAGATAACGGCGACAAGGTTATAAATTCATATTTCTTTACTACTGCACTCTTAATCTTTGTTGCAGCAGTAGGTATTTTGGCATCAAAAGACCTTGGTGTTATTCTTAAAAAATACGGCTCAAAATTTGTAGTGCTGGCGATAATTATAACCTTTGTAGGAGCAGGGACTACATACTTGTGCACTGCCTTTTGCTCAGGAACTAATTCCTATGCGGTTACAGGAGTCTATACAGGTGCGATGACTAGCTCTCCAGGGCTTGCTTCGGCACTCGAAACTGCAAACGCTCACTCGACAGAACTTGCAGATGAATATGAAAACAAGACCGACAAGGAAAAAGAAAGTATACTTGATGTACTTAAGTTAAACGATAAATATAAAGATGTCACAGTCGAAAATACAAAAGCACTTACAGATGATATGAAGAAGGACTATATCAATCAAGCCACAGCACAGGTAGGTATAGGTTCGGCAGTAGGATACCCTTTTGGTGTCATCGTTGTAATTTTGGCCGTAAACTTTTTGAATGTAATTTTCAAATTTGACGTTGAAGAAGAACGCAAAAAGTATCTAATAGAGATGGAAGCGGCGAGAAATGTTTCAGGAATTAAAGAGATACCGGTCACACAGTTTAGCATAATATCTTTTGCCTTAGTTTGTGCTGTAGGATATTTGTTAGGGTCGATAAAGATTTATATGGGTCCGCTGGGATATGTGAGCCTCGAGGCTACCGGAGGAGTTTTAATTGCAGCACTCTTCTTAGGATATATAGGCAAGATAGGCCCATTGTCTTTTAGGATGGATCCTAAAGTAACTACTGTTGTTAGAGAACTTGCTTTGAGCTTTTTCTTAGCTATCGTTGGACTCAACTACGGTTATGGCGCAGTAGATGCAGTAATGGGCTCGGGATTGATCTTAGCCATGATTAGTCTGATAGTAGGATTTGTTGCTGTAATGGTCGGATTCTTAATTGGACGTTACGCATTTAAACTGAATTGGATTATACTTTCAGGAGCTATTTGTGGAGGGATGACATCTACTCCAGGACTTGGGGCTGCAACAGAAGCTGTGGGAAGCGATGACCCTGGCGCAGGGTATGGAGCAACTTATCCATTTGCCCTTATTGGGATGGTCATATTTTCCATAATTTTAAACAAATTGCCACTGTTGTAGAGGGAAGTAACCAAATAAATAGTCGAAAAATGAACCAGTCCTTAAACTATTATCACTATAGGGACTGGTTTTTTAGTGCCATTATTTACATGATACTGAGCGTCAATTACACACACGTTCTTCACAAAACCTACAAAAAACTAGGGGGAAAAACACCCCTAAACGTTGAAAACGCCCTATTTTATTGACTTTTTGCTTGTGAAATGATAAACTTTGCAAGTCACAAAGAATAGGAGGACTTATGGTAGACAAACCAAAAGGGAATGTAGAGATTCTTGTGGATAGATTTTTCCAATGGTGTAAAAATACTATGGAGGGGCTTGACAAAAAGACCTTTCATCACAGAAAAACAGTAAACACATTCAGAGGAAATCACCCTAGAATCGCAAAAACCATGGTGGTTACAGTTTGCACTTTAGCCATTGGCTTGGTCATAGTAGGATTTGCGGCACCCAAAACCGTTACAGTAAAAATTGATGATTCAATTACAATTACTACGACAAACTATGAAACTACGTCTTTAAGAGTAGACACTTTTATTGAAAACCACCAGATTGACTATGTAAGTGGTCAAGATGCTATAGACGTAGATATATATGATAATATTTCCAACAATATGGAAATAAGGATAACTAAGGCAGTCGACATACCCGTTACTGTGGACGGAGAGACTGAAGTAATTACCATACTACCAACTACGGTAGAAGAAATTTTGAAGAAGCTCAATGTTGAGGTAGGGGAAAACGATATCGTAGAACCTGCTTTGGACAAAACGTTAGGCAAAGGTGACTCTTTGCAGGTAAAACGAGTTATCATCGAGCAAATTGTAGAAGAAGAGGATACTACTTTTGCAACAAAGCATGTGCCAGACCCTAATATGGTTATAGGGAAAACGCAGGTCGTGCAAGAAGGTGCAGTGGGTAGAGCTCAAAACACTTATACAGTAGTCTTTGTTGATGGCGTAGAAACATCAAAAACTTTAGACGAAACTGTAGTTTTAACAGAAAAGAAAGATAAAATAATTGCGTATGGAATGAATATGAAGACGGGAACTCCTGCAGGTCTTAAATATAAGACTAAAATAAGCGGAGTGAGAGCGGTATCATATCATTTTTCCGGAAATCCTAGAGGCGCGTTTGGACTACCATGTACTTATGGTACGTGCGCAGTGGATAAAAAAGTAATTCCTCTTGGCTCATTGATTTATGTCGAGAACTATGGTTATGCCATAGCTAACGATGTAGGAAGTGGAATCAAAGGGAACACAATAGACTTGTATATGGAAGATATGCGACAGTGCTATAAATGGGGTGCAAGAAAAGTTAATGTATATGTGATAGACTAATTTAAAACATCTGAGGTAATTACCTCAGATGTTTTTCTATTAGATCTATAAAAACGTCTATATATTCATCTTTCGCAAAGATGGCTCTAGCAAATGTATTATTGCCGCCGCCCTTGCCTCCATATATTGGAGCGTTATCTTTAACCAGCTTACCACAGTCAAACTTGCCGTTTGAGCATAAGAAAACTGTGAGGGATGGCCTGTGGATGAGGAACACTATTTTATCGATGTAATCGGTGATTTCTCGGCCTATAGCGGTCAAATCATCTCCAGATAAAAGAGAATATTCCTTGGAAGGGAGTGACTCCCTGTCCTTTTGTGTCAACAACTCTTTTAGTTCGATTACTTCTCTTCGTATGATTTCCTTTTTGAGAGTATAAAGCTGAGTACGAACTTCCTTGTTTTTCTCTTGTTGAGATTTGTACTTTTCTATCAAATCATCGTCGCCGGCTGATAGAATGTTGCCGAGAGAAGTTATAATATCGTAATGCTTAGTGTATTTTTCCAAAGCTCTCTGGCCTGCCTCGAAAAAGATTCGGAACATACCTTTGTTGCTTTCTACCTTATACAATTTGATTAAACCGACTTGACCAGCTGTTGCCGGATGAGTTCCGCAGCATGCAACGCAGTCAGAAGGGTTTTCTACTGAGCCGACACAAACTATAGAAATATCATCTTCTAAAGCCAAAGCTTTTCTAAGAGGGAGACCCTCGGCTTCTTCTTTATTGTCGAAGCGGCGAGTGATTACAGGGAGGTTTTGCCAGACTACCTTATTCGCTTCGAGTTCAGCAGCTTTGCACATTTCCCATGTGATCTTTGAAAAGTCCGGATTCTCCTCTAAACTTATGTCGATGGTCATATATTGGTCGCCCATATGGAAACCTCTATTGACACCTCCAAACTCTCTATAAAAAATACCACTCAAAATATGCTCGCCACAGTGGCGTTGCATGTTATCAAAACGGCGCTCCCAATCGAGAAGAAGGTGTACTTCATCCCCAATCTTAAAATTATCAACAAGGCCGTTAAGCTGGTGGTAGATGTCTTCTTCATCTTCGTATACATCTACAACATCAAACCCACCGATGGAACCTAAGTCGCAACTTTGGCCGCCGCCAGTAGGAAAAAATATAGTTTTTTCCAAGGTTAGCAGGGTCTTACCATCCCTTTCAGATATAGAAGTTATTTTTGATGTGGTCTCTTTTAGATAAACGTCTTCTCTAAAAAGCCTAGTGGTTTTCATAGATTTGTCTCCTTCAATGTTGATGGTAAAAGTATAGCATAAAATCGGAAATAAATAAAATAACAAACAAGAACCAATAGTAGGAATAAAGATTTTAGTACAACGGCTATAAAAAAAGAACAAAGGGAACAAAGCACGAACATGAAGAAAAGGGGTAAATTGGAAAGCTTTAAAGCTTTAAAAGGAGCCATTATAAGCCTAAAAGACGGTTCTAATTTCAACAACAGAGGGGAAAATTTCGAAAAGGAAATAAAAGGTAAATTCTTTTGAGCAAATATAGTTTTTGCTATCAAATTTAGATATAAAAAAGCTGAAAGCCCCAATTATCAATAGAACTTCATGTATACAATCCGGCGAGAAATCACGCTTGAAAAGAGGTAAAAAAACATTTACTCCCAAAAGAGCGAACAAACAAAAAAATATGTTAAAAATCTGTGGATAACTTGTGGTTGACAAAAAGGAAAACAGGGTAAACGCTTTGAAAACACACAGTTGCAGCATTTCGAGTTATCCACATTGGCCTGTGGGCGAAATTGTATACGATTTGGGGGTAACATGTGGATAAAACCCCTAACCATTGGAAAATGGGGATATTATTGGTGTTGAAAAGTGTTTGCGGTTTGCGAACAGTGGTTGACATAAAACAGCAAAGAGAAATAGATAAAAATTTTTAAGGAAATTTCACTGATAGCTTCGAAAAAAAGGAAAAGATTAAGAAAAATCCCACTTTACTTAAGAGGGGAAGTGGGAAGATTTATTCTTCGGGAGATTTTGCAATAGTTGCAACAAAATCTTCGAAATCATCGAAGGCACTACTAATAAAATCAAAAAGAACAGGTTCTTTAAATTCATACTTTGAAATAGGGACCACAAAACGGGCTACTTGTGATTCTGCCAAATCCAATTCCAACCTTTTAATGTCTTCTATATTATAAGACGCAAGAATTAGCTGGCTGTCATCTACGAGGTAATATACTCCAAGAACATCGTCATTTAACAAGTAGGTGGATTTTTTGACATGATCATTGTGTGGCTGAAAAATCATGAACAGCTTGCCATTCTCATAATCAGTTATCATGGATCTAGATGTTAGAGTGGTTGTACTTCTTACGAATTCAGGACAAGATGGAATAAGGTCTGCAACTGTTACAAATTCAGGCCTTGAAGTCATCATTGAAGCTTCTGCTGGAGAAACCTGAAAAGTTGAGACTTTTTCATACTTTGCCACCTTTAAGTGGTCGAGGGAAATCTGAGTTATTATTAAAAAGTACTTTCCGCTATATTCAATAAGCGATTCGCACATGTAAGTTTTGAATGTATTGAATGTGCCAAAAGCCTCATCATTATCAGTAACATGGTAATTAGTATTGGAGCCGCTGGAAGAATCTTGATATTCTTCGATTACATTTCTAAGCAAAGTCGCGCCCTTATGTTCAGGGAATAGATCTGTGCGAATATAGCTTTTTGTAAGAAATTTGGCCGCACCAAAATCTCTACCGAAGCACCTCATAAGAAAATAGTTAATTACTTGGTAAGGTGAGTCTAGGTTAGGACATTGTTTGCACATGAGAATATACTCTTCGGCTTCGGTTAACTTTACCTTTGGAGACAGCATAAATTCATATTCTTTGCTATCCTCAGGCATAGGTATATCGCTGCGCAGATTGAGATCCACATAGCTTTGGAGCATATATTTTGCTTCTTTTTCCGAAAGGCTAACGTTTTGCCCTCCCAAGCCACCAATAAGATAATTCTCTATTTCTTGTAATTCTTCAATTTCTTCTGGACTTCCGTTGCCAAGAACACTGCGATAAGTGTCGAATCCCGATTCTTCTGCATCAAAATAAAAGAACTGATGGAAGTGAGTCAAGTGGGAGTTTTCCGGCAAAGCCCATTGTACGTACATGCCAACAACACCCATTAAACGGGTGTCAGTAATGGAAGCAGAAACAAACTCTTTTGGGCTATCGTCCATGGTTTCTGCAAGTCCGCCGTTGATCAATTTGAAGTTGGATCGTATGTCTTGATATGGCAAATTCAGTACCTCTTCTAAATGTTATACAAACAGTATACATTATTTTTCGGAAAAAACAACAAATATGTTGGCTTAGGAGTTGACTTTAGGGGTAAAATATATATAATAATATGTGCAAAAGAATACAAAAATCCTTATTTTGAGAGGCTGAGGGAATAGGCCCTAAGACGCCCGGCAACCTGTGTGCATCTTGTACGAAAGGTGCTAAATCCTACAGAATATTGTTTCTGGAAGATGAGGAAAGATACTAATAAAATCTTTAACCTCTCTTTTCCAAGGGAGGTTTTTTAGTAAATGGGGATTAAACGAATTATAGGAGGTATGAAATGAAGAGATTATTTACATCAGAATCTGTTACAGAAGGCCATCCTGACAAGATTTGCGATCAGATATCCGACGCGATTTTGGACGCTATACTTGAAAATGATCCTTATGGCAGAGTTGCGGCAGAAGCAACAACTACAACTGGATATGCTATGGTTATGGGTGAAATCAGCACCAAATGCTATGTGGACATTGCTAGTTTAGTAAGAAAAGTCATTTTAGAGGTAGGCTATGATAGAAGTGATTATGGTTTTGATGGCAGCACATGTGCTGTACTTTCTGCCATAGACGAGCAGTCAGGCGATATAGCTATGGGAGTTGATAAAGCTTTAGAGTACAAGGAAGGCGAAGAGGGCGACAATCTAGAAACTACTGGGGCAGGCGACCAAGGAATTATGTTTGGATATGCTTGCGACGAAACTCCAGAGCTTATGCCGATGCCTATTGCCCTTGCTCACAAGTTAGCAAGACAACTTTCGGAAGTAAGAAAAAATGGAACTTTAGAATATCTTAGACCTGATGGAAAAACTCAGGTAACTGTAGAATACGATGGAGATAAAGTAAAAAGAGTTGATACAGTTTTGATTTCAACTCAACATGACCCAGAAGCAACACAAGCGCAAATAAAAGCTGATTTGATTGAGCATGTAATCAAACCTATAATACCAGCAAATCTTCTTGACGATGAAACTAAGTACTTTGTTAACCCAACAGGCAGATTCGTTATCGGCGGACCTCACGGTGACTCCGGATTGACAGGAAGAAAAATCATTGTTGATACTTATGGAGGATATGCTCGCCATGGTGGTGGCGCATTTTCTGGCAAAGACCCTACAAAGGTTGATAGAAGTGCTACTTACGCAGCAAGATACGCAGCTAAAAATATTGTAGCAGCAGGCATTGCGGCTAAGTGCGAAATCCAACTTGCTTATGCTATAGGAGTTGCGCATCCAGTATCAATTTTGGTGGATACTTTTGGAACAGGCAAGATTGAAGATGAAAAAATCGCTAAACTTGTAGAAGAAAACTTCGACCTTCGTCCAGCGGCTATAATAAGAGATTTGGATCTTAGAAGACCGATCTACAAACAGGTTGCTGCATATGGCCACTTTGGCAGAACCGATATAGATCTACCTTGGGAAAAAACAGACAAGGCAGAGTCATTAAAGAAACAAGCAGCAATCTAGAGTATTACATTGAGCAGGGCGCATCTGGCGCCCTGTTTTTTATGTTGAGATAGCAGAGAGTTTATTGTATTCATCAAAAACTAAAATACGGCACACCTCGTTACAGTTGAGGTGTGCCGATGGTTGGCTTAATATTATTAGTCTAAGTTAGTCGTCAAAAGCCCTTTTTAGATATGCAATAGTTAGAAAAGCACAAAGTCCTGCAGCAGCATAAGGGAACTTTGAATCTGGCTCTGCGATTCCAAGACCTTTTAACCCAAGACAACATATTGCAATGAAAGCACATACTCCTGCTCTCAAAAAATTCATAGTTCTATCTGACATATAAAAATTCCTCCTTGCGATTACTTAAGAGATTGACTATCTTTCATAACTTGGACTGAAGCGCTAGCGCCTATTCTGTCAGCACCGGCCTCTATCATGGTCATAACAGTAGCGTAATCTCTGATTCCACCGCTGGCTTTGACTTGAAGTCTGTCGCCGACTAGTTGACGCATCATAGCAACATCTTCTTTTGTTGCACCACCTGATGAGAAACCAGTAGAAGTTTTTACAAAGGCAGCTCCAGCTTTTTCTGACAATTGACAAGCAAGTTCTTTTTCCTCGTCAGTCAACAAACAAGTTTCGATAATAACCTTTAGGATGGAACCATATTTGGCAGCAGCATCAACCACCGCCTTTATGTCTGCCAAAACGAAGTCTAAGTTTCTGTCTTTTAAGGCTCCGATATTGATAACCATGTCAATTTCGGAAGCACCACCTTTGCAGGCCTCTTCAGTTTCAAAAGCTTTTGTGGCAGTAGTGCAAGCACCCAAAGGGAATCCAACTACAGCAGCAATTTTAACATCTGAGCCTTTCAAAATGTCACTGCAACGAGATACATACCAAGAATTCACACAGACAGAATAAAAGTCATATTCCAAAGCCTCCTTGCAAAGGAGATCAACTTGGGCAGTTGTGGCATCAGCCTTTAGCAAGGTGTGGTCAAAATATTTATTAAGAGGTTTATTCAATTTCATAAGCACCCTTTCTTTGAGGCATAAGCATGGTTTTTAGCAATGAAACCATGAGCCTTTAGTTAAAAATAATTATGGGATAATTATAGCATGTGGTATTTTATATTGCAACGGTGGCCTTTTGTGCATATAATGGAAAGGGTAAGAACAAGAGAGAGGATATATTATGAACAAAGCTGAAGCTAACAGTTCAAGACTGGAAAAAATCAGATGGTTGTGGTTTATTCCATCGGCAATTATGTATACAGCGACAGAAGTTCCATTAGGAAAAACGATGGCTGTTGCTTTGTGTGCTGCTTTTGGCTTGGCTTTTTATGGAATTTGCAGCAAGGGCAGAATGTTCATAATTGGCGAAGACATAGTTAATGACATGCGCGCAGCACTAGACGGATTGGGACAGAGAGATAGTGTTTTCGAAATCAAAAATTTCAATCTTGGGCTAGTGGTTAGAGTATATTTAATAAAAGCAAGGGAAATGACCCCTATTTGCAATAAAGTTATCATGGAGAAACTAAACAAAGGCTGGTACAATGACCAGGTGTGGATAACCCAAGTAGTGGATTTAGAAGAAACAAAAGAAGTCAACACAGCGCAGAAAATATTGAATGAAGCGCTCGTTAATGACATTAGAGAGAAAAGCGAGAGAAAAAAGAGGAAATAATATGTACAAAGTTTTAATAATTGATGGTCAAGGAGGGCTTCTTGGTAAGCAGATGGTTGAAGCAGTTAAGAAGATGATACCAGAAGCAAAGATCACAGCAGTAGGAACAAATACAATAGCAACATCGAGCATGCTAAAAGCTGGAGCAAATGATGGAGCGACAGGTGAAAACGCAGTGATAGTAGGGGCGAGAAAAGCGGATATTATAGTTGGCCCTATAGGCATAGCAATAGCAGATTCCTTGCTTGGAGAGATTACGCCGGCGATGGCAGTTGCCATAGGACAGAGCGATGCAAAAAAGGTCTTGATTCCGGTGAACAAATGTAATAATATAATCATAGGCGTTGAGGATAAGTCGACATCTGAACTTATCGCCGAAGCCATAGATAAGATTAAGGAAATTAGCAGAAGCTAATTCACTGATACCAGAAGGTGCAGAAACTCCAGAAGGAGAGTCTGTGTCTTTTATTTTTTGGAAAAATTCAGAGGAGAACCCAAAGAACGATTTCCTAGAGAAAGAGGAAAAATATGACAAAACAAAACAATCAACTTAAAAACCTTGTACTTACGGCATTATTTCTTGCCATAGCGCTGCTATTGCCTTTTCTAACAGGACAGATACAGACTATAGGCAACATGCTTTGTCCAATGCACATTCCAGTGTTACTGTGCGCATACGTTTGCGGATGGAAATGGGCGGCAACCTTAGGGTTCGTTGCACCTTTCCTGAGATCAGCAATTTTTGGAATGCCTCCAATTATGCCAATAGGTCTTGGAATGGCATTTGAAATGCTAACCTACGGACTTGTTGCAGGAATACTTTATCAACTATTGCCAAAGAAGAACATTAACATCTATGTATCACTAATCTCAGCAATGATAGTTGGAAGAATAGTTTGGGGTATTGCAAGACTTGTAATTGCAGGAGTGACTTCAGCACAATTTACATGGCAGTTATTTATAGGAGGAGCGGTACTTACTGCAATACCAGGAATCATCCTACATATCGTATTGATTCCAATCCTTGTAATTGCTCTGAAAAAAGCTAAACTCATATCCTAAAACGGGCTTTGAGAAAAGCATGTCCAAAAGGAGTATTAACTCAAAATAACAAGAAGGTTGGCAGAAGCCAACCTTTTTTTGTTTATAAAGACAAAGTTATTGAAAAAAAGTGGGGTCTGTAATATAATATAGGTTCAAATATACAAGATTTTTTTGAGAGGAAAGGGCACCTAGATGGGCATCAAAGTAGCAAAGTTCGGCGGGTCTTCAGTTGCAGACGGAATACAGCTGACTAAGACCAAACAAATTATAGACCAAGATCCGGATAGAAAGTACATAGTAGTATCGGCTCCGGGCAAGAGATATGAAGGGGATAGCAAGATTACAGACCTTTTGTATTTGTGCAAAACTCATATAGAACACAACCTTCCATATGAACAGATTTTCCAGGTTGTGATAGATAGATATATGGCTGTAGAAATCAACCTTGAAGTTGACGTAGACTTAATGAGGCATTTGGATGAAATAAGAGAAAATCTTAAAAACAACCCAAGCACAGATTATATAGCATCTAGAGGAGAATACCTTAACGCTATTTTGGTAGCAGCATTTTTAGGTTACGACTTTGTGGATACTGCACCACTTATTAAGTTTGACACTAGGGGCAAGATTTTAATAGAAGAAACTGATGAAGCTCTAAAGAACGAGTTGATGAAACACGAAAGAGCGGTTTTGCCAGGATTCTACGGATCGACTCCTGATGGCAAGGTAAAGACTTTTTCCAGAGGCGGCTCAGATATAACAGGGTCTTTGGTTGCTAGAGCGCTAAAAGCAGATGTATATGAAAACTGGACTGATGTGTCAGGATTTTTAATGGCAGACCCAAGAATTGTCAAGAACCCTAAGCAGATCAAAGCTATTTCATATAAAGAGCTTAGAGAATTGTCATACATGGGAGCTAGCGTTCTTCATGAAGACGCAATTTATCCAGCAAGAATGGCCAATGTGCCTATCAATATAAGAAATACTAATATTCCAGAAGATCCAGGAACTATGATAACTGACGAAAGCTATCATTCAAAAGCCGACGGAGATGATGGAGAAATAATTACAGGAATCGCAGGAAGCAAGGATTTCACAGTAGTGGCGCTGTACAAGAATATGATGAGCAGCGAGAGAGGTTTCGTTAGACGAATTCTTGGCATTTTAGATGACCATGATATCAATTTTGAGCATTTGCCAAGTGGAATCGATACTGTTTCCGTAGTAATGTCAAAGAAGGCATTAGGAGATAGACTTGAAGAAGTTTTAGAGGCTTTCCGCCAGAGACTTCAACCAGACACAATAGATGTTTTCGAGAACATATCCCTGATCGCTACAGTAGGACATAGAATGTCATCAAGACCTGGAGTATCCGCAAAACTTTTCAACGCTTTAGGCGAAGAAAAAGTAAACATTAGAATGATAGACCAAGGTTCCAGCGAAATGAACATTATCGTTGGAGTTGAAAATAAAGATTTTGAGAAAGCTATAAGAGCCATATACAATACATTTGTAGGGGAGGAATAGTTATGAAAAAGCTTATTACTATCAGCCGTGAGTATGGAAGTGGTGGGAGGATTATAGGAAAACTCCTTGCAAAGAAACTCGATGTTCCATTTTATGATAAGGAAATCATAGATTTGGCAGTAGAGGAAAGTGGATTTTCAAGAGAACTTCTTGAAAACGTAGAGCTTAATGCTAAAAGCAGTTTTGCATATAATTTAGCTGCGGCTCTTAACTTTAGCGAAGGAATGCCTTCTAGCCCGCTTTCTGTTAATGAAAGATTGTTTTTAGCACAATTTCGAGTTATAACTGAAATCGGCAATTCTGGAGAAGGCGTAATCGTTGGAAGATGCGCGGACTATGTTCTAAAAGATATGCCGGGAGTTACCAATGTATTTATCTATGCTGAAATGGAAGACAGAATCAACAGAGCGGTAGAAAAATACGGGGATGACCCTAAGAAAATTGCAGAACTTATCGCTACTTATGATAAGGCAAGACAGAACTATTACAATTATCATACATACCAGAAATGGGGAGAGTATAAAAACTATAATCTTGCCGTTAACAGTAGTTACATCACCGAAGAAGAAGCTGTGAACCTGATAGCTGAATATGCAGAAAGAAGGACATATAAATGAAAACAGGAATGATAAAGGGCTTTGAGCCAACGGTTAAAACAGAAGGTATCGGAACTACATTACTAAAAGTAACAGGAGTTGGTCTTCTTGCTGGGGTTGCGCTAGTGGTAGCAACTAATGAAATCATGAAGAAGGTTGCACCCTCCCAAAAGGAAGATTAGAAAGGGAACAAAAAATGTCAAAAGATAAGGGCACTTATTATATAACTACACCGATTTATTATCCGAGTTCAAATTTGCACATAGGGCACACCTATTGTACAGTTATGGCAGATGCCATGGCTAGATTCAAAAGGCTTTGCGGCTATGACGTACATTTTTTGACTGGAACTGATGAACATGGCCAAAAGATAGAAACCTTAGCAGATGCAAAAGGTGTATCACCGCAGGAATATGTAGATGAAATAGTAGAAGGAATCAAAAAACTATGGCACACCATGGAAATTTCTTATGATGATTTCATTAGAACTACAGAGCCTCGTCACATCGAGAGAGTACAGAAAATATTCATGACGATGTACGAAAATGGTGATATCTATAAGGGTGAGTATGAGGGCATGTATTGCACTCCGTGCGAATCTTTTTGGACAGAAAGTCAGCTTGTAAACGGATGTTGCCCTGATTGTGGCAGACCTGTTGTAGCAGCCAAAGAAGAAGCGTACTTTTTTAAACTTTCAAAATATGCAGACAAGTTGATAGATTTGTTTACAAATAATCCACAATTCCTTGAGCCTGAAAGCAGAAGAAATGAAATGATTTCTTTTATCAACCAAGGACTTGATGATTTGTGTATTTCCAGATCCACATTTGATTGGGGGATTCCTGTTCCTATCGATGAAAAACATGTAATTTATGTATGGCTTGATGCACTTACAAACTATATAACTGCGCTGGGATACCCAGACGACAAAGACCTTTATGAAAAATATTGGCCTGCGAATGTTCACTTAGTAGGAAAAGAAATAGTAAGATTCCACTCTATTATTTGGCCTGCAATGTTGATGAGTGCAGAAATTCCTTTGCCTAAACAGGTTCTTGGCCATGGATGGCTTCTTTTAGGCGGAGAAAAAGTTTCAAAATCAAAAGCAGCAAAGGGAAACGATGTAGTTGACCCTGTTATCCTAATAGATAGATACGGAATAGATGCTTTAAAATATTTCTTACTTCGCGAATATACATTTGGGCAAGACGGAGTATTTACCAATGAAGTTATGCTTAAGAGAATGAACTATGATTTAGCAAACGATTTGGGCAACTTAGTGTCAAGAACAGTTTCCATGATAGAAAAATATTGTCAAGGAATTGTCCCTGCGGCTACTACTTCCGATGAATTCGATGAGGATTTAAAAGCTGTTGCCATTGGTGCTGCTGTGAAAGTAGAATCCCATATGGACAAATTTGCTTTCAACATGGCTCTTGAGGAAATCTGGATAGTAGTTAGAAGAGCTAACAAATACATCGATGAAAAAACTCCTTGGGTTCTTGCAAAAGACGAAGCAAATAAAGCTGAGTTGGATACTGTGATGCACAATTTGGCAGAAGCAATTAGGATTATATCCACGCTGATTTATCCATTTATGCACACTACATCTAAAGAAATAAAAAAACAGATGGGTATCTTAGACCCTGAAGTGAAGTGGGAAGATGCTTTCACTTTTGAAGCTATGGACGGCGAAGAAGTTAAAAAAGGAGCCGCTATATTCCCGAGATTAGACATTGAAAAGGAACTTGAAGAATTATCAGCCCTTGGTGCACCAAAAGGTGACAAAGGAGAGGAAAACATTCCTTTAGAACTTAAGGATCCAATAACTTTTGATGATTTTGACAAGATAGACTTTAGGGTAGGCACCATAATTAAAGCCGAAAAGCACCCTAAGGCAGACAAGCTTTTGGTTTTCCAAGTTAAAATGGGAACCGAAACTAGACAGGTAATCAGTGGTGTTGCAGAAGATTTCTCACCTGAAGAGATGGAAGGGCAAAAGGTTATAGTTGTTGCCAACTTAAAACCTCGCCAACTAAGAGGAATGGAATCGGAAGGAATGCTATTGTTTGCAGACAACGGAAAACGCTGCGAAATAGTTACCACAATTGCTCCCGATGGAGAGCCAGTAAGGTAATCTAAAGAACTTCGCAGATTAAAGAAAGAAATAATGAGGTATAATATGTTATTCGACTCACATGCGCATATAAATAACGATACCTACACAGATAGAGATAGAGAAGCCTTGATTAGTGAGATCGAGGCTTCTGATTTATCTTATGTGATGGATATAGGATTCGACCTTGAAAGCTCAGTGAGAGCGGTCAATCATGCGGCACGTTTAGATTGGTGCTATGCAGCAGTGGGAGTTCATCCCCACGATGCCAAAGAACTAGACGAGGAAATGCTGGCCATGATAAAGGGTCTTGCCAAAAAGGAAAAAGTTCAGGCCATAGGTGAAATAGGCTTGGATTTTCATTACGACAATTCTAAAAGAGATATTCAAGGGTATTGGTTTAGACGTCAGATACAGTTGGCAAATGAATTAAAAATGCCAATAGTAATACATTCTAGAGAGGCAGATCAAAAGACTTTGGACATTCTCAAAGAGGAAGGCGCTTTTTCTGAAGAAAGATGTAGCTGGTTTCCTAAGAGAAAAATAAACGAGGCTCACCCACTACAAGTTACTAAGGATGCTAGAGTACTACTCCATTGCTATAGCGGAAGTAGCGAGTTAGCACAGCAATATATTAAATTAGGAGCGACCCTTTCGATTGCAGGACCGGTGACTTACAAAAACGCACGCAAAACCATTGAGGTGGTTGAATCAATTCCTATAGAGTATTTGCTAATAGAAACAGACTCACCATACTTAACCCCAGTGCCATTTAGAGGCAGGCCAAACAAGCCGCCTTATGTAGAATACACGGCACAAAAGGTTGCAGAAATAAAAGGTATTGACTATAAAGAGGTAGCACAGGTTACTCTAGAAAATGCCAAAGTATTTTTCAACATAAAATAAATTGGGAACATAGAAATGAAAAACAAGATTTCACAGACCATCAAGAAACACAAGATGTTAGAAAAAGACGCTCATATTATAGTCGGCCTTTCAGGAGGCCCAGACTCAGTATGTCTTTTTGATGTGCTGTTGGAACTTTCTGGAGAAATGAACTGGAAGATTTATGCAGTTCATGTAAACCACATGCTAAGGCCGGGTGCAGCAGAGGAAGATCAAAATTACGTTGAGGAACTTTGCAAATCCCACCAAGTCCCTTGTCATGTAATAACTGTTGATTGCAAAGAAATTGCAACCACCCAAAACATTACATCGGAAGAGGCTGGGCGTAATGCCAGATATGGTGCCTTTAGCCAAGTTGCCATGAGCTTATTGGACAAAGGGATAGAAAAAGAAAAAATCGCAATCGCACTGGCCCACAACGCCAACGATCAAGCTGAAACAATCCTTTTTAGAATATTGAGAGGGACTGGAACAGATGGGTTAGCGGGCATTCCATATAAGAGAAAAGATGAAAATGGATTTTCTATTGTGAGGCCGATTTTAGACGTGAATAGGGAAGAAATTGAGGATTACTGTAAGACCCAAAACTTGAACCCTAAAATAGACCATACTAACAGTGAAAACATTTATACAAGAAACAAAATTCGCAACATGCTCATTCCATACATCGAGGAAAACTTCAACGAGAACATAATCGATACAGTGAATAGGATGGGCAAAATTTCTGCGGAAGACAGAGAGTTCATGCGAAAGGAAGCCAAACTTGCTTATGAAGAAGCTCTTTGCGGCGATGCAAATGTTAGCCTTTGGGTCAAACCTTTGCAACGCCTTCACAAAGCTATCAGAATAAGGGTATATACTATTGCCTTAGAATGTATAGGCATGACACAAAATCTGACCTTTGCGCAAGCAAGCAAAATAGACGATTTGATATTTTCTAAGAGTCCATCGGCTATGTGCGATTTGTCTCAAAACTTTGCAGTATCAAGAGAGTACGAGAAGCTAGCGTTCTTGAATCAGGAACAGTTGCAAGAAGACGAAACTCAATGGAAATTCAGCGAAATGACGGTTGAAAGATTCAAGGAGTTCAAGAAACTGGCAGACAGCAAAGGCAAGCAATATGGAGTTTTTGGTGGTGTAAACTTAAAAGAACTTTGCCTTCGAACTCGAAAAGAGGGCGATAGGATAAAGATTGAAAGTGGAACCAAAACTATAAAGAATTTCTTTGTAGATGAAAAAATACCTAAACTCTGGCGCGATCAAATGCTATTGCTCACAAAGGGCAGTGAGGTGCTCTGGGTTCTTCCTTCTGAATATTTTGCAAAAGAAAACTTGCGCTCAAAAGGTAGGTTTTCTGCGGATTTCAAAGGAACTGACCAGACAGAGGGAACCATAATAGTCCTTGAAAAATTGTGATTTATGTGGTAAAATACATCAAAATATTTATAGAAAAAAACAAACTCGTGAAAGGGGAAAATTGTGAAAAGATTCGCGAAAAACATAGCTGTATATGTAGTCCTATTTGCCGTAGTTTTGGGGGCGGCAACTTTATACAAGGGAACAGATTCAAAGAAAATAGAGGTCAAAGAAGTACCGCTATCAAAATTTGTTCAGCACCTTGAGGATGAAGAGATTAAAGAAATAAATGTTACAGATACAAAACTTACAGGTAAAATCAGCGAAACCAAAGTTGTTTATACATATGTAAACTCAATGGTGGAGCTTAGCATAATAAACGAAAAGTACTTATTCCCACAAATGGAAGAAGGAAACTTAAAGTATGAAACCGATCAGCCAAACAATACAGGTTCGATAATACTTAGCGTATTGCCATCTCTGTTTGCAGCAGGCGCCATTATCTTCTTGATTTATTTCATGATGAATCAAAACGGCAACGGCAAGGCTTTTCAGTTTGCAAAATCAAGAGCTAAAATGGTCAAAGGAGGAGGTAAAAAGATCACCTTCGCCGATGTTGCTGGATTAGATGAAGAAAAGCAGGAGCTAGAGGAAGTAGTTGATTTCCTTAAGTATCCAAGAAAATATCGTGACCTTGGAGCTAGAATTCCAAAAGGAATTTTACTTGTAGGCCCTCCGGGAACAGGTAAGACTTATGTTTCAAGGGCAACTGCTGGAGAAGCTGGCGTGCCATTCTTCACGATAAGTGGTTCAGACTTTGTGGAAATGTTTGTAGGAGTCGGAGCTTCACGTGTAAGAGACTTGTTTGCACAGGCAAAGAAAAACTCCCCATGCATAGTATTTATAGATGAAATCGATGCAGTAGGACGTAAGAGAGGCGCAGGAATCGGCGGTGGACATGATGAAAGAGAACAAACTCTAAATCAGCTGCTTGTAGAGATGGACGGCTTTGCTGAAAACGCAGGAATCATAATCCTTGCAGCAACTAACAGACCTGACATATTAGACCCTGCACTACTTAGACCTGGCAGATTTGACAGACAAGTATTCATAGGAGTACCTGATATAAAAGGCCGTGAGGAAATCTTTAAGATTCACAGCAAGAACAAACCTTTGGCTGAGGACGTGACTCCTGCCATATTAGCAAGAAGAACTCCAGGCTTCACCCCTGCGGATATAGAAAATCTTCTTAACGAAGCTTCACTGATTGCGGCTAGAAGAAACGGTCGATTTATCAGAATGGAAGAAATCGAAGAGGCAGTAACTAAGGTAATTGCAGGGCCTGAAAAGAAGAGCAGAGTTGTAAGCCCTAAGGAAAGAAAACTTACAGCATACCATGAAGCAGGTCATGCAGTGGTAGCTAGATGTATTCCTGAAAGCGATCCAGTTCATCAGGTTACTATAATACCAAGAGGTAGAGCCGGTGGTTTTACCATGACGCTACCTAAAGAAGATAAAAACTACGAAACTAGAAACAATATGAAGAACGCCATAATCCACTTGCTAGGCGGCCGAGTAGCAGAGTCCCTTACTTTAGACGATATCAGTACAGGTGCTAGCAATGACATTATGCGTGCTACAGAGGTTGCTAGAGACATGGTTACCAAGTATGGATTTAGTGATAAGTTGGGAACAGTAAACTACAGCAATTCCGGAGAAGTTTTCTTAGGAAATGACTTTACTACACACAAAAACTATTCAGACGAGGTGGCTCGTGAAATAGATGAAGAAATCAAGAGAATCATAGGCGAATCTTATGAAGAAGCCGAAAAGCTGCTAAAAGAAAACGATGGGATTCTCAAAAGAGTAGCAGAAGCGCTGCTTCTAGTTGAAACTATCGATGGTGAGCAGTTCGAAGCATTGTTTACTGGCGCAGTAACTGCTGAAGAATTAGCCGAACAGGTTAAGGTAAGCAGCGAAGCTAAAAAAGAGAGAGACGCTGAAGAAGCTGCAGAAAGCGAAAGAATTCGCAAAGAAGAGGAAGAACGCTTAAGAGCAGAACTCGAAAAGTACGATACGGACTACCTTGATGATGGTGAAGATGCACCAGATGATGAGGTTGAAACCTCTGAAGATGATGAGGAAGTGAAGAAAGATGAGAGTGACAATTAAAGATTGTTTACAGTTAGACGTATTCAAGCAATGTATAGTGGTTGCAGGTGAAAGAAACCTTGGAAATCGAATTAAGAGCGTTTCTGTTATGGATGCTACAAATCCTCGTGAAGCGGCTTTGTACAATGTTAAAGTTGAAGAGTTAGTAATTACATCTTTTTTCGGAATGAAGAATGATGTGGCGGCCCAATGTGAAGTCATCAAGACATTGGCAAAGGGTAATGTTGCTGGAATTGTTCTTTTCCAAAGAGAAAACACTTCTGACACCCGCAATTACAAAGAGGTTATAAGTACAGCCGAAGAGGTAGGACTTCCTCTTATAATTCTAGGAAATGGCACAGAGGTATATTACTCCGATGTCATAACCCAAGTGATGGAAAAAGTTCTTTACGGGAACAACTTTAAAAACAGCTTAATCAATAATACGATTTTCCATTTGTTAAACTTTGAAAAGTACAGCAGTTTCCAAAGAGCTCTTAGAGAGGCAGCTGTAAGTAATGAATTTCAAGTAGTATTACTCAGCGAAGAGTTCAATCCAGTGTTCGCTGTTGAGACTCGTCACAAAATTGCTATAGACGCGGCCATAAGAAGGGGCAGAGAATCTGCT
>CAZUEH010000002.1:0-124059 GCA_964619315.1 uncultured Oscillospiraceae bacterium | reverse complement strand
ATATGGCACATGATATGGTTTCTGGCTTTATAGCATCTGGCAATATGGATGGTAAAAGCATGTATGGATTTGCTCCAAACCAAGAAAAGCTGGCTAAAAACTGCAAGAACTTGGGGATAAACCCATGTGCGACTGTAGAAGTGTTGGTAGATACATGTGACACTATCTTCATAGCGTGTAAACCATACCAAATAGATGACATCATAGCTCAACTAGGAGAAAAGCTTGAAAACAAATCCCTGGCGTCCGTTGCAGCTGGTTGGAATTTTAAGCGTTTTAGAGAAGTTTTGCCAGAGAAGGCAAAGATACAATGCACAATGCCAAATTCTCCATTATCTGGTTCGAAAGGTGTGATTTTGGTAGAGGAAGACCATGACTGGGATCTTGAAGAAAGACAAGCGCTTTTAAGATTGATGGACAGCGTAGGCAAGGTAGTTGAACTTCCAGATAGGCTTATGAAGGCAGGAATGGCTATTTCAGGCTGTGGCCCAGCCTTTATGGATATGATAATTGAGGCGTTAGGCGATGCTGCTGTAAAGAACGGAATTCAGCGTAAGCAGGCCTATGAGCTAGTGTGCCAAACCATGATAGGTAGTGCAGAACTTCAACTTCAAACAGGAATTCATCCGGGGCAACTAAAAGATAATGTTTGCTCCCCTGGAGGAACTTCAATTAAAGGCGTGGCAGCGCTAGAAGAAGCCGGTCTAAGATCTGCATTTATTAAGGCAATAGATGCCGTAGTCAAAGAATAGGGCTTAAAGCTAAAAGTTGGAATTAAAAGGACAATAGACAGGTAAGAAAGGGATACAAATGACACAGATGCACATGCAAGAAAGTAAAATAGGAACTTATAGTTGCGACTATAATAAAATAGCAAAATTGTCAGGCATTTTACAGGAGACTCAAGAAGCTGGGCGTATTCAAATGGCCGTAAATAAACCGTCATACGAGGATTTGCAAGAAGCAGGACAGGGTATGATGCTGAGCAGGTTGGACCTTAAAATCTATGACACAATTCGTTTTGATGAGCCACTAGTCGTTTCAACATGGGCTTGTGACAGCTCAAGGGCAACATTTTTAAGACGCTATGTTATAGAAAGAGAAGGCAAGGTAGTAGTTGATGCTTCAAGCCAGTGGGTTTTGGTAGACTTGAACACAAGAAAAGTGCTAAAAGTTGATGAGGTGGATTTTTCTAATTACTACATGGGCGAGTATAAGGAATTGTTTGATAGTAAACTTAGAATACCACGTGACACTAATTTTGAAGAGCTCAACAAGTATGAAATCTGTTACTCGGATTTAGATTATAATAAGCACATGAACAATACGTATTATGCTGATGTGCTTTGTGACAGAATCCCTGAGTTGGCTGAAGGAACTCATAGAGTTGAATCCTTTAGAATACATTATAAGAATGAAGCGGCACTTGGTGAGACTATAACTGTAATGAGAAATCAAAATGCCGAAAACAGCTATTTGTTTAGAACTATCAGAAATGATGGTGAGATTAACATAGACAGTGAAATTACATTAGTTAAACTTTAAAAAGTATAAGAAAAAATAACACCCTTGAGTTGGTAAAATATAAGAGCCATCTCAAGGGTGATTTTTGTATTAAATTATTCTATAGACTTAAGGGATTCTGTCATATTAACTTTTGCGATTTTGCGACGCATAAACAAGTTTACTATCATGGCGAATATGAATGTGCCTAATACCCCAAGCATATAACTAAAGAGTGTGATGTGGACGTCAAAACTGAGCAAATCCACCTGTATTCTGTCCATAACGAACCTGTGGAGCCATGTGCCTAAAGGCAAGCCTACAAGAGCGGATATGGCCGTCAGAATGACATTCTCTCTGAACACATATGAGGAAGTTTCCCGAGAGTAAAAACCTAAAACCTTAATTGTTGCGATTTCACGAATACGCTCTGTAATATTTATGTTAGTAAGGTTATACAAAACGATAAAGGCTAACGCCGCAGCACAGGCAATTATTAAGGCGATTACATAGTCAAGGCTTTTAAGTGTGTTGGCTATACGATTTCTAAAGTCTTCTGTTACTGTTACCGATGTTACATTTTCTGAATCCATAATGTTAGAGCCAACTTCATGAGGTTCAAGGGCAGATTCTTTGCTTTCCTGATTTCCGTTAAGGATATATGCAGCATTTACTTCGACATCGCCTAATTGGGATTCGTAAGTCTGATCATTTATGTATAAATAGTTATATACATAGTTATCGCAAAGGCCAACTATCTTAACAGTTAATGGTTTCATATTACTGTCATGAACTGTGATACTATCGCCAACTGTAAGGTTCAAAGACTTAGCAAGATTATCGTTTATTATGCCTTCCCCTTTAGATGGGTAGGCAAGAGGCTCCGAGCCATTGTGAAGGTCAACGAAGTCGCGAATGTTCTCATCATTATTACAAACAACAAGGTTTATGGACTTAACCTGATCATTTATTCTAGCATCTACAGCGCCAGTATATAAGAAAAGGCATTTGTTTATATATGAGTCATTTTCTTCTAAGAAGGCTGCTTGTTCATCATTGTCGATACCATGGTTAAAAGTCACTTCGTAATCGATATGGAAAATTTCTTCATACTGCGTGTCGACTACATTTTTAATAGAATCTCTTACACCAAAGCCAGTAATTAGTAGTGCTGTACAACCACATACGCCTACTACCATCATGAAAAATCTCTTTTTATACCTGAAAACATTTCTTATGGAAACCTTTTGCAAGAATTTGAGACGCTTCCATATTGCAGGTACGCGTTCTAAGAAAATTCTCTTTCCTGCGGCAGGGGCTTTTGGTCTTATAAGTTGTGCAGGAACTTGTGCAAGCTCATGGTAACATGAATAAAGGGTAGTTCCTACAGAGCAAACTAAAGCTGCCAAGATAACAAGGCCTCCAGTATACCAGTCAAATACAAAGGTAATATCTGCAAAGTCGTACATCATCCTGTATGCTTGCCATATTACCCATGGGAATAGGTAGGTTCCGACAAAGAACCCTGTAATTCCCCCTATGAGAGCAGAGGTTCCTGAATAAAACATGTATTTGCTTAAGATTTGATTTGTGCCGTAACCCAAAGCCTTTAAAACACCTATTTGAGTTCTTTGCTCTTCTATCATCCGGCTCATTGTAGTTATACATACTAGAGCGGCTACCAGGAAAAAGAAAACAGGGAATACTTTGGCGATTCCTTCAACTATACTAGTATCGTTGCTAAAACATACATAGCCGATATTAGTTTGTCTGTCCAAAGCGTAGCTGTCAGGATATTCAATTTTGTTTATTTCTTTTTTAGCATCTTTTAATTTCTGCTTACCATCTTCTAATTCGGCCATTCCAGCAGACAAATCAGCTTTGGCTTTTTCTACTTCTTCAAAGCCACTGCTCAGCTTAGCCTGATTTGAGTCCAGTTCAGCTTTTAAGCTTTGAAGCTGCGCCCACCCAGCGTCAAATTGTTGATTTAACTGGGAAAGTTGCTCGTTATATTGAGCTTCGGTGAGAGAGCCGGAAGCGTAGGCGGCATCTAATTGGTCATATGCTACTTTGCGCCCTTGCTGGTATTCTGAAACTAATATGTTGTATTGCTCAAATCCACTGTTCAAGGCAAGCTGTTTGTCTTGCAAGTCTTTTTCATTGGTAGCTAATGTCGCTTCTGCATCTATTAGCTTTTTTTCGTTTTCCAAAATGTCGGATTCTATATCAGCAACCTTTTGACGCGCTTCATCTATTATCGAAGCATAACGTCTATCTGAGGCATCTTCTACTGCTTGTTCAAGCGGTTCTTTAGAAGCTTTTCTGATTTCATTGTATTCATCACTAAAAATATAGGCCGATTGTGACAGCTTAATATATGCTTCCGTAAACACATCTGATGAAAAACCGCCAGGGTTGATCATAATAAAGCATGCAACGCTTCCATCGCCGATAGGCGAGGAGCCTCTTTCAAAGTTCAAATAGAGCGGCGAATCGGCAATTCCTGTAATGGTGTAAGTCTCGTAAGTCAGCATGTCAACAGTGCTTTCCTTGTTTGAGGAACTTATGGTGACGTGTTTGCCTATGTCGTTTTCGGTAAAGTTTTGAGAATCACCGAGGCATTCGTTATCGTTTTCGGGCATTTTGCCTGCGACAAGAGCTGGTGTATTTATATTTTTTGAAATAGTCAAAAACTTCGTTACAAGGTCGCCCATTTCAGAGTCGTCCTCCGTTATCAATACATCGGCCGAATATGAGCCCTCTGCGACTTCTACACTATCGATGTCAGAGAAAGCCGAGATGTCTTCCTCCTCAAGACCTAGGGTAGAAATCAATTGATAATCAAAGAAGCTGTGCTCCTGCAAGTAGGTGTTGCCTGTTTCCAGAAAAGCCGGCTTACAAACCTTAAGGCCTGTAAAAAATCCCACACCAAGAGCGATTATGGCTAATATCGCAAACCATCTACCAAAGCTACCTTTGATCTCTCTTATGGTAGATTTAAACATGGAGTTTTTCATAATAATATACCTGCCATTTCTACCATTCTATTTGTGCTATAGGAAGAGGGTTTTTATTTATTCCCTCTGATGTTACAGTTCCGTTTTTTACATGTATAACTCTATCTGCCATAGGGGTTATGGCCTGATTGTGAGTGATAATTATTACAGTCATACCAGTTTCTTTTGCAGTGTCTTGGAGCAACTGCAAAATGGACTTGCCTGTGTTATAGTCAAGTGCACCTGTTGGCTCATCACAAAGTAACAGTTTTGGATTTTTTGCCAATGCTCTTGCGATGGCAACTCTTTGCTGCTCTCCGCCTGAAAGCTGAGAAGGAAAGTTGTCAATACGGTGGGAAAGACCAACTTTGTCCAGAGCTTCTGCAGAGTCCATGGGGTTTTTACATATTTGAGTAGCTAAAGAAACATTTTCTACGGCTGTTAGATTTTGAACTAAGTTGTAGAATTGAAAGACGAATCCGATGAAATGTCTTCGGTAGTCAGTTAGTTGGCGTTGGTTAAACTTAGAAATTTCGCTTCCATCAAGCCAAACATCTCCAGAGGTTAGGGTGTCCATTCCACCTAAAATATTCAAAAGAGTGGTTTTGCCTGCGCCTGAGGGTCCTACGATAACGCAGATTTCGCCTTTTTCTATCTCAAAAGTTGCATCAGTCAATGCTTCTATAGAAACTTCGCCCATTTGATATACTTTTTTAACGTTTTCGAACTTTACGAATGTACCCATATTTATTGCCTCCGAATATTTTCTTTATTCTAAAAATTGTAACATATATATAGTTATATTAAAAGGTGTAAGAGATGAAGATAAAGTGTAAATTGAAGAAATTTACACTTTGCATTTCTTAAAAAATAATGGTATGATTTATTACTTCCAAAGATTGCGAGGCATTCTAATGAAACAATTGCTTGAAGAAAAGTTTAATATTGCCCATGATGGCGAAATATATGTAAGTGAGATAATATTCCTTGCTATGATTGCCATTTTAGTGATCGTAATAGTGTTATTGATCGTTGAATTTATTAAAGCCCGACAAACAAAAAGCAGAAACGAAAAAGAGAACTGCTCAGTAACAAAAAATGCAAGCGAAAAGAACGTAAAAAACAAAAAAACAAATATTGAAGATAGAAGTGCAACCCCGCTTTATGCGGGGTTTTTTAGTGGAAAATTCAAGTTACCATGGACAAAAGACAAAGTTATGTGATTTTTCAGGGTTGGTGGTGAAAAAATGTTAAAAAATACCTAAAAACTATTGAAAAGTGTTTAAAAGTGGTGTATAGTGGTGGTAAATAAACTTATACTTAGCGATAATGGACTGTTTTAGAGAGGAGGAACCTTCTATGTTCATGGGAACAACTTACAATTCCATAGATGAAAAGAATAGAATGATTGTTCCTTCTAAGCTTAGAGTAGGACTTGGAACCCGTTGCATTTTGACAAAGGGTTTAGATAAATGCTTGTATATATACACTTCTGCTGATTGGGATAAGCAGATGGAAAAAATCTCAAAACTTCCTGAATCTGATCCTAAGATTAGAGCATTCATAAGACATTTTTGTTCTAACGCCGCAGAGTGTGAATTTGATAAGCAAGGTAGAATTGTAATTCCTCAGGAATTAAAGCGTTATGCAAACATAGAAAAAGAGCTTGTAACTATGGGAGCAATGTCAAAGATAGAAGTGTGGAGCAAAGAAGTATGGGATGCTCCAGACAATGGGAACAAAATGGAAGCAGAAGATTTTGCAAACGCCTTAGCTGAATACAACTTTTAAGCAGGAGGGTATTTATGGAATTCAAACATGAGCCCGTAATGCTAACCCAATGTATAGAAGGCCTTAATATAAATCCAGACGGAATATATATTGACGGCACTCTTGGGGGCGGAGGTCATAGTTTGGCTATTTGCCAACAGCTAAGCGACAAAGGAATGCTTATAGGTATAGATAGAGATGCTGATGCGCTGGAAGCTGCGAAAAGTAGGTTAGAGAGTTGCACTTGTCAAAAGCATTTTGTTCAAAGTAATTATTCTGATGTAAAGCAAGTTCTAAAAGAACTTGGGATAGATAAAGTAGACGGAGCATTGTTGGATTTAGGGGTTTCCTCATTTCAACTAGACAATCCTGAACGAGGATTTTCCTACATGAATGAAGCGCCACTAGACATGAGGATGAGTCAAGATGACGGCTTTACTGCTTATGAAGTTGTAAACAAGTACAGTCAAAAAGAACTTACAAACCTAATCCACAAATATGGAGAAGAACGCTGGGCATCCAGAATTGCCGAGTTTATTGTCAAAGAGCGAAAAGAGAAACCAGTAGAGACTACTTTTGATCTTGTGGACATAATCAAGGCAGCAGTTCCTAAGGCAGTAAGAAGAAATGGACCACATCCTGCCAAGAGGACTTTTCAAGCGATTCGTATAGAAGTAAACGATGAACTTGGGCAGCTGGAAAGAGCAGTAGAGGAGTTCTGCGACATACTTGCACCTAATGGAAGACTATGTATAATAACTTTCCACTCGCTGGAAGACAGAATAGTTAAGGACATTTTCAACAAAAGGGTGAACCCTTGTACTTGTCCAAAGGAATTTCCAATTTGCGTGTGCGGCAAAGTGGCAAACATCAAAAAGGTCACTGGCAAGCCAGCAATACCTACTCCAAATGAAATAGATGAAAATCCAAGATCTAGAAGTGCCAAACTTAGGATTGCGGAAAAGATATAAGCGAAAGTAAAAATTAGTTATTGAGGGACAATCATGGCTACAGTAAAAAGAGCGTATACATCTGAATATTCTTATGCTTTCGTGCCCGAAGTACAACCGGAAAGAGTCAGAAGGACACGACAGAGACCAGAGAGAAACACAAATCAGGAAGTAAACCCTTCTAAGCGATCTGAAGGATTGACACCTGAAGTTTTGCGTGCTCTAATAATGGCAGTGTTAGCTATAGGAATATTACTTATAGGTATAGTTGTGGTTAACGCAACAGCTGCCAAGCTTCAGTATTCTATCAATCAACTAAGAAGTGAAAATAGTGTTATCCAAACTGAAATTGATATGTTAAACATCAAGGCAGATAGCAAGACAGGAATAAGTCAGCTAGAAACACAGGCAAAAGAAGACTTACAGATGTACTATCCGCAAGGAAGTGAATGCGTTCGCCTTTCTTCATTAAGCGAGTCTGATGGAAGCTTATCGGATATTATAAAGGAAAAAGCCTATCAATAACTAAACTAGGGGCATAGGCGATATAATATTGTGAAAATAATTTCATACATAAATCAAGCCGGATAACTTAATAGCAGATTAGTGTTCCGGCTTTCTGTATATTATTCAGGAGTTTTAGTGCAAATGAAAAAGACAGCAGTAAAAGTACGAAATAAAAAAAGAATAGTAATAGGATATATAGCATTGGCAATCCTTATGATATTGCTGCTTTTTCGCATTGCGTGGATTCAAATAGTAGATGCTGATGAGTTGACAACTATGGCTATCGCCCAACAAACTAGTGACATTCCAATAGAGGCGAAGAGAGGCGTAATTTACGACAGAAATGGCAAAGAACTAGCAACAAGCATGACTTGCTACTCTTTGTGGGTAAGGCCAGTAGAACTTGCGAAAAAAAATGATGATGGAGCAATACAAGGAATTTCCGAAGAACTCGCACCTGTTGTCGATGTAGAAGCAGCTGAAATAAACAAGAGATTGGTAAAAGAGCAACCCCTTGTTAAGGTTGCGCAATATCTTGATAAAGATGCAGCGGACCAAATAAGAGATCTTGAAATCGAAGGCCTTGAGCTTTCGGAAGATACGAGAAGATATTACCCTTTGGGCAATTTTGCATCACAGCTTTTGGGTAGCGTTACCATCGATAATACAGGAAGAACAGGAATTGAACTTGAATATGACCAGTATTTAGGTGGAGTCTCTGGAAGAACGGTAAAGAACACAGACGTAAGCGGCAACGAACTTGTAGATGGCTCTGAAAAACATTACGAAGCGCAAGACGGCCTCAATGTAGTGCTAACAATAGACGAAGCAATACAATACTATGTGGAAAAATCTTTGAATGTAGGCATGGAAAAGACCGATGCTGAAAGGATAATGTGTATTGTAATGGATCCGGAAACCGGAGAGATATTAGCAAGTGCTACAACTCCGGGCTTTGACCCTAACAATGCTACTATACCAGTAGACGAAGAAGAAAAGAAAGCCTACATGGAGATGGATGAAAAAGATCAGACAGCGTATCTTAGCAAGATGTGGAGAAACCCTCTTGTCAGCGATACTTACGAGCCGGGTTCTACGTTTAAACTTATAACAGCATCCTCGGCCATTGAGGAAAAAAGTGTATCCCTAAGCGAGACTTTTACGTGTAACTGTGAAGTAACTGTTGCGGGAATTACACTTAATTGCTGGAGCAGCCGTGACCATGGAACCCAAACAATAAGACAGGCACTTGGGAATTCATGTAACCCTGCATTTGCTAAAATTGCAGGCAAAATGGGAGCAGACCCTTTTTATAGATACTTAGAGATTTTTGGAATAAATCAAACTACCGGGGTGGATTATCCAGGAGAAACCACTTCAATCATGTATAATTTAGATGCTATTGGCCCAGTAGAACTTGCAACTATAGGATATGGACAAGGCATTTCTCTTACGCCAATACAGCTTCTTACAGCAGTTTGTGCTATAGGAAATGACGGTGTATTACTACAACCAAAGTATGTCAAGGCGCTAACTGATTCCGATGGAAAGGTAGTAAAAAAGTTTGAGAAAAAAGTAGTGAGAAAAGTTCTTTCCAAAGAAACTGCCGCTGAAATGTGTGAAGCTATGGAATACGTAGTAGCTGAAGGCGGCGGTGGCGGAGCTAAAATCACCGGTTATAGGATAGGCGGCAAAACAGGTACTGCCAACAAAGTTGAAAATGGCAAGTATGGCGACTACTATTACAGTTCATTTTTGGGAATGGCTCCGATGGATGACCCTAAGGTGGCTATATTAGTAATAGTTGATAGCCCAAAAGGTTCATACTATGGATCATTGACAGCAGCCCCTATAGCGAAGAATATTTTGGAAGATACATTAAGATACATGAATATTGAACCTCAATATTCAGCTGAGGAAAAGGCGGCTATAGAAGGCAAATATACTCTAGTTCCTAGCGTAGTGAACAAAGAATACAGCGAAGCAGCAGGCATTATAGCTGGTAGTGGTCTTGAATATGTAAGGCCATCAGGAGTAGGGGAAGATTTTATAGTAAAGGCACAATATCCAGTTGCAGGAACCAAAGTAAAACGGGGAACCAGCGTATATGTATATGAGAAATAATTTCTCACCGAATTAACTGTATCAAACTCATGACTGCAAAGTTTATCTTTTAGTGGAGGGTAACAATGAGAGAATTTACCATAGAAGAAATAGCCAGTGCTGTAGGCGGCAGGCTCATAAAAGGCCAAGAGGATGCAAAGGTAAAAGGCTTTTCTATAGACTCCAGAGAGATAGAAAAAGGCATGATGTTTTTTACAATTGTTGGCGAAAATAATAATGGCCATGATTTTATCGATCAAGTAATAAAAAAGGGTTGCAAGAGTCTTGTAATATCCGATGAAGCGAGAGTTGATGGAGTTGAGGACATAAATGTTATTTTGGTAGAGGACACTACAAAAGCACTTCAACTGTTAGCGAAGTATTATTTAGAACTGTTGCCACTCAAGAAAAAAATCGGGGTTACTGGCAGCGTAGGCAAGACTAGCACAAGAGATTTGATGTACTATGTTGCGGCCACTAAATACAAGACTGGCCGAAACAAGAAAAATTATAACAATGCTCACGGATTACCTTTGTCGATTTTAGAGTTTGATGAAGATACCGAGATAGCAGTTTTAGAAATGGGAATGGACGTACCAGGAGACATAAAGGTTTTGGCAGAAATCGTCAAGCCTGATATTGCAATAATAACTAATATCGCAGAAGTTAACATTGCATTGATGAAAAACTTGGATAATATTCTCAAAGCAAAGATGGAAATCACAACTTATTTTGATAAGACTTCTGTGCTAATAGTAAATGCTTCGTGTCCTATGCTTGCTCCGACAAAAGTTTCAGGCGAGTACAAGCTGGTTACAGTTGGGAACGAGGACACCAAGGACTACATAGTAGAGGAAATTTGCGATTTTGGGGATAAAGGTATAGAATATACCTTAAATAAAGATAACAATAAATATAAAATAGAACTTCCGACAGCTGGGGCGCATAATGCTATAAATGCTAGCCTTGCTATAGCAGCAGGAGGTCTTATAGGAATTAGCCCAGAGGAAGCTGCTCTTGGATTAAAAAATGCAGTGCTTACAGGTAAAAGACTAAATATAAGTGAAGCAAATGGTATCAAGGTTATTGACGATACCTACAATGCCTGTGAGGACTCTGTAAAATCAGCTATAGATACCCTTATAGCTACTAACGGAACAAGAAAAATAGCTATACTTGGAGATATCCTTGGGTTAGCTGATAGAACTAAGGCTGCTCATCAATCTGTAGGCGTGCATGCAGCTCAGAAGGAAGTTGACCTTATCATTGCCATTGGTGATGATGCTCGATATTATGCGCAAGGTGCTGAAGAGTACGTGGATAAAAGCAGAGTAATGTTTTTTGATAAAAAAGAGGACTTCATTAAGATTAAGGATGAAATCATAAAAAAGGGAGATGTTATTCTTGTCAAAGCCTCAAGGGGCATGGAGATGGAAAAAATAGTCAATGAGATTTTAGGATAAAAGTAAGGAGACAGCAATGGAATCATTTATATTCCCAGTAATAACACTATTTGCAGCATGGATTTTGGGAGCGTTGCTCACAAAATATCTTATTCCATTTTTGGAGAAAAAACAGTTTAGGCAGTTTGTAAGAGACGAAGGGCCTGAATCACATAAAAAGAAAACAGGGACACCAAGCATGGGTGGCTTGGCTATAATAACAGCAACAATTATTTGTACAGTATTTGTAGCGTTAGTGGCCCAGAGGCTTACAATACAGATTGTTGCAGTACTTCTAGCCATGGTATTATTTGGATCGATAGGCTTCATAGATGATTATGAAAAAGCTGTAAAGAAAAACAATTTAGGCTTAAGTCCTAAACAAAAGATAATAATGCAATTAGGCTTCTCGCTAGCATTTGGCGTATTCGCAATGTTTTTCTCAGGTGGCACAATTGGAGGAAGCGAAATTTGGATTCCTGTATTTGATATCACTGTAGACTTGGGATATTTCTATCTACCTTTTGTTGTATTTGTGATGGTAGCCTTTAGCAATGCAGTTAACCTTACAGATGGACTAGATGGCCTTGCATCAGGAGTAACAGCCTTGGTGGCACTCTTCATGGTAATTGGAGGAACGACATTCGGCTTTATGGATCAATCAATATTGTTTGGTGCAGTGGCAGGCGGATGTTTAGGATTTTTGATGTTTAACAAAAATCCGGCCAAGATTTTCATGGGAGACACTGGCTCTATGGCTCTAGGCGGAGTACTTTCCGCAGGAGCAATTATAATGAAATTAGAATTCTTACTTGCAATAGCAGGGTTAATATATGTAATAGAAGCACTTTCAGTAGTGATACAAGTAGCATACTACAAGAGAACCAAGAAGAGAATTTTCAAAATGGCACCTATTCATCATCATTTTGAACTTTGCGGAATGAAAGAAACAAAAGTAGTGATGATGTTTTGGGGTTTTGCGCTATTGACCTGCGCTCTTGCTATCTTATTGATGCGTATATAAGATAATGTTAATGGGGTTGAGGTAACAAAATGAAAAACATAAATTTGAATAACATAAAAGGCAAAAGAGTATTAGTAGTAGGAATGGGCAAATCAGGCATTGCTGCTATTCAAGCTATGCTAAAATTAGGGGCTCAAGTGACTGTTCAAGACTCGAAAAAACCCGAGGATATAGACGGTCAGCTTCTTAATTTTTTGACAGGAAAAGGTCTCGAATTATGCCTCGGACAAATACCAGAAGACATTGAATCTTTTGATATGTTGATTTTAAGCCCTGGGGTTACCCCAGAGCTTGAGTTTATACAAAAGGCTAATGAAGCGGGAGCTGAGATTGTAGGGGAATTAGAAATTGCATATAGAATAGCTCGCGGAAATTTCGTAGCAATCACAGGCACTAATGGCAAGACAACAACAACAACTTTAGTGGGCGAAATCTTCAAAAAAGCAGGACGAAGCACTTATGTTGTAGGTAATATTGGAGTGGCAGTTATTTCAAAAGCTTTAGAAACAAAAGAGGAAGATTGGCTAATTACAGAGACAAGCAGCTTCCAGTTACAGACCGCTAAGTATTTTAAGCCTATAGTATCGGCGATATTGAATATAACTCCGGACCACTTAAACAGACATCACACTATGGAAAACTATGGTCTTGCAAAGGCCAATATATTTGCAAATCAAGACGAGAACGGATATTGCATAATAAACAGAGATGATGAGCTAAGCTACCGTTTGGTAAAAAATTGCAAGGCAAAGGTAGTGTATTTTTCATCCACTCGTGAACTTGAGGTGGGAGCGTTTCTTAAAAACGACAGATTGGTTATAGCTAACGAAAAGAATGAGAGTATAGACCTTTGCCATCGAGACGATTTACAAATTATAGGCAAACACAATGTTGAAAATGCCCTTGCGGCATCGGCAATATGCTACTTTTCAGGAATTGATGTAGAGGTTATAAGGGAAAGCTTAAAGTCTTTTGGCGGCGTTGAACACAGAATAGAATATTGTGGTCAACTGAATGGAGTGAGCTTTTACAACGATTCAAAAGCAACGAATGTTGATGCAGCAATTACGGCACTTAAATCTATTAAGAAGAACATTTTACTTATTGCTGGTGGAGAGGGCAAAGACCAAAATTTTGATGAGTTGATTAAGAGCTTTGATGGAAGCGTCAAACATATGATGCTTTTGGGTAAGGATGCCTCGGTTATTGGAGAGGCAGCTGATAAGTATGATTTTAAGGATTATACTTATTGTAACAATATGGAAGATTGCGTCAAAGACGCTTTTAAAATAGCTGAAGAGGGAGATACTATACTTCTTTCTCCGGCATGTGCAAGCTGGGATATGTACGAAAATTTCGAACAAAGAGGACGTCATTTTAAAGAGATAGTTGCAAGGTTAGGTAATTAAGGTACCTTAGGAATATGAAAAAAACAAAAGCTTCAAAAACTGAATCAAAGAAGGAAGGCAAGAAGGAGAAAAAAGCTAAGAAAAAGTTTAAAATCCTTGGAGCGAGCAAAAATGGCGATTTGTGGCTTATATTGTTTACTATTATACTGATTACCTTTGGAACAGTTATGATATTCAGTGCTAGCTATTACAAATCTATTAGCCAAGTTGGGGATCCTTATGTCTACCTAAAAAGACAAGTTGTTTGGGTTTTTGCAGGGCTAATTGGCATGTGGATAGTTTCTAAAATTGACTATCACGTATGGGGCAGACTGTACAAGGTTCTACCTGCACTTTGCTTCGTTTTACTTGCACTGTTGTTTACTCCTCTTGGTCAATCAGCCGGCGGAGCAGTAAGATGGATTGGCATAGGACCTATTACAATAATGCCAGGAGAGCTTGCAAAAATAGGTTTAATTATTTTTGTGGCAGGATATTTTGACAGATATCCAAAACGGGCATATAATTTTGGCAAAGGCGTAATTCCTGTAGTTTTATTGGCAGGAGTTTATGCAGGAATGATAATGCTCCAACCTAACATGTCTACAGCCTTTACAATCGTATTTATTGCAGGAGGAATGCTTTTAGTTTCAGGTGCGAAGTGGAGCCACCTCGGCATTTTGGCAGGAGCTGCTGGAGTTGCTGGAGTAGGTCTAATATTCATGGATACTGATGGGTATAGATTCGATAGGTTTACAAGCTTTTTGGATCCTTTCGCAGACTCACTTGGCAATGGTTGGCAAGTAGTTCAATCTCTGCTAGCAATGGGAACAGGCGGATTGACAGGACTTGGATTAGGCAATAGCATACAAAAGAATTTGTATTTGCCAGAACCTCAAAACGATTTTATCTTGGCTATAATAGGCGAAGAGTTAGGATTTATAGGCATATTAGGTCTCGTTGCAGTTTATATGGCTTTGCTATGGAGAGGCTGTCATATAGCAATAAATGCCAGCGATTATATGGGTATGATGATGGCTGCTGGAATAACAATGATGATAGGAATACAAGTTGTTATGAACATAGCTGTTGTTACATCTTCATTTCCGCCAACAGGGATTATACTTCCGTTTGTGAGTTATGGAGGTAACGCATTGTTGATATTCATGGGATCTATTGGCATATTACTAAATATTTCAAAATCCTCCGACTTATAGGTGAAAAAATGAAAGTAATTGTTACAGGAGGCGGAACGGGGGGACATATATACCCGGCGCTTGCAATAGCAGACAAATTAATGGAAATAGACCCTACTACTAAAATCTTATATGTGGGATGTAGCGAGGGCATTGAGAAGGACATCGTTCCCAATACTGGATATGCTATGGAGTTAGTCGATGCAAGATGGCTAGACAAGGTTAATCCAAAAGAAGTAGTGAGGACAGGATTTAGAGTGTCAAAAGGTATCGTGGAATCCTTAAAAGTTATACGAACTTTTAAACCGGATGTAATAATAGGCACTGGAGGTTATGTTTGTTTTCCAGTCTTATTGGCTGGACATATGAAGAAAAAGCTCTGCTATTTACATGAGCAAAATGCTTACCCGGGGTTAGCAAACCGAACTCTTGAAAAATTTGTAAAGAATATATTTTTGGGATTCGCAGATGCGGGTCAATATTTCAAAAATCCTGAGAAGCAAATCAATTCAGGAAATCCAGTAAGACAAAGCTTCTTTTCAATAAGCAAAGAAGAGGCCCGAGAGAAGCTTGGAATACCGCAAGAAGACTTTGTAGTCTTTACTTTTGGAGGCAGTTTAGGCTCTGAAAAAATAAACGAAGTTGGACTCGAACTGGTACCTTTATTTAACGGAAATGACAAAACGAGCCTAATAATGGGCACAGGCAAATGGTACTATGAAAAAATAACGGACGAAATAGCCAAAAGAGCTATTGATATAAAGGATAATGTTAAAATCAAAGATTATATTGAAAACATGGATCTCCACCTGCTAGCATGCGATGTTGTTATAAGCAGAGCGGGGGCATTGTCTGTGGCTGAAACCACTGTCTGTGGCAAGGCATCAATATTAATACCAGCTCCAACTGTAACAGGAAATCACCAATACTATAACGCTAAAGCAGTAGCGGATAAAGGTGGCGCGATACTAATTGAAGAAAAGGACTTGCAGATAAGTCAGGTAGTAGAGGAAATCATGAATCTCAAAAATAATCCCGATGTTTTGAGCCAGATGTCTTCTGCCAGCAAAAGCTGTGCACCTGACAAAGCACTTGATATAATCTGTCAAAAGCTAATTGAAGACTACGAAGCCTTATAGGAGAATTTGCGCGTAAAAACACTGAGTAAGTTTGAAGATTCGAAAATCATTAGAATATTAGGTGGGTTAATTGAAACGTAAAGAGAAAAAACGTAAAAAAAAGAGAATTAGCCTATGGGTTAAATTACTTATAATCATATTATTAGCAGGGGCACTTTATTTGTTTGCCTCTTCGGCGTTTTTTGATGTTGCAAAATTCGAGGTAGAAGGCAACAACTATTACACTGAAGATGAAATTATCATCATGGGTGATTGTAAGACGGGTGAGAATATCTTTTGGGGTTCTGGTTGTAGTGATATAAAGAACAGGCTTGAACTCGATCCTTATATGGAAAAAGTAAAAGTAAAACGAGTGTTGCCTGATAAGATTAAAATCCAACTTACAGAGCGAAAACAAATAGGTGCGATTGTATACGATGATAGCTATGTGGTCATAGACAAAAATGGCATAGTTCTTCGAAAGACTGATGTTGAGCCACAGCTGACTTTGGTTAGAGGGTTGACTATCAATAAACTGGAACCAGGACAACCAATTGGAGTGGAAGAAAGTGTGCAGCTAAGGCAGATTATGGAGACTATCGTTACAATGGAAGAAACCGATATGTACTTCAAAAGCATTGAAAACACCGAGACGGAGATCAAAGCATACGTGTTAGATTTTCTCGTTTGTCAGGGAACTGCACAAAACTTAATGGAGTCGATGAAGTCGGGAAATTTGCAAAAAGTAATAAGAGGACTTTTCGACATAGATATCCAAAGAGGCACTGTTGGAGTAAGTGGTGATGACTACATTTCATTTAGCCCTGCTTTTGAGTAAAAAAACAGCAAAAAACCTTAAAAACTAATGCAATACACAGGGATATATGGTACAATAAAAATTATAATTGGGAACAGCAAGGAGGAAGGATTTAAGATGCTACATATTGAAACGGATATGGAAAAGGCGGCAGTCATAAAAGTAATCGGTGTAGGCGGTGGCGGATGCAATGCAGTTAATCGCATGGTGGAAGCCGGGCTTAAAGGAGTCGAATTCATTGCTGTCAATACAGACAAACAAGCGCTAAGCAGATGCTTGGCTGAAACAAAAATACAGATTGGCGAAAAACTCACCAGAGGATTGGGAGCAGGCGCCAACCCAGAAGTAGGACAAAAGGCAGCTGAAGAGACATTAGATGAAATTGGAACTATAATGGACGGAGCTGACATGATTTTTGTCACCGCTGGAATGGGAGGCGGAACAGGAACAGGTGCCGCACCTATAATCGCCAAAACCGCAAAGGATATGGGAATACTCACAGTAGGTGTAGTTACCAAACCGTTTTCTTTTGAGGGTTCTAAAAGAGGAAAACAAGCAGATCTTGGAATCGAATTCTTAAAAAGATATGTAGACTCTTTAGTGGTAGTTCCAAACGATAAATTACTACAAACTTGTGAAAAAAACACTTCCATGGTCGATGCATTCCGCATGGCTGATGATGTTCTAAGACAAGGTGTTCAGGGAATCTCAGATTTGATATCTGATTTTGCTTTGATAAACGTAGACTTTGCCGATGTCAAGTCTGTAATGACAGACAGAGGCGTAGCACATATGGGCACAGGTCATGGCAGAGGCGAAAAACGAGCTCAAGATGCTGTTGGTGCAGCTATTGAGAGTCCTTTGCTTGAAACCACCATTGCAGGAGCAAAAGCAATATTGCTTTATGTTTCTGGAGGGTATGACTTGGGCATGCTTGAAGTTAGTGAAATAGCAGGACTAGTTGAAGAAAAGGCGGATAGAGACTGTATCTTGATTTTCGGTGCGGCTGTTAACGAGGAGATGGAAGATGAAGTAGCAATTACAGTAATAGCAACAGGCTTTGATGAGGGGCTAGAACCTTCAGAACCAAAAGCAGCTACATCTGTAGGCTTAACAAATGACGCTCCTGTAAACACAGAAGCCAAAACTGACGAAGATGTTATATTCGGACAAGTTGAGGGATTAAATGGAACAGAACGCACATTGCAAGATATTTTAAGCAGTGAAGAAGAAGGAACTACTGAGTTCGAAATTCCGGATTTTCTCAAATAAAAATATCAGAGCCGGCTTATAACCGGCTCTTGTAGTAAATAATAAGGTGAGATAAGGTCAAAGATGACTGAGATTACTTCAAAAAACAATCAAATTTTCAAGCTTTTTCAAAAGCTTGAAACAAAGAAATATAGAGACAAACTGGGGCTATACATAATTGAAGGCGAGAATCTGATTGAGGAAGCTTTGAACAATGGTGCAGTCATTGATAAAGTCATAATACGAAAAGGCGACGAAGCGCGTTTGCTTAGGTTAGGCGTTGAAGAAGATAAGGTTTTGTTGGCAGACAAAAGTCTATTCAACCAAATAGGACAGACACAAAATAGCCAAGGCATTGTGGCGGCAGTCAAAAAGCCTGTATTTTCCCTGGAGGAGTTTCTTAATAATGGAGCACCGGGGAATTTTGTCGTTTTAGACAGGTTGCAAGATCCGGGTAATATAGGCACAATAATAAGAACTGCTGATGCAGCAGGGTACACCCTTGTAATAGCATTAAAAGGCACAGCAGATATATTCTCCCCAAAAGTAGTTAGAGCAGCAACAGGGTCTTTATTCAGAATGCCTATAGCGATGGTTGAAGATGAAGAAGAATTATTGATTCTTATAAAAAAAGCTAAGAAACGGCTTGCTGCGTCTTGTCTTGAAGGAAGCAGGTACTACTATGAAGAGGATTTGACTAATGATATAGCTTTAGTTGTTGGAAATGAAGGAAACGGCGTTAGTCAAAGCCTTATAGAAAAAGCAGAATTGAAAATTAAGATTCCTATGTTAGGAACTATAGAATCCCTAAATGCATCGGTGGCGGCAGCCATTATAATGTATGAGGCAGTTAGGCCAAGGGCATAAAAAAAAAAGCAAATATATTTAGCATCGAGAGGTTAACAAATGCAACAAAAATTAAAGACGATTCTTGAAGAGTCAAAGAAAAAACTTGAAAGAGCAGAAACCCTGCAAGAAGCAGAGGAAACAAGAATTAAAGTTCTTGGCAAAAAAGGTGCTCTTACTGAAATTTTAAGATCAATGGGCAAACTTTCTCCAGAAGAGAGAAAAGAATTAGGGCAGGCTGCTAACCAAGTTAGGGCAGAAGTTGAAGAACTTTTAACTGATACTATAAACAGCCTAAAAGCAAAAGCAATAGAGGCTAAGTTTAAAATTGAGACAATAGATGTTACAGAGCCAGGCAAAAGTTATAAACTTGGAACTAAACACCCTATAACCATTACAATTGAAGAAATATCAAAAGTCTTTAAATCCATGGGATTTTCATTGTCAGAAGGTCCTGAGGTTGAAACTGTATTTAATAACTTTGATGCACTCAATGCAGATCCATATCATCCGTCAAGAGATTTCTCGGATACATTTTATATTAGCGAGGGTATTCTATTAAGAACCCAGACTTCACCTGTACAAGTAAGAACTCTGCAAGGACAAAAACCTCCTATAAGAGTATTTGCACCAGGAAGATGTTTCCGTTGTGACACTCCTGATGCTACTCACTCTCCAATGTTCCATCAAGTGGAAGGGTTAGTAGTTGATGAAGGCATTACTATGGCCGACCTAAAGGGAGTTTTGGACAGCTTTGCAAAGCAGATGTTCGGATCAGAAACCAAAACCAAATTTAGACCGCATCATTTCCCATTTACAGAACCTTCTGCAGAAATGGATGTGTCTTGTTTTAAATGTGGAGGCAAAGGATGCAGGGTATGTAAAGGCAGCGGCTGGATAGAAATATTAGGTTGCGGCATGGTACACCCTAACGTACTAAAAGTAGGCGATGTAGATACTGAAAAATACACCGGATTTGCTTTTGGTATGGGCGTAGAAAGAATTGCTATGCTTAAATACGGAATTGATGACATTAGACTGCTATATGAAAACGATATGCGTTTCATAGAGCAATTCAAATAGGAGGTACCAAGAATGATAGTTTCATTAGAATGGCTAAAAGATTATACAAATATCAATGTAAGCCCTGAAGAATTTTGTGAAAAAATGATTATGTCAGGATCTAACCTTGAAACCATGGAGCAAGTTGGAGCAGACATGGAAAAGGTAGTAGTTGGCAAAATCGTAAAAATAGAAAAGCACCCTGACGCAGACAAACTTGTAGTGTGCCAACTTGACATTGGCAAGGAAGACTTAGTTCAGATAGTTACAGGTGCATCTAATGTATTTGAAGGAGCCTATGTTCCTGTTGCCCTTGATGGAAGTAAAATCCCAGGTCCACTTAATGGACAACCTAAAAAAGAGGGTGGAGCTAAGATAAAAGCAGGAAAACTAAGAAGCATCGAGTCCAACGGTATGCTATGCTCTTTTAGCGAGCTTGGATTTGAAGACAAAGTGGTTCCTGTAAATCAGAAAGAGGGAATATGGATTTTAAATAATGAATATCCATTAGGAATAGATTTTTCAGAAGCCCTTGAGCTAGAAGATCAGATAATCGATTTTGAAATCACCCCAAACAGACCGGATTGCCTTTCAATGATAGGAATGGCAAGAGAAACGTCTGCAACCCTTGGCACAGAGCTAAAATATCCTGAAAACAAATGCCAAAAGGAAGAGGGCAAAGCGTCTGATTATATCAGCGTAGAAATCAAGTCTGACCTTTGCAAAAGATATATTGCAAGAGTTGTAAAAGATGTTAAGGTTGAAGATTCTCCATGGTGGCTTCAAAGAAGATTGATCCATGCAGGAATGAGACCTATAAATAATATCGTTGATATTACAAACTTTGTAATGCTTGAGTATGGCCAGCCAATCCATGCTTTCGATATAAACAGCGTAGAAGACAAAAAAATCGTAGTTGATACTGCATTTGGCGGTGAAAAATTCACCACATTGGATAACACCGAAAGAACTCTTGATGAGAAGATGCTAATGATTCACGATGGACAAAAGTCTATCGCCATTGCAGGTGTAATGGGTGGTCTTAACTCAGAAATCGAGAAGGATACAAATACTATAATTGTGGAATCAGCCAATTTCTTAGGAAATAGCGTGAGAACTACTGCTAAAAGACTAGGCCTTCGTACAGAAGCATCATCACGTTACGAAAAAGGAATTGATCCTAACCTTTGTCAGGACGCAGCAGATAGAGTTTGCTACTTGATAGAACTTATAGGCGCAGGAAAAGTCATAGAAGGCCGTGTAGATGTTTATCCGCAAGTTGAAGAAGCAAAGACAGTGCTTGCTAGAGTAAGCAGAATTAACAAATTCCTCGGAATTGATATAGACAGAGAACAGATGGTAAAATATTTTGAAAGCCTTGAAATGAAAGTAGAGGGAACAGGTGACGATATGTATGTTACCCCTCCTACAATAAGACAAGACATCGAAATAGAAAATGATTTGATTGAGGAAGTTGCAAGACTTTATGGTTATGATAAGATGCCAGTGACTATCCCTAAGGGAAACAATCAGGCGTCTCAGTCATACGAGAGAAATGTAAAGGATTTGGTAAGAGAAACGATGTGCGCCCTAGGTGCCAACGAAATCCAAACATATTCTTTTGTAAGCCCTAAGGGAGTTGACAATTTAAGAATAGACGAAGACTCATGGGAAAGAGGCTTTGTTAAGATATTAAACCCTCTAGGAGAAGACACATCCGTAATGAGAACAGTGCTTACTCCAGGAATGATGGAAGTATTAGGAAGAAACTACTCAAGAAATAGAGAGGCCGTAAGAGCTTTCGAAATCGGAAACACTTTCATGGTAAATCTCCTTAATGAAGAGGAACTTCCTACAGAAAGCGATGCCATGTCCATAGGATTCTATGGTAAGGAAGAAGACTTTTTCACTCTAAAAGGTGCAATAGTTGAAATGCTTGGCAAACTTGGAATCACAGATTTAGAATTTATCGCAGAAAAGGAATATGGAGCTTACCATCCGGGCAGATGTGCAAGAATCGCTGTGCGTGAGGTTAGCTATGGACCTAATGGCCCAATGGAAGAATTTATAGAGTTGGGTATAATGGGAGAAGTTCACCCACAAGTTGCCGAAAAATATGGAATAGGAACCAACTGCTATGCAGCGGAACTATTCTTCGATGTGGTAGCACAAATGGCTAACCTTGAAAAAGCATATTCTCCGCTTCCTAAATACCCTTCAACTTCAAGAGATATAGCTTTGCTAGTAGAAGAAACTATGGCAATAGGTGACATAGAAAAAGTTATTAAAAATGCAGGCGGCAAAATCCTCAAAGATATTAAATTATTTGATGTCTACAGAGGACATCAGGTTGAGGAGAACAAGAAGAGTGTGGCATTTGCACTGACTTATAGACACGACGATAAAACATTGACTGATGAAGATGTAAATGTTGTACACAGCAAGATACTAAAAAGCCTTAAAGAAAAATTAGATGTAACGCTGAGAGATATTTAAGGAGAGAAACGATGGGAAACAACAAGGTAAAAGTAAGAATTTATGGGCAGGAACACACTGTAACTGGTGAAAAGGATGAAGACGCCATAAAACAGATTGCGGCTCATGTGGATGAAAAAATGCGCGAACTAGGACGTAGCTTTTCAACCAATGGGCAGGGAACCCTTGCTGTTTTAACGGCACTTAACATCGCAGATGAGTATTTTGATGCTATGGAACAAATCGAGCAGTTAGAAGAAGAAAAAGAAGTGTTAGAAAACGACACTAAGCACTACATTCAAATGTGGGAAGAGGCTAAAAAAAGCTTTGTCCAATATAAGGAAAGTGCTGCAAGAGCTGCTGAAGAAAAAGAAAATAGCGAAAAAAGATACCAAGAATTAGAGACCAAGTGCAGTGACTTCGAAAACTCTTTTTTCGACTTGCAGATGGAAAATCTAAGGCTAAAAAGAGAACTCGAAGAGTACAAGGAACATAATGAAACCTAAGACGCTAAAAACACTTGAGTACAATAAAATATTGGAATTATTGGTACAGCAAGCTAATTCTAATGCTGCCAAAGATGTGCTTATAGGATTAAAGCCTATGACAGAGGCAAGAGAAGTAGCAGAAGCGTTGGCAGAAACCAGCGAAGCTGTCCAAGTTATAGTTCGAAAAGGTAGCGCGCCTCTTGGACAAATTTATCAAATCGAAGAGGCTCTTAGCTTTGCCCAAAAAGGTGGAACTTTGACTATGAGACAGCTACTTCAGGTTTTGTACAACCTAAAAGTTGCTAGTAACGTGATAACTTTCCTAAAGAGCGATTTGCCAGAGCTACCAATTATTGATGGTATAAGAGAAGTTTTGGTAACATTTCCAAGACTTATAGAAAATATAGACCGTTGCATTCTTTCAGAGGATGAAATGGCAGACAATGCCTCGCCAAAGCTGAAAGACATAAGACGAACTATGGCAAGGCAAAATGATGCTATCAAAAATAGACTTAACAATATTTTGAACTCATCGGATAATAAAACTTATCTTCAAGATGCTATTGTGACCTTGAGAGACGGAAGATATGTAGTTCCAGTTAAGGCTGAGCATAGAGGCAAATTCCCTGGAATAGTTCACGATCAATCATCCACAGGAGCGACTATATTTATTGAACCACAGGTTATCGTCAATCTTAACAATGAACTTAGAGAGTTGGAATTGGCGGAGCAGGTAGAAATTGAAAGAATACTTGCAGAATTATCTTCTGCAGTGGCTGAATATTTCCATCAGATAACAAACAATCAAAAACTTTTGGTTGCTTTAGATGTTATTTTTGCAAAAGGCAAACTTTCCGTAAAGATGAAAGGCGAATGTCCACAAGTGTTTGAAGACGGACTGCTTGAACTTAAACAAGCACGTCATCCACTTATAGATTCACAAAAAGTTATTCCAATAGATATTTCATTGGGAGATGACTATACAACGTTGGTTGTCACAGGACCTAATACAGGCGGCAAGACAGTTACCTTAAAAACAGTAGGGCTGTTAGTGATGATGGCCCAAAGCGGTCTTCACATTCCGGCGGCGTCTACGAGTAGAATTCCTATGTTTGAGCAAGTGTTTGCCGATATAGGGGATGAGCAAAGTATAGAGCAAAGCTTAAGTACATTTTCTTCTCACATGAAAAACATCGTTGAGATACTAAAAAATGTCGACAGCAAGTCTTTGGTGTTGCTTGATGAGCTTGGAGCCGGTACAGACCCAACCGAGGGTGCTGCGTTAGCTATTTCCATATTAGAGAACCTTAAATCATGGGGTGCATACACTATAGCAACCACTCACTACAACGAGCTGAAAAAATATGCCTTAGCTACAGATGGAGTAGAAAACGGTTCAATGGAATTTGACATTAATACTTTGAGCCCTACATATAGATTATTGACTGGCATACCTGGAAAATCAAACGCATTTGAAATTTCAAGAAAATTAGGATTGCCAGAAACTCTAATCGAAAGAGCATCGACCCTTCTTGAGCGCGGAGATATAGAGTTCGAAGATGTGTTGGATGCGATTGAGAGAGATAAGAAAAAAGCTGAGCAAGAGAGAGATGAAGCCATTTTGCTGAATATTTCCATGAAAAAACAAAAAGAAGAATTGGAAAAAAGGCAGCAAGACTTAGAAATAAAAGAAGAGAATATTATTAGAAAAGCAAAAGAAGAAGCCAGAGATATTTTAAAAGAGGCTCGTCAGACTTCTAATGATGTAAGTAAAGAACTTCGCCAACTTAGTAAGATGGAGAGTATGGGCGAGAGAAACAGAACCTTTGATAGAAATAGAAAAAAATTGAAGGATGCTGAAGATAGATTTTCCGAAAAACTTATCAGAAGAGTCAACCAAAGTCCAGTTAATGCTGCTGACTTAAAAATAGGTGACAGCGTAAGAGTCGTCACACTGGATCAGGTGGGAGAGGTTTTGACCTTGCCAGATGAAAAAGGTGACTTGCAAGTAAAAATCGGAATAATGAAGGCAAACATAAATGTTGAAGATCTAATGTTTCTTCAACAAGACACACCGGCAAAAAACTCCCAAGTCACAAAACATGGGGGACTTTATAGGGCGAAGGCTCAGTCAATATCCACATCAGTCAATGTTCAAGGCATGAATCTTGAGGATGCAATAATGGATGTAGACAAGTACCTTGACGATGCCTATATAGCAGGATTAAGAGAAGTTACGATAATCCATGGAAGAGGAGAGGGAATCCTCAAAGAAGGACTAAGAAGAGTTTTTAAAAGCCATAAACATGTAGCTTCTTTTAGAAAAGGGAAATATAATGAAGGTGGAGATGGCATAACCATTGTCACTTTGAAGGAGTAATGAATGTATATTGTAAGCGGATGTTTACTTGGACACAATTGCAAATATAATGGTGGTAACAACCAAAAGGATGAAGTCGTTGAGTTTTGCAAGACACACAAGCACATAGTAGTGTGTCCAGAAAGAGCAGGTAATCTACCTTGCCCAAGGCCACCGGCAGAAAAAGTTGGTAGACGCATTTTGAATAAGTCAGGGGAGGATGTGACCAGCCAGTTCGTGCAAGGCGCACAAGCCACCCTACAAAGATGTGTCAAAATGGCCGAGCTTGGAGGAGAAGAAATAGAAGGTGCCATACTTAAGGCGAACAGTCCTTCATGCGGAATAGGAAAGATATATGACGGTACATTTTCAGGGACACTGACAGACGGTGACGGCGTTTTCGCCGGAATGCTGGCAGCCATGGGAATTGAAGTTATTACTGAAAAGGAGAAGATAAAATGGTAAATTTCAAGGAAGAAATTGCAAAGATCATAGCTACCCATATAGAAGGGCTTAATATAGAGGAAATACAAGCTATGTTAGAAGTCCCTCAAGACAATAAGATGGGAGATTATGCTTTTCCGTGTTTCAGATTAGCAAAGAGCTTAAGAAAAGCTCCGCCGCTTATTGCAGCAGATATAACAGCCCAAATTAGCGAGAACCCTCTTTTTGAAAAAGTGGAACAAGTAAATGCTTATGTTAACATGTTTGTTTCCAAAGAATCTTTAGTCAAAGATGTTACAGCAGAAGTTTTAAGCAAAAAAGACGACTTTGGTAAAAGCAATGTGGGAGAAGGAAAATTAGTAATAGTAGAATTCTCGTCACCTAATATTGCAAAACCGTTTCATATAGGACATATAAGAAGTACTGTAATCGGCAATTCAATAAATAAGATTTATAGTGCAATGGGATACAATGTAGTTAGAATCAACCATTTGGGAGATTACGGCACTCAATTTGGCAAAATGATTTGTGCTTACAGACACTGGGGTAACAAGGAAGATGTAATAAAAGAGCCTATTAAAACATTGCTAAATTATTACACCAAGTTCCATCAAGAAGTTGAGGCACATCCTGAGCTAGACGAAGAGGCAAGAGAAATCTTTACAAAATTGGAAAACGGCCAAAAAGAAGAAATGGAACTTTGGCAGTGGTTCAGAGATGAGAGCCTAAAAGAGTTTAACAGAGTGTACAAAATGCTAGGGGTTGAATTCGACTCTTATGCGGGAGAAAGTTTCTACTCTGATAAAATGCCTGGAATAGTAAAGATGCTAGAAGAAAAAGGCCTTATGGAAGAGTCGAACGGCGCTCAAATAGTTGACCTTGAACCTTATGGCTTAACACCAGCATTGATTAAAAAATCTGACGGATCGTCCCTGTATATTACAAGGGACATAGCTGCGTCTGTTTACAGAAAAGAACACTATAATTTTTATAAAAATATTTATGTAGTTGCTTCTCAGCAAAATCTTCATTTCCAGCAATGGATCAAGATTATAGAACTTTTAGGATTTGATTGGGCAAAAGAAAATATACATGTACCTTTTGGACTTGTTAGCCTTGAAGATGGCACTATGTCAACAAGACATGGAAGAGTAGTATTTTTGGAAGATGTTCTTAACAGAGCTATCAGTCAGACAAAAGAAATAATCAAGAAAAAAGGCGTAAACACTGACAATATTGAAGAAACTGCGAAGCAGGTCGGAATTGGTGCAGTTATTTTCCAAGAGCTATCTAATGGAAGAATAAAAGATTATGTATTTTCATGGGACAAAGTTCTTGATTTTAATGGCGAGACTGGCCCTTATGTACAATACACTTATGCAAGGGCAGCAAGCATTATGCGTAACGCAGGAGAAGCGGCATCATTGAAGGCGGAAGATGCTAGCAACCTAAACCCTGAGTACATTACAGGCGATAGTGCATATCAATTAGCTAAGCTAATATATGCTATGCCACAAGTTATAATAGATGCAGGAGAAAAATATGAACCTTCTGTTCTTACAAGACATATCGTAGATATAGCTCAAGCGTTCAATAGATTTTATCATGATGAGCACATTCTTGTAGAAGATGAGGAAGAAAAAATTTCTAAATTGATCCTTGTAAAAGCGGCTCAAATTGCCATTAAAAATGGTTTAGCGCTGTTGGGTATGGAAGTACCTGAAAGAATGTAGGACTGTTCATTAAATTAAGAACCATCGCCAGATGATGTGAAAGGAAATGTAGATATGCGTTATATAGGAGATATTTATAGACCCCCAAGCGAGGCATACAGCTTACTTGTACAGGTCACTATAGGATGTTCACATAACAAGTGTACTTTTTGCAACATGTTCAAAGAAAAGCAGTTCAAAGTTCGAAAGCCAGAAGAAGTTTTCGAAGACTTAGATTGGGCAAGAAGTCATTATTCAAAAGTTGAAAAAATATTTTTGTGTGATGGCGATGCGCTATGCCTTGCAACACCGAAACTTATTAAGATACTTGACTACATCAAGAAAACTTTCCCAGAGTGTGAGAGAGTCACTGTTTATGGTAGAGCAACGGATGCTCTTCGCAAAAGCGAAGAGGAGCTTCGTGAGCTTAGAGAACATGGAATGACTATGGTATATATTGGCGCAGAGTCAGGAAGTGACAAAGTGTTAGAGATGGTGAATAAAGGCGAAACAAGACAGCAGCTTATTGACGGAGTTCAGAAACTAGAAGCAGCAGGTCTCAAAACCTCGGTCACTTTTATAAGTGGACTTGCAGGCCCAGACCTTTGGGAAGAGCATGCTATTGAAACAGGCACAATGATTGCTGAAATGAATGCTTCATATGTAAGCTTATTGACTTTAATGCTTCAAGAGCCGGCACCTTTGCTGGAAGACTATAAATCAGGCAAATTTAAGACCCTTTCCCCAGAAGACGTATTGGGGGAAACTTGTTTAATGCTCAAATATGCAAGACCGACTAAGCCGTGTGTGTTTAGGAGTAACCATGCCTCTAATTACGTTTCTCTTCGTGGAAACCTACCAATGGACAATGACAGTATGATTGCCTCTCTAAAACGCTGTATGGAAGACAAGGGACTGCTCAAAGACGAAAGGTTTAGGATGTTATAAAATGAAAGTTTTGTTAACGACTCTAAATTCTCAATATGTTCACTCAAACCCTGCATTAAAGTATTTATATACAGTAATGGCAGATACTTCTAAGGATGTGACACTACAGGAATTTACTATTAACAACGAACCTTCGTACATATATGGAGAACTTGTAAAAGCAAACTATGATATGGTTTGCTTTTCTTGCTACGTTTGGAACATAGAGCAAATAAAAGAATTGGCGTCTGATCTTAAAAAAGCAAGACCATCTATTAAAATTTGCTTAGGAGGGCCAGAAGTTAGTTTTAATAGCCATCTTTTTATGATGGAAAACCCTTGGGTTGATTTCATAATATCTGGAGAAGGGGAGTACTCCTTTTATCGATTCATGGAGGTGTTAGAAGACTCTCAAGACCTTTTTAACACTGTTCCAGGACTTACATACAGACAAAATGGCAAGATATATATAAACCAGCAGATAGAGCCAATGGACTTTAACGCCATCCCATTTTTATATTCAGTCCTTGAATGTGAAAAGGATAGGGTCGTATATTACGAGTCGTCTAGAGGATGTCCTTTTAGATGCAGTTATTGCCTTTCTTCTGTTGATAAAACTATGCGAACCTTAAGCATGGAAAGAGTAAAAAGGGATTTGAAATATTTCCTTTATAAAAGAGTGATGCAGGTAAAGTTTATAGATCGCACTTTTAACTACGACGAAAAAAGAACATACGAAATATTAAAATATTTGATCGAAAACGACAATGGAGTAACTAATTTTCATTTCGAAATATGCGCTGATTTGTTAACTCAAAAGTTGTTGTCACTATTGGGAACTGCCCGTAAAGGTTTGTTTCAATTGGAAATAGGAATTCAATCAACAAACCCGGAAACACTTGTAGCAGTTAACCGAAGAGAAAATGTATATCCGATATTATATAATGTAGAAAAACTTATGGAACTTGGTAACATACATATACATGTAGACCTTATAGCTGGGCTGCCATACGAGACCTATTCTTTGTTTTCAAGGTCTTTTAATAAGGTATATAACCTTGGGGCTCACATGTTCCAATTAGGCTTTCTAAAGGTGCTAAAAGGCACTGCTATGGATATGCAAAGAGACCAATATGGTATAGTGGCGAGAGATAAAGCACCTTATGAAATAATTTCTAACAAATGGATTAGTGCCCTTGAACTGACAAAGCTAAAATCCATAGAAAAGATGCTAGATATATATTATAATAGAGGTGGATTTGCAAACACTACTGCCTATTTGCTTAGTGCATTAGAAGTAGAACCATTTGATCTATTTGAAAAAATAGCCGAATTCTATTATAAAAATGGGTATCACCACAAGAATAGAAAAAAGGAAGACCAATATAGGATTTTGAACAAGTTTGGGACAGAGATGGGAATTGACATTGAGGAAATGTTAAAGAAGGATTTAGATGAGACACTTAACCCTGAGGAAGTAAAGAGATTTTTTAAAAAAGGATGGGAATTATAACCTATGGATATGGCAAATAGAGACGATAGAATAAGTAAATATTTAATAGAACATCTAAAGGACTATATATTTGATGAACTGTCAGAGAACTATTTACAAAAGGCAGGGCTGTCAGACATATTGACGGGAGTTCCTATTCCTATTCGAAAAGAGGATATCCAATCCATTTCAACTGCGACTATAGCTCGTAGCATGGCTTTTGTAATAGGATGTGATCCACAATTTGAATATAGAGATAATTACGTTTCATATATATTGAGAGTTTCTGACAAGAGATTTGCTCAAGGCTTGGTAGCTGAAGGCGTTGAAGGCGCACAAAAAAGAGACTATGATTATGCATGTATTCAATTTAGAGCAGCAATGCTAATAGACCCTGACAATATAGATGCTGTTTATTGTTATGGTCGTGCTTGCAAAGATGCATATGAACTTGGAGAAGAAGAGGAGTTTATTGCAAGGTTTAAAGCAGAATCCATAGAAGCCTTTGAAGAAGCGACTTTGCGCAAACCAGATTTCGCAGAAAGCTATTATTTTTTAGGATACGGATATATAAATTTAGGGCTTTATGTAAAGGCGAAGTTGACATGGGAAGAATTCATAAAACTTTCCGACGATGAGGAAAAAAAGAAAGAGATAAAAGGACGCCTCGCACTTTTAGATGAGCCAGTGGAAATAGAAGAAGGATATAATATGATCCTCTCTGGCAAATTCCAAGAGGGCCTTCTTGTTTTGTCCAAATACACTGAGGGGCGTTTTGAAAATTGGTGGCCGTTGTGGCATTATATGGGAATCGCCAACGCTGCACTAGGAATGGTTGATGAAGCCATAGATGACTTTAAAAAGGCTCTCCAACTATCACCAAGTAACATTCAAACTATGGAAGAATTGATTAAAGCATATGAGTTAATCGGCGAAGAAGATCTTGCGGAAAAGTATAGAAAAAAGATTGCCATCGTTGAAGAAAATGCCGAAAAAGATAAGGTCGAAGCGATGAAAGGAAATCCGGAAAATTTCTCCTGATTGTACTTGACATCATATCTGCCATATTGTATAATCATTTGTGTTGTCACTAAAAAAAACGAATACAAATACTGTTCCAAGGTAGCTCAATGGTGGAGCACTCGGCTGTTAACCGATAGGCTGTGGGTTCGAGCCCCACCCTTGGAGCCATTTTTTGCCGGAGTGGCGGAATTGGCAGACGCACAGGACTTAAAATCCTGCGATCCTTACCGATCGTACCGGTTCGACCCCGGTCTCCGGCACCAATCGTTTTATACGTAGGGCGCTTAAAAAGAATATTAAAAGTATTCAAGGTCGAAATTATACAACAAAATATTGATGTCGCGGGGTAGAGCAGTTGGTAGCTCGTCGGGCTCATAACCCGGAGGTCGCAGGTTCAAATCCTGTCCCCGCAACCACAAAGAAAACCGTTGGAAATAGTTATGTGACTATTACCAGCGTTTTTTATTTTTTGAAAAATATCCAACCCCAAACGACGGCACCAATAAACATTTATACCATATCAAACAACACATATTGCATTTATTAAAAAAGTATGCTATTTTAATAAATGTAAATAAAATATAGGAGGAATTCATCATGGGATTATTAAAGTCATTCAACGACGATGAAGGCAAAGTTAACAGTGGAACAGGCCAATATCGTGTAATGCAGGTAGTACTTAGAGAAAAATTTGTAGGTAAAGGTTCAAAGAACTTTAGCGAAATCGAAGATTTATGTAATCAGCAGTTTGCTGAAGGATATCGTCTACATACTTTTGCTCAATCAACAGCAGGATCAACTGGTATAGGTGGCGGAGACCGTACCGTTTGTAACTTGGTTTTCGAAAGAATGTAATAAAAAAATTAGGCCCAAGGAGTTATCCCTGGGGTTATTTTTATGTGCCGAAAAGTTGTTAATAAGTACCCTGAAACTATTCCCACTTGAAGAATTTGACTGCAATTCCTACATATAAGATTAATGTGAGCAGCATACTAATTTGCTAAAAACTTGGTTGGGTCAAAAACTATTATTATGGTTGTGCACAAACCTTAAAAAATGTGTTATCATATGTCATATAATAAGATAAAAAGGTCTGGTTGGACGGGTATATCACATATCAACAACCATCTAAAAAGAAAAGCGGAGGTACAAAAATGAAAGTTAATGATTTTAAACTAGAATGTTATTTTGGCCTATATGAATTTACAGCGCCATATCTTCTAACTCAGTCAGATTGCGAATCCATGACTACAGAAGAACTGTTAGCTATGGAGCCAGGCGCAAAAGAAGGATATTTGAACCTTAGATTAGGCTATACAGAAACTTGGGGCGATCCTGAGTTAAGAGAGTTAATCGCAGGCCTTTATAAAAATATGAAACCAGAAAACGTATTGGTTTTCCATGGCGCACAGGAAGCAATCTTTGCTTATATGAACATCGTTCTTAATCCAGGGGATCACATGATAGTAATGTACCCTAACTATCAATCAGCTTACGAAGTAGCAAATTCAATTCCAAACTGCGAATATTCAAAATGGTTTATCAAAGATGATGGAGAAAAATGGGTCGTTGACTTTGACGAATTGGAAAGCTTAATCAAGCCTAACACAAAAGTTATATCTGTTAACTCACCAAACAACCCAACAGGATATACTTTCACAAATGCAGAAATCGAAAAACTATGCGCAATCTGTAAGAAGCACGGAGTTAAACTGTTTGCAGATGAAGTTTATAAGGGCATCGAAATGGATGGTGAAAAAAGAGAATGGATGGCTGACATCTATGATGACTGTGCTTCATTAGGAGTTATGTCAAAAGCATATGGCTTAGCTGGACTACGTGTAGGTTGGATTGTATCTAAAGATATAGAACTTTTAAACGAAGTAGTTAAGTTTAAACACTACATGAGTATATGCGACTCTGCACCATCCGAGTACCTTTCCAAAGTGGCGTTAAAGCACAGTGATGAGTTATTAGACAGAAGCAGAACTCTTATTGAAGAAAACGTTAAGTTGGCAGAAGAATTCTTTGCTAAGTATGATTATATCTTTGAAAAGAAACCTATTACATGCGGACCAGTAGCATACCATAAGTTACTTTTAGATATGCCAGTTAAAGAATTTTGCCAGATGGCAGTAGACAAAAAAGGTGTATTGCTTCTTCCAGCAACAATCTACGATATGGATGATCAGTACTTTAGAATGGGATACGGCAGAAAAGGCGTTCCTGAAGCTTTGGCAAAATTCGAAGAGTTCTTGATAGAAAACGGCTTCACAAAATAAAGTAGATAGACTAACAAGGTAATCTTGTGAGGAGGCAGATAAAATGAAAACTATGTTACTTAGCATGGCAGATGTTCAAAAGCTTTTGTCAATGGAGGAAGTAATTGAGGCGGTAGAAAGAGGCTATGTGGCTTTCGAAGAAAAAAAGGTACAACAGCCGGATATTGTCTCTATGGAAATGCCACAAAACAACGGGGAAACCGACATAAAGTCATGTTACAACGAGCTTAATGAAAGCGTTTCTGTAAAGATCGCATCAGGGTTTTACGATAATGGCAAAATAAACGACCTACCTACTATGATTGGAACCATAAGCATATTTGATGGAAAAACAGGTGCACCGACATGTATTATGGACGGAAGCTTGATAACTGGAGTTAGAACTGCGGCGGCAGGAGCAATTTCTTCAAAGCATTTTGCTAGAAAAGATTCTAAAGTTGTTGCTGTTTTCGGAGGCGGCGGCCAAGCCAGAATGCAGGTTTACGGACTTTGCAAGGTTATGGATATTGACAAGGTAAATGTTTATAGCCAATTTCCAGAGGAACTTGCCAAATATAAGGAAGACGTAGAAAAAGAAACAGGCAAGCAGGTAGTAATCTGTGAAACTGCAGCGGAGGCTATGAAAGATGCAGATATAGCTATTTCTGTAACTCCATCTAAAGACTTTCTTGTTTCCAAGGATTTGGTAAAACCAGGAATGCACATAGTTGCTGTAGGCGCTGACATGGCCGGCAAGAATGAATGGGATCCTGCAATATTCAAAGGTGCGAAGGTAATCAATGACAGCATGGACCAGTGTGTAAGCCGTGGAGAGACAAGAAACGCCATTATAAACAACATAATTACCAGAGATGATATCTATGGTGAAATAGGCGAAATTGTTACAGGCAAGAAGGCAGGTAGAGAAAGCGACGAGGAGATTACTATCTTTGACACTACAGGAATGGCGATTCAAGACAACGTAACAGCCATGAAAGTGTATGAAATGGCAAAAGAAAAAGGCATGGGCACTTACTTTGAATTTTTATAACTTGACTAGAATATAGCGTACCATGTATTATGAAAGCAGGCGGCGACCCATTGAATTCAATGGATTCGTTGCCTGCATATTTTGTTAAAGGGGAGAAAACCATGCCAACTATCAAGATTGACTGGAAACCTAATAAAAACAGCAAAACACCTGTCTATAGACAGATTATTGAATATATAAGAGAAAAAGTGGCAACAGGCGATTGGATTATAGGTAGTAAACTGCCTTCCCAAAGGGCCATGTCTGAATCTTTTGGAGTGAACCGAAGCACCATTGTTACAGCTATGGAAGAGTTGGTAGCTTATGGTATATTGGAGAGCGACTTTGGTGGGGGAACAAAGGTCAAAAGTAATACGTGGTCATTACTTGCTAGTCAGCCGCCTGATTGGGGCAGCTATATAGAAAGCGGCCCGTTTAAAGCCAATGTTGATGCTATAAAAACCATAAATAAATTAGAGTTTGATCCTACTTATATAAGAATCGGAACGGGAGAACTTTCCCCTAGGCTATATCCAAGCAAAATCGTAAATAAAATTTTCAAAAAGATGCCGGAGAGAATACTCTCCCTCAATTACCTTGGACCGTTAGGGTTAACAGAACTAAGAAAAGCTTTATCGGAAAGACTGTACTTAGAACAAGGATTCCAATCTTCTTTAGAAAACACATTGATAGTTTCTGGGTCTTTGCAGGGGTTACAGTTGATTTCTGTATGCATGTTACAAAAGGGCAGTTTGATTTATACAGAGGCACCAACATATTTAAAATCCGTACAAGTATTTCAATCTGAGGGTATGAATCTCAGAGGAATTCCAATGGACAAGGATGGAATACAGTACTGGAATATAAAGGAAAACTCCCGAAATGCATTACTCTACACTATTCCAACAAACCAGAATCCTACGGGAACAGTTATGAGCAAGGAAAGGCGATGGGAACTTTTGAACTTTTGCCAAAAGGAAAGGCTTCCAATACTAGAAGATGATGCCTATGGTCAGCTTTGGCTAGATGAAAAGCCGCCTAAACCGATTAAAGCATATGATACGAATGGAACTGTCATCTATATGGGAACGGTATCTAAAACCATGGCTCCCGGCCTCAGGATAGGATGGGTAGTAGGCCCTGAAGCGGTAGTGGAACGTATGGGGGATGTGAAAATGCAGACTGATTACGGTGCTAGCTCTGTGTCACAATGGATAATGACCGAACTATTGACAGGTGGCGATTATGACATTTATTTAGCTAACCTGAGAAAAGAATTAAAAATCAGAAGAGATATTGCCCTTAAATCTCTTGAGAAAAACTTTAGCCAAATAGCGACTTGGAATGAGCCCGCAGGTGGATTCTATATATGGCTCAAGTTTAATAAGAAAATCTCAATAGATAAGCTGTTTCATAATGCCCTTAAATATAAAGTGCTACTTAACCCTGGTAGCATATATGATTACTCGGAAAGTAATGCTATACGAATTTCTTATTCATATGCAGAGCCGGAGGACATAGAAAAAGCCTTAGAAATATTGGCTGGGTTAGTGGATAAATGAGTATAAGATATTATACAAAGGTTTTGCAATTAAAAGCTTGGAGGAAAAGATGATTATAAATTGTTTGGTTGTTGGTGCAGGAGGTTTTGTAGGGTCTGTTTTTAGATACCTGATAAGTTTGGTTCCTGTGCTCAACAAGGAGGCTCTACCACTACAAACTCTATTAGTTAATGTTCTAGGGGCTATTGTTATTGGTATGATTATCAAAGCCTCTGAGTCCGTTGATGCGATTGAGGGAAACACGTTGCTGTTTTTGAAAGTAGGACTCTGCGGTGGATTTACTACATTTTCTACCTTTGCCCTAGAAACATTCAATATGTTTGAAGACGGTAGGTTTTTAGGTAGTATGACATATATTGTATTGAGCGTTGTACTTTGTGTGGTTGGCGTTTATATAGGCAGGCTAATTATGCAAATATTAGGGCTATAGGGGACTTTTCGCCGATATTCTATTGACAGAACAATCGTGTAAAGGTTAGGATATAAGCAACAAAAGAATATATTTGAGCAAGGCATCTCGGAAGCCGGTTAAACTCCGGCACTGTCTCTCAGCAACCGTGCTATCTACGAAAAGATTGGCGAAGCCATAAACCACTGGGATATAATCCTTGGGAAGGAATCTGTGTAGGATAAAGATTAAGTCGGTAGACCTGTACTTGCTTTAAATTAAAAGTCTTCTGAGGTGAGACGAAAATTGTATTTTGTGGCAAATTAGAGATAAGCCAACCATGTTATGATTTTCAAAAGTCGGCACCTTATGGTGCCTTTTGTTTTGGAAGGATATATAAAAAATGCAGAATAAGGACACTTTTTCCAATTACAATCCAATCATAAACTTCACCTTTTTTATTGGTGCAGTGGTTTTCAGTATGTTTTTTCTACATCCTGCATTTTTGGTGTGTTCTTTAATTCTCGCTTTTGCATATTACATAACTGTAAGAGGAAGAGCAGGGCTCAAAATGCTTGTTGGAATGATACCTTTATTTCTGGCACTTTCAGCCATAAGCCCACTATTCAACCCTAACGGAAGAACCGTACTGTTTACTTACTTTGGAGGCAGAGCCTACACATTAGAGTCATTGTCTTATGGCATTATTTTGGCAGCAATGTTTGTGTCGATTATAACTTGGTTTGCTTCTTACAACAGAGTTATGACTAGTGATAAATTTTTATACATCTTTGGCAAAGGGGCGCCGTCTATTTCTCTTGTCTTATCGATGATAATGAGATTGGTGCCGAACTTTCAAATAAAAGCCAAGCAAATAGCTGGTGCCAGAAAATGCGTTGGCAAGGCTGGAGACTTTGGGACAAAGAAAGAAAAAATAGAGAATGGAATGACTGTGGCTTCAACGTTGACTACATGGGCCTTAGAAGGTGGAATAGTAACAGCTGACAGCATGAGAAGTCGTGGTTATGGGTCAGGCAAAAGAAGCAACTTTTCGATATATAGATTCGACAAAAGAGACATAGCGTTGCTAATAATTATGGCAATTCTAATTGGATGCATCTTATTTTGCGGCATAATGGGAGGAATGAAGTCTGTTCCGTCTCAAGCATTATGGGAAGTGAACTTTTATACAATAGCAGGAATTATAGCATATGCTGGGTTCTTGGCAATACCGACGGTATTAAACATTATGGAGGCGATAATATGGCGCATTTTGAGATCAAGAATTTAAGCTTTTCATATCCAACTTCAGAAGAAAAATATGCTTTGAAAAATATCAATTTAGATATAGAAAGAGGCGAGTACATAACCATTTGCGGAAAAAGTGGAAGTGGCAAAACTACTTTGCTAAAGCATTTAAAAAGCGTTCTTGCACCTCACGGAAAATTGACAGGCGATATACTTTTTGAAGGTATGCCAATCAATCAAATGGTCTTGAGGCATCAGGCTGGAAAAATTGGATATGTAATGCAAAATCCAGACAATCAAATAGTTACCGACAAAGTGTGGCATGAATTAGCCTTTGGACTTGAAAGTTTAGGAATTGATCAAAAGACTATCAGGCTTAGGGTTGCAGAAATGGCAAGCTATTTTGGCATTCAAGGGTGGTTTAACAAGAATGTATCAGAACTTTCCGGAGGCCAAAAGCAATTACTAAACTTGGCTGCTATTATGGCCATGCAACCGACAGTGTTGATTTTAGATGAACCGACCAGCCAATTAGATCCTATTGCTGCGACGGATTTTTTGAATACAGTAAGAAAAATAAACCTTGAACTTGGCACTACTGTCATCATAACAGAGCATAGGCTTGAGGATATCTTCCATGCTTCTGATAGAGTAGTTGTGATGGAAGAAGGCTCTATTATTGCTGTGGATGAGCCTCATAAAATAGGAGAGTTCCTAAAAAAGAGCAACAATCAAATGTTTGCTGCTATGCCATCGCCGGTACAGATATATTATGGGGTGGAAAACAATCTCAAATGCCCATTGACTGTCCGTGAGGGTAGAAATTGGCTAAGCCAAGTCTTTGAAAATAAAGAAATAAAAACAGTTACGGTCTCAGAAAAGCCATCTAGAGGCGAGGATGTAGGAACTCCTTCAATTATCCTGAAGGATATATGGTACAGATATGAAAGAGATTCAGCAGATGTTCTAAAAGGCGTCAATCTCAAGGTTCCAAAAGAAACTATATTTGCTATTGTTGGCGGAAACGGCACAGGCAAATCCACCACTCTAAAAGCAATATGTAATATATGCAATCCTTACAGAGGGCAAATCCTTATAGACGGAAAGCGTATCGAAAAATACAAATCATCGGAATTGTTTAAGGGAAACTTGGCCATGCTTCCACAAGACCCACAAAGCCTTTTTGTCAAAAGGACTGTTAGAGAAGATCTTGAGGAGATGGTAGGTTCAAGTTCAGAAGCTACTGCAAATGTTGTTATGGAAACAGCCAAACTTTGTGGCATTGATCATCTACTCGAAAGCCATCCTTATGATATTTCAGGTGGAGAGCAGCAACGAGCTGCTTTAGCAAAAGTTCTTTTAACTCAACCTAAGATTTTGTTGTTAGATGAACCGACTAAGGGAATAGATAACTTTTTCAAATTGAAGCTTGCAGAAATCCTAAAAAAGCTCAAAGAAAAAGGCGTTACTATTTTGATGGTTTCACATGATGTGGAATTCTGTGCTAAATATGCAGATAGAGTTGGAATGTTTTTTGACGGAAACCTTATGACAACCAATACACCAAACAAGTTTTTTTCTGAAAACAGTTTTTACACTACAGCGGCTAACCGTATGAGCAGACATATATTTGAAAATGCAATCACCAATGAGGATGTGATCAAACTATGCCAAATGAACAAATAGCAAATAAAAAAAAGAATCACGGATTTTGGATAGCAGTAGTTGCGCTCCTTGTTTTGATACCTGTAACCATTATTTTTTCATGGTATTTGGGAGACAGAAGATATTATATTGCTAGCGTACTTATAATGGTGTATTCAATGATCCCATTTTTTATAAGTTTTGAAAGGCGAAAACCTCAAGCAAGAGAACTTATGATATTGGCAATAATGTGTGCTATAGCTGTGGTGGCCAGAGCGGCGTTTGTGTGGCTGCCTCATTTCAAACCCATAGGTGGAATTATTATGATAACAGCCATGGCATTTGGGCCACAAGTTGGTTTCATGACTGGCTCATTAAGTATGTTAGTTAGCGATATGCTTTATGGACAAGGGCCATGGACACCGTGGCAAATGTTTGCTTATGGACTATTTGGATTTATTGTAGGAATCTTGGCAAAAAAAGGTTTTCTAAAAGACACTAAACCTTTGAGAAGCGCTATAGTAGGTTTCATAATAATGGTTTTAATGGTTGGACCACTGTTAGATACTTGCACAGTGTTTACGATGGCACAGATAATGAAAGACCAATCCATAGCAGCCATTTATATTGCAGGAATCCCTATAAACGTTAGCCAGGGAATAGCGGTGTTCTTGTGTGTACTGTTGTTGAGCAAACCTTTAGTTGAAAAATTAAACAGAATAAAGAAAAAGTACGGAATATTAGAAGAATAAATTTGTAAGTAAACGCTATAATAGAAAGCATATAAATTCAGCCTAATGATGGACGAGTTCCATCATTTTTCCGTTCCAGCACAAGGCTACAGAACGTTGACAAATAAGCTATATGGTGGTATTATTCCTTCATTGATTATTAAAGAAATTCAGACAATATAAAAGTAAAAGAAAGAGGTTATAAAATGGGCAAAGACTATAAATTTGAAACACTACAAGTTCATGTAGGACAAGAAACAGCAGATCCTACTACTGACTCGAGGGCAGTCCCTATTTATGCAACCACCTCATATGTATTCAAAGATTCCGAACAGGCAGCTGGCAGATTCAATCTTACAGAAGATGGCAATATCTATACGCGATTGATGAACCCAACATCCGATGTGTTCGAAAAACGAATGGCAGCTCTTGAAGGCGGTGTTGCCGCATTATCAACAGCATCTGGTTCTGCAGCTATAACATATGCAGTTCAAAACATAGCTCTTGTCGGTGACCACGTGGTTTCTTCAATGAATTTATATGGCGGCACCTACAATCTATTTGCCAATACTTTAGTGGACCAAGGAATCACTACAACATTTGTAGATCCTTCCGTTCCTGAGAATTTCGAAAAAGCCATACAACCAAACACTAAAATGCTTTATGCTGAAACATTAGGAAACCCTAATGCGGACGTTATTGATATAGAGGCTATTGCAGCTATTGCTCACAAACACGGAATTCCACTAGTAGTTGATAGCACTTTTGCCACACCATTTTTACTTAGACCTATAGAATATGGAGCAGACATAGTAGTACATTCAGCGACTAAATTTATCGGTGGCCACGGAACTGTTCTTGGTGGCGTTATAATTGATTCTGGTAACTTTGATTGGACTCAAAATGACAAATTCCCGGGTCTTTCCAAACCGAATATGTCGTATCACGGTGTTGTATTCACTGATGTGGCAGGCAAACTTGCATATATATCAAAACTTCGTAGCACTCTACTTAGAGATCAGGGAGCTACAATATCTCCTTTCAACTCTTTCCTATTGTTGCAAGGCCTTGAAACCTTGTCATTAAGAGTAGAGAGACATGTTGAAAATGCACTTAAAGTTGTTGATTTCCTAAAGAACCATCCTAAGGTGGAAAAAGTAAATCATCCTTCTTTAGAAACAGGAAGACAGAAGGAATTATACGATGAGTTTTTCCCTAATGGAGCAGGTTGCATCTTCACTTTTGAAATTAAAGGTACTGGCGAAACTGCTAAAAAGTTCACCGAAAGCTTGGAACTTTTCTCGTTGCTGGCGAATGTGGCAGATGTTAAGAGTTTAGTTATTCATCCTGCCTCAACGACTCATTCTCAGCTTTCTGAGGAAGAATTGTTAGCGGGTGGTATCAAGTCAACTACAATTCGTCTGTCAATTGGAACTGAACATATTGATGACATTATTGCAGATTTGCAGCATGGTTTTGATGCAGTATAATTTTGACATTTTAGGAATAGAAAGAAGGATAGTATAGATGCCAATTAAGATAGCTAATGAGCTTCCGGCAAAGAAAACTCTCGAAAGTGAAAATATATTTGTCATGGACGAGTTGCGAGCGTCTTCTCAAGACATTCGTCCCTTAAAAATATTGATATTGAATTTGATGCCTACAAAGATTGTTACCGAAACACAACTTGCAAGGCTTCTTGGAAATACACCGCTTCAAATCGAAGTGGAGCTTCTTACTGTCAGCGGTAGGGTACCAAAAAACACAGCAAAAGAGCACATGTTAGCATTCTACAAAGTGTTTGATGATGTAAAGGATGATTATTTCGATGGAATGATTATAACCGGTGCGCCAGTAGAGTTGATGGATTTTGAAGAAGTAGAATACTGGCCTGAACTGTGCAAAATAATGGATTGGAGCACTTCCCATGTCTATAGCACATTTCACATTTGTTGGGGCGCACAGGCGGCACTATATTATCATTATGGTATCCCAAAAGAGGAGCTTCCTCAAAAGATGTTTGGTGTGTTTAGCCATGAGGTGAGCCACAAAGGATCGATTCTATTTAGAGGATTTGATGATACTTTTATGGTTCCTCATTCAAGACATACCACAGTAAGAATGGAAAACATTCTCAAAGTGCCTGAACTGAAAATACTTGCCAAAAGTGAAGAAGCAGGCGTCTATGCGATTTCAACAGACGGAGGCCGTCGGATATTTATAATGGGTCATTCAGAATACGATCCAGAGACATTGGCTAAGGAATATTGGCGAGATAAGGCCGCGGGACTAGATATAGAAATTCCGAAAAATTATTTTCCTAACGACAATGATCAATTGGACCCTAACTGCACATGGCGTTCAAGCGCAAACCTGTTATATTCCAATTGGCTCAATTATTTTGTATATCAGCCAACACCATATGATATAAACACGGTTCCGCAGATTGGAAAATAAATTATCAACAAAAACTTGAGAGAAAAATCTTTCGAGTTTTTTTGTTTATCAAAAAATTCAAATAAAAAAACTGCCGTAATAAACGACAGTTTAATGTGTTGCAATATTAGAACCTTATTGGTTTGCTGTTTATACCAACATTTAGAACAACTCCAATGGCCATTAAGCTGGCAATTACCGAAGTGCCACCGCCAGATAATAGCGGTAGGGTTATTCCAGTTACAGGCATTATACCCATAGTCATTGCAATGTTTTCGAATATTTGGAACAGGAACATGGCAGTGAAGCCCATTACGATTAGAGCGCCATATAAGTCCAAAGCATCTCTTATTATCTTAATAAATCTGAACAACAACCCACTGTATAGGAAAATTACAACAGCACCGCCTAAGAAACCAAGTTCCTCTACAACTACAGAAAATATAAAGTCAGACTGTTGTACCGGTATAAAATTCAGTTCTTTCTGTGTGCCGTTAAAAAGTCCCTTTCCGAAGAACCCACCAGATCCAATTCCGACCTTAGACTGCCATACTTGGTAGTTTCCAGGAAGGCTAAGATTGTTAGGGTGTAAGAAAGCTTCAATACGATCCTTTTGGTAAGAACCTAAAAAGTTGTATATTATTGGTAATGCAGCAAGTGCCGCAATTACAGATTTTAATAAAATTTTGTAATCTATGCCAGCAAAGAATACCATAAACAGCCAGATTACCATGAAAACAAGTGCACTGCCCAAGTCTTCTTTGAGGACGATTAGTATGATGGGAAGGGCATACAGGCCTGCCAACATAACTCCTCTGAATTTTTTAATATCTTCTCTATGTTCTGAAAGATAATTGGCCATCAATAGAATGAAAAGTATTTTGACAAACTCTGAAGGCTGAAGAGTGGTAACCTTCAGATCAATCCAAGCTCTTGAACCAAATTGCTCAAGGCCTATGCCAGGAATATAAACTGAAAGCAAGGTTACAATTGAGGCTATATACAGTGGAGTGTTTAGCCCTGTGAAGGTTTTATAATCCACACGAAGAATGAAGATAAGGGCTATAAAGCCAATCAAATATGCCAGCACTTGTACCCATACAATTCTGTCCAAAACAAAGCCGTCATCATACACAGTACTCTCGAGCATAAGTATGCTCAAGCCTCCTAGTAGAGTTACGAAAATTAGTATGTACTTGTCCACCAATTTTAGTGGGGCAAAAAAATCCTTCATTCCAAATTATCCTTTTTTTAATATTTACTTGGCTATTATAACCGTATTTTGCCAATATTTCAAGTGAACTATAGAAAGAGGAAGAGAATTTAAAAGTTTTATTTACAATATAGCAATTTTGAGATATAATAAATCAGTATGAATAAACTGAATATGAAGGAGGTGTTGTAATGGCTCCAGTCGTTGCAAAAATTATTATTGCAGTTGTTGCTTTAGTAGCAGGTGCGTTAATAGGATATATTTATAGAAAAAATGTTGGTGAAAAGGCTATAGGTAGCGCAGAACAAAAAGCGAAAAACCTAATCCTTGATGCCGAAAATAAGGCAGAAACACTAAAAAAAGAGGCAATTCTTGAAGCAAAAGAAGAAGCTCATAGATTGAGAAGCGAAGCGGACAGAGATGCAAGAGAAAGAAGAACAGAAATACAACGTTCAGAAAGAAGACTCATTCAAAAAGAAGAGTCTATGGACAAAAAACTCGAAAACATCGAGAGAAAAGAAGAAAGTATTACACAAAAGGAACAAAACTTAGTAAATAAACAAAAAGATTTAGATAAAGTTATTTCCAAGCAGTTAGAAGAACTAGAAAGAATTTCTGGCTACACAATCGAAGAGGCTAAGGCTCTATTACTTTCCAATATTGAGAAAGACGTGCGTCACGATGCTTCTATAATGATTAAGGATATAGAATCTAAAGCTAAAGATGAGGCAGATAAAAAGGCCAAATACATCATTACTGGTGCGATTCAAAGATGTGCGGCAGACCATGTGGCAGAAAGCACAGTTTCAGTAGTAGCATTACCTAACGACGAGATGAAGGGAAGAATCATTGGTCGTGAAGGTAGAAATATAAGAGCAATTGAAACGATGACAGGAGTTGACTTGATAATTGATGATACTCCAGAAGCAGTTATCCTTTCAGGATTTGACCCAGTAAGAAGAGAAATCGCAAGACTATCTTTAGAGAAGTTAATAGTAGACGGAAGAATTCACCCGGCAAGAATTGAAGAAATGGTAGAGAAAGCCGAGAGAGAAGTCAACGCTGTTATTAAGGAAGAAGGAGAACAAGCAGCCTTCGAAGTAGGAATCCACAATCTTCACCCAGAGCTCATAAGACTTTTAGGTCGATTAAGATATAGAACATCTTATGGACAGAACGTTCTGAAACACTCGGTTGAAGTTGCTCATTTGGCAGGACTTATGGCAGGCGAACTTGGTCTTGAAATTAAACTGGCGAAAAGAGCTGGTTTGCTTCATGACATAGGCAAAGCCCTTGACCACGAAGTTGAAGGAACTCATGTGGACATCGGCATAGATGTTCTCAGAAAATATAAAGAATCTGAAGCTGTTATCAACGGCATGGCGGCTCACCACGGAGATTACGAACCTAAGAGTATGGAAGCTGTGCTAATTGCGGCGGCTGACGCACTTTCTGCAGCGAGACCAGGTGCAAGAAGAGAAACATTAGATTCTTACATCAAGCGTCTAGAGAAGCTAGAAGAAATTGCAAACACTACTCAAGGCGTAGAAAAGTCATTTGCTATTCAGGCAGGACGTGAAATAAGAATCATTGCTAAGCCTGATGATGTAAACGATGAAGAAATAGTTTTCTTGGCAAGAGAAATTTCTAAGAAGATCGAATCCGAACTGGAATATCCAGGCCAGATTAAGGTCAACGTTGTGAGAGAGACCAGAGCCATAGACTACGCAAAATAATCAGCGATTTTCTGAGGGGCTCCTTTTATAAAAAAGGAGTTCCTTTTTTAACTAAAATATGTAGAATGCCGCAAGGCAATATTGCTTTGACAACGAGAGGGGTAATATGACAACAATTTTAACACAACAAGAGAATAAAACATTCTACAACCAGCTATTGACAGTAGGAATACCCGTGCTAATTCAGCAGCTTATTGTTGTTGGATTAAATCTGGTAGATACGATTATGGTAGGTAAGATATCAGAAAATGCATTGGCGGCTGTAGGAGCTGCCAATCAGATATATTTTATTTATAGTGTCGTAATTTTTGGTATATTTAGTGGAGCTGCAGTATACACAGTTCAATATTGGGGAATCAAAGACTTAAAAAGCTTGCGACAAATATTAGGAATAGATTATGTAATGTGTTTAGCTGTAACAATTCCAGTGGTCGTATTTGCTTTTATGGGCTCACCGTTTTTGATGAGTTTATTTACAGATGATCCAGAAGTTATATCATTAGGTAGAGATTATATGAAAATCGCAAGTTTTTCATATCTATTTAGTGGAATGACGTTTGCTATTTCATATAACTCAAGAGCACTTATGATGCTTAATATCCCTACAACTATCAATGGAGTTGCCATAATAATAAACATTTTCTTGAACTATTGTTTGATATATGGGAACTTGGGATTCCCGTATATGGGAGTTAAAGGCGCTGCTCTTGCTACATTGACGGCAAGAGTAATTGAATGTGTTGCGATGTTTTCATATATATACTTAGCAAAAGACCACCCATTAGGCGCAAAGTTTAGTGAGTTCATGTCTTTTAACAAAAACTTGTTTAAAAGCGTAATGAAAACAGGCGTGCCAGTTATTTTAAATGAAGGCTTATGGGCAGTGTCTGTCGCATTAATATTTGCAGCATATGGAAGAATTGGACCAGCGGCGCTGGCCATCGTTCAAGTTGCTAATACAATAACAGAGGTATTCCAAACAGCTTATGCGGGAGTCAGCAACGCCGCATCTGTAATCATTGGACAAGCATTGGGACAGGGAAAGACAAAGCAAGCATATACTTATAGTAAAAAGATACTCAATATTGTTTGGATACTTAATATAATCATGACGTTGGTACTGATATTTATTAGAGGACCTATTGCACAAATATATAATTTCAATAGTGCAACTACTGAGCTTCTACTTTCATCAATGTTAGTGTTTGCAGTAGCCATAACGCCTAAGATGTTGGCATATGTAATCATTTGCGGTATATTAAGATCAGGTGGAGACACACTGTATTGCATGATATTGGATGTTAGCTTTAATTTAGTTTTGCAGGTGCCTCTTGCGTTTATTGCTGTCAGCGTGTTGAATTTGTCTTTACCATATGCCATTGCATTGGTTGCCGTATCAGACGCTTTGAAGGTAATATTCTGTTATAAACGATATTTCAGCAAAAAGTGGATTAACATATTTACAGATGTTGAGGCAAATTAGGAAGGAAAACTATGTTTGTTTATTTAGATAACAGCTCTACTACAAAGCCGTACGAACAGGTAGTAGAAATCATGACAAAAGTCCTACGAGAGGATTTTGGTAATCCGTCTTCTTTGCACACTTTGGGTATTGATTCGGAAAAATATGTCAAAGCTGCACGCAAATCGTTGGCAAAGGCTATGGGAATATCATCAGATGATTTCTATTTTACTTCTTGTGGTACGGAATCAGACAACGCTGCTATATTTGGAGCGTGCAATGGAAGTAAGCACAAGGGTAAGAAGATTATAACTACCAAGGTAGAGCATCCTGCTGTTTTAGAACCCATTAGGAGACTAGAAATGGCGGGTTTCGAAGTGACTTATTTAGATGTCGATAGAAAGTGTCACCTCAACATGGAGCAGCTCAAATCAGCGATTTCTAAAGATACTGCTCTAATATCTGTGATGGCAATCAACAATGAAACTGGCACCATAATGCCAATCAATGAAATTGCAGAAACCAAAGAACGCTTCAACAAAGAACATGGTTGTCAAGTAATATTCCATACCGATGCGGTTCAAGCTTTAGGAAAAATTCCTTTAAAAATGAACGGGGTGGACATTGCTTCTGTAAGTGGACATAAGATACATGGTCCGAAAGGCATAGGAGGACTTTATATAAAAAAAGGCCTTTCCATACCGGCATATATGATAGGTGGAGGCCAAGAACATAATATGAGATCAGGAACTGAAAACACGGCGGGGATAGCTGGATTTGGTATTGCTGCCGATATTTGCGCAGAAGGCTTTGAGACAAGAACGGCGGCAATGAAAAAAGCTAAGCAAAGGCTTCTTACAGGGTTAAAATCGGAGATGAAAGATATTTATATAAACAGCCCTGAAGACGACACAGCGAGCCCGTCAGTTCTAAACGTTTCCTTTATTGGAACGAGGGGAGAAGTGCTTTTGCACACCCTTGAGCAAGAGGGCATATTCGTGTCAACAGGATCGGCCTGCTCCTCTAATAAAAAAGGTCAGTCACATGTACTAACAGCGATGGGCCTTAGCCCTAAAGAAATAGAAGGAACTATCCGTTTCAGTTTTAGCGAATTTAATACTGAAGAAGAGATGGATTACACTGTAGAAAAGGTTAAAGAAACTGTCAACAAATTCAGAAGATTGGGCAGTTTTAGATAGAGGAGATATTATGAATGAGCAAAATATCCTCATAGTAAGGTGCGGAGAAGTAGCCTTAAAGGGGATGAATAAGCCATATTTCGAACGAATGCTGGTGGATAGAATAAGACGCAACTTAAAAGCTTTTAGTGGCGTTGATGTAAAGAGACATGAGGGCCTGATTTTTATTAGGGCTGAAAAGAACTTGGACATTGACAGTATAATCAAAGAGACTGCAAAAGTTTTTGGCGTTGCATCAATAAGCAAGGCTATCGAAGCCGAATCAGACCTCGACACCATAGGAACTGCGGCTGTTGGCTATATGAATGAGCTAATAGAAAGCCGTGGTGTCAAAACTTTCAAAGTGGAGGCAAAGAGAGCAGACAAAAATTTCCCAATAAAATCACCAGAGATTGGCAGAATAATAGGAGCTAAAGTTCTAATTGGTTGCAAGGTGTTGAAAGTAGACGTTCACCAACCTGATGTTTTGCTTCATGTAGATGTACGTCACGACAGATGTTATATATATGAAGGAAAAGTAAATGGCTTCGGAGGACTTCCTCTTGGCACTAACGGCAAAGGAATGGTTTTATTGTCAGGCGGCATTGATAGTCCTGTAGCCGCATGGATGATGGCTAAAAGAGGAATGTTAATAGAAGCAGTACATTTTCATTCATATCCTTACACTAGCCCTCGAGCTCAACAAAAGGTTGAGGAGCTGGCTCAAATTTTGTCGACTTATTGTGGTCGATTCAAAATGCATGTAATAAACTTGCTACCTATTCAAGAGCAAATTGTGGCTAACTGTCCAGAAGACGAAACTACAATACTTGTGCGTCGCTTCATGATGCGTATAGCTGAGAAGATAGCTGAAAAGAAAGAGTGTATGATGCTTATAACAGGAGAAAACCTTGGACAGGTAGCTAGTCAGACAGCAGAGTCTTTGGTTGTTACCGATGCGTCTGTGTCAAAACCTGTAATGCGTCCGCTTATAGCAATGGATAAAGTAGACATAATGGATAAGGCAAAAGAAATTGGAACCTATGAAAAATCCATAGAGCCTTATGAAGATTGTTGTACAGTGTTCTTGCCCAAACACCCAACTACTAAACCACGGTTAGAAAGAATATTGGAGTCAGAAAGCAAACTGGATTGTATAGGGCTTATAGAAGCCGCAGTAGAGTCGGCAGAAGTCATAGATATAGATGTAGAATAATAAAACAAAAACACAACTGCCCCTCATCATAATTGCGATGAGGGTCATTCATGTTTTATTTATCTAGATGTGTTAAGGACAGTCAATATTGCTTTGTCTAAAAGTTTAGGTGTTCTAACAAAATCTCCAAGAAAGGGTTTTTCAGTTAAAGGTCTCAGCGATGAAAAAGTATTTGACTTATATGTGATCATAGGTGCCCTTGATGGGCTGGCTGCAGAGCTGGCTTGTGATAATTTGACTCAAGAGATTATAAATGAAATGGAATTCTATACGATGAGCATGGATTTGGCCATCAACACAGCCAACTTTTCCATGTATTATAAGCAACAATTATTGTTCCACAAACTATATATAGATCAATGTGGCAATGAGCTATTAATAGAAAAATTGATGGCGCTTAAACAAAAGCTACTTAAGAATAATTACGAAATAGAAGATGAGGAAAGAAAAAAAGCAATACTTCTTACTACAAATTCTCAGCACAAAGCGATGCTAAAATTATTCAAATCTAAGGACAAGGTAAAACTCAGACAATATGTGGAAAAACCCACTGGAACCCAGAGAAAGCCACATGGGAATCATTTTAGAAATACTAAAGCCCCTTTATATAAAGGGGCTTTGTTGTATATGAACTTATTAGTTTTCTTCTCTAATATCATCAATGCCTCTGTTAGCCAGAGCATCGACAATATTATTCATTTTAGTAACATATATGAAATCCTCATATGAGAATTGACTTCCATTCCATTGTACGAATTTTTCATATAGTTTTTCTAAAGTGGCGTTCTTAGGGGATTGGCCTTCGTCAGAGGCAGGCAATTTTACGTGACCTTTTACTCGATAGAAAGTCACATTGTGTTTACGAACCAATTCTAAAAGTTCTTTCCAAAGATCTTGGTTTTCTACTGATTTGCGGGCTGAATTATGCCAATTGTTCTTTTCCCAAGACTCATACCATTTTTCGCGAAAACAGTTGGTGACATAGGAGCTATCAGAAAAAACCCGTATGGTTAGTTGCTCCTTTTTTAAAGCTTTGAAGGCTTCAATTACAGCAGATAGTTCCATGCGGTTATTGGTAGTGTTGGCCTCTCCGCCCCAAAGTTCCTTTTGATGTTCGCCAAATTCTAGAACAGCACCCCAACCGCCAATATTTATTTTTTCCTGATTACCGGAGCAGGCTCCATCAGTGTAAATCTGTACAATACTCATAAGATTTCCTCTTTTTATACTTTCTATTTAATATATATTATGGCTTATTTTAGATGATTTTACAATGGAAAAGTGATATAATTCTTCTACACGGTAAGAACAGGAGAAAAGAAAAGATGAATTTAGGACTTTGTACCATGGCAAGTAGTAGCAGCGGAAACTGTTACCTTATAAAAAGTGATAAAACAAATATATTGTTAGATGCTGGAATTGCCTGTGCAAGGGTGGTTAGAAATTTTGAAGCATTGGATGCGGATTTTAAAGAACTAAATGGCGTGCTTTTGACTCATGAACACATTGATCATGTGAGAGGCGTCAAGACTATACATAAAAAGGCTCCCAAAGCCAAGTTTTATGCCACTGAGGGAACGGCCCAAAGCATCGAAGATAAAGGCGTCAAAATATCCGAAGAGAGATTGAACATAATTGGCCAAGGAGAGATGTTTAACATAGATGACATAGAGGTCACTGCATTTGAAATTCCTCATGACTCTAAAGAACCTGTGGCATATAGTTTTTGCAAAAATGAAAAAAAGATAACCATAGTAACAGATGCGGGTGAAATAACGCCTACCATAGAAAATGCAATTATGGATTCCGACATATTAGTCATTGAAGCAAACCATGAAGTGAATATTTTGCTATACGGCAGATATCCATATAATGTGAAGCGTCGTATTTTAAGTGATAGAGGTCATCTTTCTAATGAGGCAACTGGCAAATGTATCTGTAATTTCCTGAAAAATCAGACTGTACCCAAAACTCCACATGTACTTCTTGCTCATTTGAGCAAAGAAAACAACACGCCGGAGCAAGCAATGTTGACTATAAGCAACATCCTTGAGGAATCGGATTTTTATGTAGGAAAGCACTTGAAGATGGAAGTTGTTCAGCAACAAGAAATGGGAGAATTGATAATTATCTAGGAGATAAAATGAAAATTCAGATTGTATGTATAGGAAAATTAAAAGAACATTATTGGAGCGAGGCGGTAGATGAGTATGAAAAGCGTCTTTCCAAATATTGTGACTTTCAAGTTGTTCAATTAAAAGAAACTAGATTACCCGAAAAGGCTTCTCTTGCGCAAGAAAAGTCAGTTATTGAAGAAGAGGGTAATCTGATATTAAAGAATATAAAAGAAGATAGTTATGTAATAACCTTAGAAATTAAAGGTAAGAATCTTTCTTCTGAAGAACTGTCGCAAAAGATGGAAAACTTAATGGTTGATGGCAAGAGCCATGTAACCTTTGTCATAGGTGGCAGTCTAGGGTTGAGTGAAGCTGTTAGCAAAAGGGCGAATTTTAAACTGTCGTTTTCCAAAATGACTTTTCCGCACCAGATGATGAGGGTTATACTTATGGAGCAGATATATAGAGGCTTCAAGATTATAAAAAATGAAACTTATCATAAATAGGACTGAATTAAAGATGCAACAAAGACATTCTAATTTTAAAATAAAATCGGCACAGCCAGACTAAATTCTGACTATGCCGATTTTCACTTTTAACGTTACTATTTCCTTGTGTTCCATCAGCTATGGAAATACCACGGTTCTTTGCTTCTATATCAAGAACAAAATCATCGTGACGGAGATCTTCTTTGCTTACAGCGGCGGAACGTTTTTTTTATATTTTTTATCCCCTTTCATTTAGTAGACGCATAAAACTAACAAAACCTAACAGGTTTTTTGAATTTTTATAATTATAGTTAAATTGTACGATACAGACGTAGTTATGAAAAGGATATATTCTTGATTTATTTAATTTGAAGTATAATTGCGACACAGCAATAGAGCCGTCTCTTGGATTATTACACACAGAAAAGAGGGGGAATTCATTGAGACTGTTTTAAAAACCGCCAAATTAACGGTGTCATTTTAATGAGTTCGGTTTTATTTTTGGCGGCAAAATAAAAAAATATTGAAGGTCATTATCAATGGAAAGATTGAATTTTAGCCATTGGTTTGAAAAGCAAAATTCCAAAAAATAAATAATTAACTTTTTTTTCAGATTTAATGCAAAAAATTGTTGCCAATTTAACAAAAAAATGCTTTAATAGAAATGTATGCGTGTTATATCTCTGTAAGGCGAAATAACAAGTTAAAAATACGGATACTGTCCATAAGGGACCCCGTTATTTATAATTTAAGGAGGCATTTAAATGAACTTTCAACTAACGAAGGAACAGGAATTCGTAAGAAAATTGGTAAGAGAATTTGCCACTAACGAAGTTGAACCGTTAGCTGCAGACATCGACAAGGAACATAGATTCCCTGTAGAGACTGTTGAAAAAATGGCGAAGTATGGCATGTTAGGTGTACCGTTTCCAACCGAATACGGTGGAGCAGGTGGAGACCACATCTCATACGCAATCACAGTAGAAGAACTATCAAGAGTTTGCGCTTCAACAGGCGTAATCTGCTCAGCACATACTTCACTTTGCTGCTGGCCTATCTTCAACTGGGGTAGTGAAGAACAGAAGAAAAAGTATCTTCCAGACCTATTAAGCGGCAAGCATTTAGGAGCTTTTGGTTTAACAGAACCAAATGCAGGAACAGATGCAAGCGGACAGCAGACAAGAGCAGAACTAGTAGGAGACAAATGGATCCTAAACGGAGCTAAGGTATTCATCACTAACGGTGGATATGCAGACGTTTTCGTAGTACTTGCTATGACTGACAAGAAAAAAGGAAATCACGGAATTTCTGCATTCATCGTAGAAAAAGACGATCCTGGTTTCTCAATTGGTAAGACAGAGGACAAACTAGGTATCTGTGCTTCTTCAACTACAGAACTTATTTTCCAAAACTGCGAAATCCCAGCTGACAGACTTATGGGACAAATCGGCGAAGGATTCAAGGTTGCTATGTCAACACTTGATGGTGGACGTATCGGTATCGCTTCTCAGGCACTAGGAATTGCACAGGGTGCATTCGACGTTACAATCGAATACATGAATGCAAGAAAACAGTTCGGCAAGAAGTTATCCCAGATGCAGGCATTACAGTTCATGGTAGCTGATCTTAAAGTTAAGATCGAAGCATCAAGACTGTTAATATACAAAGCTGCCGACATGAAGGACAAGCACATGAACTATGGCGAAGCTGCTGCAATGGCTAAATTGTTTGCTGCAGAAACTGCTATGGAAGTTACCACTAAGTGTGTACAACTCCACGGTGGCTACGGATATACTAAGGATTATCCAGTAGAAAGAATGATGAGAGATGCGAAGATTACTGAAATCTACGAAGGAACTTCCGAAGTTCAGAAGATGGTAATTGCCGCTAACACTTTCAAGAAATAGGAATGCAGGAGGAAAATTAAATGGCATTTAAGATTATCGTATGTGCAAAACAAGTTCCTGATACAAATGTTATAAAGATTAACCCTAAAACAGGAACATTGATCAGAGATGGCGTTCCATCAATTCTTAACCATGATGACGCAAACGCTCTTGAAGAAGCATTAAAGATTAAAGATAAAAACCCTGACACACAGATCACAGTAATTACCATGGGACCTCCTCAGGCAAGTGACTTACTGTTTGAATGTATCGCAAAGGGCGCTGATGAAGGTATATTAGTATCTGACAGAGCAGTAGGAGGTTCCGACACATGGGCAACTTCTAACACTCTTGAAGCTGCAGTACTTAAATGGGTTAAGGACAACGGTCCTTACGACATGATCTTCGCAGGAAGACAGGCTATCGACGGCGACACAGCTCAGGTAGGACCTCAGCTTGCTGAAAAATTAGGACTTCCTCAGGTTACATATGTAGAGGAGTTTGAAATCGCTAACGACCTTAAGTCTGTTACAGTAAAGAGACAGCTTGAAGATGGTTATGAATTAATTAAAGTTCAGAACCCTTGCATGCTGACTACTATTAAAGAATTAAATGACCCTCGTTACATGAACATGAAGGGCATCTTCGCTTCTAAGGACATCAAGGTTTGGAGCGCTAAGGATATCGAAGTTGACTTGACTACAGTTGGTCTTGAAGCTTCTCCAACAAACGTATTCAGATCATTCACACCTGCTCCTAAGGGCAAAGGCGTGATTTTAGAAGGCGACACTGATACAGAGGTAGCTAAAAACCTCTTAATTAACCTTAAAGGTAAACATGTAATCTAGGGAGGAGGAACAACAATGGCAATTAAAATTTTAAATGATAAATGTAAAGGTTGTACCCTTTGCGTAAAGGCTTGTCCATTCGATGCGTTAAAAATCGAAAACAGATTAGCAATCGTTGACGAAGCTAAATGTACAAACTGTAATGCTTGTATTCCAAAGTGTAACTTTGATGCTATCGAAGCTGCTCCTGATGCTGAAAAGGTTGATTTATCTGCCTATAAGAACGTTTGGGTATTTGCAGAACAGAGAAGCGGAAAGCTTATGAACGTTGCTCTTGAGCTAATCGGCGAAGGATACAGACTTGCAAAAGAAATTAGTGATGACACTAAAGTTTGCGCAGTAATAGTAGGTGATGGAGTTGACCATTTGGCTGAAGAATGTTTCGCTTATGGTGCTGAACAGGTTTACATGATTCAGGATCCACTACTTAAAAACTACACAACTGATGCTTACACTAAGGTTCTTAAGCAGGCAATTGATGAATATAAACCTGAAATCGTACTTTACGGTGCTACTCATATCGGTAGAGACCTTGCTCCAAGAATTGCAGCAAGATGTAACACTGGTTTGACTGCTGACTGTACAAGACTTGACGTTAAGGTTGCAAGCTACATTGAATATGCTAAGAAGAACACTACTTTAGATACTTCAACATTAGACCCTAATGATCCTTCAACAGGAATCAAGCAGACTCGTCCAGCATTCGGCGGAAACTTGATGGCTACCATCATCTGCCCAAGAACTAGACCTCAGATGTCAACAGTTCGTCCTGGCGTAATGCAGAAACGTGAAAAAGTTGAAGGCGCTAAAGGCGAAATCGTTAACATTAAGCCTGTAATCGCTGCTGAAGATATCAAAGTTGAAATCTTAGACATCGTTAAATCTGCTAAAGAACTAGTTTCTCTAACAGATGCTGAAATCATCTGCTCAGGCGGAAGAGGATTAGGCGATGCTTCTGGATTCGAATTGATTAAAGAATTCGCTGACAAAGTTGGCGGTGTTGTAGGTTCATCCCGTGCTGCAGTAGATGCAGGTTGGATTGACCATTCACACCAGGTAGGCCAGACAGGTACTACTGTTAAGCCAAGCATTTACTTTGCATGTGGTATTTCCGGTGCTATCCAGCATTTAGCAGGTATGCAGACTTCTGACATCATTGTTGCTATCAACAAAGATGCAGACGCTCCTATCTTCGAAGTTGCTGACTACGGTATCGTTGGAGACCTTTACAAAGTAATCCCTCAGATTATTGCTGAGTGGGACAATGCAGAAGTTCTTTATGATGCTGCATCAAAATAAGAAGATTTAAAACTTCAAATAGAAGACCGCTCTTTATAAGAGCGGTCTTTTTGTTTTCTAATAATAAGTGCTAAACTTGAAACAAAAGATAAAACACTGAGTCGACCCAATATTAGATATGATAATATTGTATTTTACATATGTTATTTATGATTGTAAAATAAAAATAACAAAAGGGTATTGATGAAAGGAGGCATGGAATTATGAAATTCAAGTTGGAATGTCCGAAATGTGGACGAATTGAAAGAATAGGCAAAGCCAGCATTAATGCCTACAAACATTGCCTCGCATGTGGACATGAGTTTACCGAGGCAGATAGGGAGAAAGCCAGAAAAGAACAAGGTAAATAGAGGCTTTCCCAAAAAGCAGCCTTTTAAAAGGCTGCTTTTATTATGTGATATATAATTTCCCCCTTTAATAACTTGCAACATTTTGGTATAATAAATAATCGTCAGATAAACAAAAGGAGCGATTTTAAAAATGAAGGGCAAAAAACTAGTTCACATTAACGAAGAAAACGAAAAAGTACTTCTCATAAACGACATAGCAGGCTACGGCAAAGTTGCACTTGCTGCCATGCTTCCAATAATGTCTCATATGAGCTTTAATATTTACAACTTGCCTACGGCATTAGTTTCAAATACTTTGGATTATGGATTGTTTGATATTCTTGAGACAACAGAATACATGAAAAACACCATAAAAGTTTGGGATCAGTTAGGCTTTTCTTTTGATGCTATATGCACCGGAATGATTGTTTCAGAGGAACAGGTAAAACTAGTTGCTGATTACTGTCATGAACAAAAGAAGAAAGGGACCCGCATATTTGTTGACCCAGTTATGGGAGACGATGGCGTTCTTTATAATGGAGTGTCAGAAAACACTATAAACTACATGAGAGAGATATGCTCAGTGGCAGATATAACAATGCCTAACTATACAGAAGCAACTTTTTTGGCTGAAAAACACACAGACAAAGAGCAGGTTACAGAAGCTGAGGCAAAAGAAATCGTAGATGGCCTTAGAAAGTTAGGTTCAAAATCAATAATCGTAACTAGCATAATAGTTGATGGTCAAAGCTGTGTATACGGATATGACAATGAGCAAGAAGAGTACTTTATGATACCTTTTGAATATGTGCCTGTGCATTTTCCAGGAACAGGTGATATCTTTGCAGCATTATTGATAGGAAAGGTTCTTAAAGGAAGAGGCCTTCAAGATGCAACTGCATTTGCAATGAAAACAGTTAAAAACCTTGTTTTACAAAACAAAGAAAACGCAGACAAATATAAGGGAATTCCTATAGAAAAACATTTACAAGAAATAAAAAACTCATAATAGAGGAGAAAGAAATGCAACTTACTGAAAGAATAAAAAATTGCAACGGATGTGGTGCATGCGTAGTGGCGTGCAAGTACGTTTGTGTCAAAATGGAAGAAAACGAAAACGGCTTAAACAGGCCAAAAGTAAACGAAGACGGATGTAACAAATGCAACGCATGTATGTTATTTTGTCCACTTTACAACACTGTAGAGCTTCCTGATTTTCAAGAGTTTTTTGAAGCTAATGAAGATGTGAGAGTTAGAGATATGGCACCAATATATAGAGCAACTATGAGAAGTGCAAAAGAAGGACGTCATACCCAGTTTGTTGGAACCCTATGTCAGATAGCGGCTCTAAAGTCTTTAAGAGGAGACAAACTCGGTCACAATTTGGCATTATTTCCAGTGTATTGCGATGAAGAACAGAGAAAATCAAACCCGGCATGTACAGCATGTAGGTTTTATAAATAAAGCGAGTGGGATTTATGGAAAATTCAATTTTACAAAAGGTTAAAGACGCAGAAAAAACTCTTGGTGCCTATGAAATCACAGGTAATGAGCAAGCAAGAGTTACTCGTCTTAGGAAAAAGCTAGAAGAAAGCCATATGACAGTGTCTGTTATAGGGCAATTTAAGCGTGGAAAAAGTGCGCTAGTAAACGAAATTCTAGGACATACCATACTGCCAGTTGGAATAATACCAGTTACCGCAGTTGTAACAACCGTTGATTACGGACAAAAGAATGCAACCGTTAATTTTAACAATGGAATGGTAAAAGAGGTAGCCTTCGAAGATTTATCGGCTTATGTCAATGAGCAGGAAAATCACAGCAACCAACTCAATGTAAAGAAAGTTGCTGTTCAATGCCAGTCCGAGTTTTTAGAAAATAATTTAACTCTTGTAGATACTCCGGGAGTTGGGTCAGTACATGAAAAAAATACTAAAGAGGCATATGCATTTGTAAAAGAAAGCGATGCTGTAATATTCACTTTATCAGTAGATAGTCCTATAAATCAAATAGAAATTGACTTCCTCAAGAAGACAAAAGAATATGCAGCGAAGTTTTATTATGCAGTAAACAAAACAGATATGATAAATCAAGAGGAAATAAATGCTTATGTAGGTTATTGCCAAAAGATCTTATCTGATATCATGGAAAGTGAAGATATAAAACTTTTTCCCGTAAGCGCCCTAAAGGGAACAGGCGTAGAGGAACTTAAGACTACTATCTTAAAAGACATGTCTACAGAAGGTGCTGGAATTCTTCAAGAGTCGGTGAGACTTAAACTTCACGACATAGCACTAAGCGCTCTTTCGCAAATTACTCTTTATAGAAATGCTTTGGCTATGACAGGAAAAGAATTTGAAGAAAAATTCAATGAGATCAAGGAATTTTTTCAACAAATTCATAAAGAAACAGAAGCTTTACCAGAGGTGCTAAAAAATAATGAGACCGTTTGTCAGCTCCACGCTAATGATGTGAAAAATAGGCTCGCTGACAAGGTAAAAGTGCTTTTTGGCATAGAATACCATTACGACATAGAAGATGTGGCAGAAGTGAAAAATAATGCCACACAAGTGGATATCCTGTCGACAGTAGATGACATTTGTAGCAACCTTGAGAAAACCCTCAATGCTGTCTTTATGCATAGAGAAGAAAATACATATGTTGTAGCAAAACGCATATACGGATTGAATGATGTAGTTCGTAAACTTGTAAAAATAAGAGACGAAAAATAGACAAAACAAAAGCACTTGGATGTTATTTTACATAAAGAGACATCTAAGTGCTTTTTAAATACTTGTTTTAATTGAGACCGCGCAAATCAAGTGGTCTTTTTTTGTTCCTTTATAAGTTTATCAAGATACATACTCCATTTGACAGCAACGCGTGGATCTGGGTTGAGAATGAAATTATACATTTTCTTCTTATGATATAGGTCAAAATGGTCACCGACACTTACAGGTAGTGCTTTTATCACAGCCAAAGGCTCGGAAAACTCAAGAGGCTCGCCAAAGCATTCCCCACTAAAGGTTATATTTTCCTTATCCATGGATATAACTCCATGACCTGCATTTCTATCCATATTGCCTTTTGTGTCAGTAGCAGCTACGATGGTTTCACTTTTGAGAGGAATATCCAAATCAATTTGAGACTCTTGCCAAAAGTACCAATCGTTTATTTTTTCGAATGGGCCACCATGTAGCTTGTAATAAGTATCAAGCTCAGAAGTAAAACCGCACTCTTGGCATTTTATAGTGTGATCGTCTGAAATCATCTTAAACTCAGACTTGCATTTAGGGCATATATACAAAACGCCGTCAAGACCTAAAGCCGGTTGACTGCATTTGTAAGAGGTGGTTTCAAACAAAGCATCTTCATCGTGTAATATGGCTGCATCGATTCTTTCATCTATTTCCTTTACGGACATTTGAGCTATAGAGTTTGCATCGAGAAGCTTCTGAGAAGTAACTTCTATAAGGCCAGAGCGGAAACCTGCTTTTCCCCATTTTGGAAGAGTTTTGTAAGCACCGTTTTCCGTGATAACATATACATCCACACCAAGTTTCTTGACTAAATCGGAAGTTCCTTCAGTTACTGTCAGAGAATGTCCAACACAGGTTAGTCGGCCTTCAGGGAAAAGTACTATTAGATTATCGCTGTTCTTTGCTCTAATTATATTCATGATTGTTTTCATATCAGGGCAGAACATCTTCTTTGAGATTACATGCATTTTATTTAGAATCCATCTGAGCTTTGGCTTTGCCATAAAGTGCTCGCTGACTACAAAGGTCGGCCTATGAGGATAAAGCGCTACAGCTACAAGCAAAAAATCCATATTGGAAATATGAGGACATAATACTAGAGCAGGCCCTTGCAAATCTTTAAGCGCGTCTTTGTCATAAGACGCTTTGCATTTTATGCGCAAAAAAGGCGCAATGAGAATATATGCAAGAGTGTATATCAAACCATTTGGTCTTTTAATTATATTTTTGTTGTTTTTCTCGCCCATCAGTGTTACCTCCAACTTTTGTATATATGTATTATATGCGAAATGATATAGGCAACGCAAGGAAAGGTTGTTATGTGTTTAGTTTTAAGGGTATTTGAGTAGCCTATAATTCACCAAAAGTACACACATTTGTTGCTTTTTCTGTTAAAATAAACTAAAAAGGTTATAAAAGGGGGCGGACCAAAAAGAATGTTCGGGTATGTGCTTATAAATAAGCCGGAATTGAAGATTAGAGAGTTTGAAAATTATCGCAGCTATTATTGTGGATTATGTCATCAACTAAAAGAGGAATACGGGACCGTTGGTCGAATGACTTTGAATTATGACATAACTTTCCTTACGATGTTGCTTAGTGACTTGTATGATGTGGAAGATGAAACAAAGAATAGTAGATGTGTTGTTCATCCTCTTCACAAGCATTGCAGCCGTCAAAACAAGATTACACAATACTGTGCGGATATGTGCATCCTTCTTTCATACTACAAGTGCGTAGATGACTGGAATGATGAAAAGAAACTTTCGAAACGCTTCTTAGGAAAGGTGCTAAAGAGAAAGTACAAAAAAGTCAAAGCGCGTTATCCGCAAAAGGCGGATTTTATTGAGAGCAGACTTAATATGCTTTCCATAGTAGAAAGTTCAAAAATAACCCATATCGATAAGGCCGCCAGAGTATTTGGGGAAATTATGGCGGAACTTTTTGTGTACAAAGATGATATGTGGAAAGAAGATTTATATAAAATAGGCTTCTATCTAGGAAAATACATATATTTGCTGGATGCCTATGAAGATATAGAAGAAGATCTAAAAAGTGGGTCGTACAATCCACTCAAAGAAATTTACCAGAATGAAAACTTTGAAGAACAAGTGTTACAACTTCTGTTGTTGATGATAGGCGAATGTACAGACGCTTTTGAAAGATTGCCGCTGGTTGAGAACGTGGAAGTTTTGCGAAATATACTTTATTCTGGAGTATGGGTAAGATTTGGGAAAGCCAAGGTGGCAGCGACTACAGGTATAGAAATACAAGAGGTTGAAGAGGAGAACTAAATGGATCCATATAAAGTATTGGGGGTAAGCTATAATTCCTCTGATGATGAAATAAAACAAGCGTATAGAAAATTAAGCCGAAAATACCATCCGGACGCTAACATAGGTAATCCTAATCAGGATGCTCTTGAAGAGAAATTCAAAGAAGTCCAACAAGCGTACACAAACATTATGGATCAACGCCAAGGCAAGGTGCAAAATGGCCAAGATGCAGGTGGGGCAGAAGACTTCTGGGGTTTTGGAGGATTTGGTGGTGCGCAGCAAAGAGGGCAAACTAATGCAAATGAAAGCCAAGACGATAAGTATCTGCGTTCTGCTTTAAACTATATACAAAACGGATATTATAGAGAAGGACTGAACGTTCTTGAACAAGTGAAGGATAGAAAAGGCCCATGGTACTATTACAGTGCATTGGCCAATTATAGAGTAGGAAACAATGCAGCCGCCCTTGAGCATGCTAAGGCGGCGTGTGCCTTTGAACCTAACAACTTCTATTATGCGAATTTGCTTAATCAGCTTCAAGGTGGAGAGTCTAGATACCAACAAAGAAGTGCTCGCTATGGCGGAAATCCTTCAATGGGTAGAACTAATTATATGGGACAAATATGTATGTCCATAATGTGTTTTAACATGTGTTGTGGGGGCGGCGCGTACATGGGAGGAATACCATTACTATGTTGCTGATAAGCTGAAACTGCAAGGTCTTCGGATTATAAAACAAAAATTAAATTAGATATTGTAAAAAGCCATAAGGTGTGATAAAATTGCAACATTAGTTTTGTCTTAACCCTTATGGCTTTTTTGGCCGTAGAGATACGATTGCCTCTTGTTTATTAAAGATGGGGGTTAAAGACAAAAGTTCTCTGGAGAGTCTCGTATAAAAGAGCGCCGAAGGTGTACGCATGGGGAAAGTGGTTCAAGAGGCCCGCAACCTTACATGTAATCTCTCAGGCAAAAGGACAGAGCAGATATAGTTTCTGAATTATTTATGTCCTCTCCGAGAAGTCGATTTTATCGGCTTTTTAATTTTTTGGGCTGAATTGGGCATCAAAAGCCTTGATGCAAAATCAGCTATCTATTTTCAAACGGAGGAGAAATCAGCATGGAAAATTTTACTAATTTTTTAGTAAAGGTAGATGATATCGTATGGGGAATCCCATTGATAGTACTCATAATGGGTACCGGCATTTACCTTACCGCAAGACTTGGCTTGCTTCAGTTTAGAAAACTAGGCAAAGCTCTAAAGTACATGGTAAAAAATGAAGAAGGCGGCATAGGCGAAGTTTCAAGTTTTGGAGCACTATGTACAGCCATGGCAGCCACAATAGGTACAGGAAACATCGTAGGTGTTGCTACAGCAGTAGTAGCAGGTGGCCCTGGAGCTCTATTTTGGATGATCGTTGCAGCTTGCTTTGGAATGGCTACAAAATACGCGGAAGGCGTTTTAGCTGTTAAGTTTAGAGAAGACAAAGGCGGCGGCAGGTTCTTAGGTGGACCGTTCTATTACATAGAAAGAGGTATGGGCAAAAAATGGACATGGTTAGCCAAAGCTTTTGCCGTATTCGCAGTAGGCGCAGGTCTTTTAGGTATAGGAACAATTACTCAGGTTAATGGAATCGCATCAGCAACTAAGGGATTCTTCGACCCGAACAATGAACACATGGTAAGCTTGTTTGGTAATGAGTATTCAATCGTTATTGTGATTACAGCAGTTGTTGTTGCTTTATTTACAGCATTAGTAGTTATCGGTGGATTGAAGAGAATTGCTAGTGTAACTACTATCATCGTTCCATTTATGGCTATTGTTTATGTAGTTGTATGCTCATGCATTATTATCTACAATATAAAGGCAGTACCAGGAGCTGTAGTTGAAGTTATAGAAGGCGCATTTGGTGTAAGAGCTATGGCAGGAGGCGCATTAGGCGCATTGATGCTAGCTATGCAAAAAGGTGTTGCTCGTGGAATATTCTCCAACGAAGCTGGTCTAGGAAGTGCTCCTATCGCAGCAGCAGCAGCTCAGACAAAAGAACCTGTAAGACAGGGACTTGTTTCTATGACAGGAACATTTATAGATACAGTAATCATCTGTACTATGACAGGCCTTACTATAATGGTTACTGGCTCATATGACACAGCTGTAGAAAAAGGTTTAGAAGGCGTAGACATTACAGCTAATGCCTTTGCTCAAGGACTTCCTTGGGGACAAAGTGTAGGATCAGCAGTATTGATGGTATGCCTTGCATTCTTCGCATTCACCACCATCTTAGGTTGGGACTATTACAGCGAAAGATGTCTTGAATATCTTACAAAAGGCAATATGACAACAGTCAAGGTATACAGATGGCTTTACATCCTAGCAGTACTGATTGGACCTTTCCTAACAGTATCAGCAGTTTGGACCATTGCAGATATCTTTAATGGACTTATGGCAATTCCGAATCTCATCGCATTATTAGCTTTAAGCGGCATAATCGTTGCAGAAACAAAGAGCTATTTCGACAGACTCAACTCTGGACAAATACAAGGATAAGTTTTTTAAGAGCGGCTAAAGTTAGCCGCTCTTTTTATACCAAAAAAGAGGGTGTAACATACCCTGTAATCTATTGACAAAGAAAATCAATCATGGTATATTTATTTAGATAAATCTTTAAAAACGATACAGAGAGATCGGCAAGATTGAATGAATATGTTTTGATACAGCGATAGCTGTGTATCTTAGCGCGTATTTGTCTTGCCACCTTTGGCAAGATTTTTTGTTTGGAAAGGAACTATTCATGAAAAAATTCGACAAGACAAATAAGCTCAATATCAACTATTTAGCAGATGAACTAACCTTCTCTTTAGAGGACGCTTCATTTGATACAGTTGAAAGCTTCAACAGTAGTGAGTATTTTATTTTTCCCGGTTTTTGCGATGTACATGTGCATTTCAGAGAGCCGGGTTTTTCTTATAAGGAAACAATCTTAAGTGGAAGCAAAGCTGCGGCAAGAGGTGGGTATACCGCCGTATGCACAATGCCGAACCTAAATCCAGTGCCTGACAGCGTAGAAAATTTGCAGGCGCAACAACAAATAATAGATGAAGATGCAGTAATCTCTGTGTACCCATATGCTTCCATAACTATTGGACAAAACGGGGAAGAAATCGCGCCGCTCGAAGATCTTGGCCCAAAGGCAATCGCTTTTTCAGACGATGGCAAGGGAGTGCAAGATGAGGCGATGATGAGAGATGCCATGATTAGAGCAAAAGCCCTTAATAAATTAATTGTGGCCCATTGTGAAGACAACAGTCTTTTACATGGGGGATATATTCATGATGGACAATATGCAAAGGAACACAATCACAAAGGGATTTGTTCAGAAAGCGAATACAAGCAAATAGAAAGAGACCTGAAACTAGCGAAGGAAACAGGATGTGCATATCATGTTTGCCATATTTCCACTAAGGAAAGCGTTCAGGTTATAAGAGATGCAAAAAAGGATGGCGTAAATGTAACCTGCGAAACGGCGCCACACTATTTAATATTAGATGATAGCGATTTAAAAGAAGAAGGTAGATTTAAAATGAATCCGCCATTGCGAAGTGCTGAGGATAAAAAGGCTTTGCTCGAGGGAATACAAGATGGAACTATCGATATGATAGCTACCGACCATGCACCTCACTCGGAGGAAGAAAAATCTAAGGGACTTGCACAAAGTGCCTTTGGAATAGTAGGTATAGAGACGGCCTTTCCGCTGCTTTATACACATTTAGTAAAAAGGGAAGTAATTTCTATAGAGAAACTCATAGAACTTATTGCAATAAATCCACGCAAAAGGTTTGGAATTCCATTGAAAAATGACTTCTGCATATGGAGTTTAGAAGAAACGGTAATAAACCCAGAAGAGTTTCACTCTAAAGGTAGAGCAACTCCGTTTGCAGGCAACAAGGTATATGGAAAATGCCTTTTAACAGTAAATAATGGCAAAATTGTTTTTAAATAAAGTAAGGAGATGGTTAGTATGGCAAAGAGAACAGACATTAAGAAAATTTTAATTATTGGATCAGGCCCTATAGTAATAGGACAAGCAGCGGAGTTCGATTACGCAGGAACTCAAGCGTGCCTTGCCCTAAAGGAGGAAGGATATGAAGTAGTATTAGTCAATTCCAATCCTGCAACAATAATGACAGATACATCCATAGCAGATAAGGTTTACATGGAACCTTTGACATTGGAGTACATAGCAAAGATTTTGAGACACGAAAGACCTGATGCAATAGTTCCAGGGATAGGCGGACAGACTGGCCTTAACTTGGCGATGCAACTTGAGAAAAAAGGCATACTTAGAGAATGCGGTGTAGAACTTCTTGGAACCAATGGCGAAAGCATAGAAAGAGCTGAAGACAGAGAGCTGTTCAAAGAAATGTGCCAATCAATAGGCGAGCCGACTATACCATCTAGAATTACATATAAAATAGAAGAAGCAAAAGCAGCTGCAATAGAAATAGGATACCCTGTTGTGTTGCGTCCTGCCTTTACCCTTGGCGGCACAGGTGGTGGCTTTGCATACGATGAAGAAGAACTTATGGAACTTGCAGAAAACGCTTTCAAACTTTCCCCAGTTCATCAAGTGCTCGTAGAAAAAAGCGTAAAAGGGTTCAAAGAAATAGAATTCGAAGTAATGCGTGATTCATCTGACAAGGCTATAACCATATGCGGTATGGAAAATATCGACCCAGTAGGAGTTCATACAGGGGACTCTATAGTTGTTGCACCTATAATGACATTAAACGATCACGACCTTAAGATGCTTAATGACAGTGCGATTAAAATTATAAGAGAACTTAAAATTGCGGGTGGCTGTAACGTGCAGTTTGCGTTGAGCCCTAATTCAAGTGAATATTATCTTATAGAAGTAAACCCAAGAGTATCAAGATCTTCTGCGTTGGCATCAAAGGCGAGTGGATATCCTATAGCTAGAGTTACTGCCAAGATTGCTGTTGGCATGGGCTTAGAAGAAATAGAAATTGCAAATACCACTGCTGCTATAGAGCCGAGACTTGATTATGTGGTGGCTAAACTTCCTAGATTCCCATTTGACAAATTTGCTGCGGCCCAAAACGTATTAGGTACACAGATGAAGGCTACAGGCGAAGTAATGGGAATAGGCTCAAATCTAGAAGAATGTTTGCTTAAGTCAATCAGATCTTTAGAAATCGGAGCTTGCCATATTCACATTGAAAAATTTGATGCCATGACTAAAGCGGAGATGCTGGAATATATAGAGGAATTTAGAGATGACAACATCTTTGCTATTGCAGAACTTATGAGACAAGGGGTTTCTATAGAAGAACTCCATAAAATTACAAAAATAACCCCATATTTCCTGGAGTCCATTAAAAAAATAATCGACAAGGAAAAAGAACTAAGGAGCAACGTAGGAGACAAAGAAGTCCTTGCTTCTGCCAAAGTAATAGGATTTTCAGACAAATTCATCGCTAAACTTTGGAACAAAAATGAAAAAGAAGTGTACGACATTAGAGTCGCAGAAAAAATGATGCCAGTATATAAGATGGTGGATACTCTACATACAGGTGCGTACATTCCATATTTCTATTCGTCATACACCGACCAGAATGCTTCAATTAAAACTGACAAGAAAAAGATAATTGTTTTAGGTGCAGGTCCTATTCGTATAGGGCAGGGGGTGGAATTTGACTATTCCACAGTTCACGCTGTTACTACAATCAAAAAAGCCGGTTATGAAGCTATAATCATTAACAACAATCCAGAAACCGTTTCCACAGACTATACAACTGGCGACAAATTGTACTTTGAGCCACTTACTGTAGAAGACGTAATAAACATCGTTGAATTTGAAAAACCTGAGGGAGTCATTGCGGCATTAGGTGGACAGACAGCTATAAACTTGGCACAACCTCTTAAAGAAAGAGGTGTCAAGATAATTGGTACTGATTGTGATGCAATTGAAAGAGCTGAAAACAGAGACAGCTTTGAAAAGATTCTAAAGGAGTTAGATATACCTCAGCCAGAAGGTAAAGCAATAACAAATATAGAAGATGGTGTCAAGGTGGCATCAGAGATTGGCTATCCAGTTCTAGTTAGACCAAGCTTCGTTCTTGGAGGCAGAGCAATGCAAATTGTTGGCAATGAAGAACAGATAAGACAATATCTAAAAACTGCTGTAGAAATCGACGAAGATAAACCAGTATTAGTAGACAAATATATAATAGGCAAGGAAGTCGAAATAGATGCTATTTGTGACGGAACAAATGTATTTATTCCTGGTATAATGGAATTAGTTGAGCGTACAGGAATTCATAGCGGAGACTCGATAAGCGTATATCCAGCATTTAGCATTTCGGACAAGGTAAAAGGTACAATACTTCAATATGCAAAGAAACTCGGACTAGGAATAGGCATAGTAGGTCTATATAATATCCAGTTTATTGTAGATAAGGATGAGAATGTATTTATTATAGAAGTTAACCCAAGATCTTCTAGAACCGTGCCGTTCCTTTCCAAAGCGACTGGTTACAGCTTAGCAGATATAGCTACAGAAGTAATTTTAGGCAAGAGCCTTAAGGAACAAGGAATCTTTGATATATATCCTGATGAAAAGAAGAGATGGTATGTCAAAGTACCTGTATTCTCATTTAACAAGATAAGAGGCTTAGATGCTTATCTTTCCCCAGAAATGAAATCTACAGGTGAGGCTATAGGCTATGATGATAAGTTGAACAGGGCATTATATAAAGGCTTGCAGGCTTCGGGAATGAAGTTGCAAAATTATGGAACAGTCTTTGCGACAATCTCTGATAAGGACAAAGATGAAGCGTTAGAGCTAATACGAAGATTCTATAATTTAGGGTTCAACATTGAAGCTACAGAGGGAACTGCAAAATTCCTCAAGAACAATGGAATCAGAACAAGAATTCTCAAGAAAATAAGTGAGGGAAGCGATGAGATAGAACAATCAATTCGCCAAGGTCATATAGCGTACATCATTAACACTAGCGAAATAGGATCCTCAGGACAACTTAATGATGGATATAAAATAAGAAAATATGCGACCCAGAATAACGCCAATATATTTACTGCACTAGATACAGTAAGGGTGCTATTGGATGTACTGGAAGAAACTACTTTGCGTATTTCTACTATAGACGCATAAGGAGAAGATATGAAGCAGGAGATATTTACTATAAAAGAAAATGTGCCTCTTACAAAGGACATAATGAAAATGCGCCTTGAGGGGGATGTGTCGGAAATAAAAGGACCAGGACAGTTTGTCAATGTTAAACTAGATGGACTTTTTCTTAGAAGACCTATTTCAGTCTGTGATGTAGAAGGAGATTGTCTTACCATAATATACAAAGTTGTGGGAAAGGGAACCGAGAAAATGGCCCAGATGGAAGAGGGTACCCTCGACATATTGACAGGTTTAGGCAACGGCTATGACCTTTCGTGTGCAGGAGATGCGCCGCTTTTAGTAGGAGGTGGAGTAGGAGTTCCGCCTATGTACTTACTGGCCAAAAAACTTAGAGAAGAAGGCAAAAGCATCAAAGTGATTTTAGGCTTCAACACTGCCTCTGAAGTTTTTTACGAAGAAGAATTCAAAGAACTTGGAGCAGATGTCAAGGTAACAACTGTTGATGGTTCCTATGGCATTAAGGGATTTGTTACAAAGGCGATGGAAAACATGGACTACTCCTATTTTTATAGTTGTGGGCCTGAAGCTATGCTTAAGTCAATAAGTGATATTTCTAAAACTGAGGGGCAACTTAGTTTTGAGGAGCGAATGGCTTGTGGATTTGGAGCTTGTATGGGATGCTCTTGCAAAACTCTGTATGGAGACAAAAGAATTTGTAAGGATGGACCGGTACTGCGAAAGGAGGAAGTAATATGGCAGAAATGAAAGTAAAACTATGCGGAATAGATATGGACAACCCTGTCATGGCCGCCAGCGGTACCTTTGGATATGGATATGAATTTGCGGAACTTTATGACATAAATATGCTAGGATCGTTTTCCTTTAAGGGAACTACGGCGGAAGCTAGATTTGGCAACCCAACACCGAGGATTGCAGAATGTACCGCAGGCATGATCAACGCAGTCGGACTTCAAAACCCAGGAGTAGATAAGGTGATTGCTGAAGAATTGCCGAAGTTAGATAAATGCTTTTCCAAAAAAGTTATGGCTAACGTTAGTGGATTTTCCACAGAAGAATATGTTTCAACTTGTCAAAAGCTTGATAAATGTGACCAAGTGGGCTGGCTTGAAGTTAATGTAAGTTGCCCTAATGTTCACGGAGGCGGAATGAGTTTTGGAACTTCAGAAGAAGCTGCGGCAGAAGTAACAAAAGCGGTCAAAGCGGTTACAACTAAACCAGTGATTATAAAGTTGTCACCAAATGTTACCGACATAGTATCAATCGCTAAGGCCTGTGAAGAAGCAGGTGCAGACGGAATCAGCCTCATAAATACATTACTTGGAATGAGAATAGACCTTAAGACAAAGAAACCTATTATTGCTAATAAAATGGGTGGATTTTCTGGAAGCGCTATATTTCCAGTAGCCCTTAGAATGGTTTATCAAGTGGCCTCAGAGGTGAAAATTCCAGTAGTAGGTATGGGTGGAGTATCTACAGCAGAGGATGTTATAGAAATGATGTTAGCAGGGGCTACTGCAGTACAAGTTGGAGCAGCTAACTTAGTCAATCCTTATGCATGTAGAGATATAATCAATAATTTGCCGGAGACAATGAAGAAGTATGGGATAGAATCCCTGAAGAGTATAATAGGAGGTGCCATCTAATGGGAAGAGATGTTATTGTAGCTTGTGATTTTGATAGTGCAGATAAAGTTTTTGAATTCTTAGATAAATTTACAGATAAAAAACCTTTTATAAAGATAGGCATGGAACTGTTCTATGCTGAGGGGCCACAAATAGTTAGAGAAGTAAAGAGAAGAGGCCATAAGATATTCTTAGACATTAAACTTCATGACATACCTAATACTGTTAAAAAAGCTATGGCCTCCCTGTCAAGACTAGATGTGGACATGTGCAATGTCCATGCGGCAGGAACCATACCGATGATGGGAGCAGCATTAGAAGGACTAACTAGGGCGGATGGGACAAGACCATTGATAATAGCGGTTACACAGCTTACCTCAACTGATCAGCAAACTATGACAAGAGATTTGTTAATTGATGAAGAAATAGACAAAGTTGTTGCTCATTACGCACTTAACACAAAAAAAGCAGGACTTGACGGTGTAGTTTGTTCACCACTAGAAGCTGCTAAGGTCCATGAGACCTGTGGCAAAGAGTTCTTAACAGTAACTCCAGGAGTTAGATTTGCAGATGGTGATGCAGGAGATCAAAAACGCGTGATGACGCCAGAGGAAGCTAAAAAGATAGGTTCGGATTACATAGTAGTTGGACGACCTATAACCTCAGCCAGTGATCCAGTGGCTGCGTATGAAAGATGCATAAATGAATTTGTTGATTAGATAGGAGACGAAAATGGAAAAGAAAATAGCAAAAGGTTTGCTCTCCATTAGAGCAGTGTTTTTTAGCCCAGAGGAGCCATTCACTTGGGCCAGTGGAATTAAAAGCCCAGTATATTGTGACAACCGCCTTACTTTGACAGCACCAGAAGTTAGAAACGATGTAGAAGAAGGTCTTGCAAAACTGATTAAAAATAATTACCCTGAAGCAGAAGTTATTATGGGAACATCAACTGCAGGTATTGCACATGCTGCTATAACCGCCCATCTTCTTGATATGCCAATGGGATATGTTCGTTCCGGAGCAAAAGGTCACGGAAGACAAAATCAGATTGAAGGTAAATTGGAAAAAGGCCAAAAGGTAGTAGTTGTAGAGGATTTGATTTCTACAGGTGGCAGTGTTATAGAAGTAGTCAATGTTCTTAGAGAAGCAGGAGCTGAAGTCCTTGGAGTTGTAAGTATATTTACTTATGGCATGAAAAAAGGTTTGGAAAGATTAGCAGAAGCTAACGTGAAGAATATTTCCCTTACCAACTTTGATATTATAGCTAACGTTGCAGCAGAGGAAGGTTACATAAAGACTGAGGATATAGATAGATTGATAGCTTTCAGAAACAATCCATCTGACGAGAGTTGGATTAAATAGGGGGAGAATATATGAGAAGTCTTATTGATATACTTGATTTTTCAACAAAAGAACTTGACCAACTCATAGAAACGGCCATTGACATAATAGAAAAACCAGAGAAATATTCCCAAAAGTGTAAAGGGAAGAAATTGGCGACACTATTCTTTGAACCTTCAACTAGGACAAGGCTCAGTTTTGAAGCAGCAATGTACGAGTTGGGAGGCAATGTAATAGGCTTTTCAGAAGCCAATAGCTCGTCTTCTGCCAAAGGGGAAAGCGTAGCGGACACTGCTAAAGTTATAAGCTGCTATGCAGACATAATTGCCATGAGACATCCCTTAGAAGGCGCACCCCTTGTAGCGGCTAAAAATGCCAGTATCCCTGTAATAAATGCAGGAGATGGGGGGCACAATCATCCGACACAAACCCTCGCTGATTTGTTGACTATTTATAGAGAAAAAGGCAGCCTCGGAAACCTTACAGTAGGATTTTGCGGTGACTTAAAATATGGTAGAACAGTTCACTCTCTTATTCAGGCATTGTCTAGGTATGAGGGTATAAAGGTAGTACTCATTTCACCAGAAGAATTGAAGTTGCCAAGTTATGTTAAAAAGGATGTTTTGAGTAAAAAGAATATTCCTTATGAGCAGACAACATCTTTGGAAGAAGCAATACCGTCTTTGGACATTCTTTATATGACGAGAGTTCAGAAAGAAAGATTTAGTAGTGAAGAAGAGTACATGAGACTTAAGGACAGTTATATATTGACGGTAGATAAGTTAAATGATGCAAAGAGAAATCTTTCCATACTTCATCCACTGCCTAGGGTCAACGAAATATCTATAGCCATTGACGAGGACTCAAGAGCTTGTTATTTTAAGCAGGTGCTCAATGGTAAATATATGAGAATGGCGCTTATTTTGAAGCTTCTTGAAGATTGGGAGAAAAAGCAAGACATTGATGATTGCAAAGAAGTGGTGACTAAAGATAACTTGAAATGTAAAAATCCAAGATGTATAACTTCAACAGAGCAAGAACTTGCACACGAATTCAAATTGGCGGATTCTGAAAAAGAAATTTATAGATGTATCTACTGCGAACAGAAGGAAAAATAAAAGAGAGCCTCTTTCAAAGGGGCTCTATAATTTTACAGGTGGCTTACCTCTATAGTTATACTCTCCATTATGGAGATTCTTCTTGTAAAAGTTATGTAAAGGTTGTAGAATGGTTATCGAAAGGTAGGCAAGAGGGGAAAAATGAAAAAGAAAAATCTTATTGTTATTAACCCATGTTCGGGAAAGAAAAAAGCGAATAAATTTTTGACAGACATCGTGGATATTTTCACTAAAGATGGCTATATGTCAACGATTTTGACCACTACTAAGCGTGGAGACGGAACAGAGTATGTATCAAATTATGGTGCAGAGTTTGACCTAATAACATGTATTGGTGGCGATGGAACATTCAATGAGGTCGTTGCAGGTTTATTGAGTATTGATAAAAAAGTTCCAATTGGATATATTCCAGCAGGCAGCACTAATGATTTTGCAAACAGCCTTAAGCTTTCTAACAATATTTTGGCGGCAGCTAAAACAATAACGGCTGGCAAAAAGGTACCATTAGATATAGGTAGCTTTAATGGGAGAAAGTTCTCTTATGTTGCTTCTTTTGGTGCTTTTACTGAAACCTCTTATTCTACACCTCAAAGCACTAAGAATATGTTAGGACACTTAGCATATATTTTAGAAGGGGTCACTAGCTTGACTTCCATAAAACCTCACCATATGAAAATCGAAGCAGATGGTGTAGTCTATGAAGATGATTATATATTTGGTGCTATCAGCAATTCGACAACATTGGCAGGAATTCTAACAATTAAGCCAGAGTATGTGGACATGAGCGACGGCTTCTTTGAAATGCTATTAGTAAAAGCACCTAAGAATATTATCGATTTAACAGAAATTGTACATATGCTTAGTACACAAAATTATAATACTGATAAAATTACTTTTGTTAATTCTGAAAAATTCATCGCATCTACCAGCGAAGACATAGCATGGTCGTTGGATGGGGAATATCAGGAAGGCTGTGACGAAATTCATATACAAAATTTACATCACGCAATAGACATAATGATCAATAAATAAAATTAAACAATAAATATAAAGCGAGCAGTCATGTAACTGCTCGCTTTATTTTAGTTTTAAATTATTATTCAGCTTCGTCGAGTGAAGTGCAGGACAAAATCTTGCAGATGCCAGCAGTATTTTTATTATACTCCTTTAGCAACATTTCCAGATGTTTTTTTCCTGACTCTTCTAAATGATAGTACACTCTGGTACGTCTTTTGCCCACTTGAACTTCTCTGTCAGTAATGTACTCGTTACCCAACAGTTTGTACAAGGTAGGATAGAGGGTGCTTTCAGTGATGCCTATTTGCCCGTCGGATATTCTGTCAACAATCGATGTTATTTCATATCCGTATAAATCCTTCATGTTTAAAAGGAATAGGATTAGCATTTCAACTGTACCCATTTTAAAGTTGCTTCGATTTTTAACCATTTTTCGTCACTCCCCATGATGTCATGTTTTGTTAATTATACCAAATATATTATAAAATGCAACGCATAGTAGCATTTATGTTCCGATTTTATTGAACTATAGTTAGTATTTGTAAGTATTATACCTCAAAATGGTAGAAAAGAACAAGCAAAAAATGCATTTTTTGTATTATTTTATAAGGTTACCTGCTGAATGAACGATATCTTACGATTCTATTGTCGTAAAATATGACTGGAGTAGCATCTTCACTCTTTAACTCAAGAAGCACATATCCGTAGTCGCCTTTCATGGCGCCCATGACTGAAGCGATTTCGATTTCGGCAGTATCAAGGATTTGGGAAATCTCCACCACAGGGTCTTCTATGCCTTTGGTGAAAACAGAGATTCTGGAATTCTTGCCAATTGGGCCCATGTCCACAGCTGGGAAGTTAACTGAATTCTTAATATTACCGTTTTCAAAGAAATCCATAATTTGTTCCACAGCCATTGAAGCGCAATTGTCTTCTGCTTCTGCAGTTGAAGCTCCAATATGTGGTAGTAAAATAACATTTTCTCTGTTAGCAAGCATATCGTTAGGAAAATCAGTGACATAGCCAGCAAGGGCACCTGTTTCTAAAGCTACTAAAAGGTCAACGTCGTTAACTAAATTGTCTCTTGAAAAATTAAGCAAAACTGCAGAGTTTTTCATTATCGCAAATGTTTCTTTGTTGAACATTCCTTTGGTGGTTGCCATAGCAGGGACATGAATAGTAACGTAATCACATTCCGGAAGCATTTCTTCTAGAGAAGTGAATACTTTTGTGCCTTCAACTTCGCCCGAATAATATGGGTCATATCCAAGGACTTCCATGCCAAGTGCGTTAGCAGAAATTGCAATCTTTCTGCCTATTGCGCCAAGACCAACTACGCCCAAAGTTTTGCCGGATATTTCTGTGCCAGCAAATTGAGACTTGCCTTTTTCAACAGTTGCACTGATGTTTTCTGTTAGAGATGAAGCCCAAGCTAATGCTTTTGGAATATTTCTTGCTGCCAGAAAAAGACCAGACAATACTAATTCTTTTACTGCATTTGCGTTGGCTCCAGGTGTATTGAATACGACGATACCTTTGTCAGCACACTTATCAAGAGGTATATTATTTACTCCGGCACCTGCTCTTGCTACTGCCCAAAGATCATCCGAAAGCTCCATGGAATGCATATCTTGGCTTCTGACTAAGATGCCGTCAGCCTCATATATGTTATCGGTGACTATATATTGGTCATCGAGAAGATCGAGACCTACCTTTGAAATTTTATTTAGGGTTGCGATTTTGTACATATGTCCTCCTTTAAGAAAAAATTCGATTTGTGTATAAGTATACCACTTTACTCAAGTAAGGTAAAGTGGTACAATATATGTAAATTTTTTTTTCGAATCGGAGGTTTACATGACAGAATATAATAGAGTTTACAATTTTTCGGCAGGTCCATCCACCTTACCTTTGGCAGTTTTAGAAAAAGTCAGAGATAATTTAGTCAACTATGAGGGGAGTGGTCAGTCAGTAATGGAAATGAGCCACCGTTCTAAAGAATTCAAGCAGATAGCAGAAGACGCAGAGCAAAACCTTAGAGACTTGATGGAGATACCTGATAACTATAAAGTGCTGTTCTTGCAGGGTGGAGGAACTCTTCAATTTTCAATGATTCCTTTAAACCTTTTTAGAAAAAGCAAAAAGGCTGATTACATAATTACAGGAACTTGGGCAAAGAAAGCTTACAAAGAGGCATGCAAATTTGGAGATATAAAAGTTGTAGATTCTTCAGAAAAAGATACGTTCACATGGGTGCCTAAGATCAAAAAGGAACAGTTTAGATCTGATGCGGACTATGTGTATATAACAACTAACAATACCATATACGGAACTGCATACAACTATATTCCAGAAACAGGAGACATTCCGCTAGTTGCAGATATGTCCTCCAACATACTTTCAAAGCCGATAGATGTAAGCAAGTTTGGCATAATATGGGCAGGAGCTCAAAAAAATGTTGGCCCTGCTGGAATGACAATAGTTATAATAAGAGAGGATCTTATTGGTTTTGCTAAGGAAGATGTGCCGTCATATTTGGATTATAAAATCCATGCTGAAAATGACTCGATGTACAATACACCTCCATGCTTTTCATTATATGTAGCAGGAGAAGTTTTCAAAAATATTAAGAAAACAGGTGGAATCGAGGCTATGGCACAACGCAACATAGAAAAAGCGGCTATGCTTTATGATTACATTGATGGTAGCAGCTTATATAAGAATAATGTTGCAAAAGAAGACCGTTCACTTATGAATGTGGTATTTGTCACTGGTGATGAAGTTCTTGATAAAAAATTCATCGCTGAGGCAAAGGAGGCAGGACTCATAAATCTGTCAGGTCACCGTTCTATAGGAGGAATGAGAGCTAGTCTTTTTAACGCTATGCCAAAAGAAGGCGTAGAGGCGTTGATAAACTTTATGAAAAAATTTGAACAAGAAAACAAATAAGAATGATGGGGGAAATTTTATGAAATATTTCATCGCTATACCTGATGGTGCAGGGGATGATCCAATTGAAAGCTTAAATGGCAAAACTCCATTGGAGGTTGCTAATATACCATGTATAGATGAACTTGCATCAAAGGGAGAAGTAGGAACTTGTCGTACTGTTCCAGAAGGAATAAGTCCTGGCAGTGATTCGGCCAATTTGTCTGTTATGGGTTATGACCCTAGAGTATATCTGACAGGTAGATCTTCTTTAGAGGCAGGGTCCATAGGCATTGATATGAAGGATAGTGATATATCTTTTCGTGTAAATCTCGTGACATTAGAACCGACTGCATCAGGCAATTATGATGATTTTATAATCAAAGACCATGCGGCAGGTGATATAACAACTGAGGAAGCGGATGAACTTATAAAAGCCGCTAGAGATGCGTTTGCCAATGAGTATATACACTTCTATACAGGTACACAATATCGTCACTGTATGATCTTTAGCAAAGGTGAACCTGTGTGCGATTTTACACCGCCACATGACGTATTAGATAGAAAAGCGGGAGATTATCTGCCAAAGGGCAAGGACCAACAGATCTTCATAGACATGATGAAAAAAAGCTATGAAATTTTGAAAGAACACCCGGTAAACAAGGCAAGAGTAGCAAAAGGTTTAAATCCAGCTAACAGCCTTTGGATATGGGGACAAGGAACTAGACCGAATCTTCCTAACTTCAATGATAAATATTCCGTTGACGGAAGCGTTATTTCGGCAGTCGACCTGATAAAGGGAATCGGCATATTTGCTGGCCTTGAAATTATTGAAGTAGAAGGAGCGACAGGAAACATTCATACAAACTTTGAAGGAAAAGCTCAAGCTACAATCGACGCATTCAAAAGAGGCAAGAATTTTGTTTACCTTCACATGGAGGGAACTGACGAATGTTCTCATCAAGGAGATATGGAAGGCAAAATCGAATGTGCTGAATATATTGACCAAAGAGCAATTAAACCAGTTATAGAGTACTTGAGAGGAACAGGCGAAAGATTTAAAGTTTTAATTGTTCCCGATCATAGAACTCCACTTGCAATTAGAACACACAGTTCTGACCCTGTGCCATATGTAATATATGACAGCGGTGCTGAAACACCAGTAGATGTAGCGAAAGCTTTTAATGAAAAATCTGCCTATGCTTCTGGTAATCACTTTGAAGATGGCTATCTTATGACTGATTATTTTTTCGGAAAATAATATGAAAAAGAAAATTGTTACAATATTTACTTGCGCCATGATTATTTGTGGTGCATTTACCATGGACACTTATGTGTGGGCGGAAGCAGCAGAACCTGAAGTTACTGCAAAATCTGCAATAATATACTGCGCGGATACAAAAGAGATTATCTGGCAAAAGAATTCTGACCAGCAAATGGAACCAGCCAGCATGACTAAACTTTTGACTTGCTTGATAGCTGCAGAAAACTTAGAACTTGATGATGTTATTGAGGTGCCCAAAGAAGCAACAAATGTTATTCCTACCAAAATGTACCTCCAGCCTGGAGAAAAGATTACGGTCGAGGAATTGATGTATGCTGCTTTGTTGACATCCGCTAATGATGCGGCTAATGCACTAGCCATAGAAACGGCAGGCTCAATAGAAAAATTTGCGGATATGATGAATGAACGAGCAGCAGAGCTTGGATGTACGTCTACAAATCTTGTCAACCCGAGTGGGCTATCTGCAAACGGACAACTTTCCACAGCATATGACATGGCGTTAATAGCAGAAGAAGCGTTAAATAATGAAACTGTAAGAAAAATCTCATCAACTACAGACCATACTATTCCAGCGACAAACTTGTATGAATCCCGTGAGTTAAAGAGTTTCAACATGTTCTTGTATGGAGCAAGTCGGGAAATTGATGGGATGACATTTACCGTCAAAAAATATGATGGAGTTTTTGGTGGCAAGACAGGAAGTCTTAGCAAAGAATACTGTACCATGGTTACAGGACTAGATTGTAATGGTGTAGAAATATATACCGTAATAATGGATGTAAACATGGCATCACGTTTTGATGATATGAAAGTCCTTATGGATTACAGCAAAGCGAATGTTTCAAAGTATGTAGCCTTCGAAAAAGGACATGATTTTGGAAAAGTTAAGCTCAAAGGCGGAACTACCAACAGAGTCACAGCGATTGCTGCTAATGGTGGGTATGTCAATCTACCGGTGGGTGCATCTGAATCTCTTGTAACCACTAAATGCAAGTATACAGACAATTTGATGGCACCTATAGAAAAAGGACAGAGGATTGGAGTAGTTGAGATTTATATAGCAGATGAATTGTATAACACAGTTGATTTGGTGGCAGAATCTAATGTTAAAGAAGGTTGGTACTTCTCAAAATGGGGTATAACTAATGTTCAGACAGTAGTAATAGGCTTATTGTTGATTTGCGCAGTAGTATTTACTGGGGCGGTCTTATCTTTAAGAAAACGTAACAAGAAAAGAAGAATTGAAATTAGAAACAAAAAACTTGCAGAGGAAGCCAAAAGGCAATTAGAGCGAGAAGAAGACTTGAAAAAGCGGAATTGGCATTTTTAACATGTTTAACATCAAAGAAAACCTAAAAAAACTCCCGGACTCTCCGGGAGTTTATATGCATAAAGACAGGTTAGGACAAGTCATTTATGTTGGTAAGGCGATATCTCTTCGAAATAGGGTGCGCCAATATTTTCAAAATTCAGCTAATCATAGCCCTAAAGTTAAATCAATGGTTAGCAACATAACAGAGTTTGAATATATAACTTGCCAAACTGAAATGGAAGCCTTGATTTTAGAGTGCAATCTAATTAAAAAATATGAACCTAAATATAATGTTTTGCTTAGAGATGATAAAACATATCCATATATTAAGGTGACTGTGCAAGAGGATTTTCCGAGAGTTATAAAAACTAGAATTGTAAAAAAAGATGGCAATAAGTATTTTGGCCCGTACAGCGATGTCGGTGCAGTCAACAATATTATTGAACTTCTGAATAAAATATATAAGCTAAAGAGGTGCTCGGCACTTAATTTCCCTCAAGGCCAAAGGCCGTGTCTGAACTATCATATACAAGATTGCCTTGGAATATGCACCGGGGGAGCGGACAAGAAAACCTATAGGGATTCAGTAGAAAGCGTATTGGAATTTTTGGGCGGAAAGCACAAAATGGTACTTGATTATATTAATGACTCAATGAATGAAGCTGCACAAAATTTGGATTTTGAGGAAGCCGCTAAGTTTAGAGACTACATCTCATCAGTTAAATCACTAAATGAGATACAGCGCGTAACCATGACTAGTGGCAAAGATTTAGATGTGATAATACCTATAGGAAAAGGGGAAAATACATCTATAGTTCTTTTCCCGGTAAGGGATGGTAAGTTGAGTGGTAGAGAAACTTTTGCAATGAAAACTGAAGGCGAAGAAAACTATGATGAGTTAGTGGGACAGTTTATAAAACAGTACTATAGCCAATGGTCATCAATACCTCCAGAAATAATATTGGCCAAACCTCTAAAAGAAGCTGCGTTGATAGAAGAATATCTACAAAACCTTAAGGCTGAAAGAAAAGTTAATATATATGTGCCTCAAAGAGGTGCGAAGAAGGCGTTGTTAGAATTAGCCAAAAAAGACACAGAAGAAATGAGCAAGACTTTAGAAGAGCGGCTCAAAAGTGCAAAGGAAAAAGAAGACTCTCTTGTTGAAAGGCTTTCTGCCATATTAGCTGTTGAGAAAGACAATTACAGGGTGGAAGCTTATGATATATCCAACACAAACGGAGTGGATACAGTAGGTGCCATGGTGGTATTTGGTAACCTTAAGCCTATTAAAAAAGCATATAGAAGATTCAAGATAAGGACGGTTAAAGGACCGGATGATTATGCGAGTTTGCAAGAGATGTTATATCGACGTTTTAAAAGAGCAGAAGCTGGCGATCCGGGATTTGTGATTTTGCCAGATTTGATATTGATGGATGGCGGATTGGGGCAAGTGTCCTCTGCACAAAAAGTCCTTAAGGCAATGAATCTGTCTATACCTGTTTTGGGGATGGCAAAGGATGACAGCCATAGAACTAGAGCTCTCGTAAATATCAGAGGAGAAGAGTTTGCTTTAGCACAGGATCCGATTCTGTTTAAGTATTGTGGAACAATCCAAGAAGAGGTTCATAGATTTGCAATAGATTATCATAGAAATCTCCATAATCGCAATTCTATAGGCTCAGTTCTTGACAACATTAATGGGATTGGGCCAACTAAGAGAAACGCACTTTTGGCACATTTTCAATCAATAGAGGACATAAAAAATGCATCGGAAGAAGATTTGATGCAGGTGAAGGGAATAACTAGTCAAAACGCCAAGACAATAAAGGAATATTTTAGTTGATTAAAGCGTGTCAATTGTGATATAGTAGGCGTAGGAAATAATTCATTTAGCGGAGGAATAAAAAATGGCAGAAGAAAAAAAAGCTCCTGAAATTGAAGAAGCTGATTTTATCACATTAGAATTTGACGACGGAGTAGAAGTTGAATGCGAAATCATGGGAGTATTTGACTATGATGGCAAGGAGTTTATAGCCCTGATTCCTAACGACGACACTGATGATATCTATATTTATGGATATAAAGAAGTAGGCGAAGACGAATTTGAACTTATCGACATCGAAGACGATAGCGAATTTGAAAAGATCGTTGCAGAGTTCGACAAGATAATGGAAGAATAAGCTTATTGACAAATACCCCACGTCTAGTGGGGTTTTTATCTTTTTATGGCCTATTTTGCTCAAATGCAAATTAAACTAAAATGGAGAATGCACAAATGAAAAAATACGATATTATTATAGTCGGAGCAGGAGCAAGTGGTGTGTTTATGGCATATGAGCTTACTAAGCTTAATTGTAATGCCAAAGTGCTAATGATAGATAAAGGGGCACCTTTAGAAAAAAGAAATTGTCCAATAAAAAAAGGCGTTACGCCTACTTGCATCAAGTGTAACCCTTGTCACATAATGAATGGTTATGGTGGTGCAGGGACTCTTTCTGATGGAAAATATAATATAACAACCCAATTTGGTGGCGACCTTCACAGATATGTAGGTACAGAAAAAGCCATGGAATTGATGGGATATGTTGATAGCGTTTTATGTAGCATGGGAGGATCGGAAGCGAAGCTTTACGATACCGACAATGAACTTAAAACTAAAGCGTTGCATTATGACCTACATCTTCTTGGTGCAAAAGTTAGACATCTTGGCACAGACAGAAATGTACAAATTCTAGGTAAAATTTTTGACTATATAAAAGAAAAAATCGAAATGGAGTTTTATACAACCTTAGATAAAGTTGAGAAACTTGAAGATGGTAGCTTCAAAGTGACTACTGATAAGGGAGAGGAATATCTTTGCAACGACCTTATTTTAGCAACAGGCCGTTCTGGATCTAAGTGGGTAAGCTCTGTATGCGATAGCATGGGAATCAAACAAAGAAAAAACAGAGTAGATATCGGCGTTAGAGTAGAACTTCCTGCTGAAATCTTTAAACATATTACAGATGTAGTTTACGAAAGTAAATTTGTTTATCAAACTGACAAATATAATGATCTTGTAAGGACTTTCTGCATGAATCCATATGGAGAAGTAGTTACAGAAAACACCAACGGAATTGTCACTGTAAACGGACATAGCTATGCTGATCCTGAGTTAAGAACTGAAAACACTAACTTTGCTCTTTTAGTTTCCAATACGTTTACGGAGCCTTTTGAAGACAGTAACGAATATGGCGAGTCCATAGCAAGGCTTTCAAACATGTTAGGAGGCGGCGTGCTTCTTCAAAGATTTGGCGATTTGGTAAAGGGAAGAAGAACTAATACTAAACGAATGGAAAAGAGCTTTACAAGACCTACCTTAAATGCGACAGTCGGAGATTTGAGTTTAGTTATCCCAAAACGTCAATTAGATGATATAATAGAAATGATTTATGCTTTAGATAAGATTGCACCTGGAACTGCAAATGAAGATACTTTGCTGTATGGTGTAGAGGTCAAATTCTATAACATGAAGGTGGAAGTAAATGAGAATCTTGAAACAGCAGTTCCGAGACTGTATGCTCTTGGAGATGGTTCGGGAGTTACACACTCTCTTTCCCAGGCATCAGCGAGTGGAATTTATGTTGCAAGAATCCTAAATGAAAAATATTCTTAATGGGGGTATAAAAATGAGTGAAAACTACAAATTCTTTCAAAACAATAAATGCGAATATTTTCCATGTCACAAGATAGACGACACAGAAAATTTCAACTGTCTGTTTTGCTATTGTCCACTATATGCATTAGGTGACAAGTGCGGAGGTAATTTTAAGTATCTAAATGATGGAAAAATTAAAGACTGTAGCGATTGCTTTATTCCACATAAACCAAAGGGATATGATTACATTATTTCAAAGTACGGCGAGATCGTTGAACTGGCAAAGAAAAAATAATCAACTTGCCTAAACATAAAAACAATGTTTGTAGATGGAGAAAATATGGAAGTAGAATTAAAATTCTTAATCGAAGATTCCCTTGCTAGGGATAGAATTCTAAAGGATAATCACCTTGCAACGATTGCAGATGAGGGTAGTCAAGAAGAAATTGAGCTAAAAGCAACATATTTTGACACGGACGATTTGGACTTTTGCAAGCAGAAGATAGCCTTTAGAGTCAGATTTGAAAACGATAAGCTTATCGCCACATTAAAATGGGGTGGAGAAGTTAAGGATGGACTTCATGTGAGAGGGGAGCTTAATGCACCGGTAGACCTGTCATATATTGAAAATCCAGACCTTGACATATTCAAAGACAGCGAAATATATGATGAAATAAAATCTCTAAGGGGAGACAAGCCTCTTAAGCCTATAATGGAAATAAACTGTTTGCGTAAGCAAATGACAGTGGACACAGGTCTAAGTATAGATGTGGTGTCATTGGACATAGGTGAGATTGTTACACCTAAAGGGAACGCACCTATTGCAGAGTTGGAAATAGAACTTTACTCAGGTGATAAGGATGATATGGTTGCCTTGGGTAGGGAATTAGCTGCAAAGTACAATCTACAGGTCGGAGAAAAAAGCAAATTCCAAGTGGGACTTGAACTTTTAGGAATTGAATAAAGAGCAAGAACAGGCTTCATTTTGTTATGAAGTCTGTTTTAATTTTACATTTTTGTGACTAATTTTGCAAAAAAGTGGGTATAATTTAAAAACCACGAGGAAATCTTGAAAAAACAGCCTCGAATTTTCAAAAAAGCAGAGTATAAATTCGCCTTTTATCTTTACTTTAAGGCGGAATAGAGGTATAATATTATGCAATTGTCCGTTGATTTGCGGAATTTTAGGAGGATGAAATTTAATGAAAGCAACATTTATATCAAGAGAAAAAAACGATGTTAAATTTACAATGGAGTTTACAGCAGAGGAATTTGAATCTGCTCAGGTAAAGGCTTATCAGCAGAACAAGGATAAGTTCCAAATTGATGGATTTAGAAAGGGCAAAGCGCCTAGAAGCATTATAGAAAGTCATTATGGAGAGGGCGTATTCTTTGAAGACGCTATTGATCAGCTTTTCAATGAACACTATATCAAGGCACTTGGAGAACTTGACCTTGAAGTTATTGACAGCCCAGCAGCAGAATTTGGCAAAATTGCCAAAGGCGAAGGCCTTGAAGTTACTATTACAGTAGCTTGCTACCCTAAAGTAGAAGTTAAAGATTACAAAGGCGTAAAAATAGAAAAAATCGTTCAGGAAGTTAAGGACGAAGACGTTGACAACGATATCGAAGCTCTTCAAAAGAGAAATGCGAGAGTCGTATTAGTAGAAAGAGCTGCTAAAGAAGGCGATACAGTTCTATTTGACTATTCTGGATTTGTTGGCGAAGAACAGTTTGAAGGCGGCACAGCAGAACGTCAGGAACTTAAATTAGGATCCGGAATGTTCATTCCAGGTTTCGAAGAACAGTTAGTAGGCGCAACTCCTGGAGAAAAGAAAGACGTAACTGTTACTTTCCCAGAAGAATACCATGCTGCTGATTTGGCAGGCAAGGAAGCTGTTTTCCACTGTCTAGTTCATGAAATCAAGGAAGAACAGTTGCCAGAACTTGACGATGAATTCGCAAAAGATGTAAGTGAATACGATACTCTAGAAGAATTGAAAAAGGAAACTAGAGAAAAATTAGAAAAATATGCAAAGGCAAATTCTGAAACTCAGATGCAAGATGCTGCTTTAGGCAAAGTAGTGGAAGCAAATGAAATCGAAATCCCTCAAGTTATGTTAGAAGACGAGATGGATAGAATGACTCAGGAACTTGACCAGCAACTTCGTCAGCAGGGACTTTCTGTAGGTCAGTACCTTGAATATGTAGGTAAAGATGTTGCAGGATTTAGAGAAGAATTAAAGCCTGATGCAGAAAGACAGCTAAAAACAAGAATGATATTAAATGGAATCGTAGAAGCTGAAAAAATTGAAGTTTCTCAAGAAGAGATGGAAGAAGAGCTTAAAGTAATGGCGATTCAGTATCAGACAACAGCTGATAAACTAAAAGAAATGATAGGCGTTGAAAATCTTACTTTCTTACAGAAAGATCTTAAGATTAAAAAAGCAATTCAGTTTATCTATGATAATGCGGTGATAAAATAATCACCCGTTGGAGAAAGGGGTAAAAAATGGCTTTAGTACCATATGTAATTGAACAAACTTCTGGTGGAGAAAGATCTTATGATATCTATTCAAGATTATTGAAGGATAGAATAATTTTGCTGGGAGAAGAAATCGACGATCATGTGGCCAGTGTTGTGGTAGCACAGCTGCTGTTTTTAGAAGCAGAAGATCCTGAAAAGGATATTTGCATATACATTAACAGCCCTGGTGGCTCCGTAACCGCGGGAATGGCTATTTATGATACGATGCAATACATCAAACCTGATGTATCTACAATTTGCGTGGGACTTGCAGCTAGTATGGGAGCTTTCCTTCTGTCAGCAGGAGCGAAAGGGAAAAGAATGGCGCTGCCTAATGCAGAAATCATGATTCATCAACCTCTTGGAGGGGTAAGAGGTCAGGCAGAGGACATAAAAATTCATGCTGAGTGGATACTGAGAACAAGAGAAAAACTCAACAGAATTATGGCTCAAAATACTGGTCAGGATTTGGACCGTGTTGCAAAAGACACTGATAGAGACAACTTTATGAGTGCGGATGAAGCTTGTGAGTATGGCCTTATTGACAAGGTTATAACATCAAGATAATAGGGGGAAATTTTAAAACATGAGCAAATATGATGAAAACAAACAGCTCCGATGTTCTTTTTGCGGAAAACCTCAAAATCAAGTAAAACGCTTGGTTGCAGGTCCTGGAGTTTATATTTGCGACGAATGCATTCAGATATGTTTAGATATAGTCAACGAAGGCATTAATAGCGAAGAACAAGGGCCTGAGGCGGAGACAAACTACAAGTTGCCTAAGCCTAAAGAGATTTCAAACATATTGTCTGAATATGTAATAGAACAGGACAGAGCAAAAAAAGCTTTGGCAGTAGCTGTATATAACCATTACAAGAGAATCAATAGCAAAAATATAGATAATGACGATGTTGAACTACAAAAAAGTAATATCGTTATGGTTGGACCGACAGGCTCAGGTAAGACTTTGCTTGCTCAGACATTAGCCAAAATCTTAGATGTACCGTTTGCTATTGCAGATGCCACTGCTTTGACAGAAGCTGGCTATGTAGGAGAAGATGTAGAGAACATCCTTCTAAAGCTTTTGCAAGCAGCGGATTATGATGTAGAAAAAGCCCAAAAGGGTATAATCTATGTAGATGAGATTGACAAGATCGCTAGAAAGTCTGAAAATCCATCTATCACAAGAGACGTGAGTGGAGAAGGTGTCCAGCAAGCTCTTCTAAAAATTTTGGAAGGAACCGTTGCTAATGTGCCACCGCAGGGCGGCAGAAAACACCCTCATCAGGAATTCATACAATTCGACACAACTAACGTATTGTTTATTTGTGGAGGAGCGTTTAATGGATTAGACAAAATAATCAAACGCCGTATGGGTGAAAAGGTTATAGGCTTTAATTCTGAAATGAACACAGAAAAAGTTAAAGCAAATAAACTTGTCGAAAAAATACAACCAGAGGATCTGCTAAAGTTTGGTTTGATTCCAGAGTTTATAGGCCGTTTGCCTGTAATAGTAACTTTAGAAGAACTTTCTGAAGAAGCCCTAGTAAGGATAATCAAAGAGCCTAAAAATGCACTTCTTAAACAGTACAAGAAGTTGTTGGCTATGGACGATGTCGAACTTGAGATGGACGACGAAGCTATAAGAGCCATAGCAAAACAGGCGATTGAGAGAAAAACCGGAGCAAGAGGACTTCGCAGCATCTTGGAATCAGTTATGACTGAAATAATGTATGAGATTCCATCAAGAGATGATGTTGAGAAATGTATAATTACTGAAGACACTATCGAGCATAACACTAGACCACAATTAGTAGTTAACTCAACAAAAGAATTAACAGATAAAGAAGCAACCGCTTCATAATATAGGCGACTTCGGTCGCCTTGTTTATTAAAAGATTAAAAGGGGGAGCAATTGTGAACACTATAGTTGAAGACATTTTGACAATGCCCTGTATACCTTTGAGAGGGCTTTTATTATATCCTAGTACCGTATTAACTTTTGATGTAGGGAGAGAAAAATCCATAAAGGCATTAGAAGATGCTATGAGCAAAGATAAATTACTCTTTGTTACTTCCCAAAAGGACGAGGATATACTCATTCCAACAAAGGAAGATTATTATAAAGTTGGAACTGTAATAAAAATTAAGCAAATGCTTAAAATACAAGGGGACACTGTAAGAATATTAGTTGAAGGGCTTTATAGAGCAACCATTGAAGAGGTAGTATCTGAAGAACCCTTTGTTTCTGTTGGAATAAGAAAACTTGAAAGTATCCCGGCTTCTATGAAAGAAATAGAGACCCATGCACTTTTGAGGGTGATTTTAAATAATTTTGACGAATATGTCGAGCTAAATAACAACATCAAAGCCGATGCATATGATCTTTCAATAACTGACGATGATCCAGGCGAATTGATAGATTCAATCTCAGTTCAAATGGAAATCGACATTGATAAAAAGCAACAACTATTAGAAGCTCTTGATGTAAAAGAAAGAATGGAACTTCTAAATACTTTTATCTTTGAGGAAATACAGTTACTTAGACTTGAGCAAAAGCTTAATGAAAAAGTTCAAGAAAATGTAAAACAAAATCAAAAAGAGTATTATCTTAGAGAACAAATGAAGGCAATTCAAAGCGAGCTTGGTTTCAGCGAAGACGCAGTCGGAGAAGCAAAAGAGTGGACCGATGCAGTCAAAGAACTCAAACTTGAACCTAAGATAGAAGAAAAAGTACTTAAGGAAATCAATAAATTTGCTAAAATGCTACCTTCCTCCGCGGAGAGTGGTGTAATAAGAAATTACGTTGAGACCATTATTTCCATGCCATGGAATAAGTCCTCCAAGACTAATTATGATTTAGATAAGGCAGAAAAAATTCTCGACGAGGATCACTATGGACTTGGCAAGGTTAAAGAAAGAATATTGGAATATTTGGCAGTAATACACCTTTCCAAAGCCATAAAAGGGCCAATTATATGCCTTGTTGGGCCTCCGGGAGTAGGAAAAACTTCAATTGCGAAATCTATTGCAAGAGCTACCAACAGAGAGTTTGTGAGAATGGCTTTAGGTGGAGTTAGAGATGAAGCCGAAATCAGAGGACATAGAAGAACTTATGTTGGAGCGATTCCGGGGCGTGTAATAAACGCCGTAAAGGATGCAGGAACAAACAATCCAGTATTCTTATTCGACGAAGTGGATAAAATAGGATCAGATTTTAAGGGCGACCCAGCGTCAGCATTATTAGAGGTTTTAGACCCTGAACAGAACAAAGAGTTTACGGACCATTTCCTAGAAATCCCATTCGACTTATCGAAAGTAATGTTTATTACTACTGCAAATACAACACAGAGCATACCAAGACCACTTTTGGATAGAATGGAAATCATTGATATTTCTGGCTATACAGAAGAGGAAAAAGTAAAAATAGCTCAAAAGTATTTAATACCTAAGCAGATGAAAGCTCATGGTCTAAAAAAGAAAAATTTTGCTATTAGCGAAAAAGCTTTAGGAGATTTAATCAACTTTTATACGCGTGAGTCGGGAGTTAGAAACTTAGAAAGAGAGATTGGCAGCCTTTGCCGTAAAGTGGCACGAAAGATAGTTGCCAAGAAAACTCAATCTTACAGAATAACTCCGTCAAGCCTTGAAAAATATTTGGGAAAACATAGATTCAGATATGATGTAGTTGAAAACAAAACAGAAGTCGGTATAACTACTGGAATGGCTTGGACACAGGTGGGAGGAGATACCCTCTTTATCGAAACTGCACGCGTACCGGGAACGGGCAAAATAGAACTTACAGGACAACTCGGCGATGTTATGCAAGAGTCAGCTAAAACTGCTATAACATATATTCGCTCTATAGCGTCCGAGTATAAAATTGAAGAAGACTTTTATAAAAAATATGATTTGCACCTACACGTACCTGAAGGTGCAGTTCCAAAAGATGGACCATCAGCTGGTGTTACAATGTTTACTTCAGTAATGTCAGCACTTACTAACACTCCTGTAAAAAAGGACGTTGCAATGACCGGGGAAATAACCTTGAGAGGTAAGGTTCTTCCTGTAGGCGGTATTAAGGAAAAAGTTCTTGCGGCACATAGAGCAGGGATTAAAACGATACTGCTGCCTGCTGGCAACAAAGCAGATATAGACGATATACCTCAAACTGTCAGAAAGCAGCTAAATTTTGTACTTCTTGAAAAAGCTAAAGAAGCATTAAAATATGCACTGGAAGAAAGCACAGGTTTATAGTATGATAATAGTAAGAACATCAGATTTGGAAGCGATAGCTGTAAAGGCTGCCCAGTACCCTGAAGATAATGTGGCAGAAATTGCTTTCGCAGGCCGATCCAATGTAGGCAAGTCGTCTCTGCTAAATTTGATTACAGGACGAAAAGCCTTGGCTCGTGTGTCAGGCAATCCTGGCAAAACAAGAACCATAAACTTTTATAGAGTCAATGATTCATTTAGGATTGTCGACCTGCCTGGTTATGGTTATGCCAAGGTTTCCAAGTCATTAAGCAAGGACTGGGGTCCTATGATGGAAGAATACTTTCAAAGGCGCAGAGGGCTTAAAAAGGTCATTCAATTGGTAGACATTCGTCATGCACCATCGACTCAAGATATTCAAATGTATGAGTATCTTAGACACTATGGACTTGATGGAATTGTGGTGGCTACAAAAGCAGACAAAGTTTCCAAAAATGAGCTCCAAAAATGTGTAAGTGTAATTAGAAAGACATTAAAACTTAAAGCCGAAGATGTAGTTATTCCTGTTTCTGCTTTAAAGCGCACAGGCCAGGATGTACTGCTGGAACATATGGAAAACCTTTTGGAGGGATAGATGCATTTCATAAGTTTTAGAGTGATAGCAAGTCGAATCAAGGCTATTTTAGCCATGATGAAAGACGATGCGGTACCAAAAAGAAAGAAATTTTTAGTAGTCGTGGGCATAATATATTTATTCTTGCCAATAGATTTGATACCCCCGGTACTATTTCCTTTTGGGTTTATCGATGATTTAGTTTTATGGATTTGGATAATATGGCATCTTAAGGACACTTTAGACCAATATTGGGTAGGTGCTAAAGAAGAAGATTTATCCGATGAATTTAAGGATAAGGATATAGTTGAGGGAGTAGAATTTACTGTTGATCAGGAGGATGAAAAAGATGAGCGATGGTAACCACACAATTGGCACAGTTCTATTTACAAAGGAAGAAATAGAAGCAAAGGCGGCCGAGATTGGCGCCCAGATTTCAAAGGATTACGAGGGAGAACCTCTTTATCTAATAGGTACTTTAAGAGGTGCCATAATGTGGATGGCTGATGTTATGAAAAATATCACCAATGACACAGAGATAGATTTCATTGTTGCTTCAAGTTACGGCTCAAGTACAAGCTCTACAGGCGTTGTAAGAGTAAAAAAAGACTTGGATGGCGACATCTATGACAAGAATGTAATTATCATAGAAGATATTGTGGACACAGGAACTACACTCAAATTCATCAAGGAATACCTTGCAGATAGAAACCCTAAGAGCATAAAAATTTGCACGCTTTTGGATAAACCATCAAGAAGAGTAGTAGATGTAGAAGCGGACTATGTAGGGTTCCCTGTAGAAAACTTATTTGTAATTGGATATGGACTTGACTACGACCAGAAATATAGAAACCTACCATATATAAGCTACCTAGAAGGGTAAAAAATTGTTAATTATTATTTAAAAAGGAGATATACATAAAATGGCTTACGAAGTAAAAATTGGATTATCAAACAAACACGTTCACTTAAGTGAAGAGCATATTGAGGCTCTTTTCGGAAAAGGTCATAAACTTACACCTACAAAAGATTTGGTTCAGCCTGGCCAGTTTGCTTGCGAGGAAAAAGTTGATATTGTTGGACCTAAGAATACGCTAAAAGGAATCAGAGTTTTAGGACCTGCAAGAAAAGAAACACAGGTTGAACTTGCTATGACTGATGCTAGATCCATAGGAATCAAAGCACCAGTAAAGGAATCAGGCAAATTAGAGGGAACTCCTGGTTGCAAACTTGTTGGACCTAACGGCGAAGTTGATCTTGACAAGGGCGTAATCGTAGCCTTAAGACATGTACATTTAAATGACGCTCAAGCGGCAGAAGCAGGGGTTAAAGATGGCGATGTTGTAAGCATCAAAATCGAAGGCGAGAGAAGCCTAATTTTTGATAAGGTTCTTGTAAGAGCAGGCGATAAGCACGAAAGAGAAGTTCATTTGGACACAGATGAAGGAAATGCTGCAGGCTGCGGACCAGACTCAGTATGTACAATTATTAAATAATCTCATTAGCAAAGCAAGCGACACTATACAGTGTCGCTTTTCTTATGACTTGATATGGCCACCGGTCCAATAAAAAAGGCGCCCTATGGGCGCCTTTAATTTCGTTTATACTATTTCCAGTAATCTGTATCTTCAACACCAATGTCTGAGGCTTTGAACTCTAAAGGTTCGCCAGCTTTTTTCTTAGCCGAGTAATCTTTGAGAGCCTTAAATGCAGTGTTTCCAAGGATTATACATACAGGTACATTTATCAATGCCATGCAACCCATAAGCACGTCAGCTGTGTCCCAAGCAAGACCAGCACTGAACTGTGCACCTAAGAATATAACTACAACAGCAAGAAGTCTGTAACAGAACATGAAAGGCTTGTTGTTGAGGGCATTCTTGTACAGGTAGCTTATGTTCATTTCTGCATAGAAATAGTTACCCACTAAAGTTGTATAAGCGAAGAGTACTAATGCGGCAGTGATGAAGTATCCACCAAAATCACCAAAGTTAGCACCTAGTGAAGCCTGTATATAAGCACCGTTCATTGTGTTTCCGGCAGCATCAATATAGTCAGCAGAATCAACTCCACTACATAAAATCATAAATGCAGTAGCTGAACAAATAACTAGAGTGTCAATAAATACAGAAAGCATCTGTACCAATCCTTGCTTGACTGGATGAGAAACATCCGCAGCAGCGGCAGCGTTAGGTGCAGATCCGATACCTGCCTCGTTAGAATAAAGACCTCTCTTGATTCCGTTCATTACTGTAGCACCAAACAGTCCTCCAGCAACGGAATTGAAGCTAAATGCTTGTGAAAAAATACTTCCTACAACAGCTGGTAATGAAGTGATATTTAATAAAAGAACGATTAGAGCAACTCCGATATAACCTAAAGCCATTACAGGTACTAATACTTGTGTAGCTTTTGAGATACGCTTTCCGCCGCCGAAGATAACTACAGCAGCCAAAGCAGCAATTATTACGCCTACTATCAATGAATAATTTTCAGATGGTATATAGCTACTTAAAAAATCAGTCATATTGAAAGATGCTAATGCATTAAATCCACCCATGTATGTGAGGATTAGGAATACTGCGAAGAGTCCTCCTAATGCAGGGGCTTTTAGAGCTTGCTTAATATAATAAGCAGGGCCTCCGTATGAACCGTAGGTTCCTTTCTTCTTATAGATCTGTGCCAAAGTGGATTCCACAAAGGCAGAAGCTCCGCCAAGAAAAGCGATAAGCCACATCCAGAATACAGCTCCAGGGCCACCGGCGATTATCGCGCCAGTAACACCTACGATGTTACCAGTACCTACTCGTGAAGCTGTGGAAACCATTAGAGCTTGGAAGGAAGAAATAGAATCCTTCTCCTTTTTAGGCTCTGTAATCACTCGTACAGATTCTTTGAACATTCTAAGTTGGATAAACTTTGTTCTAAATGAAAAATATAGGCCGGCAGCAATCAGTAGGGCAATAAGTATGTATCCATACATATATCCACTGATAGAGCCTATAATATTTGATATTACATCCATTTTTAATTCTCCTTTTTTTTTACATAATCCACCATATTATATTCAAAATGCGAACAAAAATCAAGTGAATATGTTTAAAGCAACAATGATTGCATCTTAGCATGAACAAAACTATTGACTTTTCAACAATTTCAAAGTAGAATATTCTAAATGCATAAGCGTTGAAGGAACCAGTAGCAGGGCGCAATAACCTTACAGAGAATCGTCTCAAGGCTGAGAGGACGGTGGCAAAAATCCCATGTGAATATCACTCCGGAGCTTAATCACTTCAATGAGAGGCCATACCCTTTGGATAATCCTAAGAGGTTGGCAAATAGGGTGGTACCGCGGTTAGACAATCGTCCCTAAATCGATACTTTACATATCGGCTTAGGTTTTTTTATGGCCTAATCCAAATTCCAAGGGACTAAAGTTCCTTGAATAAAACGAGGAGATAAAATAGCATGTTTAGAAAACTATCAGACAAACCTGTAGCAGAAGTTCAGAACGGACAGGTGAAAAAATGGAAAGACGAGGATCTTCTTAAAAAATGCATAGAAGCAAGAGAAGGTGCCACACCATTTATATTTTATGAAGGGCCACCAACAGCCAATGGTAAACCAGGAATCCATCATGTGATGGCAAGAACACTTAAGGATTCTGTTCTTAGATATAAGACAATGCAAGGTTATCAGGTGAATAGAAAAGCTGGGTGGGATACTCATGGCCTTCCTGTAGAAATCGAAGTAGAAAAGCAATTAAATATGTCTGGTAAGCAGGACATTGAAAAATACGGAATCAAAGAATTTAACGAAAAATGCCGTCAATCTGTTTTCACTTATACAGAGATGTGGAAGGAAATGACAGAGCGTATGGGATATTTAGTTGATATGGATGACCCATATGTAACTTTGGAAAATGACTACATAGAATCAGGCTGGTGGATTTTGCAGAAATTCTTTGATGCAGGCCTCATCTATGAAGGACATAAAATATTACCATATTGCCCTCGATGCGGAACAGGATTAGCATCACATGAAGTAGCGCAAGGCTACAAAATGATAAAATCCAACACTCTAACTGTTAAGTTTAAAAAAGTTGGAGCAGAAAACGAATATTTTCTAGCATGGACAACTACGCCATGGACTTTAGCTTCCAATACTGCACTTACTGTAGGACCTACTATTGACTACATCAAAGCTAAGATGACAGAAGGTAGCGAAGAGGGTAATGTTTTTTATGTGGCAAAATTGCTTGCAGACAAAGTACTTGGAGCAGGCAAATACGAGACTTTAGAAGAAATGAAAGGCAAAGACCTAGAATACTTAGAGTATGAGCAGTTGATGCCGTTTGTAAAAACAGATAAAAAAGCATTCTTTGTAACTTGCATGAATTATGTTTCCACAGAGGATGGTACAGGTATCGTTCATACAGCTCCGGCATTTGGTGAAGATGACTATCAGTGCGGAAGAAAATATGATTTGCCAGTTTTCCAGCCTGTAGATGAAAGCGGAGGATATACAGAAACTCCTTGGGCTGGACGCTTTGTAATGGAAGAAGGCCTTGACGTTGATATAATCAAATATCTGGCTGCCGAAAATAAAATCTTTTCTAAGGAAAAGATAGAACATAACTATCCACATTGCTGGAGATGCTCAACTCCTCTTGTTTACTATGCAAAACCATCATGGTACATCGAGATGAGTAAACTAAAAGACCAGTTGGTTGCTAATAATAATACTGTAAACTGGTTCCCTGATTATGTTGGAGAAAAAAGGTTCGGCAACTGGTTAGAGGAAGTTAAAGACTGGGCAATTTCACGTTCTAGATATTGGGGAACTCCAATTCCAATCTGGAGATGCGAATGTGGGCAATTGGAATGCATAGGCTCAAGAGAAGAATTGGCTAAACGAGCTATAGAGGATATAGATGAAACTATTGAACTTCATAGACCTTATGTTGATGATGTTCATATAGCATGTTCTCACTGCGGAAAACCTATGGCAAGAATAGAAGAGGTAATGGACTGTTGGTTCGACTCAGGCGCAATGCCTTTCGCTCAGTGGCACTACCCGTTTGAAAATAAAGAAGAAGTTGAGAATAAGCTTTTCCCAGCAGACTTTATCTGCGAGGGAATCGACCAAACTAGAGGATGGTTCTATTCATTGATGGCTATTTCCACATTCATTATGGGAAAAGCACCTTACAAGAATGTTTTAGTTAATGACCTTATTCTTGATAAAGAAGGTAAGAAGATGTCAAAATCAAGAGGAAACACAGTTTCCCCGTTTGAGTTATTTGACAAATATGGAGCAGATGCTACAAGATGGTATCTACTTAGCGTTTCACCAGCATGGTCACCAACTAAGTTTGATGAAGATGGATTGATTGATGTTGTCAGCAAGTTCTTTGGCACATTGAAAAACGTATATAACTTCTTCGTGCTTTACTCAAATCAAGATGATATTGACCCGGCAAAACTTGAAGTTGCGTATGCTGACAGACCAGAACTTGATAGATGGGTACTGAGCAAATACAATCAGCTAATTGCTGACGTAACAGAATACATGGATCAATACGACCATATGAAGACAGTGAGAGCTATAAATGAGTTTGTAAACGAAGACTTGTCCAATTGGTACATCAGAAGAGCAAGAAGAAGATTTTATGCAGAAGAATTGACTGAAGACAAGAAGAGCGTTTATGCGACAACCTATGAAATCCTCGTAGGGGTGGCAGAGATGATTGCTCCTATCGCTCCATTCATTTCTGATGAAATCTACAGAAACTTGACAGGGGAAGATACTGTTCATGTTGCGTATTTCCCTAAATGTGACCAAACTCTTATCGACAAGAATGTCGAAGAGAGAATGGACTTGGTTAGAACCCTTGTTACTCTCGGTCGTGGAACAAGAGAAAAAGAGAAAATCAAAGTAAGACAACCGTTAACCGAAGTTCTTGTGGATGGAAAATACGAAAAAGTTATCAGTGATTTGACTCCATTGATTCTTGAAGAACTCAACGTTAAGAGAGTAGTCTTTGAAAAAGATTTAGACAAATATATGGATTTTGTCCTAAAACCTAACTTTAAGACAGCAGGATCTGTTTTAGGGGCGAAGATAAAAGCGTTTGGAGCAGCATTAGGAGCCGCAGACCCAGTACAACTTGTAGATGAGCTGGAAAAACACGGCAAAACCACAATGGAGCTAAATGGAGAGTCAACAGAAATCACAATTGATTTTGTTGATATCCGAATCAATGCCAAAGAAGGCTTTGCAGTTGCAATGGAAAACAATGTATTTACAATACTTGATACTACCCTTACAGATGAGTTAGTAGATGAAGGTTTGGCAAGAGAACTTGTTTCCAAAGTGCAGCAATTACGTAAGCAAAAAGCCTTTGAAATGATGGACAACATTAGTATCACTGTTGATGCAGACGATGTTGTAAAGGCAGCAGTGGAAAAACACAAAGATTACATAATGAAGGAAACTTTAGCTTTGAGCTTAAACTTCCAATCAGCAGAAGATGTTTATGATCTTAACGGACATAAGACAGGCATCTTCATTGAGAAAAAATAATAATAGTGAAATTCCCGCAAATCTAATCTTAGGTATGCGGGAATTTTTATTGTGAAGAATAAGTAAAAAATGTGTCAAATTTGTTTGATTTATTGTATTTTGCACTAAATTAGTGTATCATATACATGTTAAACTTAATTGCAAGGAGGAATCATGGCGAGGAAGCTAAATTTCATATATTCACTTATTATGGTGTTGTCCATGACGTTACTAATCGTAACTTTGGCACAAAATATTTTAGTAAGAACATCTGCTGGATATACATTTTATTTCAATGATACCGGAGTTGTGAATAATGTTGCTTTTAGCTATACTAACTCACAGATGTCTAAGGAGATAACTTCATTTATGAATTCATGGAAACCTGATGAATTTCAGGTTTATGAAGACACAGGTTATGACCTCGAAAAGATTTTTAGTGAAGAGGATAGCAACAATATGCTTGCCATTAAAAAGGCTGCGGACATTGGTTTTATAGTTTGCATTTTGAGCCTTATAACTACGGTAGCCATCTATATACATTTTCTCAAAAATAGATTCAAACTGGTGTTGCGAAAACGAATGAAATGTGTAACCGCACTAGTAGCAATAATATTGGCGGGTGAAATGTTCATAATGAAGACAGCTAAAGGGCTATCTTGGATTTTAAACTTAGTTGGCGTCGAAAAAATGGCAGAAACATCTGCCCTAAAGACATTACTTGGTGGTAGTTTTGTAGACATGGCTGGAAACTTCTTATTTGGATATACAATAATTGCTTTCCTCATTGCACTTTATGTTACATTGATGTTAACAAAACCGCCGAGAATTTTTTATTAAGGGAGAAGTTATGATACTGGTACATTTGGCAAAAGGCTTCGAAGAGATTGAAGCTATAACAATAGTTGATATACTTCGAAGAGCTCAACTAGATGCACATTTTGTTTCTACAACAGGAGAGACTTTGGTGGTAGGAGCTCATGGGATAGCTATAGATGCAAATTATTTATTTGAAGATATAAATTATAAGTACTGCCAAATGATAGTACTACCAGGAGGCCTTGAAGGGTCGAATGGTTTAAAAGACCATAAGGGACTTTGCAATGAACTTCTAAAATTCGCAAGTGAAAACAAAGGAATTGCTGCTATATGCGCAGCTCCTATGGTATTAGGCGAGCTAGGTATAGTAGATGGGCGAAAAGCCACTATATATCCCGGCATGGAAGACAAGTTAAATGGCGCAAAACATGTTTCGGACAATGTTGTGAGAGACGGAAATATTATCACATCTAAAGGGCCAGCAACAGCAATGGAATTTGCTTTAGCCATAGTTGAATTTTTCAAAGGAAAGGAAGCAAGCCAAGAATTATCAAGAGGCCTGCTGATGAGATAATGAGTTTTAAAACAGATTTACATATACATTCATGGTGTTCTGATGGAACAATGAGCCCTATAGAGTTAGTTGAAAAGTATGTTGATGACAAATATGACTTAATTGCGATAACCGATCACGAAAGCATTGATGGGATTCAAATAGCTATAGATGAAGGCAAAGACAAGAACCTTAGAGTAATCCCCGGCATAGAACTATCAACCGTTCACAAAGGAATAGAGATACATATATTGGGATATTATTTTGATATTGATGATCAAGGATTAAGGGAAGAAATCAAGCGATTAGCTGAATTTCGCAAAACTAGGAACGATAAAATGATAGTTGCCCTACAAGATATGGGCTATGACATTACAATGGAAGACCTTATTCAAAGAGAAAATCAAACTTACATAGGCAAACCTAATTTTGCCAGAACTCTAATAAAAAAAGGTTATATAACAAAAATCGAAGAGGCTTTTGACCCTGGAAAGTTTTTTGAATCAGAGGAATTAAAAAGCATAGAAAAAGAAAAACTCTCTACAGAAGACGCTATAAAAATTCTGAAAGAAGCCGGTGGAATGGCTGTACTAGCACATCCGTATAAAATAAGGAATTTAGGCGAAAGAGGCAGCGAGCAATTTAAGAACAATTTCGATACACTTTTGGAAGAATTAAAGAAGATAGGGCTTAAAGGTTTGGAATGCATATATCCAAAGCATACTGATGAAGAAAAGTTCTTCTTTATAAATGAAGCCGAAAAGTATCATTTACATATTACAGAGGGCTCTGACTTTCATGGCAACATATAAGTTGGGCAACAAAATAAATCAATAAAAAGATGCAGAGTAAATTGAGACGCGTCAAAGACAAAAGAAAGGTTTTATTGTTTTTGGCGTGTTTTTTGTAACAATAGGAGGAGTAGCAATGTATAAAGTAGCAATTATCGGTGCAGGAGTAGTTGGCGCAATGGCCGCTAGACGTCTTTCTGCATATGACATAGAAATTGTAATACTTGAAAAGGAAGCTGATGTGGCTATGGGTCAATCCAAGGCGAACAGCGGAATAGTACATGCGGGGTATGACCCAATGCCGGGCAGCCTTAAAGCATTGCTTAATGTTAAAGGAAGCGAGATGATGGAGGCTGTATGTCAAGAATTAGGAGTCAGCTATAGGAGGAACGGAACTCTTATAGTCGCTTTTGAGGAAGGCGAATTTGCAGAGTTGCAAAACCTCTATGAAAGAGGCGTTGAAAACGGCGTTAAAGGGCTAAAAATCATAGATGGTAAAGATGCTCGAAAGATAGAGAAAAACCTTTCTAACAAGGTAAAAAGAGCCTTATACGCACCTACTGGAGCCGTAGTCTGCCCATATGAGCTAACCATCGAAGCTATTGCTAACGCTATGGATAATGGGACAGAACTTCTTAGAAATTTCGAAGTGACTAATATAGCGAACCGAAACGATAGTTTCCTTATAGACGCAGAAGATGGAAGGCAGGTAGAAGCACAGTATGTAATCAATTGCGCAGGAGTTTATTCGGATAAAATTGCATCTATGATAGGTGACGATTCTTTTGAGATAACTCCAAGATCAGGTGAATATATTTTGCTAGATAAAGAAACAGGCGATTTGACTAATGCGACTATTTTTAAAACTCCTGACATAATGGGAAAAGGCGTCTTGGTTACAAGAACGGTTGATGGAAATATTTTGCTGGGGCCTACATCAATAGATAGGGAAAGTAAGGAAGACCTAAAAGTTACATCAGAAGGAATTGAAAGCATAAAGAAAAAAAGCGCGTTCTTCTTTGACAACTTACCTTTAGATAAAGCAATCACTCAGTTTACTGGATTAAGAGCCCACGGGAATACAGGCGACTTTATTATAAATAGTCCAGTCAATGGGTTTATTAATGCTGCTGGAATTGAGTCTCCCGGACTTACTTCCGCCCCAGCCATAGCACTTGCTATAGAGGAGAAATTGATAGAAGGTGGTTTCGATGAAAAACTTAAGGAAAATTACAATCCAATAACAAGTAAAGGAAAAGATTTCAGCAAAGCCACAAATGAAGAAAAAATGAATCTCATAAAAGAAAATCCTGATTATGGCCACATAGTATGTAGGTGCGAAGAAGTTACGGTAGCAGAAATTAGAGAGGCTATAAGAAGAGAACCCGGCGCTGTGGACGTTGATGGAATAAAGAGACGAACTAGAAGTGGAATGGGTAGATGCCAAGGTGGCTTCTGTGTATCACAGGTGGTTGAAATATTGTCGGAGGAATTGAATCTTAGCCCAGAGGAAATAACTAAAAAGGGTGCAAACTCAAAGATTCTGATAGAAAAAGTCAAGGGAGGCATCGTGTGATGAGAGAAATAGATGTAGTAATAATAGGGGGAGGTCCAGCTGGAATGGCGGCAGCAGTTGCTGCAAAAGAAGCAGGGGCACCACAAGTACTTGTTATTGAAAGAGAAAGTCATACGGGAGGCATTTTGCAACAATGTATCCACAATGGCTTTGGGCTTCACAGTTTTGGTGAAGAACTTACAGGACCAGAATATGCAGAACGTTATCAAGAGATGCTGGAAAACTTGGAAATAGATGTGATGATGGGTACCATGGTCATAAATCTAACTAAGGACAGGATAGTAACTTGTGTTAATCCAGAAGACGGATGCATCGACATAAAAGCGGGGGCGGTGGTTCTTGCCATGGGATGCAGAGAAAGACCAGTAGGCCCGCTATATATACAAGGGGATAGACCTGCAGGAATTATGCCTGCTGGTACAGCCCAAAAATTCGTTAATATAAAAGGCTACTTGCCAGGCAAAGAAATTGTTATTTTAGGCTCTGGAGATATCGGCCTTATTATGGCACGAAGAATGACTTTAGAAGGAGCAAAAGTAAAAGCCGTATGCGAGATTATGGAAGACTCAGGCGGCTTGACAAGGAATATTGTTCAATGTCTCAATGACTTTGACATTCCACTTAAACTTAGACATACAGTTAGTCAGGTACATGGTAAGGAACGCTTAGAAGGAGTAACTATCTCTCAAGTTGACTCGAACCTAAACCCTATAAAAGGCACGGAAGAGTACATATCATGTGACACCTTGATGCTTTCAGTAGGGCTAATTCCTGAAAATGAAATTAGCAAGCAGGCAGAAGTGGAAATAGATCCAAAGACCAAAGGCCCTATAATAAATGAAGCAAAGGAAACAAAGGTCGAAGGGATTTTTGCCTGTGGCAATGTGGTAAAGGTTCATGAATTGGTAGATTTAGTTTCAGCCGAAGGAGAAATCGCAGGTAGGTCGGCAGCTTTTTATGCTTTAAAGAAAAAGGATGATGCCCCGAAAAAGAATTCAAAGAAACATGTGGCAGAAAAAAAAGGCGTGAAAAACCTTGTGTCTGAGGGAGAACCTGTAGTTATTTGTACAACCTGTCCAATTGGTTGTAGAATAACAGTCAAAAAACAAGGTGAAAATTTTGAAGTCAGTGGTAACAACTGCAAAAGAGGGGAAGCCTATGCTATAAAAGAAGTGACGGTTCCAGAACGTACACTTACAACCATAATGGCAGCTAAAGATGGAACAATGGTCCCGGTCAAAACTGATAGACCTATACCGAAAAGCGAAGTAAGAAGTTGCATGGAAATAATAAACCAAGAAACCTTACTGTTGCCAATTAGCCTAGGAGACATTATAATAGAAAATATAGGCAAGACAGGAGCAAATTTAGTTTGCACCCGGTCTTTCAATAAAAAATAGACAGAAGAATGGTGAGATATGTCTGTATTTAATAGTAGAAAAGTTGCGGCAGCAGTCCGAACGAAAGAAGACTTTGAAGTAGCACTAAAGTCTAAGGTAGATGTAATATTTCTTTTATATTCCAGCATTTTGACTATGAAAACTTATATAGACAAGTGCCACAGTGTGGGTAAGAAGATATTTATCCATATGGATTTTGTTGAGGGGATAGGCAAAGACAGAGCCGGACTTGAGTTTTTAAAAAGTCTCAACGTTGATGGAATTCTTACTACGAGGACAAACTTAATAAGACCTGCCAAAGACTTTGGCTTAATCACAGTTCAAAGGTTTTTCATAGTGGATTCCCATTCAGTGGATACTGCGATAGAGTCAATAAGAATTGCAAAACCTGACGTTGTGGAAATAATGCCTGGGGTAGTAATAAAGAAAATAAGGGAATTTTCACAAAAGGTCTCAAATGATATTTTAGTTGGAGGCTTGGTAGAATTCAAAGAAGACGTAGATGCGGCGATAGAAGCCGGAGCGACTGCCATTTCGACAGCTAACAGAGACTTGTGGGACTATAGATAACACTTTATAATGGGAGAAAACAATGAAAATTAAATTTTGCGGAGCATCAATCGGAGTTACAGGATCATGTCACTTAATCACTACAGACAAACATCAGATATTACTTGATTGCGGTCAATTCCAAGGTGGCAAAGCCATGGAAGAGATGAACAAAGAACCATTCCCATTTGACCCAGCAAAAATTGAATGCGTGGTTTTAAGCCATGCTCATATAGATCATTGTGGCAGATTGCCGCTATTGTTTAAAAGAGGATTTAAAGGGGATATTTACTGTACAGATGCTACAGCTGATTTGCTTGAAGTAATGCTCAAGGACAGTGCATATATACATGAAAAGGATGCAGAATGGCAGAGCAAGAAGAACCTTAGAACTGGTAAACCTGCTGTTGAACCTTTGTACACTTCAGCTGATGCAGAGGGTGCATTAAAATTAGTAAAGCCTATACTTTATGATCAGCTAATAGAAATCAACCCAGAGATAAGAATCGTATTTAATGATGCAGGACATATCTTAGGTTCAGCAATAACAGAGCTTTGGATTACAGAGGGCGAAAACACTTCAAAAATAGTATTTTCAGGAGACTTGGGTGTTAACAATAGACCTATTTTGCGTGACCCAGTCAAGATTAAAAAAGCAGATTATGTGATTATGGAAACAACATATGGTAATCGTCTTCACCCTACCAACTCCACTAGCATAGATGAACTCATAAACATAACCCTTGCTACTATCAAAAGAGGGGGAAGCATCATTATCCCTTCATTCGCAGTAGGAAGAACGCAGGAACTTATATATCAGTTCAATATGTTCTATGAACAACATCCTGAATACCAAAAGCAGCTTGAAAATGTCAATGTGTACATAGACAGCCCAATGGCGACTACAGCAACTGAAGTATTCAAAAAGAATGCACAGGTTTTCGATGAGAAAACTAAAGAATATATATTAAACGGTGATAATCCGTTAGACTTCAAAAATCTAAAATTCACTAGAAATACAGCAGATTCCCAGATGCTTAATACTGATAAATCATCAAAGATAATAATTTCAGCTAGTGGCATGTGTGAAGCAGGTAGAATAAGACATCACCTTAAGCATAACTTATGGGATAGCAGAAACAGCATAGTATTTGTTGGTTTCCAAGCGGAGGGCACCCTCGGCAGAATGTTAGTTGAAGGAGCAAAAGAAGTAAAACTCTTTGGTGAAACAGTTGTAGTAAATGCACAAATCCATAACCTTGAAGGTTTTTCAGGCCACGCAGATCAAAACGGCCTTATTGACTGGGTAAGCGGCTTCCAAGTTGAACCAAAACAGATTTTCTTGGTTCATGGAGAATTGGAATCAAAGATGGACTTTGCTAAAACAATAGGTGAAAAGTTCAAGTATCATCCAGTAGTGGTAACAAGCAATTCAGAGTTTGAATTAGAAACCGGAAATCTTCTAAACAGAGAAGATGTGTTCTTCGAAGCGATGGATGAAGAAGACCTCGCTGACCTTAAGGATAAAATTGGAACAATCAAGTTAGAACTTGACAGCGTTTTAGCCAGCACTCAGGGAGTTATCGAAAACAAGGTTTCTCTTGAAAAGTTGCACCAGATAAATAACATAGTTTTAGAGTTAGAGAAGGCTTCGGTCAACTTAGGATCTTCAATAACAGGAGAAGATAGAGATACTACTCCTCTAAGCGAACAAAAGAGGTAGCAAAATGGAAAAAGTAATTGTCATCGGCATAGCAGGCGGAACAGGCTCTGGCAAGAGCACTATGATTAAAAAAATCAAAGAACAATTCAGTGATGAGATAATCATATTGAGCCATGACTTTTATTACAAAATGCATAATGATATTCCTTTCGAGGAAAGAAAAAAGCTCAATTACGATCATCCTAACGCGTTTGATACAGAGCTAATGCTTGATCATATCAAAGAGTTGAAAAAAGGCCATGCAATCCGAAGACCTGTATATGATTTCACCATACACAACAGGGTGGAAGAAACTCAGGAAATCAAACCAGCAAAAGTTATAATAGTAGAAGGTATCTTAATCTTCGAAAATAAAGACCTTTTAGACCTATTTGATATAAAGGTGTTCATTGACACAGATGCGGATGTTAGGATAATAAGAAGAATCTTAAGAGATGTTAGAGAAAGAGGAAGAACTTTAGATTCAGTTGTAAGTCAGTACTTGACTACTGTCAAGCTGATGCACGAAGAGTTTGTAGAGCCAAGCAAGAAAAATGCAGACATTATAGTGCCGGAAGGTGGATATAATGTAGTTGCTTTAGAAATGCTAAATGAGAGAATAAACGCATTGCTCAGATAGCACAAAAGTTAATATGAAATGTCGGCGGAGTATAATCTGTCGGCATTTTTTATTGTTCAAATTTGTTTATCTAAAGAACAGGAATACAGAAATAGTCCAAAAGTAAGCATAAAAATATCAAATTTTACAAATAAAAGCAAAAACATTGGAAATCTCAGAGGAAATATGGTAATCCCTAGATATATGAGGAGGGAAATGAAATGAAGGACTATCAACAAAAGAGACCGAAAGAGTTTTTGCTACCAGAAACAGTATACAGGCAGGCACTTTGGGCCGCAAAGGACTTAAACAGGCTCAAGAGTAGGCAAATGGACTTAATAGAAAATACCGAAAATTTGGGTAGCACAGATTATTCTGCAGAGATATCAAAGCAAAAAAACCACAGTGACATCACTGGAAAAAAGGCCGGAGAATTAGCAAACTTAGCAATGAGAATAGAAAGCATAGAAGGAGCATTGCAATCTATACCACTAAAATATAGAAGGGGGATTGCCGAAAAGCTTTTCGAAGGCAAAACAATAAGCGATGAATTTCATATGAATACATGGAAAAAATGGCAGCAAGTATATATCTATCATGTGGCTATGAACCTTGGTTTATATTAAATCGGCGGAGCCCCACAGAGAGTATTTGTCGAAAAATGTCGCAAAAAACCGACATGAATTTAATGAAAAAATTAAAAATGTACTGTAAGAAATGGAATAAGATGGTAATATGTTACTGTAAATAAATTACATTAAGGAGGTGTACATTGAACAAAAAGATAGTGGGATTTGCAATAATAGCTGTAACTTTAGTTTCTTTAGGTATTTGGGAATTTTGGGGACGTGAAAATATTTATTATCAATCTGTTTTGGTTCTTAAAGAGGATTTGCCTGCAAATACTATAGTAAGGGAAGAAAATTTTAAAACAAAGAGATTGGAGTCTCCGTCAGACCATGCTATAAAACCCAAGGATAAGGAAAAATTGATTGGTATGGAAACTTCTCACTATGTAGCAGCAGGAACAGAATTACGCAGCGAGTACTTTTCCCAATCGGTTTTTGCTGTAAGCAAAGGGAGCAAGCAAGCGATAATATCTTTGCCAACAGAATGGTTGTTATCCTACCCGCAAACATTGAGAAGAGGGGATACAATAACGTTGTACAATTCGAAAGTAAAAGTTTTAGAAGCAGTTATCATTCACGCAAAAGACAGTAGTAGCCAAGAAGTTTTATCCCTAGACAATGACCGATTAAATGCGTCAGCCCTAGTAAGCACAATTGAAATAATAGGACCGGTGGAAGATGTGGTTGAAGTTTCAAGGATGGCAAGAGAAGGCAATAGATTCACACTGATTTGCACAAGGTAGGAGGGAAAATGGACCAAAATAAAACTTTCGAGGATTTTTTTGCCCTCTGCGATACTGTGGAAGAAATCTTTGAAAAAGAGTGGAAGAGTGCTCAAGAGTGGGAAAAACAAGAAAAACTTGAAAAAGAAAAAAGAGCAATTATTGGTTATGAAGAGGACATAAATTTCTACAAAGAGCGAATCAGCCAGGTTTTGGAGAAGCAACTTACAAAGGATAGCATAAGCTGTCCCCCATGGTATCAAACATTGGAAGATGGCATATTTGCAGAGCTTTATGGGCTAGCAGGTCTTGACCCATGGGCATATGACAGAAGCCTAGAGTACAAAAAATCATCTTCGGCTAAACTTATTGGAGATAATCTTTATTGCCTTATAGATGGAAAAACTGTATTGCAACCGCAAAAAATTCAAAAGAAAAGAAGGCAACAGCTTAAACGGGCGCTACTTTTAGCGACGCCACAAGAAAGAGTCGAAAAAGGGTTCCATGAGGTGTATCTACGAAATGGAATTAGAATAACCATATACTCGGGAGAAAGAACTAAAGAGGGACAAGATATATTGGTTTTCAGAAAATATGTTCTCAAAGAATTGACCTTTGAAAAATTAGCGGCGCTAGGGACGATACCATCTGAAAGCGTTGAACTGTTCAAAACTATGGTGAAATTAGGGTTCAATGTATTGTTCAGTGGGCAAGTAAGAGCGGGCAAAACGGCATTTATGCAGACATGGCAACGATATGAAGATTGTGCATTAGAGGGGATGGCCATAGCGACAGATCCAGAAACCCCATGGCATTTATTGATGCCCGAAGCACCAATCATGCAAATAGTTGCAGATGGAAAGGATTTAGAAGTAATATCAAAGTCATTGCTTAGAGGCGACAACGATTATGTTTTGATAGAGGAAATGAGAGATGCAGAAGCTTTTCGTCTTGCTATAGATATAACTTCCGCTGGAACAGCGAGAAGTAAAGCTACCATTCATTCAGGGAACCCACAGGACATACCATATAAAATGGCTACAGCTATTATCTCTAAGTTTGGTGGAAATTTTAGAGGCCTAGTTTCACAAATCTTTAGGAACTTTAATTATGTTTTAGAATTTTGCCAAGTGCCCGAAGATAGATCGCAGAAAAGGCTGAAAAGTATAAGTGAATATAGATATGAAGAAGAAAGAGACCAAGTATCGATACATCAGATTTGCAAGTATGATTGGGAAGAAAGCAAATGGTGTTGGAAAAATGACATAGGGGAGGACAAAAGAGATATGGGAAGATTACAACCTGAAGAATTCAAGAAAATGGAAAGCATGTTAGCACTATTAGAAAGGAAAAATCCTATTTTGGAAAACACAGTTATCTATCCAAGATATTATGGAAGCGGAGGTGCTGATAAAGATGTATATTGAAGCAATCCTAATGATATTGCTTGTGCTAGGAATTGTTGTGTTATACCAGCCCGAGTTACTGATTATGTACTCAAAAGTTAGAAACAAAATGTGTTTAAGTTTTAATGGTTTAAAGACAAAAGAAACAGAAGCAATCATTGATGAGGAAATCTTCAAAGCACCGAGCCTAAAAGAAGCGTTAAAAAGAGTTTTAAACATAACTTTTGGAATTGGCTCAAACAAAATGGTTTTACTGTTTTGGTGTTTATCTACGGTGTTGCCACTGATTTTCTTTTGGATTATGGCAAACAAAGTACCACTTTTAGTGTCCATCCTTGGCAGCGTCCTTGTAGGATTGGCGCCTACGTTGATTTTGCTAGGAAAGCTTCAAACATTAAGGATAAGCAGCTCAAAAGAGGGTGGAATTCTTCTGACAGAATTATTAGACAACTACAAGATGAATTATTTTAATATGCAGCATGCCATAGAAGTTACGGCAGTGACCATAAAAGGAGCCCCTAATTGTAAGCGGCTCCTTTTGAGTTTATCCAAAGGTATTAACAGAGCTAATAATAACGAGGAAGTTAAGAAAATTCTGGAAGACTTCAAATTTGCTATTGGAACATCTTGGGCAAGTATTCTTGTGGATAATATGAATTTTGCGCTATCATCAGGGATAAAAGTTACAGAAGCCATGGAGGATTTAATAAAAACAGTCGAAAAGGCAAAAGCAGTAGAAGAATACGCTAAAAGAGAAAATAACGAAAGCAAACTGATTTTAAAGTATTTAGCACCGGGATGTTATTTGTTGACTGTAATAGGAGGAATAAAATACTTCGGAATTACAACCACACAATTCATTCAGTATCAGTTTGAAACAGCCGCAGGTTTTGGATGGTTTATGATATCACTATTAACTTATACTTTAAGCTTAGTGATAAAATTCTTTTTAACTCGTGACAAGTTGGATTTGTGAAGGAGGGGGCAAATGAATGAAATTATTTATATAGGATTGATGATTATATGCGTAGGAGGAATGTTCTTAGCATATAGGGAAGAAATCGTCAAAGTATTTCCGAGAGAAATAATGGCTCAAAGAATGAATAAATTAAAAGAAGATTTAAGCTTATGGGTAGTGAAAAGAAATAGAAAAATTCCTGATAAAGAGCTCTTTAAAAGCAGTGTTATACTTAAAAATCTTTCACGACTGCGACGACAAACGCCCTTGTCAGCAGATTACATATATGAAAACTTAATGGAAAACAGCGATGCTTTAAGACCTATGTATGGTCAAATGCTTACACTATATAGAAGTGGCAAAGATGAAGAGGCCTTTAAAATCCCGGCAACCCTCATAGGAACTAAAGCAGCGAAAAACTTTGGAATTATACTATCAAAGTTAGATAAATTAAACCCAGCTGAGTTAACTGACCAGATGGATATATTTCAGGAAAATATGACTCAAAGGCGAATGACATGGGCAATGAAGCGAGTTCAAAGAAACAGTCTTATCATAACATCATTATCAACCATTTCAGTCTTTGCAATTTTAATAAACTTTGTGGTTGTTGTAGTTTTTATGGACAGTTTGAGTATGCTAAATTCTATGTTTGGCTAAATAGAAAGGAGGAAAAATGAAAAATTTGATAATTATAATAGGAACAATTTTGCTTGGGGTTATAATTGTGAACACTTTAGTGTTGGGAGACGAAAATTCCCTTAAAAGCACAGCCGATCAAATAATGCAAAAGGGTTCAGGGGCTATAACTTCCTCGTTAGATTTTGAAGGAGCGCTTTCGGGAGGCGGCAGATGAAAAATCTTATAATCATAATAGGAACTATAATGTTAGGAGTTTATATTTTCAACATGATGGTGGGAGATAGCCCAAACAGCTTAAAAAGCATGTCACGCCAAGTAATGTTAAAAACTATAGCTATTTATAATACAGAGGAGGATGGATTTTGAAGGACTTGATTACTACTATAGGTTCCATATGCATACTTATGATATTCGTGTTGCAGTTTTCCACAAATCAAGTCATCACAAGTCGCATATTACTTGCTGATAAAGTGGTTGATGGCTATGTAGAAGCTTTAGAGCTTCAAGGGAGTAGCGATGAAATTCAAAAGAGAGAATTATCCCAAAAGTTATCTACAATATTAAAGTGTGAAGAAAGCGAAATACTAATAAAGGAGAGCGATGGCCAGTATGAAGTAAGGGGTGCGATAAAAAACATAGTAGCTAGTGGCAAGCTTCTTGGAATTTCTGAGGAAGAAAACACAGCACAGTATCTTATAAAAGGGGAAATACAATGAAAAACTTAATAATAACAGCAGGAATAGTAATTCTGATGAGCATGTTAAATATGTTTCAGATGGACAGTTTAGCTCTAATGCGTTGATAAATGAGCCATAGTTGTATCCATGTTGACAAAAGCCTTTCCATATTGTAAAATAATAGTATCTAAAAGGGAGTAACTGGCATTCGATAATGCGATATTTTACGTCAGTACGATTAAATTTTTTTAATCCGAAAATATCTTAAATAGTGAGACTTTTACATATATATTTTATTGTGGGTATATAGGTAGAAGTCTTTTTATTGACTTTTAACCGGAAAGGAAGAAAACATGAAGTACTACTTAAAAACAGCAGAGGAAACTTTGTCTGAAGTAAAAACTACTGCTAATGGGCTTAACGATGCTGAGGCAAAAGAGCGTCTTATTGCGAACGGAGCGAATAAATTGGAGGAACCTCCAAAGGATTCGATGTTCAAGAAGCTGATGATGCAATTTGCTGACCCTATGATAATTATTCTAATAGCAGCGGCTATTGTATCTGGAATCACTTCGTTTTATTCGAATGAAGGATTTGCTGATGTAATAATTATAATGGCGGTTGTAATAATAAATGCCGTTCTTGGCGTTTATCAGGAAAGTAAGGCCGAAAAAGCTATAGAAGCTTTGCAAGAAATGGCAGCAGCCACAAGCAAGGTGTATAGAAATGGCAGAATAGCTGCGGTTAAGAGTGAAGATTTAGTAAAGGGTGACATTATAGTTTTAGAGGCTGGCGATGCAGTGCCTGCTGATGGAAGAATTATACAATGTGCCAGTATGAAAATAGAGGAAGCAGCACTCACTGGAGAAAGCGTGCCTGTGGACAAGACAGAGAATCAATTAGACTTAGGCGATCAAAAAGAAATTTCTCTTGGCGATCGTAAGAACATGGTCTACATGGGAAGCACTGTAGTATATGGTCGTGGTATGGCAGTAGTATGCGATACTGGTATGAATACAGAGATGGGTAAAATTGCTGATGCTTTGGCTCAGGCCAAGGAAGGCAAAACCCCGCTTCAAATCAAGCTTGGACAACTAAGCAAGGTCTTGACTGTATTGGTATTAGTTATTTGTGCAGTAATCTTTGCAGTAAGCCTATTGAGGGCAGACACTGTAAATGGAGAGGTTATACTTGACGTCTTTATGATAGCGGTAAGCCTTGCAGTCGCAGCAATACCTGAGGGCCTTGCAGCAGTCGTTACTATAGTTCTTTCTATAGGTGTAACAAACATGAGTAAGCGTAATGCAATAATACGTAAGCTTACTGCAGTTGAAACACTAGGCTGTGCTCAAATCATATGTTCAGATAAAACAGGAACTTTAACACAGAACAAAATGACCGTCGTAGATTATTACGGTGATGATCAAATGCTCTTAGCTGAAGCCATGGCAATGTGTTGCGATGCTGTCATAGAAGAGGGCGATGAAACAGCCACTGGCGAACCAACAGAGTGTGCTCTTGTCAATTATGGAGCTAAACTTGGAATAAGCAAAAGGGCTGTTGAAGAAAAGATGCCTCGAGAGGAAGAAGTTCCATTCGATAGCGGCAGAAAAATGATGAGTACCCTTCATAGGGATAAAAACTCTGGTAAAATAACTCAGTACACAAAGGGAGCTCCTGACGAAGTTCTAAAAAAATGTACTCAAATATTAGAGAATGGCAAGCCAAGAGCTATAACTGACAAAGATAAAGAAACCATTTTGGCGGCTAACAAAGAAATGGCAGACAAGGCTTTGAGAGTGCTTATGGCATCCTATACTGTTTACGACAATATGCCAACAGAGATTTCAACAGCATTAGAAGAAGGTCTTTGCTTCTTAGGTTTAGTTGGAATGATAGACCCAGTAAGACCAGAAGTCAAAGCGGCAATAGAAGAATGTGACGATGCCGGTATAACACCTGTTATGATTACAGGGGATCATGTTGACACAGCCGCAGCAATCGGCAAAGAACTAGGTATTCTGGTAGAAGGAAGAAGAGCTATCACAGGTGCAATGCTAAACGAGTTGGACGATGAAACTTTTGAAAAGGAAATCGAACACATCGGCGTATATGCACGTGTACAGCCTGAACACAAAGTACGAATTGTTAACATGTGGAGGAAAAAAGGCTACGTAACCGCAATGACCGGAGACGGTGTAAACGATGCTCCAAGTATTAAGTCAGCAGACATTGGAGTTGGAATGGGAATTACGGGTACTGACGTAACAAAGAATGTAGCTGATATGGTTCTTGCAGACGACAACTTTGCTACTATAGTAGGAGCTGTCGAAGAAGGAAGAAGGATTTACGATAATATACGTAAAGCCATCCAATTCCTATTAGCGTCAAATATGAGTGAAGTTATAAGTATATTTGTTGCTACAATGTTAGGATTTACGATTTTACATCCAGTACATTTGCTATGGATAAACCTTGTTACTGACTGCTTCCCAGCCCTAGCTTTAGGTGTGGAGAAGCCAGAAGATGATATAATGAAACGTCAACCAAGAAAAACCAGCGACGGAGTGTTTGCAGGTGGTCTTGGAGTCGATATGGTATATCAAGGCTTTATACTTGCAGCCCTTACTGTAGGTGCGTACTTTATTGGACACTACATAGAATCCGGAGTATGGGAAATTGCAACAAGCCCAGATGGAACCACAATGGCTTTCGTGACATTGTCCTTGTCGGAGATTTTCCACAGTTTCAATATGCGTTCCCAGAGAGAAAGTTTATTCCATGTAAAACAGCTTAATCCAGCATTAACTTGGGCTGGTATAGCTAGTTTGGTAGCAACAACATTGGTAATATATGTACCTTTCTTGAGAGAAGCGTTCGAGTTCTCACACATAAGTTTAATGGAATATGGTATAGCTTTAGGATTAGCTTTCTTGATTATACCTATCGTAGAAACAGTGAAGTTCTTCCAGAGAAGACACAACAAATAAGAGTAACGCTAAAAAGAGCATCAATAGATGCTCTTTTTTTATTACAAACATACTGCTTATATTTATTAAAAAATTTGAATATAATATTTTAGAAATTACTATTGAAAATAAAGTCTTTGTGTATAATAATGGTATGCATAAAGATGTTTCAAATGCAAATTCAAGAGGTGGGTAATGAATCGAATGAGTAAGAAAAAGAAAATAATAATTGCGACCATTGATGTAATAGCGATGTTAGCGGTTGCCCTTAGTATCTATTTGCTAAATCAAAAGGATAATGATAACGCTGAAATGAAGGCCTTACAAGGTGAGGCAGTGACAGAACTTGAAAAGGTGACAGTTACAGATTACTATGAAGAGGACAGCGAGGCCATTATAAAACTGATTGAAGATTTCAAGGCAGACATTGAAAAAGCGAAAAAGAAGTCTGATATCAAAGAACTACTGGAAAAATTCAATAATTCCCTTGCTGAATACAAAACAAAGATTGATTTTGCGAAAGAGCAAATTGAAGAGGTAAGTAGCACTATCGATAAAAAAGAATATTATGAGCCGGAACAGGCAGATATTGATGCGATACTTTCAAAGTATGAGGGGAGCATCAAGGAAGCTATCACAAGAGCTGATGCAGAGGCACTCTTGATAGGTGCTAAAGAAGATTTAAGTAAAGTTTTAACTAAAGATGCTAAAGATGAGCTTGTAAAAAGCGGAGAAATAAAGAGTGTTAAAGAAAGCACAGCTTCAAGAAGTGGGGCAAATAGCAATACTGTTAAGAAGCCAAGCACAGGAAGTTCCTCTAACAAAGGTAGTTCGTCGGGAAGCAGTTCTAATAGTGGAAGCAGTAGTAGTTCCTCGTCTCACAAGCATATCGCAGAAGGTGATATGGGATGGGCAAATAGTGCCGATGAGGTCAGAGCAATATACAATGCGGCAGTAGCATCATGGAGAACAAAGATTGCAAACGGTGATCTTAAGAGTAGAGAACCAATAAATTATACATATAAGAAATGTTCTTGCGGCAAATTAACAGGGACATTCATATATGGGAACCCTCATGTCCACATCAAGGTTGGAGACATTTGTGGTTGGAAAGATACCCTTGAAGAGGTTGAGGATATTGTCTCTGCTACAGGCAAATATTGGGGGGATTTACTGAATGCTGGGACTATAGACTGGGATGAATATGCTGCAAATTGTGCCATTGGCTGGAGTTACTTCCAATGTTCTTGTGGTAAGTGGAGCGGTAATTATAAGTACTATTAAAAAGGTATAGGCAGACATTAAAACTGCATAAAGAGCTTATTCAAGAGAGGCAAGAGCCTCTCTTTTTTTATACAAAATTAGTTAAGGAAAGGATAAATTAAATGAAAAATAAACTAATTGAAAAGTTAGTAGTGTTTGGAATTGTCATTGCGATGTTTTTAGGGATGAGCACGCAAGCATTTGCTGCACCAACAAATCTGGGACTAACGACTTTATCAGGATTTTCAAACTATCACAATGTCATTGACTGGGGAACATTGCCAAACGCAAACATCACACTTTTCACGGTGAATGGTAAGGTGGCATTTTGCACTCAGGCCGGGAGAGGCATTAGAGACGGAAATGGTAATGCCTGGGTGCCGGGGAACCCTACTATAGTAGGGGATTACATTGCCCAGATAGTTTCAGCAGACAATTCAGACCAGTCTAAGATTGCATATCTAGGTTACTATTCAAAGACAAATCCAACGAATAAGGACTATGCTTTCACCCAAATGATGATATGGCAAAGCTTACCATCATCATATCAAACAGCTAATGGCTCAGCCAATGGTAGTTTTAACTCATACTTTAATGATGCAACATTAAGAGCGGAATACACTACATGGAAAAATGCAATTACATCTAAAATTCAAACGTGGACTACAGTTCCATCCTTTGACAGAAGTGCTTTAGCATCAGGATTATATTTGAAAGCAGGAGAAAGCAAGACTATAACTGATAGCAGGGGAGTATTACAAGACTACAACGCATTTTCATACACTAAAAATGGAGTAACAGTTAGCCATACAGCAAGATCAAATTCTATGACATGTTCAGCGGATTCAACTGCACCTACAGCAAGTTTCTATATGTCAAGAAATGAACTCGTGACAGGCGGCTGCCAAAAGTACACAAGCAAGGCTGTTGCTAACTATGTATATAGTGCTGATAGGTCTCAAAATCTTGCCATATATGGCTACTCTGACCCTATAGGACTAAACTTATCATTCAATGTCGAAGGAATCACCGGAAAAATTGCCATAGAAAAAACTAAAGAAGATTTGGATGCAGAGGATAATGTAACAGTAGAGGAAGGTGCAGAATTCCAAGTCTATTTGAAGAGTGCAGGGAGTTATGAAAATGCGAGCGTAGATTGTAGAGATATCATCACAAGTGATTCGGATGGAAAAGCTGCTACAAAAGCTTTACCTCATGGAACATATACGGTCCATCAGACTAAAGGCGCTGAAGGGCATTTGCTAGCGAAGGATTTTGATGTAGTAATCACTGCCGACACCCATAATAAAACATACACCTATAAATTGACTAATGATTTAGTAAGGGGTAAGGTCATTGGATATAAGACAGGGGATAAAAACGAATTTCTTCAAGGCGCTTTGTTTGGACTATTTAAAAATGATGAAGAGGAATTTACAAAAGACACAGCTTTAATGACGGCCGAATCAAACGAAGAAGGAACATTCGCATTTAGTGACGTACCTTATGGAGAATATATAGTGAGGGAAATAGCAGCACCATTAGGGTATCTGTTAAGCGATGAGAAGCACGTTGTGGCCATAAGCGAAGAAGGAGAGGTTATAGAACTATTTGCTGTCAACGGGGCGAAAGTAGGGTATATGCGGTTTTTATATAGAGGTGCGTTTGAAGAGGAAATTGTATTAGCACCAGAACCTGTATTTACGCAAGTAAAAACAGGTGATGATTTTGACATTGCTTTGTGGATTGGGTTAACTGCGATGTCTGTAACTATTTTATTAATGTTGAAGCGTACAAGAACAACGAAAGGGGATATAGAAAATGAATAGGGGAAGGAAGATGGCAGCCGTCGGGGCTGTTTTTTTAATTATGGCAGTAGCTTTAATGGGATTTACTTATGAAAGGGACACGTATACTGCAAAAGGAAATACGGATAAGGTTACAGAAGAAAAAGAAGACACAAAACCAGAGAAAAAAGAAGCAACAATAGAAAAAGACAGAGTGTTTAAGCTAGAAGAAGTTAAGTACACACCACAAACTGCAACAAAGATAAAAACATATAACAATTATGTAGAAGAACCTGATATTCCAAACGAAATCGAGTTTTTTGTAAAGGGAAAGCTGGTGAAAGGCGAATTAGTAAGTATATCTAAAGAAATCTCAGAAACTTATGATGCGCCTTTTTCTATCGAAGGAAAGTTTTTCGGAGATGAAGACAGCATGTACTATAATTTCAAGAATGAAAAAGTATCAGCAAGCAACGCACCGGAATTCGAAAATTACTCCTTGCAGCTTTTAGAATATTTGAACTTAGATGAAAATATATACAGAATTGATAGGGGAAGCTGGGTATCAGAGTATTACAAGGAGGGAAATGAAACAGTAAGAAAAGCAATCTATAGTGGCATGCGAAAATCAAGCACCTATACAGCCACTTATAAAGGGGTTTGGTGATAGCAGAAAAAAGTTCATATAAAATATAAAAGGGGGGTTAACAACGAAAGAATGCTGTGGTATAATGACCGAGTTAATTGTTAAAAAAACGGCAAGGTATTGATTTTTGATCTTACCTTCACGGAAAGGACTAAAACAATGGGAATCGTTGTAGGAATTGATATAGGTGGAAGCACTACTAAAATCGCAGCATTTAAAGATGAAGAAATGCTTATACCTGTGCAAATTTCAGCCGATAGTGCAGTGGCATCACTTTTTGGTGCGTTCGGAAAGTTTCTATATGATAACAATTTAGAACTTGCAGATATTGGCCAAGTTAATTTGACGGGAGTCGGCTCGAGTGCTATAAATCAGCAAATATACCAACTACCAACTTTTAGAGTAGATGAGTTTTCCGCAAATGGCGTAGGCGGAGGATATTTTGCCAAAGATAAAGATGAGTTCATGGTAGTAAGCATGGGAACAGGAACTTCTTTTGTTGAAGTGAAAAACAATGTACCACGTCACTTAGGTGGCATAGGTATAGGTGGAGGGACCATTACGGGGCTTTCTAAACTAATGCTTAATACAAATGATTTTGATAAAATACGTGAAATGGCAGCAAGAGGCAAAGTTGGAAATATAGACCTTCGTATAGGAGATATTTCTAAGAACCCAGTTGCAGGCCTTGATTTAGAAATAACTGCATCCAATTTTGGAAAAGCGTCTTCAAGAGCTAACTGTGAAGATAAAGCAGCAGGCATAGTGCATATGGTAATAGAAACTATTTGCCAGACTGCAGTTTTGATTTCCAATGGGGCGAATATAAAGGACTTTGTTCTTATAGGAAATTTAATCAACTTTAAAGAATGTTGGAAAGTTTGTGAGATGATCAAAACTATGTATCCAAACATAAACTTTATAATTCCAAAAGCCGGAGAATACGGCACGGCAATCGGAACAGCATTAGCAGAAAAATGCTGTCTTAAAAAGCTTTAGAGAAAAAATGGAAGAAATCAACAAAAAACATAAAATATTAAATTTGGGGGCGGCGCTTATAGTTGGAGTTATAGTTATATGTATTGCAGTAACTGTAACAGTATTAGCGCGTCCTCTTTATTATTTTGACATTGAACATCTCAAAATACCTGAGGCTTCTGGATATTCAGAAGAAGAATGTCGCATAAACTATGACTCACTTATTGAGTATAACCTTATAGGTGGAGAATCGGAGTTAACTTTTCCTACATTACACATGTCGGAAGAGGGACGCATTCACTTTGAAGAAGTTAAGTCTATATTTATAGCCATGCAGATATTAGCCTTGTTAGGGATAGTTGCACTAGCTGCTTGGATTGTGTATTTAAGGAAAAAAGGTGCTTCAAAAGGGCGAACTTTGTGGATGAGGCTTACTGGAATAGTAACGCTAGCGTTGGCAGTTATAGTTGCTTTGGCAATGTTAATAGATTGGCAGTGGGCATTTGAAACTATGCATAAGATATTCTTCCAAAATGATTATTGGATTTTTAATTCCTTCACTGATCCGGTTATTAAGATCTTGCCAGACACATTCTTTTTTCATTGTGGAATTTTGATTATAATATTGGTTGTTATACAATTAATAACCCTTGAACTTTTATATAGGAGGTTAAATAATGGCAGATAGCACATTTAAAAAAGTTTTTTTTAGACTTTATGATAGAAAAATCGCTAATGGACAGGTAACGTTTTCCGAATTAGGAATAAACAAGGCAGAGTTCATTAATTTATGTATTGAAGAGTATTTCGTGTTTACTGAAGACAAATTAATTGATATATGTAATATAATGAAGTTGACAGAGGAAGAAGAAATAGAACTCTTTGACGCTGCTGAAAAAATAAGACAAGAGCGAAGAGATAGAGGAATGGACATATAAAAAGCGTAGTTATACTACGCTCTTATTTTTGCTTTATTTATAATATTTCCTTCTAACAATTTCGGTGTATCTTTCTGGATTAGTAGTTCCAAGTTCACAGCGACATGGGCCGCTTTCTCTATTTTCACCAGTTGGTTCAAAACCTAAAGCAGCGTATGCTGCAGCACCAGCCTTATTGTCAGAGTAATGCATTAGCTCGACACATTCGATGGAAGGAAATTCTGTTTTGAACATATCTAAGCTTGCTAGTATGGCAGCTTTGCCGAGGCCTTTTCCTTGTTGTGATTTATCGATCATAAAGCGATGAAGATATACATAGTCTGGATCGTCTGAAACAAAGTAATACAGGATGAAGCCAACTACGGTTTCGTCATTGTAGATCGCCTTAGCTATGTAGGAATCCTCAAAGGTACATTCAGCCAATGAATAAAGAGGCCCTTCCATAAAAGCAAGCTGATCATCGTTTACCTTTAAGTCTACTATTGTATCGAAGTTTTCTCGTGTAATATTTCTAAATGTAATCATAGTTTAACACCTTTCTTAAGCTGACATAAAATTTATCCGATTGAATTTCTTATACATTAAATAGGAAGTGCATTACATCTCCATCTTTGACTATGTAGTCTTTTCCTTCAGATCTCACAAGACCTTTTTCTTTTGCGGTGGCAAGATTGCCTCCACATTCAATTAACTTATCATAGGCAATAGTTTCGGCACGGATAAAGCCTTTTTCGAAGTCTGTGTGGATTTTTCCGGCCGCGCCAGGGGCTTTGGTTCCTCTTTTTACAGTCCATGCTCTAACTTCTGGTTCGCCAGCAGTCAAGAATGATATAAGATCTAAAAGAGAATAAGAAGCTTTGATAAGTTTGTCTAAGCCAGATTCTTCGATACCGAGTTCTTGAAGGAAGAGAACTCTTTCTTCCTCATCAAGCTCAGCAACTTCCGATTCTATTTCGGCACATATAACTGTTACTTTGGCATCTTCTGCTTGGGCGATTTCTCGAACTTGCTTAACATAAGCATTATCCGCAGCAGCTACTTCTTCGTCAGATACATTTGCAACGTAAATTATTGGCTTATAAGACAGTAAATCCAAGCTTTTGACAAAAGGTATCTTATCGTCTTCTAAATCCATAGATCTGGCATTTTTGCCTTCGCCAAGCCATTCGTATATGCGGTTTAGTAAGTCCAATTCGCCTTTCAAAGACTTGTCAGCTTTTGCTGCTTTAGAAGCTCTTTGAATTCTGCGTTCTAGCATTTCCATATCAGAAAGAAGAAGCTCAGTATTTATAGTATCGATATCTGAAGCGGGGTCTATATGCCCATCTACGTGAACGATGTTTTCATTGTTAAAGCATCTTACTACATGGACTATTGCCTCTACCTCACGAATATGACCGAGGAATTTATTTCCGAGACCCTCGCCCTTGGATGCACCCTTAACCAGTCCAGCAATATCGCAAAACTCGATCGTAGTGTAAATGGTTTTTTTCGAGTTGTACATATCATGAAGAACCTTAAGTCTTTCATCAGGTACGGTTACCACTCCGATGTTGGGTTCGATAGTACAGAAAGGGTAGTTAGCTGCTTCTGCGCCAGCTTTTGTTATCGCGTTGAATAAAGTGCTTTTTCCCACGTTGGGAAGTCCTACTATTCCTAATTTCATTGAGAGTCTCCTTTATTTTGAATCTTGTTGATGTTTTGTCTTTTTTTAAGTATAAAGTATAGAATGAGACAACCAGCTATTAATATAAGACTTAGAACCTGTGCTTGTCTCAAAGGGCCTATCATAAGGCTATCGGTTCTGAATCCTTCTACGAAAAATCTTTCCGCAGAGTATAAAATGCCATATAGGCAAACTAGTTGACCAGTGAAGGCGCGTTTATTTTTTGCCCAGAACATAAGGAATATGAATAATAGGAAACACCATACTGACTCATACAAGAAAGTGGGGTGATAACCTACGCCATCTATAATTTGTGCCCAAGGCAAATCTGTGGGACCACCGTGGGCTTCTTCGTTGAAAAAGTTTCCCCAACGTCCAATTGCTTGAGCCAAAGGAATTGCAGGTGCTACCAAGTCAGCTGCGTTAAAAAATGAGACCTTTTCTTTTTTGCATAAAAAATATCCCACTATAAAACAGAGAATCAATCCGCCATGTATGGCAAGCCCGCCATCTCTTATAGCAAATATGTCCGATAAGTTGTTTTTGTAATTTTCCCAGCTGAATATCACATAGTATAGTCTTGCTCCAATCATTGCCGAAGGAATGACGAATATAGTAAGAGTAAGAACAAAATCTTGTTCAATACCATATTTAGGAGCACGAATATAAGTTATTAAAATGGCAAGCATGAACCCAATTCCGATTAAGGCTCCGTACCACATTATATCCATACCAAAGATTGTAAAAGCTACAGGATTAGGTGCAATCATGTACATCCTCCTTATTTTTGTGATGTATTATAAACATACCTTACTATTATACAAAAAAAACTGTTAATTGTCATTAAAGTTTGGTATTATTTTCATATGAAATATAGAAACGTGATTAAAGGACAATTTGTAGAAAGACCTAACCGATTTGTAGCACTTGTACTTGTCGATGGCAAAATTGTCAAAGTGCATGTGAAAAACACTGGCAGGTGCAAAGAACTACTCGTACCAGAAGCAGTTGTTTACTTAGAAGACCATAGAGACAATATGAGGCAGAGAAAGTTGGAGTACAGCCTTATAGCGGTAGAAAAGAAAGTGGCAGAGGGACAAATTCTGATAAATATGGACTCTCAGGCACCTAACAAAATTGTCAAAGAAGCTCTTGCGAATGGAAAGATCAAGTTGCCAGAGATGAAAACTTTAACTAAGATAAAATCAGAAGCTACATATGGCAAATCCCGTCTTGATTTTTATGTTTGTGACGAAGAGGCCAATGAGGCATATGTTGAGGTGAAAGGGGTTACCCTTGAATCTGACGGAATCGCAATGTTCCCGGATGCACCGACAGAGAGAGGTATAAAGCATTTGCTCGAATTAGAAAATGCGATTAAAGATGGCAAAAGGGCATTCGTGATATTCATAATACAGATGAGTGGAATAAAACATTTCAGTCCAAATGATGAACGGCATAGAGCTTTTGGAGACACTCTTAGAGAAACGACATCAAAGGGAGTAACTCCTTTAGCTTACGAGTGTATTGTGATGCCTGATTCAATCATATGCGACAAAATAGTAGAAATAAAACTTTAAATGAACAAACAAAAATTCCCGTAAGGTTTAATAGATAAACCCACGGGAATATTTTTTTATTTAGTGAACTATAAACCCTGCTATTAGGAAACATAGGGCTGCTATTGATGCAGACAGTAACCCAAAAGGTGCTTGAGTTAGAGCATGATCAAAGTTATTGCATCCGGTTGCTGCAGATGTGATAACTGTTGCATCCGAATAAAAGCATACGTGAGAGCCAAAGACACCAGCACTTAAAACTGCATAAACAGCTAAAGTGACATCTGCCCCTAAAGTTTCAGCCAAAGGTATAACAATAGGTAGAGCAATTATATAAATTCCCCAGTTGGTGCCAGTTATAAACTCTGTAATAGCAAGAGCTATAAATACTATTAGAGGCATAAACTCAGGAGTGATTATTTTTGTTGCAGAAGTAATTACAAAATAAGTGAAATGTATTTGATCATTTACCTCAGCAAATAAAAAGGCAAGGATCATTAAAATCAGCGGCATCATCATGTTCTTAAGACCTTCAAGGGAAATGTCCCAAAATTCTTCGGCAGTCATAACTCCTTGCCACATATATGATACAAACATGAATACGAGAGTTACCAATACACCCATCTGCATGTCAAAATCTAAAAAAATAGTCGAACCTATTAGGACTAAAATTGGAAGAAACAGATTAGAAATTTTGGGGTTCTGCGGAACCAAATTATTCTTTCCAGCTCTTATATCTATCTTTTCGCTGCCCGAAGGTGCTAACGGGCCACCTTGCACCACTCTATTAAAGGCGCCTTTCATTGGGCCGAATATAGGGATAACGTTAAATATCACGAGAGGAAATACTATAGCAGCAATCCAACCATAAAAATTATATGGGATGGTCCTCATGAAATACAAAAGGCCTTCTCCGTCAGGAGCCCAACCATTAGTTTCTAAAATTCTTGAGCAAAAAACTGACCATGTCGAAATTGGGATAATGACACACAGCGGTGCGGCAGTTGAATCAACTATATATGCTAAAAATTCTCTAGGGACCTTGTGACGATCTGTCAATTTTGTCATACAAGAGCCTACAGTAAGAGAGTTGAGATAATCATCAATAAAAATAACTAAGCCAAGTATCCAAGTCCAAAGCAGAGAGGCTTTGGGAGTTTTAGCTTTAGTGGCGACCCATTCACCAAAAGCAAAGGAACCACCGGATTTTTCGATAAGAGATATTATACTACCCATTAGGCCACAGACTATTATGAGCCATGCGATGTCTTCGGCCATCATTACACTCAAAAGACCATCACTTAAGTTTTCAAAAGTATTACCAAGCCAAGAAGCATCCGATGAAGGTGAGGGCTTAGATACCATTATAAAGCCAATAGATGAGGCTAAAATCAGGGCTTCTAATATTCGCTTAGTCGCAAATATATATATTATTAGAAAAGCAGCAGGGAGTAATGAAAAGATCCCAAAGCTTGCAACATCAGAAGGTAAAGTATTCCTTAATAAGACAGTTAATATAATTACTGTGGCGATTATTAAAGGGTTCGCTTTCCGCTAAAAGTGGATTTTTCTCTCAAGAACATTTTGTTCAACTACCATCGCTCCTCTCATATTTTAATTAGAATCAATAAATTAGCAAGCTAAATTATAACAAAAAAATTTCAAAATTCAATATTTTTTTGCCGAGTTTGAAATTTAATTTATAAGGGGATTCAAAATATTAGTAAAAAGATGTATAATGTACATAAAATAAGTAAGGAAGGGTATTAGTAACATGGATTTGAACAAATTTTTCTTTGATTTAGACGGAATTTTGAGTAAGGGAATGGGACAAGAAGCCATTCAGTTTATTCAGGATGTTATGGATGAAGCCATAAAGCAAGATGATAAAAAAGCATTAGTCGCAATATACAATGAGGCAGGAAGCCTTTGTAGAGACTTTTCAAAATACGAAGATGCCGAGAAATATTACAAGGAAGCTTTAGCAATTATAGAGCAGTTAGAGGCTAATGGAAGCGAAAGCCACGGCACCACTCTTATTAACTATGGAACCAGTCTTGGTAATTCAGGAAGATATGATGAAGCAATAGATGTATACAGCGAAGCAGCAGCAATATTATCATCTCTGGAGATAAACAATGATTATAGAATGGCAGCACTTTATAATAACATGAGCTGGATTGCTCAAGAGAAAGGCAACTTAGAGGATGCTGAGGACTATTTGAACAAAGCATTATTTTTGCTAAAAAGGGTTGCAGATAGTGAGGGCGAAGAAGCAGCATCTTATACCAACTTAGCTAATCTATACTGGGCTCAAGGAAAGCTTGAAGAGTCAAAAGTAATGTTGATAAAAGCTGTAGACATATATAAAGATAATGAAGGACTTAAAAGAGAAGGTAGATATGCAGCGGCTATTTCCGCATTGGCAAACATTTTCTTTAGCGAAGAAGAATATGAAAAATCAGCGACTCTTTATAAGGAAGCAATGAATGAGATAGAAAAAGAGTTTGGACAGAATGACGCATGGCAAATTGTAGCGGCTAATCTGGCTGATGTAGAGGAAAAGTTGAAAAATACAAATTAATAAAGTTTGTGACTGAAAATCTAAAAAGATGTTGACATTGGTCCTACATTTTGGTAATATAACTCTTGCAGTGATTTAAAGTCACAAGGTGTGGCGGTGTAGCTTAGTTGGCTAGAGCGTCCGGTTCATACCCGGAAGGTCGGTGGTTCGACTCCACTCGCCGCTACCATTTTTTTATCTTTAGAGATAATTCGGGAGTTTAGCTCAGCTGGGAGAGCATCTGCCTTACAAGCAGAGGGTCATAGGTTCGAGCC
>CAZUEH010000001.1:0-225525 GCA_964619315.1 uncultured Oscillospiraceae bacterium | reverse complement strand
TGAATGAATATACTTTATTGTTTTCATTTTATAGCTCCTATAAATTGATAACAAAATAGACTGCAGGGGAGCAGTCTACTTTGTTCAAAAGGGGTATTTTGGATTTGAGATTATGAGGTTATCAGGGGGGATAACCACAACATCATTGTACAAAATTATCGTGTAAATTGCAAGAGTTTAGTGAAAAAAAAGTGAAAAAGTTGTTATTTAGGTGAATTAATGGGAGGATAATTGTAAGTATGATGAATAAAGAGGGCAATAATAAATAGAAAACAGAAATATCATTGCCCAAAGGGCAGACTTAAGTGATATAATTATGTTTCAGACAAGATTGATAATAAAACCAAGGGAGAGAAAAATGACTTTTGAAGAGAAAACAATAAACAGTGAACTTATATATGAAGGGACTATAATAAATTTGCGTAAAGATAAAGTTACAGTTCAAAATGGAACGGCTTATCGCGAAATTATTGAGCATAATGGAGGCGCCGTCTTAGCTGCAGTGACAGAAGATCACAAGATGATTATGGTAAAGCAATACAGAAAGCCAGCCAATAGAGTTATGCTTGAAGCACCAGCAGGGAAGATTGACCCAGGTGAAAAACCAGAAGTGACCGCAGCACGAGAGCTAAAGGAAGAGACAGGATACACTGCAAAGAACATAAAGTATATGACTTGCTTTTATCCATCAGTAGGGTACTCAGAGGAAAAGCTGTATTTATATCTATGCACGGATCTTATTCCTGGAGAAACTTGCTTTGATGAAAACGAAGCTATAGAGATAGAAGAAATAGAAATAGAGAAACTATGTATGATGATAGCCGAAGGCAAGATAAATGACGGAAAAACGATTGTGGCTATTCTGATGGTTAATGAAGCTATAAAGGCAGGAAAACTGTAGGAAAACCACAGAAAATATATGATTTTCTGAAGATTTGGAAATTACCATTGAAAAAACGAGAGTTAAGTACTATACTAAAAATATAGGATTTATAGGATAGGGCACGATTATGTATAAAGAACAATTTATAAAGTATTTAAACGAAGAGAAAAAAGTGGCTGCTAATACCTTGCAGGCATACGGTAGAGATATTGGCCATTTCGGTGATTTTTTAAAGAGCCGAGGTGTAGCCGATGCTTTGAATGCGACAAATGCAGATGTGGTTTCCTACCTAATGACTCTTAAAAGCCAAGGAAAATCAAAATCCACTGTAAATCGAAAACTGGCATCACTGAGAATTTATTATACTTTTTTGCAGAAAAAGCTACAAATAGAAGTGAACCCTACAGAAAAGATAAAGTCACCTAAAATAGAGAAGAAGGCAATGGAGTTTCTAAAACCTCAAGAAATAGAAAGTTTAATGGAATTGCCAGATGATAGTGAAAAAGGAATACGCGATAGAGCGTTGTTAGAACTTTTATATGCAACAGGGATAAGAGCAGGGGAAATAATAAATATGGACCTTGCAGATTTAAATCTGAGAATGGGGTTTGTGACTTGCGCTGGTGAAAATATGCATGCCAGAATCATACCTGTAGGTCGCATGGCAAGAGAAGCTTTAGAAAGATACCTTGAACGTTCCAGAAACTGCCTTGTTAGGAATAATGAAGCAGAAAGACATTTGTTTGTAAACTATCAAGGGAAACAAATTACAAGACAAGGTCTTTGGAAAATCCTTAAGGAATATGGCAATATGGGAGAATTCAACTGCAATCTTACTCCGCAGGTTTTGAGAAATTCTTTTGCAATTCACATGTTGCAAAATGGAGCGGACATAAAGTCTTTGCAAGAACTTATGGGTCATGAAGACATTTCGGCAACACAAGCTTACCTAGTATTTACTAAAAACCGTATCAAAGATGTTTACGACAATAGCCATCCAAGAGCATAGATGAATATAAAAAGTAAAGCAAGTCAGATTTGAACCAATATGGTTAAAGCTAACTTGCTTTTGTTTTGCAAAAGATTGCGTTTATTTTGAAGTTGGGATAAATGGTGCAATAACTCCAGCAACATTGTTGATTGGCATAGTTTGAAGAATAATCTTTCCTGGTCCTGAAACTACAGTATTAAAAATGCCTTCACCACCAAGAAGCATGTTCTTGACGCCAGGAACGGTTACTATTTCTATGGAGCAACTTGCATCCATAGCTGCCAAATAACCAGTATCTACAACCATCGATTGGCCAGCTGCTAGGTCATATTCACAAGCATAACCGTCAATTTCAACAAAAGCAGTGCCATAACCTGATAGCTTTTGCATTATGAAACCTTCGCCGCCAAATAAGCCAGCACCAATTCTTTTCTGGAAGAAAATCGAAAGATCAACAGAGGGTTCACTAGCAAGAAAAGCGCTTTTTTGAACCACGATTTCTTTGCCAGGTTCGATTTCAAAAGCCCTGATAGAGCCCGGGAAAGAAGAAGCGAATGCTATTTGTCCTGGACCTCCTTGTGCAGTGTATCGGTTTTGGAATAGTGTGTCACCAGAGAACATTCTGCCTAGTGCCTTGCCGATACCTCCGTTGCTAGTTGTTTCCATTTTCATGTTTTGTGACATCCAGCTCATAGCACCACTTTCAGTAATCATGGTTTCGTTATTTTCCAAATCACAGATTACTACTGGAAGAGGCTCTCCTACGATATTATATTTCATAGATTCATCCTTTCTTTTTACAAATCAAATTAACTATATATCGATTTTACAAAGATATAGCCATACTGTAAAGGCTTTTTTGCTGTACTACCTATAATTAATGATATATAATTGGAAAAAGTGGATAAAAAATAGAAAATTCAATTGCATTCACTTTGTTTATATGCTAAAATATACAAGTTAATACGGACGGTCCTCTGGAGTGCATTGCACCACGAACGTCTTGGAGGGAAGGAGGAAACATAATGGATATAATGAAATCAATTACTCAAGAATATGAGAAGAACGATATCCCTGCTTTTGGTGTAGGTGACACTGTTAAGGTCCACATCAAAATTAAAGAAGGAACTAGAGAGAGAATTCAGATTTTCGAAGGTTTTGTACTTAAGAGACAAAACGGCGGTATAGGCGAAACCTTTACTGTAAGAAAAATCTCATCTGGGATTGGCGTAGAAAAGACATTCCCATTGCATTCACCTAAGATTGAAAAGATCGAAGTAATCAAGCAAGGTAAAATTAGAAGAGCTAAGCTCAACTACATGCGTGAGAGAACAGGTAAAGCTGCAAAAATTAAAACTAAGAAATAGTTTTTATGGGGGAATCCAAATGGATTCCCCTTTTTTATATCGATATTTTTATTGTTTAGTAAAACCATAAAGTGTTCCGGTATTCATATTGGCAACATCTAAATATGTATTTTCATTTAAGATGAATCCATACCAAGGAACGAGTGGTCTTTCCATAGCTTGCTCTTCACCGGATAAAAGGAATTTGTCATATTTAATATCAAATACTACAAAATTACTTTCGTTATATGGGCCGTTTGTAGCAAAAACTCTTGCAAGCTCGTCTTCAGTAACACCATAGTCAGCCAAATTTTCAGTGATATATTTGACGGCATCTTTGCCAATATAAAAAGTATAGTTACCTGAAAAATAGTTATCATCGTGGTCATCAGGGCTCTGGTACCAATCAATTCTGTTTTCGGTAAAAACGACTTCTGAATTGTCACCGCCATGCCATATGGTGTTAGCAACTAATGACTTCTCATCAGCGCCGGATTTTGTTTGTAAAAAAATAAATACACCTATCAATATTACTATTACCGCAGCTATAGCGATAAGCAAAGCTTTGTTATTTTTTTATTGGTTGGGGTATCATTTGCAACTTGTGCATTTTCATTTTCTTCGTTGTACATTTTAATTGTTCCTTCCATTACTTATTATGATTTTTCATTGTACCACAAAACGAAGAGGTTGTAATCTTTTATATAGCAATTAAATGGAATGAAATCAAAGGAATGTGTCAATATAATGTTGGAGCAAGGTGTCTTAAATCCAAAAAAAATGATATAATATAAAACGAAAATAGATTTAGCCTTACGACTTCGTGGAAGCAAAGAAAGCTTCATGAAACTAATATATAGAAAGAAGTGATTTTATGGGAAATAAAGATAAAAATAACGGCGTTACTAGAAACACAATAAACTGGTACCCGGGACATATGAAAAAAACCAGAGAACTTATTGAGGCGAACCTCAAAATGGTTGATTTGGTAATAGAGGTGGTTGATGCAAGAATTCCACTATCAAGCAGAAATCCCATAATAGATCAACTAATAATGGGCAAGCAAAGAATTATCATATTAAACAAAAGTGATTTGGCTGACTCAAAGGAAAACGAGAAGTGGGCTGAAAGGTTTAAAGCAGAGGGGAATTTAGTTCTTCCAATGAACTGTATGAAGGGTCAAGGCGTAAACCAACTGTTTAAACTCTTGACTAATTTGCAAAACGAAAAGAACGAGGGGAAAATTAGAAACAAGCCTCTTAGAATGATGATTGTAGGCGTTCCAAACGTAGGCAAGTCATCTCTTATAAATAGAATGACAGGTAAGAAGAGTACTAAGACAGGAGATAAGCCGGGAATTACTAAAGGTAAACAATGGCTTTCATTACAAAACGGAATGCAACTTTTAGATACGCCGGGAATTTTGTGGCCAAAATTTGAAGACCCTGATGTAGGACTGTGTCTCGCATTTTGTGGTTCAATAAAGGATGAAATTTTAGATGTGTCTGATTTGGCCTTTGAGCTGATCAAAATTTTGCAGGAACACTATCCTAAACAACTAATGGAAAGATATAAACTTGAAGAACTTTCAGAGAGCGCACTTGATAATATGGAAGCCATAGCATTGAAGCGAGGTTTTGTGTTACAAGGCAAAAGAATAGACTACGAAAGATGCGCAAGAGCTGTACTCGATGAATTTAGAGGCGGCATTATAGGCAATATCACTTTGGAGAAAACCGATGACTAAAGAAGAAAGACAGCAGCTGCTGATAGAAAAACTATCTACAATGAAATCCTTCGATGCGCAATATAAAGAAAATGGGATTTTTTATGTAGGCGGCATTGATGAGGCAGGCAGAGGACCCTTGGCAGGACCCGTAGTTGCGGCCTGTGTGGTTCTTGATGACAGTTTTGATGTTATAGGAATTGATGACTCAAAAAAGCTGTCTGAGAAGAAAAGAGAAGAATTTTTTGAAAAAATTACTTCAAAAGCACTTGCCTATGGAGTAGGAATATTGGATAATAATGTTATTGATGATATAAACATTTTGCAAGCGACAAAACAGGCGATGCGAGATGCAGTGAGTCAGGCGCAGAAAATGCTTCTAAAAGAAAAAAATCATGAAATAGACCATCTTCTTATAGATGCGGTTAAGATAGAAAATCTTGAAATTACACAAAGTGCAATTATAAAAGGTGATACTAAAAGTTTATCTATAGCCGCCGCTTCAATAATTGCCAAGGTAACAAGAGACAGAATAATGATGGAATATCATCAAGAATACCCGATGTACGGTTTTGATAGCAACAAAGGATATGGAACAAAAGTCCATTATCAAGGAATAGACCAACATGGCATTACGCCTATACATAGACGAACATTTTTAAAAAATTTATAAACTAAGGAGAGCACAATGGGATTTAAAAGTGACATTCAGATTGCACAGGAAGCAGTCTTGGCACCAATTATGGATATTGCTACTGAAGCAGGAATTGATGATTGTTATATTGAGCAGTATGGCAGGTATAAAGCTAAGGTGGATTACAGCATACTAAAAGATAAAAAAGACTCACCTGACGGCAAACTGATACTTGTAACGGCTATCTCACCTACACCCGCTGGGGAAGGCAAGACTACAACTACAGTAGGTCTTGCAGATGCACTTCATAAGATTGGGAAAAATGTATTTGCTGCTCTTAGAGAACCTTCACTTGGACCTGTTTTTGGAGTTAAAGGCGGTGCAGCTGGCGGTGGATATTCTCAGATAGTTCCGATGGAGGATATCAACCTGCATTTTACAGGAGACATGCATGCCATAGGAATAGCAAATAATCTTATTGCAGCGTGCCTTGACAATCACATACAACAGGGCAACCAATTAAACATTGATGTAAAAAGAATAACTTGGAAAAGAGCGGTTGATATGAATGACCGTCAACTTAGAAATGTAATAGATGGACTTGGTGGCAGACCAAATGGAGTGCCAAGAGAAGACGGATTTGAAATTACAGTTGCTAGTGAAATAATGGCAATACTATGTTTATCTTCTAGCATAGCCGATCTAAAAGAAAAAATAGCTAGCATCACTGTAGGATATAATCATGACGATAAGCCGGTTACTGTAAGAGATTTAAAAATCCAAGGAGCAGTGGCAGCAGTATTAAAGGATGCTTTAAAACCAAATCTGGTACAGACTATTGAGCATACACCAGCATTTGTACATGGTGGCCCTTTTGCCAACATTGCTCATGGTTGCAACTCAATTATGGCGACTAGAATGGCTCTTAAACTTGCAGACTATGTGGTTACTGAAGCAGGTTTTGCTGCAGACTTAGGTGCTGAAAAGTTTGTAGATATAAAGTGCAGAAAAGCTGGGTTACATCCATCTGCAGCAGTAGTTGTTGCAACTGTTAGAGCACTTAAGTATCACGGAGGAGTGGCAAAGGATGATTTAAACGATGAAAATCTAGTAGCCCTCGAAAAAGGCCTGCCAAACTTATTGCAACATGTAGAAAACGTTACTAAAAACTATGGACTACCTTGTGTAGTCGCTATCAATAGATTCCCAACAGACACTGAAGCAGAGTTAGAAATGGTTAGAGAAAAATGCAAGGCTCTCGGCGTTAATGTAGCTCTTTCTGAAGTTTGGGGAAAAGGCGGAGCAGGCGGAGAAGAACTTGCCATGGAAGTTCTAAAACTTGTAGAAGGCCCTAATGATTTCAAATTAGTATATGATGACGAATTATCTCTCGAAGAAAAAATAGAAGCTGTTGCGACTAAAATATATAGAGCTGACGGCATAGACTTTGCTGGCAATGCAAGAAAACAGTTAGATACCATAGAAAAATTAGGATTTGGAAAATTGCCTGTATGCGTGGCAAAGACCCAATATAGTTTTTCCGACAATCCTGAACTGATTGGAGCACCAAAAGGATTCAGAGTGACAATAAGAGATGTAAAACTTTGCTCGGGAGCTGGATTTGTAGTTATAAAAACAGGTGACATAATGACGATGCCTGGACTTCCAAAGGTACCAGCAGCAGAAAAAATAGATGTAGATGATGATGGCAAAATAACAGGTTTATTTTAAGCTAACAGATAAAGCGGCTGCAAAAGCTGCTTTATTTATATCTACAGAAACAAGGACATGTACCAGCTCTTTTGGTTGAAAATAGAAGAATGCAACTGGCGGTTGACAAATTTCCAAGCCTACTTGGTGGTGTAAACTGGCATTAAAAGCTATTATTTACCAAAAGAAACATTGGAGGTAGAAATGAATTTAGCTGATAAAATTATTGAACTTAGAAAGAAGAAAGGCTGGTCCCAAGAGGAACTGGCGGAGATGGTAGATGTCACAAGACAATCCGTTTCAAAATGGGAAAGTGCCCAATCCGTACCGGACCTTGATAAAATATTAAAACTGGCCGAGATTTTTGAAGTTACTACAGATTATCTTTTAAAAGAAACAAAGAGCGAGACTGAAGATAATAGTGAAATGAGCACAAAAGAAAGAAACGGCGAGGCGGCTCGAAGAGTTTATATGAAGGAAGCTAAGGACTTTTTAGCCATAAAAGTGGAAACTAGCAAAAAAATAGGCCTTGGTGTTGCTTTGTGTATAAATTCCCCTATTTGCTTGATTTTGCTAGCGGGCTGTGCAGAAAGCGGCTTTATCAATGCAAACGAAGATAGAATGGCAATGTTGGGGATAGTAATTCTCCTAATAATAGTAGCTATTGCCGTAGGAATTTTTATTTCCTGTGGAATAAGGACATCTAAGTATGAATACTTAGAAAAGGAAATTATTGAACTCGAATATGGTGTTGAAGCATTTGTTAGAAATGAAAAAGAGCAGTACCAACCCACATATATACGCCACATGGTTATAGGGGTGTGCCTTTCGATTATGTCAGTATTGCCAATTTTTATAGTCGGCATAGGAATCGGCGATTCAGATGGTTCAGCTTATGTTATAGCCACAGGTGCGCTTCTGGCTATAGTGGCTATCGCCATGCAGTTTATAATTCCTACCGCTATAAGAGAGGAAAGTTACGCTAAGCTACTTCAAGAAGGGGATTATAAAAAAGAAAACAAGGACAAGAGGCTGGAGGCTATCAGTTCAGCATATTGGGTAATAGTAACTGCCATTTACCTGACTTATAGTTTTATAACATTTGATTGGCATATTAGCTGGGTAATATGGCCTGCTGCAGGACTTATATTTGGCGCAGTAACAGAGATGTACAAAGGATTTAAAAAATAGATGACTCTACGATGCGTTTATTTAACTTCTTTACCAAATAGCATAGAATAGTAGCTTGAGGAGGATATCAACATGGATCAGCAAAAGATAGGTCAATTGATTCGTAGATTGAGACAAGAACTTAATCTAACACAGAAACAAATCGCAGACAAAATGGGAATAAGTGATAAGGCCGTTTCCAAGTGGGAAAGGGGTCATGGAATGCCTGATATATCATTTTTATCCGAACTGTCCGAGATTTTAAATGTGGATCTTGATGCCCTCATGAGTGGAGAAGTTGAAGTAAACCAATCGCAAGGAGGAAATATGAGAAAAATACAATTCTATGTATGCTCAGAATGTGGTAATATAATAACATCCACAGGTGAAGCAGCAATTAATTGTTGTGGCAAAAAACTATCACCTTTGGATATGAAAAAAGCCGAAGAACAACAAAAACTAAAAGTGGAAATTATAGAAAATGAGTACTATGTGTCATCGAATCATGAGATGAAAAAGGAACACTACATTGACTTTGTGGCCGTTATTAACGGAGATTCACTAATTCTTAGGAAACAATATCCAGAATGGGATTTGTCTACAAGAATACCTAAATTAGGTCATGGTCAACTTGTATGGCACTGTAACAAGCACGGACTCTTTTATCAATTAGTATAGGAGAGCAAGTGGAGGGGAAATCATGGAGCAAATGACTATTTTTGACAGAGAGAATTCACAGCCTTTGGCCGCAAGATTAAGGCCAAGAACTATTGAAGAGTATGTGGGGCAGGCTCATCTGTTGGGAGAAGGCAAAGTATTGCGTCGTCTTATCGAAAGCGATAACATTTCGTCTATGATTTTTTGGGGGCCTCCTGGAGTAGGGAAAACAACCTTGGCTCGTATTATAGCTAATAGAACTAAGGCAGCATTTATAGACTTTTCTGCTGTAACAAGTGGAATCAAAGAAATAAGAACTGTAATGCAACAGGCAGAAAACAATCGAAGGTACGGAGAGCGGACTATAGTCTTTGTGGATGAAATCCATAGGTTTAACAAGGCTCAGCAGGACGCTTTTTTGCCGTTTGTGGAGAAAGGTAGTATTACCCTAATTGGTGCGACTACTGAAAATCCATCATTCGAAGTAAATGGGGCGTTACTCTCTAGATGCAAAGTGTTTGTACTGCAAGCACTAAAAACAGAAGATTTGACCATATTGCTAAAAAAAGCTTTAGAGGATCCAAGAGGCTTCGGCAAACAGTCCGTAAATATAGAGCCTGAAATGTTAGAAATGATTGCAGCCTTTGCAAATGGCGATGCTCGAATTGCCCTTTCTACTTTAGAAATGGTTATACTCAATGGCGAGTCGGATGGCGAGACAATTACGGTATCAATAGAAACCCTCGAGCAATGTACATCAAAAAAATCTCTTCTCTATGATAAAAAAGGGGAAGAACACTATAACTTGTTTTCGGCTTTGCATAAGTCCATGCGCAATTCGGACCCAGATGTGGCGGTCTATTGGCTAGCTCGAATGCTAGAAGCAGGAGAAGACCCGCTATATGTAGCAAGACGTGTTACTAGATTTGCTAGTGAGGACATTGGACTGGCAGACCCGAGAGCATTAGAAATTGCCGTAGCGGCTTATCAAGCATGTCACTTAATTGGAATGCCTGAGTGCTCGGTACATTTGACACAGGCCGTCGTATATATGTCGATGGTTCCAAAGTCAAACTCTCTATACATGGCCTATGAAAGTGCTAAAAAAGACGCACTAACACAGCTATCAGAGCCAGTGCCACTGGAGATTCGCAATGGAGTTACAAAGTTGATGAAAGAACTTAATTATGGCAAGGGTTATCAGTATGCTCATGACACAAAAGAGAAAATCACTGATATGAAATGTTTGCCAGACTCCCTTTTAGGGAAAGAGTATTATAGGCCAACGGAAGAAGGCGTAGAGATTAAGTTCAAAAACAGGCTCAAAGATATTAAAGCGTGGAAAGAAAAGCACAAATAACCCTTATAAATAATGAACCCCAAAGGAGATACACAAAAGATGGAATTACTAAAAGGCAAACCCGTAGCAGATTTAATAAAAGAAAAGACAAAACTTACAGTCGATTCGCTACTTGAAAAAGACATTGTTCCCACATTAGGAATACTTAGAGTAGGAGATAATGAAAGTGATATTGCATATGAAAATAGCGCAGTTAAAACTGCTAAGTCTTTAGGGATTCACATTGAAAAATACATAATGGAAGAAACCTCCACTGAAAATGATGTATTAGATGTTCTGAATGTTATGAACGAAGATCAAAACATCCATGGAATACTTATGTTTCGCCCATTACCAAAGCATATAGACGAAGATAGAATACGTAATCATATAAACCCTGCAAAGGACATAGACGGAATTTCTGATGTAAGTGTAGGAGGCTTGTTTACTGGGAACACTATTGGATTTCCACCATGTACTGCTGAAGCAGCTTTAGCAATACTTGAATTTTATGGTATAAACCCAGAGGGAAAGAAAACGGCAGTAATTGGACGAAGCCTCGTTATAGGAAAGCCTGTCGCAATGATGCTACTTAGCAAAAACTCAACAGTAACATTGTGCCACAGCAAGACTTCTCCAAAAGACATGGAAGAGATATGCCAGAACTCAGATATAATTGTTTGCGCAGCAGGAAAAGCAAATAACGTTGGAGGCTCTCATGTCAACGGTAAGCAAGTGATTATTGATGTAGGCATAAACTTTAATGACGAGGGAAAAATGTGCGGAGACGCTGATTTTGAGACCCTGAAGGACAATGTGGCGGCAATAACCCCTGTGCCTGGTGGCGTAGGTGGTGTTACGACAGCTTTGTTGATGCATCATGTTTGTGAAGCAGCAACTCAAACCTTGTAAACTACTTGACTTTTTAAGTTATAATATATAGAATGATTAGGTAATAAGTTAATAAAAACGATGACAAAGAGGAGTAGGTAGAGACAAGCCCTTTACAGAGAAGAAAACCTAGGTTGAGAGTTTTCTAGAAGGCGTTTACTGAAGGTTGCTTTTGAGTTTTAAAAATAAGAGTGCCCTTGTCTGTTTCGGCAGTGAGGGAATAAAGGTGGTACCGCGGAATTTTCCGTCCTTTAGTTAGGACGGTTTTTTTATTACTCAAAAAATCCTGGACACCCCAATAAATCAATTAACCTAAAAGGAGACTACAATGGAAAAGAATCTGGCAAAAAATTATGACCCAAAGGACTTTGAAGACAGAATTTATGAAATGTGGGAAAAAGAAGGCTGTTTTAGAGCAGAGGTAGATGAAAACAAAAAGCCTTTCACTATAGTAATGCCACCACCAAATATTACAGGGCAGCTTCATATGGGACATGCTCTGGATCAAACTTTGCAGGATGTTTTGACTAGATGGAAGAGAATGCAAGGCTATAGCGCATTGTGGCTTCCAGGCTCAGACCATGCAAGTATCGCTACCGAAGTAAAGGTAGTTAATAAAATAAGAGAAGAAGAGGGCATAGAAAAAGAAGATTTAGGTAGAGAAGAATTCCTAAGGAGAGCTTGGCAGTGGAAAGACGAGTACGGTGGAATGATTACTCGCCAATGTCGTAAGTTAGGTGACTCGTGCGATTGGAGCAGAGAACGCTTTACTATGGATGAAGGATGCAGCAAGGCTGTAAAGACTTTCTTCATAAAGCTTTACGAAAAAGGTCTAATATATAAGGGCAATAGACTTATTAACTGGTGTCCGGAATGTGGCACTTCTCTTTCTGATGTAGAAGTTGAACACGAAGATAAGAATGGAAAGTACTGGTACTTTAGATACCCAGCTGCAGATGGCGGTGAGGGAGTTGTTGTTGCGACTTCAAGACCAGAAACAATGTTTGCAGACGTGGCAATAGCAGTACATCCAAGTGATGAAAGATATAAACATTTAGTTGGCAAAAAAGTAGTCTTGCCTTTAGTAGGAAAAGAAATTCCAGTAATCGAAGATATTTACCCAGACCCAGAAAAGGGAACTGGTGCAGTTAAGATTACGCCTGCTCATGACCCTAACGATTTTGAGGTTGGAGCAAGAGCAGGATTAGAAAGACCTAGCTGTATGGACATGGATGCTAAAATGAACGAATTGGCAGGCAAGTATGCAGGAATGGATCGTTACGATTGCCGTAAAGCATGGGTTGCTGATCTTGATGCGGCTGGATATCTTGTAAAAACTGAAGAAAAAGTAATTCCTGTAGGAGCATGCTACAGATGTAATACCGTAATTGAGCCAATGCTTTCAGACCAGTGGTTTGTTGCAATGGAAGAACTTGCAAAGCCAGCTATAGAAGCTGCTAAAAGCGGAGAGTTGACTCACGTACCTGAAAGATTTGAAAAAGTATATCTTCATTGGTTAGAAGAAATCAAGGATTGGTGTATTTCTCGTCAGTTATGGTGGGGACACCGAATCCCTGCATATTATTGTGATAAATGTGGAGAAATAGTAGTAGACTATGATACTCCTTCCAAATGTCCTAAATGTGGAGGAACTGAGTTCCATCAAGATGAAGATGTATTAGATACATGGTTCTCATCAGCTTTATGGCCGTTTTCTACATTGGGATGGCCTGAGAAAAATAAGGATTTAGAATATTTTTACCCAACAGATGTTTTGGTAACAGGCTATGACATCATTTTCTTCTGGGTAGTTAGAATGGTCTTCTCCGGAATTGAGGGCATGGGTGAAATTCCTTTCCACCATGTGTATGTTCACGGTCTTGTTAGAGATGGCGAGGGTCGTAAGATGAGTAAATCTTTGGGTAACGGAATTGATCCTTTAGAAATTATTCAACAATATGGTGCGGATGCGCTAAGGTTCATGTTGACCACTGGAATTAGTCCGGGTAATGATATGAGATTCAAAGAAGACAGGCTTGAATCATGTCGTAATTTTGCTAATAAGCTGTGGAACGCGTCACGATTTGTAATAATGAATCTACAAGACGAAGATGGCAATCTAAAAGATATGGCAAAATGTTGTGAGGATTGTTGCGGAAAGGCGTGTGGAGATACTACAAACTTTTCAAATATTGCATTAAAAGAAGAAGACAAATGGATCATATCTAAAGTAAATGAAACTGTAGAATATGTTACCAATGCTATGGAAAAATACGATTTAGCTCTCGCAGGCCAAAAGGTATATGACCTTATTTGGAATGAATACTGTGACTGGTATATCGAGTTAGTTAAGGCGAGACTTTGGGGTGAGGATGAAGAGGACAAAAAGGTAGTTAGATTTACTCTTGTTATGTGCCTCAAGAATATGCTTAAGATGCTACATCCATTTATGCCATTTATTACAGAAGAAATCTGGAACTTCCTGCCACATGGCGAGTGCCAAGATGATAATAGTGCAAACTACTTGATAAAGGCACAATGGCCAGAATTTAGTCCAAACTGTGGGTTCCCTGAGGCTACTAAAACTTTGGAAACAGCAATGGAAGCTATCAGAGTAATAAGAAATATCAGAGCGGAAGCAGAAGCGGCACCAAGCAAGAAACTTAGAGCCGTTATTCTAGCGACAGGCAATGTGCTTGAAACCATTAAAGACGGAGAAGTTTATATTAAGAACCTAGCAAATATTACTGATGTTACATTTATTGAATCTAAGGAGCAAGCTCCGGAAGAAGCGATGTCTGCAGTAATTGATGGTGCTGAGATATATATTCCTTTGGAAGATTTGGTAGATTACAAGGCAGAGAGTGAAAGACTTTCAAAAGAGAAGAAGAGATTAGAGGGAGAAGTTAAGCGAGTAGAAAGCAAGCTTTCTAACGAAGGCTTTGTAAGCAAAGCTCCTGAAAAGATAATAAATGAAGAGAAAGAAAAAATGGCTAAATACAAGGAAATGCTTCAAAAGGTAACTGAAAGACTTGAAGTAGTATTATCCAAGATAGGCCAATAATACTTTTTCAGAAGGAAAAATAATGATAGAAAACAGGGAAAATGCCATAGAAAAAATACAGGAATTTCAGAGGTTTGGGAGTGTTTTGGGGTTAGAGCGAATGACAAGCCTATTAAACCTGCTTGGAAACCCACAAGATGATATAAAAGTCATACATGTGGCTGGAACCAACGGCAAAGGGTCTGTATGTAGGTATATTTATTGTGTGCTTCAAGCGGCTGGATATAAAACTGGCCTGTATACTTCGCCATTCCTAGAAAGGTTTAATGAGCGCATTGAATTTGATGGTAAGTATATAAGTGATGAAGATATATCAATATATACTGAAAGAGTTCTTGAGGCTGCCAATAATATGATTTCTAATGGCGAACAATCTCCTACTGAGTTTGAAGTAGTGACAGCTATAGGGTTGTTATATTTTAAAGAAAAAAACGCCGATTATGTTATACTCGAAGTAGGGCTTGGCGGCAGTGGAGATTCCACCAATGTTTGCAATTTTCCGCTGGTTTCTGTCATAACGTCTGTGTCAATGGACCACATGGATAGACTAGGGGACACAATAGAACAAATAGCTAGTGAAAAAGCAGGAATAATAAAAGATGGTTGTCCGGTGGTGACGAGCGTATCTAATTTAGATGTTCTTGAAGTAATCCGCAACGTGGCCAAAGAACACAACTGCAAGTTGTTGGAGACTAAAGACTTGTCTATCAATATTCATGAGCAAGGTCTAAATGGAAGTTGCTTTGATATTACCTTAGAGGGAATGGAGTTTTCTGATGTTAAAATTTCTATGGTGGGCAAGCATCAAGTGGAAAATGCAGTTGCCGCTATTTGCGCTATAAAGACTGTAGAAAAAGCAGGAAAAATATCCGTTGATAAAAAAGCATTATATGGAGGTCTTGAAAATGCACATCAACCCGGTCGATTGGAAATTTTCGACAAATTGTGGCAAGATAAAATTGTCATCATAGACGGGGCACATAATACAGACGGGGCAAAAGCTCTTTCGAATACACTAAAATCCTTATATGCCGGCAAGCGAATCCTTATGGTAATAGGAATGTTGGCAGACAAAGATATTAGCGGAATAATATCAGAATTCACTAATATAAGCAAAGATTTTATAGTGACCGAGCCCGACAATCCAAGAAAACTCAAAGCTGATACGCTGGCAAATAAGCTTCAAGAACAGGATTGCTGTTGTATAGTGGCTCCTATTGTAGAAGATGCGTATGCTAAAGCATATGAGATAAGAGAATCATATGATATAATAGTATGTGCAGGATCATTGTACATGATAGGACAGATGAGAACCTTGATAGATGGGGAGGCAAAGAAATGATTAAATTCACTATAAAATCTACTGATGAATATGAAAGGTTAGTTAAATTCTTTGTTGAAAATCAATTGGAATTTGATGGTGATGAAGAAGTTGATACTGACATAATCAAGTGCTGGAAAGTAACCCATGGAGATGACTTTTTAATGGGAGGCTGCGTCCTTGCAATGCGTGAAGGCAAATACATCATAGATGGAATCGCAGTAGACCAAATGTTTAGAAAGTTTGGCATAGGCAAGGTAATGATAGATAAAGCGGCTAAAGAGGTAAAGGCTAGGGGAGGCAGTGAATTATTCCTTGTAGCACGTGCGCCAGAGTTCTTTAGAAGATTAGGGTTTGAAGCAGTTAACCCTGAAAAGGCTCCACTATTCTTTGAATGTGCTCAATGCCCACAGTATCAAAAGGATTGTCATCCCGAAATAATGAGATTGGAGATAAAGTAATGGATTATCCTAAATTACTTCAAGCTATTTTAGATATTGCCGAAGAAATGTTAGTGTGCGGTGCTGAAGTAGAGCGAGTAGAGGATAGCATTGAGCGTATGTGCACTGCATATGGGTGCGATAGAATCAATGCATTTATAATCACTTCTAATATCCAAGTCACACTGGAGGATCCTGACGGCAAAATAATAACACAGATAAGGCGAATTGTAGGAAATAGCACAAATTTTGACAAGTTGGATTATCTCAATGACCTATCAAGATATATATGCGTCAATACACCAGATTTGCCAGAAATCATCGAGAAATACGACCAAGTTATGAATCGCAAAGAACTTCCTAAGTGGATTTCATATATAGGTGCTTCGATGGGGTCAGGTGGATTTGCAGTTTTCTTTGGAGGCAATTTAGCAGATGGGATTTATGCTGCTCTCCTTGGAGTTTTAATTATGGCTGCAAAAGGATTTCTCTCGAAATATGAAAAAAACAATTTGACTTTAATCTTTATGTGCTCGCTTATTGGCGGATTTGCAACGACTGTATCTGGCCCACTTGGCATAGCTATACATGTAGATAAGGTTATGATTGGTGGAATAATGTTGCTAATCCCAGGTATTGCGATGACCAATTCCATAAGAGATCTCTTGGCAGGAGATTTGGGAACCGGTTTGCTAAGGCTTGCTGATTCACTTCTTGTTGCAGCGGCCATTGCTTTTGGATTTGCACTACCTCTAATTTTGGCAGGAGGTGTGACCATATGGTAATTCAAGTAATAGCAGCGACTATAGGATCTATAGGATTTGCGATATTTTTGAAAATGCGTGGAAAACAAATAATTCTTTCAGGAGTTGGCGCAGCCATAACTTGGATAGTATATTGGATTTGCTCGCAACATATAGAAGGACTGTTTATTCCGTATTTTTTAGCAGCAATATTTGTAGCTATCTATGCAGAGATAATGGCACGAATAAACAAAGCACCAGCCACCATATTTTTAACGGCGGCAGCAGTACCATTGATACCTGGGGGACGACTTTACTACACGATGGCGGGCTTGGTAAATAAAGACGAAATACTGTTCAGCGAAAACGGGACGGCGGCTCTTACTATAGCACTTGCAATTTCATTGGCATTCGTAGTAGTTTCAGTATTAAACAGGTATTCTAAAGTGATTTTCTTCAAGAAAAAACAGTAAGGCCTTGCGCTTTAAGATAAGAACCGTGTGAAGCGGAACATTAACCTTGAATTTTAGATACTTATATGCTAAAATTTACATTAAAATTTATTTATTACGGAGGATAAGAAATGTTCGATATTAATGGAAAAGACGACAGCAATTATAACATAGATAATATAGAACTCATAAAGAAGGCATCACCAATTGTGGGCGAATTTATCGAAAAAGAATATTACAGACAGAAGAATAATGTGGAGTTAATCGCTTCAGAAAACTATTGTTCAGAGGCTGTTTTAGCAGCTTGCGGAAGTTGCCTCAGCTGGAAGTATGCAGAAGGTTATCCTACCGTAAGAACATCAGGCAATACAAGCCGCTATTATGGAGGAACTGAATTTGTAGATGGTATGGAAGAGTACGCATGTGATGTATGGAGAAAAGTTTTTAATACTGACTACCATGTAAACGTACAACCACACAGCGGTTCTCAAGCCAATTTTTCAGCATACAAATCTATACTTAAACCAGGAGATACCATTCTTTCCCTTACGTTAGATAATGGTGGACATCTTACTCACGGTTCATCAGTAAACTTTAGCGGCAATCTATACAATATGGTATACTATGATGTAGATGAAAGAGGCTACATAGACATGGAAGACGTAAGAAAAAAGGCTCACGAATACAAGCCACAAGCGATTCTTACTGGAGCTTCAGCTTACTCAAGAACCATAGACTTTGAAGCATTTGCACAAATCGCAAAAGAAGTTGGAGCTTACTTTGTAGTAGACATGGCTCACATAGCAGGTCTTGTTGCAGGAGGAGCACATCCATCACCTTTTGGACATGCTGATATTATTACAACAACTACTCATAAAACATTGAGAGGCCCTAGAGGCGGAATGATTTTTGCGAGACCAGAACTAGCAAAGAAGATAGACAGTTCAGTGTTCCCTTATGCTCAGGGCGGTCCTTTGGAGCATGTAATTGCAGGAAAGGCTGTATGTGCAGAGGAAGCACTAAAACCAGAATATAAAGAGTATGTTCATCAAGTAGTGAGAAATTGCAAGGCTCTTTCTGATGAGTTTATAAAATTAGGCTACAAAGTTGTTACAGGAGGCACAGATAATCATTTAATTCTACTTGATTTGTCAGATGAACCATTTAGCGGCAAGATCCTCCAAGAAAGATGTGACGAGATAGGTATCACATTGAACAAAAACTGTGTTCCTAATGAAAAACGTACTCCAAAAGAAACTTCTGGAGTAAGAATAGGTACCGCTCCGATGACTACTCGTGGCTACAAAGAAGAAGACTTTGTCAAGGTAGTACATAGAATAGATGAGCTTATTAAAACATTGAGATCAGAATATAAATAAACTTAAAAAGCACCCGTTGGGTGCTTTTTTGATGCAGTTACTTTAAATAGAGCGGCCTATTAGAATTTCGCCATGAATTGTAATTTCTTCTATATTGTAATTATCTAAAAGAGTTTTGTCGACTCCAAAGAGAAGGGGAGTCATATGGCAAAAGTCTTTGAGAGTTTCTCTATCAATTGTCAGAGTTTTTTTCAAATCTAATTTGTCTATTAGTTTAAAATGTTTTTCGAAATAGTCTACCACATCCTTGTTGGAATAGCTCTCTGGAACATAGCCTTGCATTGCTTGACGCAATTCAATTAGATGTGATTCGCCAGGAACTACTTTTATCAAAAAACCGTCTTGGCTAAGGATTCTGGAAAATTCATCATAATTGGCTGGAGTGAAAATATTTAATATGCAATCAACCGAATCGGATTGCAGGGGAATATTAGTTATATCAGAAACCAACCAACAGACACCATTGCCTCCTTTAGCAGCAATTTGTATGGCATCTTTAGAAATGTCGAATCCAATGATAGGAATATTGCTAAGGTCTTGAATACTTTTAGAATAATATCCTTCGCCACAGCCGGCATCAATAATAGCGGTGATGCCCTTTTGGGATTGGATATATTCTTTGATGCCATCTAAAATGTGGGAGTAAAAGCCTTTATCTAAGACAAGCCTTCTATTTTCAAAAAAGTCATGATTATATTCTTTTGAGGACTTTTGATTAGGCAATAAATTCAAATAACCCTTTGACGAAATGTCAAAGCAATGTCCATTTATACAAGTCAAAGTTTTTTCGCTGTATTGGAGTGCCTCTTTGCACAAGGGGCAGCGCAGTAGGTTTTCAATTTGGGCAAACTTTTGAAATTTTTGATTGTTCATTATATATACCAAACTTTCTGGTTTTATAAAAATCCCGTAATGAATTATTTCATCACGGGCCTTTTATTTTTCAAGATGAATTACTTGAGCAGGGCAACCGTCTGCAATTTTGAAAACATATTTGCATATTGATACACAAAAGTCGCAACCGAGGCAGTAGCGGCGGTTAATTATAGCTTTCATGGTTACTCCTTAGAAATGGAATTCTATATTTACCTTTCCTAAGCAAGAAAGGGATAATATCTGTTTTAAATTTTTTCGAGGGACTCTTTTAATATCTTTGCACGCTTAATAAGAAAATTATGCAGAGATTTTTTGTGACTACAGAGTTTTTCTGGGCAATTTTTGCAAGATAAACCTGCATTGGTGTTTTCATAAAATCGCTCAGGGTGCACCTTGTAAAAGATTTCCCACGTTATAAGCAAAATAATAGCTACGGCAAAAAGGCTCCAAGAGTAAAAATCTTTGACCAAAATCAAGGGAGTAAACATCATGGCGTAGTCCCAATTATATATACGGCAACTGCCGCAACATTTATTTTTCATCATCCATTCTTGAAAAGGGCAGAAGAATAGGATGCAAATCATGTCGCAAACGGAGTAGGCGAGAGCTATCAATAACAAGAGGCCTTCGTCTATTAGTTGAAGAAAAAACAGTAGAAAAACCACGGAATTAAGAGCTATCCAGCTAGATACTACGACAAGAGTAGAGTTGTTTGATTCACCAGGGTTGAGCTGTCGCTCAAGTTGTTTATTTGTTGGTATATAGTTTCGTGAAAACTGCTTTTGGCAGCCCATGCTTTCAAGGTTAGATGGAAAGAAACGCAAAATCATTTCTACTATAAAGACTAACCAAATTAGTACCAACATTACAGAAGGTATATCAAGGCCTATAAGCGGTCTTGGAGTACCTTTGATCTTGGCAACTATATAGACACTGGCAGCGAGTAAAAGAAGACACGAACGAAATACTAATTTAAAGTAATGTAAGGTCGAAATAAGAGAAAAATTATTTTTTTGTAGCATTTTTTTCATTTTTATATCGTCTCCTCGGGACTGACTTAGTATGCCTAGATGCATTAAATTATAACAGAACTTTAGGCTATTGTATACGAATAAAAAAATGTATACATATGCAAAATACTAAATTTATTTTCTAAATACAACCTCGTTACCTTGGGCTTTTAAGATGGGCTATGTAATGAAAAATATAAGTTGCTGACAAAGTAATAGAGGCAGTAAAAGGTGGCGCAATCAAGCATTTCTTCCTAGTGGGAGGATGTGATGGAGCAAAGCCAGGTCGTAACTATTATACTGATTTTGTAAAACAGACACCAGAAGACACTATTATTCTAACCCTTGCCTGTGGTAAGTATAGATTTAACGACTTAAATATAGGTGAGATTGGTGGATTGCCAAGAATTATGGATATGGGACAGTGCAATGATGCTTACTCTGCTATCAAGGTAGCAATTGCACTTTCTGAAGCCTTTGAATGTGAAATAAATGATTTGCCACTTACCTTGGTACTTTCTTGGTACGAACAGAAAGCAGTTTGCATTTTGTTGACACTTCTTCATTTAGGGCTAAAAAATATTTTTCTTGGGCCAACGTTGCCAGCATTTGTTTCACCAAATGTATTGGATTTTCTTGTGAAGAACTATGCATTAACTCCTATTACAACGCCAGAAGAGGACCTTGGAAAAATCCTCGGCTAATACTAAAAGTATTTCCTAAAATATTATTTTTGGTTATACTAATCATTAAAATAAATTCATTCAATCGCCCGCATTATATAATTTGAAAAGTCTTCATTAAAAGAATTTGATTCAACTTATCTCTAATAATTCCCGCAGAAGGGACTGGCCTATGAAACTATGTTTAACAAAAAAGGAGTACTAGCTCAATAAAATTTGGGCAATTACTACTTAATAAAGTCCTCTCAAAAGTTAGAGATGCTTGAATATTCAAAAGTTAATTGATATAATTATGAGAAATGAAACTAGCAGAGTCAAGACATTATAGAAGAGAGGACATTAACATGAGAAAAAAGCTTGGTTTAACAGAAGGAATATTTCCGATGCCTGTACTGATGGTTGCAACTTACAATGAGGATGGAAGTGTCAATGTTATGAATGCGGCTTGGGGAACAATGCAAGAAAGCGGCAATGTTGTTCTGAATTTGACAGAAACTCATAAAACCGTGAAAAATATCAAAGCAAGAGGTGCATTTACCGTTAGTATTGCAGATGCGGCGCACGTCGTTGAAGCAGATTATTTCGGAGTGGTTTCTGGCAACAAGGAGCTCAAAAAATTTGAAAACAGTGGACTTACTGCTATCAAATCTGATTTAATTGATGCACCAATAGTTAATGAATTCCCACTTTGTCTTGAGTGTGAATTTATTGAATATCAAACCAATAAATTTGGCTGTGGGGTAATAGGCAAGGTTGTTAACACAACGGCTGATGAAAGAGTAATGAAAGGGGATAAAGTAGACATTACAAAGGTAGATGCAATAGCTTACGACCCTTACACAAATGGCTATTTTAGAGTTGTAGAAAGAGTCGGAGAAGCGTTTAAGGATGGCCTTGGCTTGAAAAAATAATTGTAAAAGTTGGAAGATTCAAGTAAAGCTCACCAAATCGAACACAATAAGGGCTTTTGACAGAAGTTGAAAAGAACGCGATTCAACAAAATACAAATATTTTGCCGGAGACAAACTTGTCTCCGGTTTTGTTTTGTTGGGAGATAATCTCCAAGCATTCCCCTCGACCCCTTAGGTCACGAGTTCGTATATTTTATATTTCCATAAAAAATAGAGCACCCATTGGGTGCTCTATAGTTTTGGTGGAGCATACGAGGATCGAACTCGTGACCTCTTGACTGCCAGTCAAACGCGCTCCCAGCTGCGCCAATGCCCCAAGTAAAAATTATTATAGCATATGATTATTTTAGGTGCAATATGGATATTGGATTTCAATGTCATAAATTTAGGGGCTATAAGCAAGCAATATAGCCAAAGTGAGACACCTTTCAAATAGGCTTTTAAAGAATGTTGCATACCATCATTAAATATCAAGTTTTGCAACGAATATTGACAATAAAATATCGCAGAATATTCAAAAAGAATTCCTGTGGCTTATTGGCTTTTTGGCCATTTTATGCTATTATAAAGTATGATTTTGTGTCCAAACACAAGGAGGATATTATGAAAATTATTCTTGACGGAATGGGCGGGGATAACGCGCCAGAGTCTATAGTAGAAGGTGCAATACTTGCATCAAAAGAAATAGAACATGAGATAGTTATTATTGGGCAAGAGGAGTTGGTAAACGAGCAACTTCAAAAATACAAATATGACCCTAACAAGATAAGCGTTATTAACGCTTCTGAGGTGGTTTCTAATGACGATGCCCCAGTTAGAGCTGTAAGGTCAAAAAAGGATTCATCTATTGTTAAAGGGATGAATATGATAAAGGCTGGAGAAGGAGATATCTTTATTTCCGCAGGAAGCACAGGTGCGCTGTTAGCAGGTGGCTTGTTTATACTAGGAAGAATACAGGGAATTGATAGACCAGCACTTGCAACGATTTATCCTATAGTTGGTGGAACTCCATCATTACTTGTAGATGCAGGAGCTAATGCTGATTGCAAACCTAACAATTTGCTAGAGTTTGGAATAATGGGCAATATCTACATGGAAAAAGTTTTGGGCAGAAAAAATCCAAGAGTTGGACTTGTCAACATAGGCACGGAAGCAGCTAAAGGATCAACCTTAACTAAGGCTACCTATGATTTGCTTGAGCAAAGCCATTTGAACTTTATAGGCAATGTAGAAGCAAGAGAAGTACCAAAAGGCGCATGTGATGTTATCGTTGCAGATGGATTTACAGGCAACGTTATTTTAAAGCTTACAGAAGGTCTCGCTTGGAACATTTTGCAAGTTATTAAGAAAAAATTTACAGATGGAGTTAAAGCTAAACTAGGTGCAGCTCTGTTAATTGATAAACTAAAAGGGCTCAAATCAGAATTTGATTATTCGGAATATGGTGGAGCACCGATATTAGGCATAAAAGGACCAGTAGTGAAAATGCATGGTTCATCTAGTGCAAATTCAGTAAAAAATACAATCCTAAAAGGATTGCCATATGTTTCAGAAAATGTAGTTGACACTATTCAAAACTCCGTATTGGAAATCGAGGAGATTACTTTAAGTGAGTATTAAAACTTTCGAAACCCAAATTAAATATCAATTCAAAAATAAAATGTATCTAGAACGCGCATTGACCCACAGTTCATACAACAGAGAGAAGAATACAAAACATCAGGACAACGAAAGACTGGAGTTTTTGGGAGATGCTTTCTTTGATGCCATAATAAGCGCAGAGCTTTACAAAAGAATGGAAACGGTTACAGAGGGCAGACTTACTAAAACTAGAGCACTCGTGGTATGTGAAAGTTCATTAGCAAAGGCAGCTAGAAAATTCAATCTAGGGCAATACATATATATCGGACATGGCGAAGAAGTTGCAGGAGGTAGAGACAAGGATTCAATCCTTGCAGATGCAATGGAGGCCGTTATTGGAGCCTTATATATGGATGCGGGTTATGAAACAACTCAACAGTTTGTGTTAGGAGTTTTCGCAGATACTATTAATGCGGCAGTTGAAGGAAAGCTGTTTTCTGATTACAAATCTGAAATACAAGAAACCTTGCAAAAAAATGGCCGAAACGTAGCAATCGTCTACGAGACAGACAAGGAAGAAGGACCGGCTCACGATAAAACCTTTTTTGTACATCTTTCCTATGATGGCAAGATATTAGGAGATGGCAGAGGGAAAAGTAAAAAAGAAGCAGAGCAGAATGCAGCTAAGGCAGCAATTGCCCGTTTAAATAGGAGCGAAGTAAATGTATTTTAAACGATTAGAATTACATGGGTTCAAATCTTTTGCTGAACCTGCCATAATAGAATTCCACGAGGGCGTTACTTGTATAGTAGGTCCTAATGGCAGTGGAAAAAGTAACATTAGTGATGCAATTCGCTGGGTACTTGGTGAGCAAAGCCCTAAGATGCTTAGAGGCGGCAAGATGGAAGAGGTTATCTTTGCTGGAACTGCCAATAGAAAATCAAGAGGAATGGCGGAAGTTACCCTTGTTATTGATAACACTACAGGAATTCTCCCTATAGACTATAACGAAGTAGCCATAACACGCCGTATGTATAGATCCGGCGAAAGTGAATATCTGATAAATAACAACAATTGTAGACTTAGAGACATCAGAGAACTCATCATGGATACAGGTATTGGTGTCGACGGGTATTCAATAATTGGTCAAGGCAAAATATCAGATATAGTAAGCAATAAACCTGAAAGCAGAAGAGAAATTTTCGAAGAAGCTGCAGGTGTTGTGATGTATAAAAGCAAGAAGGCAGAATCAGAAAGAAAACTTGCTTCGGCTTCTGCAAACCTTGAAAGAGTTAACGATATAATTGGCGAGATAGAGGGTCGAATAGATGGTCTTAGAGAAGATAGCACTAAAGCTCAGGAATATCTAAAGCTGAGAGACCGCTTCAAAGAGTTGGAAATCAACATTACTTTGAAGAGTATAGAAAAGCTAGAAACTGCTAGCAAGAGTGCCCAAGAGGATATGTCACAGTTGTCTAAAGAAATAGACAGACTGTCACAAGAGAAAAAATCCCTTGATGAAAAGCTGGCACAGAGCAGACAAAAGAACGATGACCTAGAACAACTAGGAAGTCAGGCTAGAGATAAACTACTTGGCAAAGTAGAAGAAATAAGTGAACTAACAGGTAAAAGCCGTGTAGATGCCGAAAGACTTAATACCTTAGGAAGGGACTTCGAAAGAATAACTGAAGAGGCTACTGTTCTCAAAGAAAAGATGGGTAGAGAGCTTGAAAGCGCAGAGCAGCTTGAATTGCAAAAGACAGAAATATTAGGACAACTTAGTGAAGCTGATGGCGAACTACAGACAAAGATTCAGGCGTCTAGTTCAATTACCACAAAAGTTACAAAGCTTCTTGAAGAAATAGACGAAAATAGAAATAAAATGTATCATCTGTACAATACAGGTGCTGCTAAGCGTTCGGAAGCAAAGAGCATGGAGAGCTACAAGAGTTCTTTGACTCAAAGAAAAGAACAAATACTTGAAGAGAAGAAGCAATCGACCGGAAACAGAGATGCTTCTACTTTTGCGTTAGAGAAAGCATTGGAAGATAAGGCAACTACAGAAACGGCCTTAAAATCTATCGAAGATACAATACAAGAAAAAAGAAAAACGCTTAATGCTATTGAAGAAGAAATAAGAGAAATCAACAAAGAAGTAAGCCATCTTAAAATTCAAGAAAGCCAATATAACTCTCGTAAAAAAACCATCGAAGAGATGGAAAACAACTACGAGGGATATAATGGGGCAGTAAGGTTCATAATGAAAAGTGGACTTAGAGGAGTTGAAGGTGTTGCAGCAGACCTAATGGAAGTTCCAAAGGGACTTGAGGTTGCTGTAGAAACTGCTATGGGTGCTTCTTTGCAAAACATCGTATGCCAAACAGACGAAGATGCCAAAAGAGCAGTCAAGGCTCTAAAAGAAAATAAAGCAGGAAGACTGACATTCTTGCCAGTAGGTTCCATCAGAGCGGGAAAGGGCAACTTGACGAGAGATGTTGCACAAGCTCAAGGAATGAAAGGCTTAGCTTGCGATCTTATAAAATACAATCCAAAATATGAAAACATCTTTAGATACTTGCTTGGCAGAGTTGCTATTGTAGAAACTATGAAAGACGCTATCGACCTTTCCAAGAAGACAGGAAGCGGAGTAAGATTCGTAACTCTAGAAGGCGAGGTTGTTAACGCTAGCGGAGCAATAACTGGAGGAAAGTATAAAAATACAACAGCTAATCTCTTAGAAAGAAAAAGGGAGATTGCTAGACTTGCTGAGCAAATTGAAGCAATAAAGAAAAAGGCGATAACCCTTGAAGATAATGCTCAAAAGCAGGCAGGCGAGTTAGAAACATTGAACATTGATATTCAATCGGAAGAAGAACAAGCAAAAACTTTGCAAATGGAAACCTTCAACCTCAACGCAAAAATAGAGTCTGTTAAGGCAAGCTATGACGAGTTGGAATCAAACGCTTCAAGGCAAGAACAACAACTGGTTTCTATAGACCAAGATTTGGCTAATGCGCAATCTATGGCGGCAAAATTAGAGGAAGAAGCAGACGAGTGCCACAAGCAAGGTGAAGAAATACAAGAATCTATCCAAAGCCTTATGGAAGAACACGAAATGGCAAAGGAACAGTCAGAAAAGGCCATGGAAGAAATTACGGCTACTAGGATAGAAAAGAATAAGTGGGATAGCCACAAAGAAAACCTTATGCAAATGCTCCAGAGAGTAATGGATAGTGTCAATGATTTCAAAGCACAGATAGAAGCAAAGGATCAGCAACTTGAAGCTCTCGAAAAGGAAAAGACAGAGTTACTATTTGGCTCGGGAGATGTAGAAGAGGCAGTTAAGACAAAAACTGTTGAAAAAACTGAGCTGGAAGAGTACATAGCTAAGGTTACTGAGGAAAAGACTGAGCTTTCAGCTAAGATTGAAGAAATGACTAAGGAGCAAAGCAGCTTAGGTGAAACCCTCAACTCATATCAGGACCAAAAATATCAACAGGAAATAAAACTGGCAAAGAACGAAACGCAGCTAGATACACTTAAAGAAAAGCTGTGGGAAGACTTTGAAGTTTCATATCTTCAAGCAATTGAGTTTAAGAAGGATGATTTTGTTATGTCCACTGCTCAAAAGGAAAGCCGTGAGATAAAGAATAGGCTTAGAGAACTTGGAGATGTAAATGTAGGAGCTATTGAGGAATATGCTCAAGTTAAGGAGAGATATGAATTCCTTTCCGAGCAACAAAAGGATATTACTGATGCCATGGATCAATTACAAGCAATTGTAGATGACATGGAAAAAACTATTAAGTCTAAGTTCAAAGAAAGCTTTGACGAAATAGTAATAAACTTTGAAGAGATTTTTAAAGCCTTGTTTGGAGGCGGATACGCAGAGCTAAGACTGGATGATGAAGATAATCAATTAGAGGCTGGAATAGAGATAGTGGCTCAGCCACCAGGAAAGAAGCTGCAAAACATAAACCTAATGTCTGGTGGAGAAAAAACCATGACAGCTATGGCGCTTATGTTTGCAGTCCTCAAAACAAGACCAACACCGTTTTGTATCTTAGACGAGGTAGAGGCGGCTTTAGATGATAACAACATAGACAGATTCGCAAAATATTTGCGCAAGTTTGAAGAAATACAGTTTGCCATTGTAACCCACCAAAAGGCAACGATGGAACATGCCGATGTTTTATATGGTGTGACCATGCCTGAACAGGGAATCTCAAAGCTTTTATCTTTGAGAATGGGAGATGAGTTTGATCTTTAATTACTTTTGGCTAAAACTTGAAAGGGGTAAGAATGTCACTTTTTAAAGAAAAAAAATCCTTCTTCGGAAGACTTTCAGAAAAAATCACTGATGTCGTTATGGCGAGAGGTGAGGTAGATGAAGAGTTAATGGATGAACTTGAGGAAGCACTAATAACCTCTGATATTGGTATGAACACCACTATGTCCATAATGGAAAAACTGAGAGAGACTATAAAAACTAACGTGATAACAAGCCCTGAAGGAGTGAAAAACGCCCTCAAAGCTATTATGATAGAATTAGTGGATAAAGGGGAAAGACATAAGCTTTCTAATGAATCTCCACTTATAGTATTAGTCATTGGTATAAATGGCGGAGGCAAAACAACCACTATAGGCAAATTAGCCTATAAGTGCAAACAAGAAGGCAAGACAGTAATGCTAGCGGCAGCTGATACTTTTAGAGCGGCAGCAGCAGAGCAGCTTGCAATATGGGGACAGAGAAACAATATAAATGTCATAAAGCATCAGGAAGGAGCCGATCCTTCGGCAGTTATATTTGATGCAATTCGTTCTGCAAATGCTAAGGACATAGACGTTTTAATATGTGATACAGCAGGAAGACTGCAAAACAAGAAAAACCTGATGATTGAACTTGAAAAAATGAATAGAGTAATCGACAGGGAATACCCTGACGCAGCAAGAGAAACATTGCTTGTTCTTGATGCAACCACTGGAAAAAATGCAGTTTCACAAGCACAAGAATTTGGTCAGGTAACAGATGTTACAGGAATAGTAATTACTAAGCTAGACGGAACTGCCAAAGGCGGTATTGCCGTGACAATTGCTGATGAATTTGATTTGCCTATAAAATATATTGGAGTAGGCGAAGGAATAGAGGATCTAAGGGAATTTGTCCCTGAAGATTTCATAGGAGGAATTTTTGATGAGTAAACCTATAGTTGCCATAGTCGGCAGACCAAACGTAGGCAAATCCACATTCTTTAATAGAATAGTAGGGCGCCGCGTTTCAATAGTGGAGGATACTCCTGGCGTAACCAGGGATAGAATCTATGCGGAGGCCGAGTGGAACGCTGTTCACTTCGCATTAATAGATACTGGCGGAATAGAACCTAGTAGTGAAGATGTAATCCTTTCCCAGATGAGAGAGCAAGCACAAGTGGCTATGGATATGGCTGATGTTATCTTGTTCATTACAGATGGCAAGGATGGATTGACAACGCCTGATAGGGAAGTTGCAATGATGCTTATGCGTACAGGCAAGCCAGTACTTCTAATAGTAAATAAGATTGATAAACCAACTCAGTTACCTGATGATTTTTATGATTTCTACGAACTGGGCTTGGGAGAACCTATACCTATTTCTGCTGCTAACATGTTTAACTTCGGAGATGTTTTAGACGAAATAGTTAGAAGCTTTCCAGAGGGCGCAGGAGACGAAGAAGAGGAAAATATAAAGGTTGCTGTAATAGGCAAGCCAAATGTAGGCAAATCCTCTCTTATTAACTGCCTGTTAGGAGAGAACAGAGTTATCGTCTCACCGATAGCGGGAACTACTCGAGATTCTGTAGATACCCCTGTTGAAATAGACGGGGAAAAATATATTTTAATCGATACTGCTGGTATTAGACGAAGAAGTAAGGTAAACGAGAGCATCGAAAGATTTAGTGTAATCCGTGCGGTTGCGGCTATAGAGCGATGCGATGTTTGTGTGCTTATGATAGATGCGGCGGAAGGGCTTACAGAACAGGACAAGAAGATTGCTGGCGTGGCTCATGAAGCAGGCAAAGGTATCGTTGTTACCGTAAACAAATGGGATCTTCTAGAAAAAGAAACTAATACCATGAGAGACTTCAAACGAGAGTTGCAATCAGAATTGCTGTTTATGTCTTATGCACCGATTATTTTCATTTCTGTCAAAGATAAACAGAGAATTAACCAAGTAATTCAGATGGCTAAATATGTAGCAGAAAAAAGAGCTATGCGAGTTCCGACAGGTCAACTTAACAGCCTTATTGCTGATGCCACAATGATGAAGCAGCCACCTTCAGACAAAGGTAAAAGGCTCAAAATATACTATGTTACACAGGTGGCAGTTAAACCGCCTTTATTCAGTTTCCAAATAAACAAACGAGACTTGATGCATTTCTCGTATGCAAGATATTTGGAAAATAAAATCCGTGAAGGATTTGGCTTTGAAGGAACATCTGTTAAGTTTGTATTCAGAGAAAAAGGCGAAAAAGGAGAATAGATATGGCTATAATAAAATTTATAATTTGGGTGACAGTAGCCTACTTTATAGGTAATATTTCACCATCTATTCTGTTGGCAAAAGTAAAGGGAATAGATATTAAAAAAGAGGGAAGTGGCAATGCAGGGACTACTAATGCATTGAGAGTCTTAGGCAAAAAGGCTGCCATAGTAACTCTTATTATTGACATAGGCAAAGGTCTTTTAGCCGTATTCCTTGGTATGCACTTTGGCAATTATGAAATTGGCATCGTATGCGCTTTAGCAGTATTTTGCGGACACATATGGCCATGCCTTTATAAATTTAAGGGTGGCAAAGGAGTCGCAACAGCTTTTGGAGCTATTATTGCTGTAAACTGGACCCTAGCACTATTAGTTTTGTTAGTGGTTGCCATAGGCGTTGCTGCTACACAAAGAATGTCAGTTGGATCCATTTTGGGAGCAGCAAGTTTTCCTGTAATATGTTGGGTATTTGAGCCGGGATTTTTATATGTAGGAATAGTTATGGCTTTGATTGTAATAATAAAGCATAGAGCCAATATAAAAAGACTTATAAAAGGTGAAGAACCTAAGATGTTTTCAAAGAAAGAAGATAAAAATGAACAATAAAATTACTATAATAGGTGCGGGTAGTTTTGGAACTGCCTTAGCGGTTATGCTTACAGCAAAAGGACATGAAGTATCTATTTGGGGCAGAAAAAAATCACAGCTGGCCCTAATGAAAGAAACATATGAAAATCCACTCTACTTGCCGGGCATCAAGCTGCCAAAAGAACTTATAATAGTTGAAAATTTAGAAGATGCTTTGAAAGATGCAGAGATAGTAGTTTTTTCTGTACCAGCTCAAAGCTTTAGAACTGTTTTTTCGGAAGCCAAGCCATTTATTACACAAGACAAAATAGTAGTTAATGTTGCTAAGGGTATCGAAAAGGGCAGCCTAATGAGGCTTTCTCAAATAGCAAAGGAAATAATGCCTAATGTCGATTACGTTACTTTGTCTGGACCTTCTCATGCGGAAGAAATAGCAAAGGGAATGCCTACAATAGTTGCAGTAGCTTCTGAGAAAAAAACTTTATCAATAAAAATACAAGAGGCTTTTAATACCGATAGGTTTAGGGTATATACCAATGATGATATCATAGGTGTTGAACTTGGAGGCGCCTTAAAAAATATTATAGCGTTAGGAGCTGGAATCTCTGATGGAATGGGTTTTGGCGACAATGCCAAAGCAGCTATGATGACAAGAGGAATAACTGAAATGTGTCGTCTCGGCGAGGCTATGGGGGCAGATATCGGAACATTTTCAGGGATTACTGGCTTGGGAGATCTCATAGTAACTTGTACAAGTATGCATTCGAGAAATAGGCGTTGCGGAATTCTTTTGGGTCAAGGAAAAAATGCAGAACAAGCAATAGAAGAAGTTGGAATGGTCGTGGAAGGAGTTTCCACAGCACAAGCAGCAGACGCACTTGCTAAGAAGCATAACATTGAAATGCCTATAACCCAAAGCATATGCGCCCTTATAAACGGAGAAACTGATGCTAACGAAGCAGTAGAAGAACTTATGGGCCGAAAAACCAAAAACGAAATGCATATTTAGTTTGCATTGGAACGGAGAAGAACTTGACTGAAAAAAGAAGTTTTCATATTACCACCTTTGGATGCCAGATGAATGAACATGATTCTGAAATAATGGCAGGACTGCTGACAGAAAACGGATACGAAGAAGCAGAATCAAGGGACAAGGCTAATATTGTAATATTTAATACATGTAGCATTAGAGAAAATGCAGACAAACGTTTTTTTGGGACTTTAGGCCAGTTGAAAAAGAAAAAGATGGCTGAAAAAGAAGCCTTTACCGTATGTGTTTGCGGATGTATGATGCAGCAACAACACATAATAGATACTTTAAAAGAGAAATATCCTTGGGTAGACGTGATATATGGAACTCATAATTTTCACAACTTGCCTAAGCTATTAAAAAATCTACATGAAGAAAAGAAAAAGCAGTTGGAAGTATGGCAAGATGCTAACGAGATCGTTGAAGATATGCCATCAAAACGACTTTTTAAGCATAAAGGCTTTGTTAATATAATGTATGGGTGCAATAATTTTTGTAGCTACTGCATAGTTCCATACACAAGAGGCCGCGAAAGAAGCAGAAACCCTGAGAACATCGTTAATGAAGTAGTAAATTTAGTCGCAGATGGCGTAAAAGAAATTACTCTTCTTGGGCAAAATGTCAATTCCTACAAAGGATGTGGAGCTAAAGGTGACACAAATTTCGCACAATTGATCTATATACTAAACGAAGTAGAAGGCCTTGAACGAATAAGATTTATGACAAGTCACCCAAAAGATTTGTCAGACGAGCTCATCGAAGCTTTTAAAAATTGCGAAAAACTTTGTAATTACATTCATCTGCCTGTACAGTCTGGATCAAATGCAATCCTCAAGGCAATGAATCGAAAATACACAAGAGAAGATTACCTTAAACTGGTTGAAAAAATCAAAAAGGCGGTTCCTGGAATAACTATTTCTACTGACATAATAGTAGGATTTCCGGGTGAAACTGAAGAAGATTTTGAAGACACTCTTGATTTGGCGAGGCGGATTTCCTATGATTCCGCATTTACTTTCTTGTATTCCATTAGAAAAGGAACCCCTGCAGCTAAAGCAGAAAATCAGGTTCCTGAAGATGTAAAACACGAGAGATTTAATAGACTAGTAGATGTCATAAACGAATCTTCTGCAGAAAAGAATGAAAAGTACCGCAATACAGTTGTCAAGGTCTTAGTAGACGGACAAAGTAGAGGCAAAGCCGGTACATACGAAGGAAGAACAGAAGGATTCAAACTAGTCAATTTTACAGGCGACGAAGTATTAGAAGGCGAGATTGTAAAGGTGGAAGTTACAGACTCGAACACCTTTACTCTTTCTGGAAGAATTCAAGAAAATTAGACGTTAAGTATTACGCACTTAGAAAGGACAACATAATGAGTATTTTTTCAGGTATTAGCTTTCTGGGTGGCCTAGCCATGTTCCTATACGGAATGGAAATAATGGCGTCTGGCTTAAAAAGTGCTTCAGGACCTGCTTTAAAAAAAGCTATGGGAAGAGCAACCCAAAATGTGGTTTTTGCCGTTATAACAGGAATGCTTGTAACAGCAGTAATACAGAGCTCTACCGCTACAATTGTACTGGCTGTAGGATTGATTTCTGCTAACATACTAAACTTGAAACAAGCGGCTGGAATTGTTATGGGTGCCAATATAGGAACCACTGTAACCGCTCAGATAATCAGACTTATGGATATAGATTCGGGAGGCAATTTTGTTTTAGAATTTCTAAAACCGACAACCTTAGCTCCACTATCGATGTTCATAGGTATTCTACTCATTATGTTTATAAAAAGACCTAACAGCAAGACTAAAGGGGAAATATTCATGGGTTTTGGTGTACTGTTTTCAGGCATAATAAATATGTCTGCCGCAGTTTCACCATTGTCTGAATCCCAGCTATTCTTGGATATTATGTCAAAATTCAGCAGTCAGCCAGTCTTAGCTATTTTAGTAGGACTTGGATTAACTGTTTTGGTACAAAGTTCTTCTGCTATGGTGGGAATGCTACAAGCGTTGTCTGCTACAGGTGCGATAACTTTCAATCTAATATATCCAATGATAATGGGTATAAACTTAGGAACTTGCGTAGTTACCTTGTTTATCTGTTCGATAGGCTCTTCAAAGGACGCAAAGAGAACAGGAATTGTACATATACTATTTAATACCATCGGAACAATCGCCTTTATGATAGGAATGTCCATTGTTAAACTAATGGGTGGTTTTCCAGAACTTTGGGATAGCGTAGTTAACAGCGGCGGCATTGCAAACTTCCAGACATTATTCAATCTGGTGACAGCAGTATTACTAGTTCCGTTTGCAGGCAAATTAGTAAAAATGTCTCTTAAGATAATCAAACCAAGTGCTGAGGAAGAAGAGGATAGAGCAGATTTAGAAGTACCTAATGAGAATCTATACGAGGTTCCAGAACTGGCTTTATCTGAAGCAAACAAAGCCATTGCAGAGATGGGACAAGTTGCTTTCAAAAACTTACAGCGAAGCTGTAAACTAATCGAAGAATACAATGATGACAGAGCCGAAGTTGTCAACAAAAATGAGGACAATATAGACTCTTTCACAGATGCAATAGATACATACTTAGTTAATTTGTCTAAGTTTGTTGAAAATGATGGGGATAGTCAGAGAATCACCACTCTGATGCAAACTGCTACTAACTTTGAAAGAATCGGAGATCATGCCATAAACGTTATGGAGTCCGCGCAAAATATAAGTGGGGGCAAATTAGGATTTTCCGAGCATGCAAAAGAAGAATTGGAAGTTGTTAAGGATGCAGTATTTGAAATAACAAAATTAACTTTGGAAGCATTCGCAACAATGGATAGCGAAATTGCTCAGCGTGTAGAGCCTCTTGAGGAAGTAATAGACGATATGGTTCTAACCCTAAAAAATAGACATATCGAGAGACTAAAAAGAGGTGCTTGTACTACTGCTACAGGAATCACATTTGTTGACACTCTAACCAACTTAGAAAGAGTTGCTGACCAGTGCTCAAATGTCGCATTATTCATCCTTAGTGAAAGTGACAAGGACATCATGGGTAACCACCATGCATATATACGTGAATTACATAAAGGCGGAGATCCGTTGTATGATGCAGAGCTTGCAATGAGAAAAGAACAGTATTTGTCAGTTGTACATAGCTTGGCATAGAATTTAATAATTATAATCGTTTAAGGAAGGCAATAATTGTATGTACAGTTATTGCCTTTTTTGCAAGAAAAATTCGAAGAGCCTAACCGTTCATAACAAAACTTGACCATAGGTAACTTTAGTATTGCAGTGTTGCAAAATCATCTAATATAATATAAATATCCAAACAGAGGTGAAAAATGAAAATATTGATTTGTGATGATGAAAAAAAGATGATAGAAGAAATGTCTGAGTTTTGCAATAGATACCAAGAAGATATGATGCAGAACCTAGAAGTAATGGCGGTAACTGAGTTTGGTCAAGCTGCCGAGTTTGATCCTGATTTAATTTTCCTTGATATTGAAATGCCGGGTAAAAGCGGAATTGAAATAAAGGAAGAAATGGAGTCAAATAAAAGCGACAGCCTAATAATTTTTGTAACTAACCATAGCGAATCGGTCATGTCTGCCTTTGGCACAAACGTCATCGGTTTTTTTGAGAAACCATTGGAATATGAGCAATTTGTGATATTGATGACAAAAGCAAAAAATCTTAGCAGCATAAAAGATATTGTAGAAATAGATCCTTTTAATATTGTTAAGATAGAGGACATTAGATATATAACTATTGATGGAGTTTATTCCGAGGTGAATAAGGCAGGCGAAGGCGGAAGAGCAATTATAGCAAGGAAAAGCCTCACAGAATGGGAAACAACTTTGCCAGCAGATAAATTTATAAGAATTAGCAAAAGCTGTATTGTAAATTGTGGTCACATTGAAAGTTTACACGGCGATCAAATAAAAATGGACGGAAACGGTGAAAAATTAGTCTGTAGCCGTAGAAGAAAGGGCGAATGTCAAAATAAATATTCCGAATACTGCAAGAATATGGCGAGGTATGGGAGATGAATTCTGTTTTATATACAATTCTAAATCTGATTGAAATTATTGGAATAATACTTATATTTTGGGGTGTTCTAGGATTCCAATTCAAAAAGGAAATAATGAACGTAATTTGCTATATAGTGATTGTAGCATTAGCCATAGTTGGTGAATTATCATTTCATGGGTTTATATATGGCGCATTGTATATAACACCACTCGCAATATGTTTTTCTCATATGTTGATATTTTCGGAATTAAAACCTGGAATAACATTTTTGGCATACACGGCTTTGATTTCTATAAGAAAATTATTTACTGGATTAGTTATGTTGATGTTTAACGTTGTATTTGGTGACAATGTTTCTCAAGGAATTTTAATCTCAGATATTGTGGGTCATTTATTATTTCTAATAGGTGTATGTATAGCTTGCGTGGTTTTTTACCATAAGCGTAATAAGATACATGAAGAATTACTGAAAAAAGACCAACTTATGTACTTCTTCTTAGGACTTGTTTTCATGGTTTTATTCATGGATATCTACTCTAAAAGTGTAAATCCATCTGTTCTATTGGTGAACGGATGGGAAACTTTTGTGAAAGGCACTGTAGGAGTTTTCATACTATGTTTAATTATTCTATCTTTCATATTAGAGAGGCAAAAACAGAAGCTAGAAAAACTTAATCAGCTTAATAAGAAGTGTATGGAGGAACAGACCAGGCAATACGTTTTTTTAAACAGCAAGCAACAGGAAATAAACAAGTTTCGCCATGATAATACTGCACATATGAGAACTCTGCGATATTTGGTAGAGGAAGGAAACACGGAAAAAGTGAGAGACTATATGTCTCAACTTGTTCAAAAAGAGCAGACAACAAAGTACATTGATACCGGCAATATTATAGGAGACGCTATAATCAATCAATATTGGAGTCTCAGTCAGGAAAATGATATAGAATTTAAAATCATGGGTCGCTTTGCTGATACAACCGTAAGTGAAACGGATTTGTGCATAATATTAACCAATATAATTTCTAATGCTTATGAAGCGACTACTCAATGTTCTGATTTAAGGCAGATAGAAATAGAATTGACAAATTATAAGAATCGCCAATTTATTAAAGTGTCTAATACAACGAAAAACAAAATTGAAATTGAAAAGGGCCTCCTAAATGTAAAACAAAGTAGTAAAGATGATTATCAAAACCATGGGCTTGGCATATCTAATGTAATAGATGCTGTAGAAAGGAATTATGGAACTATAGAATGGTCAAGTAGGGTGGAAAAAGAAAATAACTATGTACAAGTAACCGTAATGGTAACAAATGTTGAAAATCAATGAAGCAAAGGAGGTATACAGCCATGAAAGCAGAAGAAAAAGTGCAAAATCAAGAGACCTTAAAAATAAAAAAAGAAGTAAAAAGAAATTGGGATTTGGCATATTTGGCAATATACCAGTTGCTATACTGTATGGTTTTTGTGGGATTCAGAGAATTTTCAGACATGGACCTAAAAACGAAAACTGTAATTATTGGCATTCTTTCAATTGTCTCTATATTTTTTGCAATTATAACGATTATTAGACAACGAAAAGAAGGCTTTAAGATTGATGGAACTTTTCTGTTATGTATATCAAACACTTGGATTATTTCGTGGAATTGCATTAACGGAAATCTATAATAAAGAATCGTCAGAAGGATCATCTCTATCTTTTTAAAAGTGGAGATGATTTTTTTTGTTCAAAGCTGATATAGCAGTAATTTTTATAGCGTTGAAGCGCAAATCATGATATAATATTTGCCAGGATTATAAAAGCGGGATATTTTAAAACAAGGCGTAGTTGTACTAAGTTTTGAGATGTTTGTAGAGACAGATTGGAAGAGATAATGGACAGTATTTGGAGTTTTATATCAGAAACAGTAGGGGCGACAACGATTATATATGGCATCAATCTATTGTTAATCGTTGCAGTAATATTTATCGAAAGAAAAGCACCCGCAGCAACTTTGGCATGGGTAATGATTTTGGCATTTATACCTATCGTAGGATTCGTTTTCTACTTAGTACTAAATCAGAACCTTTCCAGAATTAAAATCAACCGAATGACAGAACGAGAAAAACTGGTAGCAGGCGGTTCGTTGAAAAAGCAAATGGAAAGCATGAACAACGACACTTACGATTTCAATTCTCATGGTGTAATGAAATGGCGGCATTTAATAAAACTTAATCAGACATATGGCAAAGCCTATTATACCCAAGATAATGAAGTGGAATTGTTTACTGATGGCCAGGAGATGTTGGATGCACAAATAGCAGATATGCTGGCTGCAACAGAGTCTATAAATGTTGAGTATTATATACTTAAAAAAGATGATATAGGTAAAAAATTCATAGAGGTTCTTACTCAAAAGGCAAAAGAGGGACTAGAAGTCAGACTTCTTTTAGATGCTTTGGGCAGTAGATATATAACTAGATTTGTACTAAAGGACTTTCTTAAAGCAGGCGGAAAAGTCGGATACTTCTTTAAGCCAAAGTTAATATTTTTCGGAGTCAAATTAAACTATAGAAATCATAGAAAAATAGTAGTAATAGATAATAAAATTGGATATACTGGCGGATTCAATATCGCTAAAGAGTACGTGGGCCATAAGAAAAAGTTCGGATATTGGCGTGATACCCATGTTAGAATTAAAGGTGGCTCAGTCTACGATTTAAATGCAAGATTCGTATTGGATTGGAGATTTACAACAAAAGAGAAAATTGAAATAGTTCCAACTGCATTAAATGAAATTTCAAAAGGTGACAGTGGTGTGCAAATAGTATCTTGTGGGCCAGAAGAGCCAAAAGAAGAAGTAAAACGTGCATTTATGCGTATGATTACCTACGCTGAAAAAAACGTTTACATACAGACTCCATACTTCGTTCCTGACCCGAGCATAATAGAGTCTTTAAAAATGGCGTCACAATCAGGAGTAGAAGTTCGAGTAATGATACCATGTATGCCTGACCATATGTTTGTATATTGGGCTACATATTCTTATGTAGGTGAATTGCTTAGATCGGGAGCTCGAGTATTTATATACGACAATGGCTTCCTTCATTCCAAGTCATTGGTGGTGGATGGAGAAGTTTCTACAGTAGGCTCCACGAATTTTGATATTAGAAGTTTTAGACTTAACTTTGAAACTAACGCTTTCATATTTGACGAAGAATTTGCTAGCGAGATGGAAAAAACTTTTGAAAAGGATATGCTCAAGGGGCACGAACTGACTTTGGAGCAGTATAATAAGAGAAATATCGTCATAAGATTCAAGGAATCGATTTCAAGATTGTTGACAGATATTTTATAGAGAGGACGTCAGAATGGAAAGCAAACTAAAGTATCTAATTAGGGTTTTTAAGGGCGCAAGTTTTGAAAAGTTTTCAAAGGTCTTAAACAATGCCCATGAAAGAGCCGGTAAGAGCAAAATTGCAATCTTTTTTGACATGGTACTTTGTACACTACGCTATGGCGCTGGTTACAATGACTATGTGATTTTTGAATTCTGGAATTTGAATCATAAACAACGTGACACTTACATGACAAGAATGAGAAGTAAAAAGTTCATCATGTTTATGAATGATCATGATTACGCTCATTACTTTGATAATAAAAATGAATTTAATGAAAGATTCAAAGAATATATAGGAAGAGAATCTCTTGATTTGGCAACGGCTTCTGATGAAGAGATAGCAGCTTATTTTGAGAGTAGAAATAAGATATTTGCTAAGATGAACGACTTGAGTGGTGGAGCAGGATGCGAGTTATTAGAAACTAAAAATTTCAATAGTGCTGAAGACTTCATCAAGTTCATAAAAGAAAAAGATTTTGGAACAATTGAGGACGTGATAGAAAATCATCCTGATATTGCAAAGATATATCCGTTTTCTGTAAACACTATGAGAATGATAACTATGATAGATGGAAAAGGCGTTCCTCACTGCGTATATGCAGTATTTAAGATGGGGATAAATGGACGAGTAGTTGATAACTACGGACTTCATGGACCAGTAGATGTTGACACAGGAGAATTCTTGTATCCCGCTCATTCGGGCGATACAACAGCTGGAATCCACTATACAGAGCATCCATATAGCAACACTCCGCTTATCGGATATAAAGTGCCTTTTATGAAAGAAGCGGTGGAAATGGTTAAAAAAGCCGCCCTTGAGGTACCACAGATGAGATATGTAGGTTGGGATGTGGCAGTAACTCCTACAGGACCGGCCATAATAGAAGGTAATAACTATTGTGCTCACGACTTCTGGCAATTGCCAGGACAGACTCCGGGTGGAATAGGAATAATGGCGAAGATCAAAGAAATAATTCCGGAATTCAAAAGTTAAAAAGGAAACGGATTAAATGAATAAAATCAGATTTTTAATAGCTTTGTGGGCTGCAAAATTGTCAATTGTAGCGTTGCGGATAACAAGACATAATGGAACAAATTTTCCGGGGATAGTTGCCTTAAAAATATGCCCGGGATTTTTGAATATGATAAACAAGCCAAAGAAAATAATTGGTGTTACAGGCACCAACGGCAAGACCACAGTTTGCAATCTTGCCATAGATATGTTTAAAGAAGCTGGGGAAAAGATTTTGGATAATAGCCTTGGCTCAAACATAAATTCGGGCATATCAACTAGCTTTATAAATGGCGTAACGCTATCGGGCAAGTGCAAGTATGACACTGCACTAATTGAGATAGATGAGCGTTCCGCCCCATTGGTATTTCCGGCTTTGAAGCTGGAGCTTTTGCTTATAAACAATCTAACAAGAGACTCTATAATGAGAAATGGGCATCCTGAATATATAGGAAGAATTTTAACAGAGGAAATGCCAAAAAACACAAGGCTGCTTATCAATGGTGACGATTTGATAGCATCAGGTGTAGCACCATCAAATGAGAGAAAATATTTTGGTATTGATGCGATGGATACTGATGTTGATGAATGTATAAACTTAATCAATGACATGCAGATATGTCCAAATTGTAACGGCAAACTTGACTACGAACATCTTAGATACCATCACATTGGCAAGGCATCTTGCCCAGCATGTGGCTTCAAATCTCCAGAATGTGATTATTCAGGAATGAATGTTGATGTTGAAAATATGACTATAGATATTAAAGATGGCGGCGTAAACTTCGACTATCCATTACTTAATGATAGCGTATTTAATATCTATAATGTAGTAGCTGTAGTGGCACTTTTTAGAGAATTAGGATACGAAAGAGAAAAAATCAAAGAACTTCTCGAAAAAGTGCAAATTGTAAAGAGTAGATTTAGTGAGAAAAAAGTCGGCGAGTACACTATTGTAAGACAAATGTCAAAAGATAAAAATGCTCTTGGAGCATCTAGAGCATTTGACTATGTGTCAGGCAAGAGTGGAACAAAAGAGTTGATTTTGATGATGAACTGCTTAGGCGATGTTAAACACTGGTCAGAAAATGTATGCTGGCTCTATGATGCTGATTTTGAGTTTTTAAATAAAGAGGACATTAAAAATATCATTGTAACAGGACCAAGGGCAAAGGATTATTACTTAAGACTTATGCTTGCTGGCGTTCCAAAGGATAAGGTTACCTTTTTAGAAAAAGAACTTGATGCACCAAAAGGGTTAAAGTTCTACGATGAAGAAAGCATTTACCTTTTCTATGGTACAGACTCGATTGTTCTTGCTAACAATGTTATTAAAAATATTGAAAAAGTTATAGAAGAGAGGGGGAACGCAATATGAAAATAGAAGTTCTTTTTCCAGAAATATGCAACCTATATGGAGACCTCTTTAATATAAAATATTTGAAAGAATGTTTGCCAGATGCAACAATTATAAATACATCCTTATCAGATGAACCGTATTTTGTAAAAGAAAAACCAGACTTAATATATATGGGAACCACCACAGAAAGAGGTCAGATTCTTGCTATCGAAGCATTATCTCCTCATGTGGAGTTATTAAAAAAATCAATCGACGAGGGTGTCAATTTTTTGATTACAGGAAACGCTTTAGAAATATTTGGCAATGTGATTGAAGAAGAAAACAAAGAAGTTTGTAAGGGCCTTGGGATTATAAATATTGAGGCCAAAAGAAAGGCGAGAAAGCGATTCAATTCACTCTATCTTGGAGAATTCAAAGGCTCCGCTGAGGAGATAATTAAAATCGTTGGATTTAAAAGCCTCTTTGGCTTTTCATATGGTCCAGATACAGACAGGAGTTTGTTCACTACTTTGAGGGGGGACGGTACGAACCCAGAGGAAACGGGTGAGGGCATAAGGATTAATAATTTCTTTGCAACTTACTTGACTGGGCCGCTGTTGCTTTTAAATCCTCCATTCACTAAATGGTTTATATCAGAAGTGCTTGGAGCAAAAAATGTGACTTTGGCGCATGAAGAGGCTGCGGTGGAAGCATATGAAGATAGAGTTAGTGAGTTTGCGGATTCAAATACGGGGATTTATTATTAAATTTTGAGATTATTTAAAAGGGGAAAAAATGAAAGACAGCTTTAAAAACATGTTCAAAAACTTAAACCCAATGATATTGGTAATAGGCCTTTTGCTGATAATGAATATGATTAATTCAAATCAAAGCATAGGAGAATGGCTTTTCACACAAGCATTGTTTTTACCAGGCATAATTATTGGATTAACATGTCATGAGGCAGCTCATGCATATGCATCACATTGGCTAGGAGATCCTACACCTAAGATACAGAGGAGGCTATCTCTTAATCCTATTAGACATATGGATCCACTAGGATTTGTATCTTTAATCTTTGCAGGCTTTGGATGGGGCAAACCTGTTGAGATAGATCCAAGATACTATAAAAAAAGAAGAAGAGACGAAACGCTGGTGGCACTAGCTGGAGTTACAGCGAATCTCATAATAGCTGTGTTATGCTCCTTTGCGATAAAGGCATTGACCAGTGGTGGAACAGCATATATATATGGGTTCAAAGAAATTGTATTCTATGTTATATTCTATGCAATGTGTATCAACATAATGCTAATGATATTTAACCTTTTGCCAGTGCCACCTTTAGATGGATTTGGTATTGCAACGCAACTCTTTAACCTTAGACAATATAGTTGGTATACAACTGTTTATGAAAACGGATTTTATATATTGCTAGCATTGATAATTTTCAATGTTATAGACAAAATACTGACACCAGCTATGGCATTCTTTATAGAAATACTGATGTAGGTGAAATCTAACTGCGACCTTTAAGGAATCTTAAGGGTCGTTTTTTATTGCGGTGAATGACTATCAGCACTCTATCAAGGAGAGTGCCAAAAAACTCTTTACTTTTATTTTCAGTGAGTATATAATTAATATATAAACTGAAAGGGGATGAGTTTATGAATATAGAAAAATACACACAAAACGCCCAGTCGGTAATTATGGACTGTCAAAATATAGCCATTTCCGAGGGGCACCAAATGATTGAAGGAGAGCATTTACATCTTGCACTATTGATGCAAAAGGATGGTCTTATTCCAAAGCTTTTGCAATATAACAAAGTGGATATTGTTGCAATGATAGCAGATTTGGAAGAAGCAATTGAAAAATTGCCAAAGGTTATGGGAGCAGCTGACAACATGTATTCTTCAAGGAGACTGTCTCAGATTCTGCTAAATGCTGAAAAAATTGCAGAAAGCTTCAAAGATGAATATGTTAGTGTAGAACACATGTATTTAGCTTTGTTAGAAGAAAAAGGAACACCAAGTGCAAGAATTTTTAGTAAGAGGGGAATTACTAAAGACAACTTTCTTGATGCACTTTCAAAAGTAAGAGGAAACCAGAGAGTAACAAGCCAAAACCCAGAGGAAAACTACGATGCTTTAACAAAGTATGGTAGGGATTTAGTAGAGATGGCTAAGGATGGAAAGCTTGACCCTGTAATTGGTAGAGACGATGAAATCCGACATGCCATTCAAATACTTTCAAGAAGGACAAAGAATAACCCTGTCCTTATAGGTGAGCCAGGTGTTGGAAAAACCGCAGTGGTTGAAGGCTTGGCACAGAGAATATTAAATGGAGATGTGCCAGAGGGATTAAAAGACAAGACCATATTCGCATTGGATATGGGAGCTTTGATTGCAGGTGCCAAATTCCGTGGAGAGTTTGAGGAACGATTAAAAGCCGTATTGAACGAAGTGGAGAAATCACAAGGAAGAATAATTCTTTTCATTGATGAAATCCACAATATAGTAGGTGCAGGCAGGACAGAAGGCTCAATGGATGCAGGAAACTTGCTTAAACCTAAACTTGCAAGAGGCGAACTTCACTGCATAGGAGCCACTACATTAGACGAATATGGAAAGTATATAGAAAAAGATGCTGCATTGGAAAGACGATTCCAAAAGGTATTAGTGGATCAACCGTCTGTAGAGGATACTATTTCAATATTAAGAGGTCTCAAGGAAAGATTTGAAATTCACCATGGAGTAAGAATAACCGATGGTGCTTTGATTGCTTGCGCAACTTTGTCAGATCGATATATAAGCGATAGGTTTTTACCTGACAAGGCCATAGATTTAATGGACGAGGCGGCAGCTAGAATTAGAACTGAAATTGACAGTATGCCTCAAGAACTGGATCAAATTTCAAGAAAAATAATGCAACTTGAGATAGAAAAACAGGCACTTGGAAAGGAAACTGACAAAGGTTCGAAAGTAAGACTTGAAACTCTTGAAAAAGAATTGGCGTCACTAAAAGAAGAAAATTCTGTAATGAGGGCAAAGTGGGAAACAGAAAAGCAGGCGATTTCCGAGGCCAAAAACATCAAGGAGCAGATAGAAGAAATAAAGCATCAAATGGAAGATGCTGAAAGAAGCTATGATTTAGAAAAACTTGCACAACTAAAATATGGAACATTGCCAGAACTTGAAAAGAAGCTAGAAGCAGAAAAACAACGAGAGCCGGAGATAGAGGAGGAGCGATTACTCAAAGAAGAAGTTACGGAAGAAGAAATAGCTGAAGTGATTTCCGGATGGACAGGAATTCCAGTGAGCAAACTGATTGAAAGCGAAAGAGAAAAACTCCTCAAGTTACCAGATATTCTTCATAGGAGGGTAATTGGTCAGACCGACGGTGTTAAGGCGGTTTCAGAGGCTATTTTGAGGGCTAGAGCGGGTCTCAAAGACGAAAGTAAACCGATAGGCTCATTTATATTCCTTGGACCTACGGGTGTTGGAAAGACTGAACTTGCCAAAGCACTTTCAGAGTCACTCTTCGATAGTGAAAAAAACCTTATCAGAATAGATATGTCTGAGTATATGGAAAAGCATTCGGTATCAAGGCTAGTAGGAGCGCCTCCTGGATATGTAGGCTATGATGAAGGCGGACAACTTACAGAAGCGGTTCGTCGTAAGCCATACAACGTTATTTTGTTTGACGAAATTGAAAAGGCCCATCCAGATGTATTTAACATACTGCTCCAACTTCTTGACGATGGGCGACTGACTGATAACCAAGGACGAACTGTAGATTTTAAGAACACTATAATCATAATGACCTCTAACATTGGCAGTGTGGATCTTATTGACAACATGAAAGATGATGGCACTATTTCCAAAGAAGTTGAAGAGCATGTAACAGAACAGCTCAAGGGATATTTCAGACCAGAATTTCTAAACAGAATAGATGACATAATACTGTTTAGTCCACTTACAAAAGAGCAGATTATGGAAATAATCAGCCTATCTCTTAAGGGTCTTGAAAAAAGGCTTTTGGACAAAGACATAAAACTTGAACTTACAGGAAAGGCAAAAGAATTCATTGCCGATGAGGCGTACGATTCACATTATGGTGCAAGACCTGTAAAACGTTACCTGCAAAAAAATATAGAGACTCAAATAGCCACTATGATTATTAGAGGAGAGATTGTGGACGGGCAAACGGTTGTAATAGATTCACAGGATGAAAGCCTTGCCATTTTCGCCAAATAAGTTAGAAGCAAAAGCAAACAGTAAATATAAAAGATTGCCAGAACCTTATATTTGTTGTAAAATTATAAAATATTTTGTAAAGCAACTTTGGAGGGAATATGGTTTTTTTAGAGATTCTCTTGATAGGAATTGGCCTTTCTATGGATGCCTTTGCGGCAGCTGTATGTAAAGGCTTATCAATGAGAAAAGTAGACTTCAAAAATATACTTATCATAGGACTTTTTTTCGGAGGGTTTCAGGCGATAATGCCTGTAATAGGATATTTCCTCGGAAAACAATTTGAAGAATATATAGTTTCAATTGATCATTGGGTAGCGTTTGTACTGCTCCTGTTTATTGGAGGAAAAATGATACTTGAGGTGGTCAAAGATAAGGACGCTGAATGTGCCACTTGCTCTGAAGAAAAACTTCAGATAAAAGAAATTCTCATATTGGCGATAGCAACTAGTATTGACGCGTTAGCCGTAGGCATATCCTTTGCTTTTCTTAGAGTGGATATAACAGTTGCCGCTTTAACGATAGGCGTCACTACTTTGATACTATCCGCTTTGGGAGTCATAATTGGCAAGACCTTCGGAGCAAAATATAAAAACAAAGCGACAGTGGCAGGAGGGATAATACTTATTCTCATTGGCACAAAAATACTTTTAGAGCATCTTGGATATATTTAATAAAAAAATGCATCGCCCTAATTTTTAAGGGTAGATGCATTTTTGTTTTGTATTATTTTCGTCTTAACATGGATTTGTACATATGTATTTCTGTAGCCTCCGCTCCGGCTTCTGGGTCTTTTGCAGTGAACGCATCAAATATTGCTCGATGCTCCTCTAAAACAGTTGGCAAATAGTTTAGTGGGTACTGGATATCGGAGTTAGCATATCTGATTATAAAGTTATATCTGGTTAAACAACTTTCCAGTTCTTTAGATTGACTGGCATTGTATATGATACTATCAAAGCCATCATTTATCTTTATCATTTTGCCAAGGTCATTGCTCATTGTATAAAACTGCATAAAGTCAAAGGTTTCTTCTAATAACTCCATTTGTGAGGGTTCTATTCGTTCGATAGCCCACCTAACACACTGAACTTCTAGTATGCTTTTAAGGTAAAAGAAATCGTCAATATCTTTTTTTGTGACCCCAACAGCAAAAACGCCTCTGTTAAGTATTGAGGTGGCCAATCCATTGCCTTCAATACGACGAAGAATTTCTCTGATAGGGGTACGGCTCATATTATATTTTTGACACAACTCTTGCTCATTTATTCGCTTTCCTGAAGGAATCTTGCCAGAAATTATATCAATTGCTATTGCTTCTTCGGCTATTTGTGCAGCAGTTCGTTGCTCTTTGTAGTTATTACTCAAAAAATCTAATGTAAACATAAATCCCTCCCGAAATCGTATACAATTTTAACATTCCCTGTGGATAGAGTCAAGAAAAGGAATAAAGCAAAATAAAAGAACTAATGTTCTTGTAAAGATTTTAAATTATGATATAATTGTAGTACTATTTAGGGGGCATACAAAATGGCAATATGAAACCCATGGAGAGGGTGCAAAAAATGTAGCGACGGCTGTAAGCACTGCTATATTCACAAAGGAGATTTCAAAAGGGGAATAAATACTAGCGAAATAGTAAAAACAAAGGATTTTGAAAAACCCATAAGCAAATTTAAAAATGGTAATTACAAGATTAAATCTGGGCTTGTATATACATGCTTTTCATCAGACTTCCTTATTGAAGAAGCTGATTTGTGGCGACAGGAATGCTGGGAAATGATAAAAGCCCGAGATGATTTGAACTTTTTATTTCTGACTAAAAGGATAGAGCGTTTTGCTCAATGTGCGCCTTTAGATTGGGAAGATGGATATGAAAACGTGACAGTTTGCTGTACTGTGGAAAATCAGAAGACAGCTGATTATAGACTGCCTATCTTTAATTCGCTACCTATAAAGCACAAATGCATAACTGCACAACCCCTTTTAAGTAAGATTGATATTGAAAAATATCTGACAGGCATAGAACTAGTTGTTGCAGGCGGAGAGTCAGACTGGCAAGCACGTACTTTAGATTATCAATGGGTTTTGGACATTCGAGACCAATGTATCAGAAGAGATGTAAATTTTGAGTTTAGACAGTTAGGGACTCACTTTATAAAAGATGGCAAGCAATATAAGCTGAAAACAAAAGATCTGCGGAGCCAAGCAAAAAAGGCAAATATAGATTATAAAACAGGAGACAAAAGGTGATTTATTTATCCAGCTTTTCTTTTCCAGACATAGAAACTGAATATGACTTCTTGATGGATGAAAAAAGAACATGCTATAATTCGTTTTACCCATTCAGAGTTTTGTCAAAGAACCAATTAACTTCTCTTGACTTTGAACCAATAACAATTTTGTATGGAGGAAATGGCTCTGGCAAAACTACTGCTCTAAATGTTATGGGAGAATCCTTGCAACTTGAGAGGGATACATTATATAATTGCAGTAGTTTCTTTGATGACTATGTCAAAATGTGCAATTATAGAATTGCTAACACAATTCCCCAAAACAGCAGAGTTATAACTAGTGATGATGTTTTTGATTTTATGCTAAATTTGAGAAGCATAAATGAAGGAATTGATATAAAGAGAGATGAACTATTTGGGGATTATTTAGATGCAAAGTATTCGGATTTTCATTTTAAAACCTTAGATGATTATGAAAAATTAAAAAAAGTGAATCTTTCTAGGCGTACTAGTCAATCCAAATATGTAAAAGCCAATGTAATGGACAATGTGCGAGAACACTCCAATGGAGAAAGTGCATTTAAATACTTTGTAGATAAGATAAAAGAACAGGGATTATATCTTTTAGATGAGCCTGAAAACAGCTTGTCACCAGATAGGCAAAAGGAACTAATTGAGTATATTGAAGATTCTGCAAGATTCTTTGGGAACCAATTTATAATAGCGACCCATTCGCCGTTTTTACTTTCTATGAAAAATGCTAAAATTTATGATTTAGATGAATCACCGGTAAGAGTCAAGAGGTGGACACAACTAAACAACGTCAAAGCCTATTTTGAATTTTTCAAAGAGCATGAAGATGATTTTAAGGAGTAAACTATGAACATGAGACAAAGAGAAGAAGCGCTAAAATCTATGATTCAATGGCTTTCCCATTCCAATGAACTGGGCAAGGCACCATCAAAAATCGAAGCAGCACAAGAATTTGATTATAACGATATGCACTATTATATATTTAAGTTCAAAAAAGGTCTCTTTGGCGACTGGCTCCTTGGCGTTTGTGGAGGATATGAAGGTGATGATCTAGAGCATTGTGGCCATATTCTAAGCCATATGCAAAAGTATGATGAAGAAAATGCTTTAGAGCAAGCAATATCCATGATTGAGCAAATAAAAGCCTACTGGATTGAACAAGCCAAAAGGCAACAAATACAAGAAAAGTTCGAAGAAAATCTCAAATATATAAGTGGGACAGAAATTGAACCAAAAACCATAGAAGATCAGTTCACAAAAAGCGAAAGCAGGTTTTTCATAAAAGTATGAGAGGTGGATTGCCCAACAGGTAAGATAGTAGTTGCAGATCCGCTGGCATACTTGCCAACAGGCGAGTTTTCTCCAATGCTTGAAACTTCGGTTCCAAGTGGAACTTATGATGCAGAAGTTGCAATTTATAGAGATGAAAACATCGGAATAAGAATGTGCACTGCTAGACTTAAAATCAAAGATACTAAGGCTGCAAAATATGAATGCGCTGGGCCTACAGAAGAAACTGCTGCAGCTAAGGGCGCAGATGGCATTATGTCTGGTTTTCCTGTGGATGCAGGAATGATGTGTTTCTGTGATGGACAGGTTGCCCAAGAGTATGTAGCATTTGTAGAGGAGTGGCACAAGCAAAATCCTGATAAAAATCATTATGATGACTATTTTGCTGAACTATTCGCTAAAAGTTTTGAAAAAATGACTGCGTATCAAAGAGATGGGGGAGACTTTATTCAATGGGCCAACCCTAAGACTCAAAACAAAATGGTTATGATAGCGTCAGGTTTTGGAGATGGGTTCTATCAGAGCTTCTGGGGATACGACGCTGATGGAGAAATATGTGAACTAATAGTACCAATGGTTAATCCGGATTTATTTGACCATTAACCAATCCAAACAGAAAGAGAGATAATAAAATTGAATATAGAAAAAATAAAATATGAAGACAAAACAATTGCGTCTATAACAGGAAATGAAATTATAATAAAAGACTTAGGTTCAGCACTTGATTTTGCTATGAGCGTGCAATATGAAACTGAAACTAACAGAATAGCAATTAGCAAAGAACTTATTTGTGATGAGTTTTTTGTACTGAGTACTGGAATTGCGGGAGACATATTGCAAAAGTTTGTTACTTATGATGTCAAACTAGCTATTTATGGAGACTTTAGTGTGTACAATAGCAAACCGCTAAAAGACTTTATATATGAATCTAATAAAGGCAAAGACTTTTTCTTTGTTCCAACTTTGGATGAAGCGGTTTTGAAGTTAGGAAAGGCAAGATGATAATGAGTTTATTTTCAAATCCAACAAGCTCTACAGATAAGAATGAGAGCTCCAAAAGTAAAGCGGAAAGAACCTTCTTTAATTGGTTAGATGAAATTCTAAATAAGGGGCTTAGTGACGATGTAAAGGCCATTAACTTTAATTTATATGAAGATGGCGATAACAAATGGTCAATTGAATTGGTAGGAACCGCTTCTTTTGATGAAGAGGATTATGACTGGGCTTGCGATGAAATCTATACAACAAGAGAGAATCCATTTAGTATAACAGAAGAAAGCGATTGGCAAACTATAGAAAATCTGTTCATTTCATTTTTAGAAAAATACCTAAAAACAGGAAATTGCTCTGATATATTGAAAAACTATATTGCTATTGCAATAGGATTTGTTGATGGTGATTTGAGTATTTTATATAAGAAAGAGGAGAAAATATGAAGAATTTGCATGCAGGAGGCTTCCTTTTTATAGGAGGAACGATACTAATGAACAATCAGCTCAATAATTGGGCACCAGTTGTAGGAAGTATATGTGCCTTGCTGGGGGTTGGTATGCTAATATATTACCTGTTTAGCAAAGATGGTAAGTATTAAGCATAGTGACTATAAACGGAATTAGAGAAAACTAAATTTGAAAGATTGGGAGATGCAAACATGGCTTTTGATTATAAAAAAGAATACAAAGAATTTTATATGCCTAAAAACAAACCAACCATAGTTGATATTCCTAAAATGAATTATATTGCAGTTAGAGGCAAGGGGAATCCCAATGATGAAAACGGAGACTACAAACAGACAATAAGTTTACTGTATGGGATTGCTTTTACAATCAAGATGAGCTACAAAGGGTCCTACAAGATAGAAGGATATTTTGAGTACGTGGTTCCGCCGTTAGAGGGGTTTTGGTGGCAAGAGGGAATTAAAGGAATGGATTATAGCAGAAAAGATGAGCTAAACTTTATTTCTATAATAAGATTGCCAGACTTTGTTACTAAAAAAGATTTTGATTGGGCTGTAGAGGAAGCTACCCAAAAGAAGAAACAAGACTATTCAAGAGTTGAGTTTTTCACTTATGAAGAGGGTATCTGTGTTCAATGTATGCATATCGGACCGTATGATGATGAGCCGGCAACAGTAGAAGTGATGCACCAATATATGCAGGAAAACGGATATGAACTCGACATAACAGATGATAGATTCCATCACGAAATTTATCTTAGCGATCCAAGAAGAACTGATGCTAACAAACTAAAAACGGTAATTAGGCATCCTATTAAGAAATCGGAGGCTTAGCTATAAGAAAAGTGAATTAGGTAACTGACTCATTCAAAAGTAAAACCACTGCAAACAGTCATTTGCAGTGGTTTTATAGTTTGGAGCTTCCGAGCGGGATCGAACCGCTGGCCTAGTCATTACGAGTGACTCGCTCTACCAACTGAGCCACGGAAGCACAAAAGTTATTTTAAAACAATGAAAATATTATACTATATGGAAGTGCGTTTTTCCATACTATATTAGAGCCTTTTATAATTGGAGCAAATCAATTTTTCATCAAGGAACTTTTCAAATACGGAAGGATCTTTTATAAGAAGCTCTTTTTGAGGTTTTGTAAGTTTCTTAATGCGATATTCTAATTTTGTTGCATCAACGCGGTTTTCGCTGGACCATGAGGCTTCTAACTTGATTGGCGTTCGAATTTTGGTATATTTAGCAGCGGGCTTTTCTTTGTTAAAATGCTCGCTCATGCGACGGTTTATATCTGTAGTGATGCCTGTATATATAGAGTTGTCATCGCACCTTAGCATATATGTGTAATACATCAAATTTCACCATTCGATTTTAGATGTTCCAAAAATGAATGACAACCTTCTACGATGTCATCATAGGTCAAATCAAAGTTACCTGTGTACCATGGATCAGCAATATCCCTTGGGTTCTTGCTAAAATCCAAGAGGCGAGATACTTTTGGGGCGGCACTTTTGTTTAAGAGTCTAAGAATATTACGCTCGTTATTTTTATCCATTATGAGTAGGTAGTCGTAATACTCGTAGTCTTTTTTAGTTACTTGTATTGCTGTCTTTCCTTTGGTAGAAATACCTAAAGGCGCCAATTTATTTCTAGTACCGTGGTGTACGGGATTTCCGATTTCCTCTCTGCTGGTGGCGGCAGAAGCGATTACGAACTTATCTGCAAGTCCCATCTTTGCAACCATATCTTTTAGTATAAATTCAGCCATTGGAGATCTACATATGTTGCCATGGCATACAAATAGTACTTTTATCATTTTTTATAACTCCTTACATAATCACAATATTCCTCAATAGGGCAATCATCACATTTTGGTTTTCTTGCATCGCAGCATTGTCTTCCATGAAAAATCAAACTATGATGAGTTTTGGACCACCTTTCTTCAGGAATTCTTTTCATAAGAGAAAGTTCAGTTTTGAGGACGTCCTTTTCTTTAGTCAATCCTATTCGATTAGCCACTCTAAAAACATGGGTGTCTACTGCAATTCTTTGCTGACCAAATCCTACAGAAAGAACTACATTGGCTGTCTTTCTGCCAACTCCTGGTAGTGCAATTAAAGCGTCGTAGTCGCCAGGCACTTTGCCTTGATATTTGTCAACTAAAGCCTTTGCAAGGCCAACTATATTTTTTGATTTGGTTTTGTACATTCCAATCCGCCTAATATACTCGGAAACCTCCTCAGGAGAAGCGCTTGCCAAATCATAAGGTGTAGGATATTTTTCGAACAAGGCAGGGGTGACTAAATTAACTGACTTATCAGTTGTTTGAGCCGATAGTACCACTGCTACAATTAGCTGAAAGATGTCTTTATGATCTAGCGCACATTCAGCATCAGGGTATGTGATTTCTAGAATATCTAGTATTGTTTTAATGTCTTTATTCTTTACCATAAGGTTAACTCCAAACTTAATTCTATAACAATTAGTATATCATAAACTAAAAACTCGGACAAATTGAGAAATAAAAGACCCTAATTCATTGTCTGAATCAGGGTCACATAAGTGGTCACAAATTATTTGCTAGCACCGCAGCACTTTTTGTACTTCTTGCCTGAACCGCATGGGCAATGATCGTTTCTGCCAGGTTCCTTTTCCTTGTGAACAGTTTTTGAACGCTTAAAATCTTTGAAGATAGCCATTCTGGTTTCTTCTGAAAGCACATCGTCCCACTGCTCAAGTGTGTAAAGATAGTCCGCATCAGCTTTTAGCATATTGAAGAATAACTTTTCAAAGTCCATATCTAAATCTATTGCAGATTCCTCTGTTATAGATTCAAGCTCATTAGCTGTTTTGATGCTTGTGTTTACTCCGTCCAAAAATCCCATAAAGATTACAGGTCTAATTTCAAACTTTTCAGCTAATTCTGCGAAATTTCCAGCAAGGTTTGTGTCTTTGTTGGATAGAATGTGCTCATAAAGCTTAGTCTCTGCTTGGCTGTATTCTTTCCAAAATTCTTCAAACGTTTCTTCCGTCTGATTGTCCATAAGATCAAGCCACTGTTTATATAATGTCATGTTTCAAACCTCCGTGTTGAATATTAAAATCTGGTCTTCATTAGTGTAACGATGTCTCCACAGACAGCACTTCCTGTAGGAAGAGGGCCTGCACCACGGCCGTAAAACATCAATTCTCCGACCATATCGCCTGTTATATATACTGCATTGAATTCGTTGCTCACTCCAGCAAGTGGGTGAGAAGCGTCTAACAATAACGGTTTTACACAGTATTCTAATTTATCATCTTTAATAAAAGCTTGGCCAATAAGTTTGATTTTCTTTCCTTGGTCAGCGGCTGCTTTGATGTCATCGGCTGTTACACCGCTTATTCCTACAGTAGGGATTGCATCAGGAGCAACATATTTTCCAAAAGCTAAAGCTATTAAGATTGAAAGTTTATTAGCAGCATCTATTCCTTCTACATCTGCAGTAGGGTCAGCTTCAGCAAAGCCTTTTTCCTGTGCATCTTTTAGAACATCTGCATATGCTAAACCTTCGTCAGTCATCTTTGTAAGTATGTAGTTTGTTGTACCATTTAGGATTCCCATTACTTCAACAAAGTTATTCGCCTGTAGGGCACCAGTCATAGAAGTAAGTACAGGGATTCCGCCGGCAACACTTGCCTCGAAAAGAAGTTCTACATTGTTTTCCTTAGCAACTGAAGTCAACAACTCGTAATTGGCAGCTACAGCAGCTTTGTTTGCGCTTATTACATGCTTGCCGTTTTTCATAGCATCTACCATGAATGAGGTTGCTGGCTCGATACCGCCTAACATTTCTACTACGATATCAACGTTTGGGTTTGAGATTATATCCTCTGGGTTTTCAGTTAGAAGACTAGGATCTGCGTCTACAAAACGCTTTTTATTTCTGTTGCGTTGTAGGATTTTCACCACTTCAGGTGAAACGCCAGTTCTATCTTCTATTAGTTTTTTGTTTTCTGTTAAAATTTTATAAGTACCGCCGCCTACGTTGCCAAATCCAAGCAGGCCAATCTTTGCAGTTTTCATAAGTCTACCTCCGCATAGTCATAATGAGAGAATTATATAACATATTTGAAAATTTGTCTTTACCTTTTTTGAAAATTTGTTATTATTTATTGTGACGCATAAAATGATGTGCCATTAAGTCCATCTTATCACAAAGGAGAAAAAGATGAGTTTAAATATAGTGTTCGTAGAACCAGAAATACCACCAAACACCGGTAACATATCTAGAACTTGCGCTGCTACCGATACAAAACTACATTTGGTTAAGCCTCTTGGGTTTAGTATAGATGATAAGCAGGTAAAGAGAGCAGGGCTTGATTATTGGCCTTATTTAGATTTAGAAGTTCATGAGAACTTGGATGCTTTCATGGCAAAATACGGTGAAAAAAGGCTTTGGCTTTCCACAACAAAAGGGGAAAGTCTATATACTGAAGCCGAATTCCAAGATGGTGATTTTATCATCTTCGGAAAGGAAACAAAGGGGCTTCCAGCTGACTTTGTTAATGAGCATAAGGATAGAACTGTAAGAATTCCAATGAGTGAAAATACCAGAGCTCGATCCTTTAATCTTTCCAACTCTGCAAATATAATTTTATTTGAAGCATTGAGGCAATTGGGCTTCCCGGGGTTGAAATAAAGGGTACAATTTGGTATAATGTTTGCGTGAATGCGACCACGAGACTTAGATTAAGATTTGAAGGTGTATAATGAAGCTAAGTTATGGACTCACAATTGAACAGACACAAAAACTTACTATGACGCCTGAATTAATTCAGGCTATTCGCATTTTACAGTTCAACACACAAGAACTGGATACTTTTGTCCAAGAGGAACTTTTGGAGAATCCGGTACTTGAGTTTGATAATAAGGTAAAAGAGGAACCACCTATAGATTTGCAAGAAAAAATTAGCCTCGATTATAGAGAATCGAATCATAATCAATGGGAATATTCCAAAGAAAATGACGATTACTCCTATGAAAGATTCGTAAGTAAAGAGGAGACTTTAGAAGATTACTTATTATTGCAACTCACTTTTTCAAATCTAAAAGGTCCAGAATTAAAAATTGGTAGATATATGATAGAAGCTATAAATGAAAATGGTTATCTTACTTCTACCGTTGAAAACATAGCAAAAATATTCAAAACAGAGATAGAAACAGTTGAAAAAATATTAGATATTATCCAAACCTTTGAGCCATTAGGGGTAGGTGCAAGAGATCTAAAAGAGTGCTTGATAATTCAGCTCGCCGCCAAAGGCCTACTAGATGATATAACTGAATACATTATTTTGAACCACCTTGAAGATTTAGGCGATAATAAACTTAACAAAGTGGCTAAAACATTAGGGGTTTCAGTAAATCAGGTACAGATGGTATGTGACTTGATACGTAGCCTTGAGCCAAAGCCAGGTAGAAGTTTTGCTTCTGATGATAATGTCAAATACATAATCCCAGACATTATTGTGGAACAAGTAAACGATGGATATGCAGTCATGAATAATGAAGGAAGTGTTCCTCATCTTGTTGTTAGTCCATATTACAACTCCTTATCAAAGGAAGCAAAGAATGATGAAGAACTTTCAAAGTACCTTTCAGATAAATTCAATTCAGCCTTATGGTTGATTAAGAGCATAGAGCAAAGAAAAAGAACTATTTATAATGTGGCAACAGCAGTCATAGAACATCAGAAGGATTTTCTTGACAAAGGTCCTAAATATTTAAAAACCTTAACATTGAAACAGGTGGCAGATACTATAGGAATGCATGAGTCAACTGTAAGCAGGTCTGTAAATGGCAAATATATGCAGACGCCTAGAGGAATGTTTGAAATAAAGTACTTCTTCTCTGGTGGAGTCACAGGAGAAGATGGTGAGGGCATGTCTTCGAATAGCATCAAGACTATAATAAAAGAAATAATTGATGGCGAAGATCAATCTAAACCTTTTAGCGACCAAGACATCGTAGGAATATTGAGCGAAAAAGGTATAGAGATTTCGAGACGTACTGTTGCAAAATACAGAGAAGGACTGAATATTTTATCTTCATCTAAAAGAAGAAGATACTAATATAAATAAATTTTATTGTCATTAGAGAGTTTAGGAGGAGAAATTGGCGATTAAAATAGGTATTAATGGTTTTGGAAGAATAGCCAGAGTTGTAATTCGCGCAGCTATGGATATGCCCGAAATAGAAATTGCAGGAATAAATGTAAGGAATGCGGATTTTGAATACTTGGCTTATATGCTTAGGTATGATACAACTTTTGGAAGATTTCCAAGAAGCTTAGAAGTTTACGACAAAGGTATTGTAATAGACGGGAAAAAAGTTCCTGTGTACAGCAACTCTGAGGCAGTTAACATCCCATGGAAAGAATGTGGAGCTGAATACATCGTTGAAGCAACAGGTGCTTATGTAACTACAGAAAAGGCGATGGATCATATAAAAGCTGGCGCAAAGAAAGTGATTATTTCCGCCCCAGCAAAAGATACAGAGACACCAACATTTGTTTATGGCGTCAACCATAAAGAATACACAAGCGACATGACAGTTGTATCAAACGCCTCGTGTACTACTAACTGTTTGGCACCAATGGCAAAAGTAATTGAAGACAACTGGGGAATAAAAGAAGGCCTCATGTCCACTATTCACTCAGCCACAGCTAAACAAAAGGTAGTAGATGCTCGTTCCATGAAAGATTGGAGAACCGGCAGATGTGTATTCGGCAATATAATACCATCAACTACTGGTGCTGCTAAGGCGGTAGGGTTGGTAATCCCAACACTAAAAGGAAAAATGACAGGAATTTCTTACAGAGTTCCAACAGCAGATGTTTCAGTAGTAGACTTAAATGTAGTGCTAGAAAAGCCTGCAACTTACGAAGAAATATGTGTCAAAATGAAAGAAGCATCCGAAACTTACATGAAGGGCGTTTTAGAATATGTCGATGATGAAGTGGTTTCTGGAGACTTTGTTGGAGACCCATGTACATCTATATTCGACGTAAGAGAAGGAATTGAGCTAAATGATCATTTCTTCAAATTCATTGCATTCTATGATAACGAATTTGGGTATTCTAGCAAAATTCTTGAATTGATAAAACATATGGGCAGCGTAGACTGCTAAAAACACATCTCAAGTAGAGAAAGGGTTGAATTATGAAAAAGACTGTAAGGGATATCGATGTAAAGAATAAGAAAATCATTCTAAGATGCGACTTTAATGTACCGCTTCAGGACGGAGCAATAACAGACGATACAAGAATTGAGGCAGCTATGCCTACAATTGAATATTTACTTGAGCAAGGTGCGGCTATAATAATTATGTCTCATTTGGGCAGACCTAAAGGGGAAGCTGATATGAAATATACGTTAAAGCCGGTTGCCGACAGATTGTCACAGCTTTTGAAAAAAGAAGTAATCTTTTCATCTTCGCCACTTGTAGTGGATAATGGTGTAAGAGAAGATGCGGCTTCCTTGAAGAGTGGACAAGTGATGCTATTAGAAAATGTTCGCTTCAGAAAAGAAGAAACCGAAAATGGTGCAGATTTTGCCAAAGAATTAGCTTCTCTTGCAGACATCTTTGTCAATGATGCTTTTGGAACAGCTCATAGAGCCCATGCATCAACAGCAGGTGTTGCAGATTATTTGCCAGCCGTATCTGGATTTTTAATCGAAAAAGAAATCGAGTTTTTAGGCGGCGCAATAGAAAATCCAGAGAGACCTTTCGTTGCTATTATGGGAGGCGCAAAAGTAGGGGACAAAATTTCTGTAATAGAAAGCCTACTAAAAAAAGTAAATGTGCTTATAATTGGCGGTGGAATGTCATACACTTTCTATAAGTCAATGGGATATGAAATAGGTACTTCAATATTAGATGCTGAAAGCATTGAATTGGCAGGCAGACTTCTTAAACAAGCTGAAGCTCAGGGAGTCAAATTACTTTTACCTATCGACGTAGTATGTGGCAAAGAGTTCAAAAATGACACCCAAACTCTTGTGTGTGACAGAACCGAGATTCCAGAAGACATGATGGGATTAGACATAGGCCCAAAGACTATTGAATTATATACAAATGAAATTTCAAAGGCCAAAACTGTTATTTGGAATGGGCCTGTGGGAGTTTTCGAAATGGAAACTTTTGCCAAAGGAACTTACGAAGTGGCAAAGGCCATGAGCGAGTCTAATGGAGTTACTATAATTGGTGGAGGAGATTCTGCTGCTGCTGTTGAGCAGTTTGGACTGGCTGATAAGATGACTCATATTTCTACTGGTGGTGGTGCTTCCTTGGAATTCCTTGAAGGCAAAGAACTACCAGGAGTTACAGTTCTTGAAGAAAAATAAGAGAGGTAATAACATGAGAATTCCTTTTATTGCAGGCAATTGGAAGATGTACAAAAATATCAAAGAAGCTAATGAATTTGGAGCAAAGTTTAAGACTCTTTATCATGGCACTGATGTAAAGGCAGCAATATTTGCTCCTTTTCTGCAGTTGCCAGCATTAGTGGAACAGTTTAAAGGCACTGGTATAGGAGTGGGAGCACAGAATGTCCATTATGAGGCAGAGGGTGCGTTCACAGGAGAAGTGTCAATACCAATGCTTAAGGAAATCGGTGTAGACTATTGTCTGGTAGGCCATTCAGAAAGACGTGAATATTTCGCTGAAACTGATAAGACAGTCAATATGAAGTTGAAAGCTTTGATAGAAGCTCAAATTCTTCCGATTGTATGTGTTGGCGAAAATTTAGATCAGAGAGAAGCTGCAAACGAAGAAAAAATCGTATCAGATCAGGTTGTAAAAGCCTTTGAAGGTATCAGCAGTGTTGATGCAGAAAAAGTCACCGTTGCTTACGAACCAATCTGGGCCATAGGAACAGGCAAAATTGCTACTCCGGAGCAGGCTAATAGTATGTGTTACTGCATTCGTATGACTTTGGCTAAAATATATGATGAAGAAGTAGCGGATAAAATAATTATTCAATATGGCGGAAGCGTCAAACCAGAAAATGCATCCGAAATAATGAATATGGAAGAGATAGATGGAGCGTTGGTGGGCGGAGCAAGTCTTGACCCTCTAAAATTTATTGAAATTGTTAACTTTTAACTTGATTTTGAAACCAAGATTATGTTACAATTATAAAGTTAAAATGTTAGGAGGAATGAGATGAAGACTGCGTTGATGATTTTACTTGCAATAGCTTGCCTGATCCTAATTGCCAGTGTATTACTGCAATCAGGAAACAGTTCTGGAATGTCAGGTTCCATTGCAGGTGGAGCAGAACAACTTTTTGGAAAGAAAAAAAGCAGAGGATACGAAGCTATTTTAACCAAAGTTACTACAGCTGCTGCGATTTTATTCGTGGTACTATCAATAGTACTGGTTACAATGGAATAGAATTAGGCTCTTTTCAATTGAACAAATTTTTATTATAACATTCACTTAAAAGTAAGAGGTACAAAGTGCCTCTTATTCAGTATTACAAGTGAGCAGGAGGTATGCAATAATGATTAAAATCTTTACTGTATGTGCAGCCGTGCTTGGTCTACTAGTCGCATTTTGTCTTGCGGCATGGATTACTAAGGCTGAAGAAGGTACAGATAGAATGAAAGAAATTGCCGGATACATCAGAGAAGGTGCAATGGCGTTTCTAAAGAGAGAGTACAAAACAATGGCAATTGTTATCGTTGTACTATTCTTCCTTATAGGTCTTGGACTAAAAAGCTGGACAACCGCTATACTTTATGTAGCAGGTGCGTTGCTTTCAGTGTTAGCCGGATTCTTTGGAATGAAGGTTGCGACAAATGGTAACGTAAGAACTGCAAATGCTGCCATGGAGTCAGGAATGAACAAAGCGCTTAAAATTGCATTCAGAAGTGGTGCAGTTATGGGTCTTTGTGTATCAGGTTTAGGTCTTTTGGGACTTGGAACAATAGTATGTGTTTTAGAGTTTGCTACAGTTACTCAATGTGTTACAGGATTTGGTCTTGGAGCGTCATCAATGGCACTCTTTGGAAGAGTCGGTGGAGGTATCTATACTAAGGCGGCAGACGTTGGAGCTGACCTTGTAGGTAAAGTTGAAGCCGGAATCCCTGAAGATGATCCAAGAAACCCTGCGGTTATTGCTGATAATGTAGGCGATAATGTAGGTGACGTAGCAGGTATGGGATCTGACCTATTTGAATCCTATGTAGGTTCAATTATTTCAGCTATAACTCTTGCTGCAGTTGCAGTAAAAGAAGCTGGTGCATTAGCTACTTTCAGTGCTAACACAGCAGCTTTATTCCCACTATTGATTGCGGCTGTAGGTATTTTGTCATCTATAATCGGAATCATGTGTGTAAGAGGCAAAGAAGGTGGAAACCCAGCAAGCGCTCTTAACTTAGGTACATATATAAGTGGTCTATTAGTTATTGTAGCTACATTATACTTATCAAAGAGATTACTTGGCGACTACACTTATGCGGCTGCTATCATTGCAGGCCTATTAGTTGGTATAGCTATTGGTAAGATTACAGAAATATATACTTCTGCTGATTACAAGTCAGTTAAGAAGATTGCGGAGCAGTCCCAGACAGGTGCAGCTACTACAATTATCAGTGGTTTAGGCGTTGGTATGATGTCAACACTTTGGCCAATAATGTTAATCTGTGTAGGCGTATTCGTTGCATATCAGTTCGCAGGACTTTATGGAATCGCACTTGCTGCAGTAGGAATGCTTTCAACAACAGGTATGACAGTTGCAGTCGATGCTTACGGCCCTGTTTCTGACAATGCTGGTGGTATTGCTGAAATGGCAGACTTACCTGAAGAAGTAAGAGAAATTACTGACAAGCTTGATGCAGTAGGTAATACAACTGCTGCTATAGGAAAAGGATTCGCTATTGGTTCGGCTGCTTTAACAGCGTTAGCATTGTTTGCTTCATACGCAGCAGTTACTGAACTAGAAGCTATAAGCCTTCTTGACCCAATCGTTATCATTGGATTGTTCATCGGAGCAATGTTACCATTCTTATTCTCAGCAATGACTATGAACTCAGTAGGTAAAGCTGCGAATCAAATGATAGAAGAAGTAAGAAGACAGTTCAGAGCAGACAAAGGTATCATGGAAGGAACTTCCAAACCTGACTATGCAAACTGTGTTGATATATCCACTAAGGCTGCTCTAAAAGAGATGATTATGCCAGGAATTATGGCAATCGCAGCTCCTTTAGCAGTTGGTATTATACTAGGAACTGAAGCTTTAGGAGGAATGTTAGCTGGAGCTCTTTCAGCAGGAGTACTACTTGCTATCATGATGTCTAATGCTGGTGGTGCATGGGATAATGCTAAAAAGTATATTGAAGGTGGCGCTTATGGCGGAAAAGGTTCAGAACCTCATAAGGCTGCAGTTGTAGGAGATACAGTAGGTGATCCGTTCAAAGACACTTCTGGTCCTTCAATCAATATCTTAATCAAGCTTATGACAATCGTTGCAGTTGTATTTGCTCCATTGTTTGTATCCATAGGTGGATTACTGTAATAAGTGAATTTAAATGGCCTTCTCGTTGAGAAGGCCATTTTTTATAAAAAAATAATATGTGACAATCAAAAAGTCCGAACTCATATTTGAGCTCGGACTTTTAATAAATTAGCTAACTATTTGTTCTTGAATTCAGCTGTTCTTTTTTCAAGGAAAGCTGCCATTCCTTCTTTTTGGTCTTCTGTTCCAAAACATCCACCGAATGCTTCGGCTTCAAGAGCTGAACCAGAGAAGAGGTCAAGATGAACACCTTTATCGATGCAAGTCTTTGACATAGAAACTGCGATAGGTGCTTTTGCAGCAATCTTAGCAGCGATTTCTTCGCAAGTTGCCATCAATTCTTCTGGTGCTACTACTTTTTCTACTAAACCGATTCTTAAAGCTTCTTCTGCATTGATAACATCAGCAGTGAAGATAAGCATTTTAGCCATGCCTTTGCCTACTAACTTAGAAAGTCTTTGAGTTCCACCAAAACCAGGTGTGATTCCAAGACCTACTTCAGGCTGACCGAATTTTGCTTTTGCAGAAGCGATTCTAAAATCACAAGCCATAGCAAGTTCGCATCCACCGCCTAAAGCAAAACCATTAACGGCTGCTATTACAGGTGTTTCAACCTTTTCTATGAAATTCATAACCTTCTGTCCATATGCTCCAAAGGTTCTTCCCTCTGCAACTGTAAGGGAACTCATCTGAGCAATGTCAGCTCCAGCAACGAAGGAACGTCCTTCGCCTGTAAGGATTACAGCTCTTACAGAGTCATCTGCGTCAATTTTGTTGAATGCGTCGAAAAGCTCTTCTAGAACTGTTTTATTAAGAGCATTAAGGGCTTCAGGTCTGTTAATAGTTATATAACCTATACCTTCTTTTACTTCGTATTTGATTGTCTGATACATCTTTATAACTTCCTTTCTTATGAAAAAAATCTTACTGCTAAAAATTATAACATTTTAAAAGATGTTAATCAATTAAAATGTCATAAAATTAACGAAAAGTCATAAGAATGATTAGTTGTCTGACTCCTTGAGCCTAGCAAGGGCATTTTTAACCACAGGAATATTAATGATTGCAACAGTTATTACAGCTTCAACGCCTATGTATGAGAGCTGATACAAAAATGAATATAAGGCTGGGTTCATTCCCTCTGGGGCATAGTAGCCAAAGAAGATAAAGCCAGACAAGAAGCTACATAAAAACCTTCCTGTCACTCCCAAAATGTAACCAGTAGTTAAGCCATTTTTTTTATTGGCTGTTAACCCTGAAAGGCCAAGTAGACCATAGGCAAGGAAATAATCCAATATTACCTGAGCTGGATGCACTATTACGGGGCCAAGAATAAAATTTAGTAGCCCTAATGCAAGGCAGGCAATTATGCCTTTGGCAGTGCCACAATAATAACCGCAGAGTGTTGCAGCAAGCATACTTAGCAATGTAATAGAACCTCCCGATGGAAGATGGAACAACTTAATCATTCCAAGGGCTGTGGCAAGTGCGATTAGAACAGCACATAACGTTAACTTAGATAAATTACTTCTTTCTTTTGACATAAAAAAATCCTCCTTAAATTTAGGAGGGGAACTGAACATGCGAGTGCATGCAAAAAAATATTGCTTCCCTACGCCAGCATTAACCGGTTCAGGTGTTGAGGGTCTAATTCGGCTATTAATTTAGCCAAATGATCTCAGCAAATACGCTCCCCTAGCAAAAGACATTCTATACCCAAATTCTTTTGTTGTCAAATACTCATTTTGTTGTTATAATTTAACAATATTAGTTATTTTATTTAAAAAGGGGAAATGGTAAGGTATGAACAATTATTTAGTATATGAACCAGCATCAAAGATTAGGGAAATAGCACGTGAGGCCCTTAGAGGCAAATGGAAAGAAATGTTCCTTGGAATGTTAATATATTTTGCATTAAGCACTGCGATGACTGAAGTTTTAAGTTATTTTTTTGCAACAGTAAAGTATATTCCGTTGTCTACAGGCTATTATTTTCAATACAATATGAACTTTCCGGGGGAACTCTATAGCCTATTAGTTACAGGTTGTTTACAATGTGGTTTAGCCATGTTCCTCTTAGCTTTCTTCAGAAAAAGAACTATAAATTATGGACTAACTCTTGAAGGCTTTAGCATGTTTGGAAAAGCATTTTTCCTATTCCTATTATATTCTGTAAAAATCTTCTTATGGACATTATTATTTATTGTTCCAGGAATAATTGCAATTCTTAGATATAGCCAGTGCTTTTATTTGAGAGTTGACAATCCTGACTGGACTGCATCACAATGTATTAAAGAAAGTACTAGATTAATGACAGGCAACAAAGGCAAATTTTTCGGACTTACACTTTCCTTTATAGGATGGTTGTTCTTAGCAGCGCTAGTTGGATCATTCTTTGAATTATCAAATATAACGGGTATTGCTTACCTAGTATTATCAATTTTGACAGCCCTTCCACTATTAGTTGTTCAACTTTATATGGAAATGTCAAAAGTCGCATTTTATGAAATATTAATTGGTAACCTTGTGGTTACAGATTCCCGTGGCGCTCGTTACGACAGACATAATGCAGGCAATGAAACATGGGCAGAAGTACAAAGCAAAAAAGACGAAAACGACAAGCCAGACAATAGCGAAGAGTAGAAATATACTTAGCTAAAATAATACAAAAAACTTTTACCTCCTTAGCATATATGTTAGGGAGGTAAACTTTATGTAAAACCAGATAAAATGACCGATTTGAGCGAAAAAGATGCTGATGGCACAAAGATACACAAAGTCTTTCAAAACTTGTAGCAGGCCATTTTAGCGCCTCACAAGGTAGTTGTGGCAGGAGACGTCGTCATAGGAGCAATGTAATATAACCGTATCATAATTGGTGTATGTTATGGCGAGTTATGTTATAATTATAGGGTAAAATTTGAGAATAAAACGCAGATGTTGTGTACATTTGATTTATATACTATTTCAATAGGGTAAGGAGGTGATTATTATTAACAGGTTCAAAAGGTTTTGGCTTAAGCGAGGAACTTTTTGTCTTTTGTGTTTAAGCATGGTTTCTTTGTTTGCACTAAACGGAGTGTTGCAATACGTTCAAGTAGCAGAAGCTTTCTCTACAGTGCCTAACAAAAATGCAATAGTTCCTGAAAATATTATCACCAACATTAACCCAAAGGACGAAAGCAAAGTTGATCCTAAAATTACTTTGATTTCAACGGAGACAAACAACGTGATTGACATTGTAAACCCAGTTGAGGGAAATGGATGGGTAGTTGACGAAAATGACAATGTTACCATTACAAAAAATGGAGAATATGTTATCAAAGGGAAGGGGACTACTACAGATAACTTAATTGCTGTCGAGCCCAATCTTACTGTTAAAATCATTTTAGATAATGTGATTATAGTTAAGGGAAAAACAGGAGCTGGATATTACTATGGTGACACTGCGCTACATTTTGGAAGCAACTGCAATTTCACAGTGGAGTTTAGAGGGGAAAATACACTTAGAACATCAATTGACTCACGTTGGAGAGATTCTGATATAGGAGCGGCAATTTTTGTTGAACCAGGAAGCATTGGCATTTTTGAAAGCCCTTATGGAGGGAAGTTAACTTGTGAAGGAATGGGCGGAATCACAGTAGCAAATGCAAAAGTTACTTTCACGGGAGGCACTCTTGTATGCACATCTTCATCAAAAGGGTACGCAGCAATTGGAATGTCAGTTATGCGTAGTGGCTGTAATTCAAACTTACATTTTACGGGCAATGTAAATGTAAAATGCAGCGGAATAGGGTATGGACCAGGCATTGGGTTTCAAGGAACTGAAGCCAGTAGCATTGCGATAGATGGTGATGCTCGCATAGAAGCATATGGCGGCGGTTGTATGGCGGCTATTGGTGGAGAGAAATTTGATGGGACAATAACAATTGGTGGCAATGCCTATGTATATGCTCAAGGAGGAAATGCAGAAATGCACTCCTTTCCTGGACTCACTTATCCAGCCGATTATTTGGGAACGGATGCATTTATGGCGGGTGCAGGTATTGGCACTGGTGGATGGCTACCTGATTTAACAGGGAGTGTAGTTATTAAAGATAAAGCTGTTGTAATCACTCAAGGCGGCAATGGTAATGCGCATGTAGGGTCTACGGCAATGCAGATAATGCGAATAGGCCATGGTGGACCAGGCATTGGACCAGCTGGTATGAACTTGGCTTTTAGGCGAGTTCAAGATGTACCAATCCAATCGTTTATAGCCTTTTTGAAAAAGCAAGGGTTAAGTGACGAAGAAATTGCCGAGAAGTACCCCGTGATAAATCAGAGCTATTTTTCACCCCTTACCATACACAGTCTTGGCGTTTGGGCTAATGGTGGAGACAGTGATTATGTGGAGTCTATGGGACTTTATGCAGGTGCAGGTAGCAAAATTGGTACGTGAGGTACACCATATAGAGAAACTTCAAGGTGGTCAATTAGCTACAAAGCAATAAGGGATGGATTTCCTCGAGAAGGAGTATATGAAATACGTTATCACTCTGGTGGCGGAGAAGATACAGAGGTTCCATTGCAATATTATGACAACGGAACAACATTACCATATGCTGATTGGCTTCGAAATTTTAGCGCGGCTTTTCCAGCACAGCGCTATAGCGAATGGACAGAAACCTTTGGAGAAGCTTACGGACAGGCAGAAGGCGTAACATATAGCGGAAACAGTAGGGATTTGTACTTAGTACAGAATCCAATTTTAATGGAGGTGGAACCTTCGTCGAAAAGTGAAAAGCAGCCTTTAGATGGGCAGGTAGTGTTGCGTTTTAATGAGGCAATGGACACTTCAAATAGTGGAGCTACAGTAACTCTAAAAAATGTTGCAAATGGTAAAACAATTAACCTTTCGCTTGCACAGGCAGTTTGGAGTGAAAATAACATGACTTGTACAGTGCCATATGGTAAACTTAGAAGTAATACTAAATATCTTGTTTCTGTTGCAGGCTTCAAAGATATAGGAGGCACCGCAATGAGAAAGTGGGAGCCAAGTCAGTTTATTACTACGGGAGTCCCAAATACGAGTGCAGACAACGATTTGGGAATATTAGTGATACTGTTGTGTTCTTCATTAGCAATGTTGGCAGCAGGTTTCAATTTAACCCTTAAATTGTCAAAAGAGACAAATTAGTTGTAACAAAAATCCAATTGATGAAAAGAGGAATATTGTGAAGATAAAAGAATTAAACACATTTTTATCTGTTTTGGAAGAAGAAAATTTGGTTACTAAAACGAGGATAGATGCATCGATAATGAGCCATAAAGTGAAGCACATATCATATAATTCCATGGAAGTCGAAGATAGCACACTATTTATTTGCAAAGGTCTTAACTTCAAAGAGAAGTATCTTCAAGATGCAATCAAAAAAGGAGCTTTTTGCTATGTCGCCGAAAAAGAAATAGATAGTGATTTTCCACATATCATAGTAAATGATATGCGCAAGGTCATGTCCATATTAGGAAGCTTGTTTTATGACGAGATTTGGAATGAAAAATTAGAAATGATAGGGATTACTGGGACAAAAGGCAAATCCACGACAGCAACTTTCGTAAAGGCAATAATGGACAATTATTGTATATCAAGAGGCGAAAAAGAAATTGGATTCATTTCGGGAATTTATACCTATGATGGAGCAGAAAAAATAAAAGCTAAGAAGATGACTACACCGGAAACCTTGCAGCTCCACAAACTTTTAGCTGATTGTGCACAAAATGGCTGCAAATATCTTGTAATGGAGACTTCTTCCCAAGCTTTAAAATATGATAGAACTAAAGCTTTAAAGTATAAAGTGGGTGGATTTTTAAATATTTCTGAAGATCATATTTCGGACAGAGAACATCCGGATATTGAGGATTATTTTGGAGCTAAACTAAAAATATTTAAGCAATGTGAGACTGCTTGTATCAATTTAGAAATGGAGCCTAAGTACTTGAATAGGGTACTTGAAGCTGCAAAAAAAGATTGCGAGGAAATCATAACCTTTGGCAGAGTCGAGGGAGCTGATTATTATGGATATGACGTAACGTCAACCCCAAGTAGATTAGAATTTAAAGTTAAACACAAAGACGGTGTTGAAAATATAGTTGTAAGTATTGGAGGCTTCTACAATGCGAGCAATGCGCTTGCAGCCATTGCAATAACAAGGGCATTAGGTGTTCCTTTTGAAAATATAAAAAAAGGACTTGCCAATGTCAAAGTTGCTGGCCGCATGGAGCTATACCATATGACAAACAAGAATGTTGATGTCATTGTGGATTACGCGCATAATAAGCTGAGCTACCAGACGCTTTTTGAAAATGTTAAAAAGTTATATCCAAAGAGAAAGATTCTGTTAGTCTTTGGCTCTCATGGAAATAAAGCCTATAACCGCAGAAAAGATTTAGGGGAACTTGCTAACATTTATGCAGATAAAATAGTGCTAACCGAGCAAGACCCTGGCACTGAGTCAGTATTAGACATTTGCAATCAAATAAAGGAGCATATTAGTCCTGAAAAACCAGTAGTAACTATTGTAGACAGAGGAGAGGCGATAGACGCCGCATGTCAGATGATAGAGGATGACTGGGTCATGGTAATTGCGGGCAATGGTGCTGACGGTTATCAAAAAAGAGGTTTAACCTATATAGAAGTGCCAACTGACGGGGAAAGAGTACAAGAGTACATAAATAAAAATAAATAAAATTGAGCGACCGTTTTGGTCGCTCTTATTATATCATTTAATTTTTTCTATTAAGTTAGCAATATCTTCTGGAAGAGGAGCTTCTAACACAAGTCTTTCGTCAGTTACTGGATGAATAAATGACAATTTGCATGCATGAAGCGCTTGTCTATCAATATATGGAGAAGTGCTTTTCTCATCAAACCCTTCGACACGTCTAAAATCTCCATGAAGTTGTCTATATAAAAATGGGTCGCCATTATTATATAAATGATCTCCAGTTACAGGATGGCCAATAGAGGCTAAGTGGACTCTAATTTGATGAGTTCTACCGGTTTCCAAAGTAAGTTCTACTAAGGTGTAACCTTTGTCAAAACGCTGTAGCACTTTGTAGTGAGTAGTGGACTCGTATCCGCCTTCTGACACAGGCAGAATCCAGCGTTCTACTTCATTAGGGTCAGGTCTACCAAGAGGTGCATTGATTGTACCAGTATCATCTTTGATAATACCATCAACTACTGCAAGGTAACGCTTTTCAACAATATTTGCCTTCATTTGCCTCACGATACGATCTTGAGAGAAACCGTTTTTTGCTATTATCAAAAGGCCAGAAGTGTTCATGTCTAGCCGATTGGCGAAACGGATTTTGTAGTTATCACCATCATTAAGCATTTTGTTCATTATCCCATTGGCTATTGTGTGAAAGGGTTTACCCTTTGTAGGATGAACAACATGTCCAGGTTGTTTGTTAATAACGAGCAAATCTTTATCTTCAAAAACTACTTCAATAGGTATGTTTTCTGGTTCAAAATCTGAAGTTTCCGCAGGCAAGGTTACTGTCAAAATATCTCCATCTTTTGGGATAATCCAGCCCCGAACAGGCTGGCCATTTAGAGTAACCAAATCTTGCTGCTTAAGCTTGGTCATAAGCCTTGAAGAAAAGTTAAAGTTATGGCGAAGGAGCTCTTTTACAGAGAGCTCCTTATCTTTTATTGTTACTTTATAATTGAATTCTGTCATTTATATATCCTTTTTATTACAGGAATTTGCTTTTTACTTTTTCCCAGAAGCGGTAATCATCGAATCTTATAAGATTGATTTTTTTCCTGGAAAGCTGAATAGATAGATCTACAATATTCTTATATTCTACCTGCATGCCATCGTAAGTTACATTGAGAGTTTTATCAGCGTCACTACACGGTATTACAGTAAGTTTATCGTTAGAAGGTAGTAAAATACCTGATGTGAAAGAACGATATGCCACGTTTTGCATAGGTGCAATCGGTGTTACTTGTAGTAGGTTAAGCCTTGGGTCAACAATGCTTCCGCCAAGAGCATAATTATAAGCAGTACTACCTGCAGGTGTAGACACACAAAGGCCGTCGCCACTAAATCTCTCTATAAAGCTATTGTTTATAGAAATATTCAAGTGAACGGGATGGGTTAAAAATCCCTTGACTGTTATTTCATTGAGGGCAGTATGCTTAAAAACTCCCGAATCGGTTCTTACAGAACAGGTTACACCGTTTAAACTTTGTATGCTATATCTATCTTGATTATACAAGAAGATAAAATCATCGATTTTTTCAGGAAGAACTTCTTGGAAAAATCCTAAGTGACCAGTGTTAATGCCAACGATAGGGGTTTTTGGGAAACCATAATCTTGAACTAAACGCAAAAGGGTTCCATCGCCACCAATGCAGATTATTAGCTCGGTATCCTCATCATACTGAGTAAAAGCTCTCAACCCAGACTTAACCAATTTTTTGGTTAGGGTTTTTTCGATTCCTTTGGACATTTCAGTGTCATTTGTATAGACAAAAATTTTCTTATTCATATCTCTTAATATTACAACAATTTTCCTAATTCATCAACTAAGTTTTTAAAGGTTTCCATAGCCATTTTTACAGGTTCTGGTGAAGTCATATCTACTCCAGCAATTTTCAAAAGCTCTACTGGATAATTTGACGAACCACTTTTGAGGAATTCTAGATAATTATCTCTAGCTTCAGGTCCCTCTGACAAAATCTTTGACGAGATTGCTTCGGCTGCCGAATAGCCAGTAGCATACTGGTATACATAGAATCCACGATAGAAATGAGGGATTCTTGACCATTCATATTTAATATAGTCATCGTCTGACATAGCAGGCCCAAAGTAATCTTTATTAAGTTGGTTATAAGTTTCGTTGAGCCATGCGGCTGTCAATACTTCGCCTTTTTCTATTTCTTCATGAGCAAGAAGTTCAAACTCAGCAAACATTGTTTGTCTAAAGAGGGTAGTGCGGAATCCCTCGATGCAGTAATTGAGCAAGTACTTTTTCATTTGCTCATCCTCTTCAACTTTTAATAAATGTTTGATTAAGAGAGATTCATTTACTGTTGAAGCCACTTCCGCAGTGAAAATGGAGTGGTCACCGTAAGTGTATGGCTGTGTTTCTCGTGTATAGAATGAGTGCATGGAATGACCCATCTCATGAACTATTGTAAAGACATCTTTTAAAGTATCTGTATAGTTGAGTAGAATGTATGGCATGCTATCATAAGAACCAAAGCTGTAGGCACCACTGGTTTTGCCTTGGTTTTCATAAACATCTATCCAGCCTTCTTTGATACCTGCTTTAACTTGATTTATATATTCATCGCCGAGTGGTGCTAGACCCTCAACCATCATATCTATCGCGTCTTCAAAGCTTATAGGTTTTTTAGGAGTATCAACTAAAGGCACATAAACATCGTGCATTTTTAACTCGTCTACACCTAGGACCCTTTTGCGAATATCCATATATTTGTGAACTACTGGTAGGTAATTGCGAACTTCCTTTATCAGATTACGGTATACATCTAAAGGAATATTGCCACCATCCAAAGCGGCGGCCAATGACGAGTCGTATTTTCTTATTCTTGCAGCGACTACATCCGTTTTAGTGTTGTAGTTATAGTTGGTGGCTAAAGTATTAATCAACTTTTTATATGCTTCATACATATTGGTAAATGCTGCTTCACGAACTTTGCGGTTTGGACTTTCCATAAATGTAATATAGTTTCCATGAGTTAAAGGGACCTGCTCGCCGTCTTCGTCCTCAATTGTTCCAAAAGTCATATCAGCATTGTTTAGCATTTTAAAAACATCATTAGTTGCCCCAGTAACTTCGGACATTTGTGCTAATATGTTTTCCTCAGCGGCAGAAAGCACATGGTCTTTTTCCCGAAGAATAGATTTTAGCATAAACTCATATTTTTTGAGGCCTTTTTCTTCGTTTATGAAGCCGAGGATTTTTTCTTCGGAAGCCTCTAAAAGTTCAGGGGTGAAAAAGGACATTGAGGCAGAAACTTTGGCTATTGCACTGCTGCACTTGTCGTCCATGCCTTGATATTTGTCCATTCTATTGTCTTCGTCTTTTTTCATAGCAGAATAAACAAAGGCGTGCTCTAGCTTTCTCCATATGTCATCTCTTTCCTCTAAGGCAGCAAGTAGCGTCTTGGGTGTTTGAGTTAACTTACCTCTAAATTGGTCAAAAGCACCGGCTCTTTCGATACACTGTGCTATATTTTTTTCCCATTGACTTTCGTCAGGAAACATAGCTTCAATGTTCCATTTGTACTCGTTTGGGATTTGGTTTCTCTGTTTTAAATTTTTGTTTGACATTTTTGCCTCCTATATAGAAAATTTTGTAATTTTGTAGTATAATTGTGAAATCCGTGCATTGTGGATTTTGAACCACTCATTACGCTCTAAAGTAATGGCACAACCACACTAAGTATTGTACCACAATTTGGAAAGGAATATTACATAAATGGACAACAGACCTATAGGTTTTTTTGATTCAGGGTTGGGCGGACTTACTAGCATACCAAATCTATTTGAAAAGTTACCAAATGAGAGGATAATATATTTTGGTGATACTGCAAGAACACCTTATGGCTCCAAAGCAGTTTCAACAATAAAACAATATGCCACTCAGATAAGTGATTTTTTAATTACAAAAGATGTTAAAATGCTTGTAATTGCATGTAATACAATAAGCGCAACATGCCTAGTGGAACTTCAAACGCGATTTCCGCAAATACCTATTTTGGGGATAATAAATCCAGCAGCAGAAAAAGTTGCGACCAATTGTAATGAAAAAAACAACATAGGAATTATTGCCACAAAGGTAACTACTGCCAGTGGTGCTTATAAAGATAAAATCAAAGAGTTGAACTCCGATTTGAACGTATGTGAAATTGCGACGCCAGCCTTTGTACCCCTTATAGAAGAGGGCATAATAGAAAATGAAATAATGGATTTGACGATACATTATTACATGGATCAATTTATTGAGGACAACCAAATTGACACGTTGGTACTCGGATGCACTCATTATCCAATAATACGCAAAAATATCGAGGCTATTTATCCTCGTTTAAAAATTATAAACCCATCATATGAGATAATAGACACTGTGACGAGAGTTTTGCAAGAAAGAAATGCATTTGCAGGGACTAATAACACAGGTGAGAATGTATTTTATGCAAGTGATCTTTCTGAAAACTTTTCGAATATGATTCAAAAGGTTTTGGAGACTGAAAAGTCTAATTTAATTTTAAAATTTAAAAATCTTGAACTGTAAAAGAGGAGAAAAAATGGATAGAGAAAAGCTTTATAAACTTTTAGACATAGAAGGGCCTCAGGATTTTGAATATTTTGAGAACATAGCCGCACTACTTGAATGTGAAGATCATATTTCCTTTGATGAAATATGGACATTGCTAAAAGATGTAGACAAAGATAGCTTAGTGCTACTTATCAATAATTATTTTGAAGAAGTGTTAGAATTCCTTCCGGGAGACGATGCAGACTTCTTCTTACTAATCGACAAGATACGTCTTGCTCTTATGGGACTTGCTCGTAACAGTGATGATGAAAATATATTAGGAAACTTGGCGGAAGAAATGAACAAATTCCGCATATGGTATTCTTCGGATTCTCAGGTTATATGTCAATCAATTTTGACCAATGCAGAAGAAACATATTCTCTAAGAGATGCGTTGGTATTTGCAAGACTTGAAAAAATAGAAGGCCCAGGATATTTTTATGATTTCAGTTTGTGTAGTGACTATCCCTTAGATGAGTACATTATGTCCTTTGGAGATGTAATATCTGCAGAAGAAGACGAAGAAGAAAATTAAAACATTTAATAAGACGATAGACGATATAGGAGGCAAAAATTAATAAGATCAACAAGAATTCAATTACAGATCAAAGAAAGTCCTACAAACAAGGAGTATCCTCTGCCATAATATCAAGCGTATGGTGGGGAATTATGCCAATATATTGGCATTGGCTTAGACCGATAGATTCATCCGTTATAATTTTCTATAGAATAGTACTTGTTGCAGTTGCGTGTCTAATTGGAGCTTTGTATTTATATGACAAAAAAACCATATTAGAACCACTAAAGGACAAAAAAGTTGTACTTAGATATGTTTTTGCTGGAATCCTTATAACTGCTAACTGGTCGATTTATATATGGGCAGTAAATGCAAATTTTGTAATTCAAACTTGCATAGGATATTATATAGAGCCTTTAGCAGTATGTGTTATTGGGATCGTGATATTTAAAGATAAACTTAGCAAATACAAAATAATCGCTTTTTGCTTAGCGGCTATTGGAGTATTGGCAGTTATTATCTACTTTGGAGAGGTGCCACTAATTGCTATCAGCTTAGCTTTAACATTTGCAGTTTATGCGGCAATAAAAAAGAATTTTACAATGCCTCCAATCTTATCACTACTATATGAGACTGTTTTTTTAATGCCTATAGCTTTAGGCGTAGTTATATATTTGGAAGTAACAGGACAAGGTGCGATTGCAGTAGGAGAACCACATAAGTTTGCACTGTTGATGCTTTGTGGTCTATTTACAGCATTCCCTCTAGGCTTGTTTGCGAACGCTGCTAACAAGCTAAACCTATTTGTGTTAGGGCTTTTAGAATACATTTCCCCAACGCTCACTTTGTTTATAGGAATATTTGTATTCGATGAACCTTTTGAAAAGGTCCAGTTAATAGCATTTGCCATTATATGGATAGGATTGATTTTCTTCAGTTATGGTGAATACACAGAAGTAAAGAGTATTAGGAGAGAATCACAGCATGAGGGAGCGTAAGTTAACATCTCTAAATGTAGCAGTAATGTATATAGGTGCCATAATGGGAGCTGGATTTGCTTCCGGAAGAGAAACATGGCAGTTTTTTGGAGTATTCGGAGATAAGGGAAAAATAGGAGCATTAATATTTGCTCTTATTTTTATGGTTGTAGGACAAGTAGTAAGTTATATAGCTAGAAAGCTACAGACCAACGACATGGGTAGCATAATAGTGCCTGGAAATAATGAAAAGCTCAGAGCTGCCGTAGGATATCTTATGGCGTTTAGCCTTGCAACTGTAATGGTAATAATGACAGCAGCAGGAGGCGCATTAGTTCATCAACAATTCGGGTTGAACTATGCCATAGGAGGCGCCCTAATAACAATATTAGTAGTTGCTACAGTATTAGGAGACTTTGAAAGAGTTTCCAAAGTATTTGGGTACATAATGCCAGTATTATGTGTAGCAATGGTTGGTACATGTATAGCAGTTATTGCTATGAGTAAGGAACCTTCAACCTCCGTTGTTTCTGTAGACAGCTCTCCAGTAGCATCAAATTGGATGCTTGCGGCGATTTTATACACTGCCTACAATGTAATGGCTTTAATTGCCATAGTTGCTACAGCAACAATAAAAGCGGACAATAAAAAGACTGCAATAATTGGAAATACTATGGGTGGGGTATTCCTCGGAATGCTAGCCATGTTAATATTGATTACAGTGCAATGTGACCCGGCGTTTTCAGAGGCTATGGATATGCCTGTATTGGGATATGCTGGCAAAATATCAAATATAATGGGGATTTTATATACCATTATACTTTTCTTTGCTATATATTCTGCAGCCACCAGCAATTTTTATGGATTTACTACTAAAATAAAAAATGGACCTAACAAGAATAAAATTATTGTAGGAGCTGCGGCTTTGGCATTTTTGTTAGGGCTTGTTGGGTTTAAAAATATAATCAAATACCTGTCACCAATCATGGGTTATGTGGGTATAGTTATAGTAATTATGATTTTTTGTAATTTTATTAGAATTAGGAGAGCCAGTATGGAAGTTATGAATGTAGGGCCTTTCCCAGAACCGTTAGTAAAGGTTACAGGCGGACCTGGTGGAGATGCAGTACTTATTATAGGCAAAGAAAAAACAGTTTTGCATGACTGCGGAATGGCTTGTTTTAGCCAAGAATTAATTGAGAATATTGAACATGCGTTGGGAGAGAGAACGTTAGATTATGTAATTCTTTCACATACCCATTATGATCATATAGGAGCATTGCCATATGTCATTAGAAGACGGCCAAATGTTACAGTTTGCGGAGGCAAAAAAGCCGCAGAAATATTCAACCGCCAAAGCGCAGTGGATATGATATTTTCGATGGGCAAGACTGGTGCAGAGCATTATGGCCGTGACCCAGAGCAGGTTGTTGTAGACGGACTTCGCATTGATAAGATTTTAGACAATGGGGATATTTTAGACTTAGGGGAAGAAAAGTTATTGGCTTTTGAAACTAAAGGACATACCGATTGTTCTATTTCATATTTGCTTAAACCTCAAGGCGTGATTCTGGCAAGTGAATCAACTGGAGTTATTTCAAGAGACGGCAAACTTAGGACTTCAGTTCTTAAAAGTTTTGAGGACAGTTTAGAAGCAGCGACTTTTTTAAAACTTATGCCTTTTGAGTATATTCTAGTTCCTCACTATGGAATCCTTTCAAAAGAATTTAATGACAAATATTTTGACATCTATATCGAGACGGCAGAAAAAGAAAGAGATATGATAAAAGGTTTCATAGAAAAAGGGCTTAGCCTCGATGAAATTTTCCAAGAACATCAAAAAGCATATTGGAACCCAGAAAGAGAAAAAGACCAGCCATTTAGAGCTTACAAAATGAACACAGAAATCATAATTAAAAGAATTATGAAAGAAGCAGGAGCTTTGTAATTAAAGCAAAAAACGACAAAATATGTTATTATAAATATTAGAACTAGTTTAACTTTGGAGGAAACAAAATGGGGAATGTTGAGATAAGAAAATTAGATTGCGGTGTAAGGGTTGTCATGGAGAAAATTCCTCATGTCAAATCAGCTGCAATAGGTATATGGGTAAAAAACGGTGCAGTAGATGAAAATACTCAAGTTGCAGGTATTTCTCACTTTATAGAGCACATGATGTTCAAGGGAACCGAGAAGAGAAATGCGAGACAAATTGCAGAGGATGTAGATAAAATCGGCGGACAAATGAATGCTTTTACTGGCAAAGAAGCTACATGTTACTATGTTAAAACCATAAGCACCAACTTAAAGGATGGAGCGGAGGTTATCTTGGATATGGTAAACAATGCAGTTTTTGATAGCAAAGAAATGACCAAAGAAAGAAAGGTTATTTGCGAAGAAATAAAAATGACACAGGATCAACCTGATGATTTGGCCCATGATACAGTTACTGAGCTTGTTTTCAAGGACACACCATTAGGCAATTCTATAATAGGAACTCAGACATCATTGAACAGAATCACTCGTAATGTGATTACAGAATATAAGGACAACGCGTATACTCACGACTCAATAGTGGTAAGTATTGCAGGAAACTTTGATGAAGATGATATGTGTGCATATCTTTCAGACAAATTTGATAAGCTAAAGTCAACAAAAGTAAAGCAGGCTAAAGAATCAGCTCCATATGTGCCAAGGACTAAGGTTATCACTAAGGATATACAACAATCACATCTTTGTATGGCGACTAGAAGCGTTAGCCTTGATGATCCTAGATACTATGCATTTTCTGTAATGAACAATGTAATGGGCGGTAGCATGAGTTCTAGATTTTTTCAAAACATTAGGGAAGAAAAAGGCTTAGCATATAGCGTTTACTCTATGAACAGCTCTTTTTGTGACAGTGGGTATTACAATATTTATGCTGGCGTTAGTCACGATAAGATAAAGGCTGCGATTGATGGTATCAAGGAAGAACTTGATATATTATCAAATAATGGTCTTACAGAAGAAGAAATTTCTATGTCTAAGGAACAGCTCAAGAGCAATTACATATTTGGACAAGAGAATGTAGCTAGCCGTATGTTTTCTATCGGCAAGAATCTGCTTTTGTTAGGAAAGGTTTATGATGCTGAAGAAGTTTTATCAGGAATTGATAGCGTTTCGGTGGAAGATATAGAAAAAATAAAGCCAATAATATGTGATACAAACAACTATTGTGCTGTATGTTTGACTGATAAAAAAGTAAACCTTAAGCAACTAATTAGATCATAAGGGAGAGTTTCAAAATGGCTGAAATTAAAATAGTTAGCAAAAGTGGAGAGATACCTACATATGAAACTACAGGCTCAGCAGGAGCTGATCTTAGAGCATATATAAGTGAACCAATAACTTTGATGCCAGGAGAGAGAAGACTTGTTCCCACAGGCCTCTTTGTAGAGCTTCCAGAAGGAATAGAAGCTCAGGTAAGAGCAAGGTCAGGACTGTCAATAAAACACGGCATTGGCCTTGTAAACGGCGTAGGAACGGTAGATAGTGACTATAGAGGAGAGTGGAATGTGCCACTCATAAACTTTAGTGATAAACCTTATACAATTAACAATGGAGACAGAATAGCCCAAGTTGTATTTTCAAGCTATGTGAAAGCACAGTTCGAGATAACCAATAAACTTGAAGAAACCGATAGAGGTGCTGGTGGTTTTGGACATACGGGCATAAAATAACTTATAGGGGGTAGCACATGTATAGTAGGGAAGAATTAGAAAAAAGAGAAAGAGAAATCCTTTCGCCTCTTGCAACTAAAAGTGAAGACTCAAAAGGTAGAGCCATTCCAGAGAAAAAATGTGACCTTAGAACCGAGTTTCAAAGAGATAGGGATAGAATAATACACTCAAAGGCCTTTAGGCGATTGATGCATAAGACTCAAGTTTTTTTGGCACCAGAGGGTGATCATTTTAGAACTAGACTTACTCATACAATAGAAGTGTCACAGGTTGCAAGGACAATATCAAGAGCGCTGAATCTAAACGAAGACCTAACAGAAGCAATTGCTCTAGGCCACGATTTAGGACATACACCATTTGGACATAATGGGGAAGATGTGCTTAACGCAGTTCATCCAGGCGGATTTCACCACAATGAACAAAGCTTAAGAGTAGCGGATGTTTTAGAATCAACTGCATCTCGTTACAATATGAATTTAACTGCTGAAGTTAGAGATGGAATAGTTAACCATACTGGTTCAAATAAGCCTTTTACTTTAGAAGGACAGATAGTAAAGATAAGCGATAGAATTGCTTATATAAACCACGACATAGATGACGCTTTGAGAAGTGGAGTGATTTCACTAGAAGAAATACCTAAGTCTGCACTTGAAGTTTTCGGATATAGCCATAGAGAGCGAATAAATAGAATGGTTGTAGATGTAATTACAAATAGTGATGGCAAAGAAGAAATAACTCAGAGTCCTGAGTTTAAAGAAGAACTGAATATGCTTAGAACTTTTATGTTTAGCAATGTATATAAAAGCAGCAAGGTTAAGAGGGAAGAAGACCTATCTAAAGTTGAAATTGTAATAACTTCGTTATACAAGTACTTCTTTGAAAACCCTGAGAAGTTGCCGGAAGATTTAAGAAAAATAGCGGCAAAAGATGGTGTCAATGAAGCAGTTAAGGATTATATAGCTGGGATGACTGATCGTTTTGCCCTAAGCACATACACAGACCTATTTATTCCTCAAAGCTGGAAATAAACGAAGAATAATATCCCAAAAGACATAAAACAGGGTAAAATTTGCTAAAAAATATAAAAAAATAAAAATAAAAAAAGGAAATAGCTCATTTTTTGCGTATAAGAACATATAATAATGTTTTTGGAGTGAGAGATGAGTTTTTCATTTAGCAAAGATGCTGTAGAAGAATTGAAAAATAGTGTAGATATAGTAGACGTCATAGGCCGATGCGTGCAGCTTAAACGCGCAGGAGCTAATTATAAGGGACTCTGTCCCTTCCATAATGAAAAGACGCCTTCTTTTATTGTGTCTCCTCAAAAACAAATATTCACATGCTTTGGCGGATGTGGAGCATCAGGAGATGTAGTTTCATTTGTTAAACGTTACTACAACTTGGATTTTAATGAAGCTGTAGAGAAGTTAGCTAATGAGTATGGAATAGCTATCCAAAAGAACACCTACAAAGACGATAGAGAAAAATATTATGAAATAAATAGAGAAGCGGCACGTTTTTTCTATAAAAACATGACTGAAAAGAAAAATCCTGGGTATACATATATGCAGCAACGGGGAATAGAAGATAAAACTATTAAGCAATTTGGCATTGGTTATGCAGAAGATAGTTGGGACAGCCTTTATAAGCATTTTAAGGACAAAGGCGTAGATGAAAAACTGTTGGTAGAACTTGGGCTGCTTTCCCAAAAAGATGACAGGTATTATGATAAATTTAGGAATAGAGTAATATTTCCTATTATAAATACTGGTGGAAAGGTCATAGGTTTCGGTGGGAGAGCTTTAACAAGTGAGGCAATGCCTAAGTATCTAAACTCACCAGAAAACAGAGTTTTTCAAAAGAAGAATAATCTGTATGCTCTAAATTTGACGAGGCAAGATATTGGCAAGGCAGGAATGGCCATAATTGTTGAAGGCTATATGGATGTAATTTCCCTATATCAGAGTGGTGTTAGAAATGTATCGGCATCATTAGGTACAGCCTTGACTGAAAATCAAGCCAAGCTGATAAACAGATATACAAAGAACATAATTTTATCATATGATGCAGATGTGGCAGGCCAAAAGGCAGCTATTAGAGGAATTGAAGTATTAAAAGGCGAAAATTGCAAAGTCAAGGTTCTTCATATTACTGATGGCAAAGATCCTGATGACTACATTAAGAAAAATGGCAGAGAGGCCTTTCTTAAATTGGTGGACAATGCACTGCCTTATATAAATTACAAATTGGAAGTAGCCAAAAAGGACTTAGATATTACAACAGAAGAAGGTAAACTCGATTATATGAAAAACATTTCTTCGATTTTATCTGACTTAAGTCCAATTGAAAGCGATATATATATAAAAAAGATTTCCAGAGATATTGGAATTTCAGAAAACGCAATAAAAATGGAACTTCTGGGCAATAATAGACAAGAGGGAGCTTTTGTGCCACAACGGGAAAGACGACCGGAGCGAGGTGCAGACCTTGTAGGCGACATTTCAACCCTTGAGGCGACAGTACTAAAATGCCTATTCATGGAACCGAAGTTCTGTGAAGAATTATTGCCTCATATAGACCTGTTTGAAAGTGGACTAGGAAGTAAGGCTGTCAACTTATCCTTTGAATTCTATGGACTTAGCGGTGATTTCCATAAAGGACAAGTCATGGATTCATTAGAACCTGGAGAAAGCCAAAAGATAGAAGAGGCTATGGAAAAAATCATAATCGCAGGCAATGAAAAAGATGTGTTTGAACAATGCATTCATAAGTGGAAATTTAAAGAGTTAGAGAGAAAAGAAAAAAATATAATAGATATGCTGTCATTGGCAGATGCAGAAGAAAACCATGAGGCTTCGGATAGATTAACCAAGCAACTTATGGCAATTCGCAAAGAGATGGAAGCACATGGAGGAAGAATATGAGTATAGAAAAAAACAATATGGAACAAGAAACTGTTCAAACTGAAGAAACAACTGAGGCGAAGGACAAAAAACAAGAGTTACTTGCGCTGCTAATCGAAAAAGGTAAGTCTTCGCAAAATCAACTCACCTATGCTGATATTGCAGACATCTTTGATACTACCGAATTAGATAAAACACAGATGGAAGACTTATATGAAGTCTTAATGTCTGGCGGCATTGAAATAGTTTCTGACACTGACCCAGAGGATTTCGACACAATTATTGCTGAAAACCCTAGTGTAGTTGAAGAAGCAAAAGTTATTGTAGAAGAAGCGAGTGAACCTGATTTGGAAGCGACAATGCCAAAAGGTATTGCTGTAGACGATCCAGTAAGAATGTATCTTAAAGAAATAGGCAAAGTTCCATTGCTTTCCGCAGAAGAGGAAATAGCTCTTGCTAAGCGCATGGAAAACGGTGATGAAGAGGCTAAAGGGCGTCTTTGTGAAGCAAACCTTAGACTAGTAGTAAGTATCGCAAAGCGTTATGTAGGAAGAGGAATGCTTTTCCTAGACCTTATACAAGAAGGAAATTTGGGACTAATCAAAGCAGTAGATAAATTTGATTACACTAAAGGATATAAATTTTCCACATATGCTACATGGTGGATAAGACAAGCAATAACCAGATCTATTGCCGATCAAGCAAGAACTATACGTATACCTGTACATATGGTTGAGACTATAAACAAACTTATAAGAGTATCTCGTCAACTTCTTCAGACTTATGGTAGAGAACCTAGCCCTGAAGAAATCGGCTTGGAAATGGGTATAACAGTTGAAAAAGTAAGAGAAATACAAAAAATAGCTCAAGAACCAGTATCTCTTGAAACTCCAATAGGAGAGGAAGAGGACAGCCACTTGGGAGACTTTATACCAGATGAAGACGTTCCAGCACCTGCAGAAGCAGCTGCATTTTCAATGCTCAAAGAGCAATTAGTGGAAGTTTTGGACACTTTAACTGAAAGAGAACAAAAGGTACTAAAGCTTAGATTTGGACTTGAAGATGGTAGAGCAAGAACTCTTGAAGAAGTTGGTAAGGAATTTGATGTTACAAGAGAACGAATAAGACAGATAGAAGCAAAATCTCTTAGAAAATTGCGTCACCCTAGTAGAAGTAAAAAATTGAAGGATTATTTAGAGTAAAATATGATAAAGCTTAGTGAAAGACTTAAAATAATAGCAAACGAAATTGAGGCAGGAGAAACCGTGGCAGACATTGGAACAGATCACGGTTTTTTACCTATTTTCTTATGGGAAAACAAAATATCTCCAAAAGTAATAATGTCTGATATAAGCAGTGGCTCTTTGAAAAAGGCAGAGGATAATTGCAAAGAGCTTTATCCTTATGAAACTTTTGATCTGAGATTAGGTAATGGTATAGAAGTTCTAACAGACAAAGAAGTAGACAATATTGTTATTGCTGGTATGGGTGGAATTTTGATGACCGAAATACTCGGCAGCGATATAAAAAAGGCAAAAGGTTTTAAGAAGATTGTCTTGCAACCGCGAAACAATATAGGGTTTTTAAGGCACTGGCTTTTGAACAACGGATTTTCTGTGAGCAATGAACAGCTTGTTAGAGAAGGTAAATACATATGTGAGGTTCTTACGGTTATACCAAAGGAAATTGCAGTAACAAGGTCTATGGGATCAGAGCGTATAGAGTATCAATTTCCGTTGACTCTTACTAACTTTGCAGGCCCCTTGACAAAGGAATACCTGTCAAATAAACTGGAAGCAGAGGGCTTGATACTTCAAAACATGGAGAAAGGTAACAATGTTTCGCCAAAAGAATTGAGGAGCCAGAAGTATAGGATAGATTATATTGAAAGGTTGATTAACATATTATGAAAGTTGAGAAACTAGTAGAAATAATTGAAAAGTTCAGCCCATTAGAAGAGCAAGAGCCATGGGATAATTCGGGATTCCAACTCAAGATAGGCAACGCTGATATAAACAAAGTATTGGTTGCGATGGAAATAACAGATAAGGTTATTGATGAAGCAATTAACAAGGGAATAGCCATAATAGTGACTCATCACCCAATGATTTTTGAATCAATCAAGCAAGTTTGCGATAATGACGTTACGGGTAACCACCTCGTAAAGCTGATAAAGCACAACATATGCGTTTATGCAAGTCATACACCTTTTGACAAATGTGATGGTGGAAACAATGACTACTTAGCAAACCTATTGCATTTGCACGAAATTAAAATTATGGAAACTGACACATCAGGATTTTGCAGAACAGGACTTATCGATGGCGAATACAGTGTTGGTGAGTACATACAGCAGGTTTCTGATTGGCTAAAAATAGATAAAAAACTCATGGCATTTTGTGGTGATTTGAATGACCGGGTACAAAAGGTAGGCATCTGCACAGGAGCGGGGGCAGATTACATTGAAAATGCTATTGAAGATGGGTGTGACTTATTTGTAACTGGTGATGTAAAGTATCATCAGGCTCAGTTGGCTAACGAAAAGGGTTTAAACCTTTTAGACATTGGCCATTATGGCAGTGAAAAAATCTTCGCAAAAAATATGGCAGAATACCTTAGGTATAATACAAATATAGAAATCGTGGAATCGGACATTAATTTGAATCCATTTGTTATAATTTAAAGGGGACTTGATATGAAAAATAAGAATCAAACAGTAGCTAAAGTACTTGTTGTTGTATTGATAGCAGCAGTAGTAATTACATATTCAATATCGTTTATCGGTTACATGTTTTAACGGTTTGGGTAGAGCAGACAGTCGCGTCTGGGCATGACCCAGATGAGGAAAGTCCGGGCTCCATAGGGCAGGATGCCGGATAACGTCCGGCGTAGGTAACTATAGGGAAAGTGCAACAGAAACATTCCGCCGAAACGGGTAATGCCGTGGTAAGGTTGAAATGGTGAGGTAAGAGCTCACCGGCGATATGGAGACATATCGGCCGTGTAAACCCCATCTGGAGCAAGACCAAATAGGGACTATAGGCAGTTGCCCGCTGCCTCCCGGTAGGTAGGTCGCTAGAGCTTGTCAGAAATGGCAAGTCGAGATAGATGATTGTCTAATACAGAACCCGGCTTATAGCTCTGCCCAAACTTTTAAATATAAGTATAAGGAAATATAATTAGGGAGGAAAAAACATGAAAAAGAAAATATTATTGCTCATGCTTTGCGCTTTGATGCTATTTGCAACAGGCTGCGGAAGCAAATCCTCAGACTATCCAAGTCTTGGAGGACCCTACAGAAGCTGCTAACATGGCGGAAGTAACAGCATATAATTATAACGCTAAGTATGATCCGGAAAAATGGACTTTTGATGATCAGTTGGGACTATTTTCCATATATGATAAGGCAGTGTTTGAGTCTGGAAATCCTGATGGCAACTGTGCAAACATCAATGTTGTTATATCTCAGGAATATGGCGGCCCTATTACTCAAGATGACTTAGATAGTTTTATGGCTGAGATGGAATCCAATGGCATCGCTGGACTTACAATAGAGAAGAGTGAGTTGAGAGAATTCAATGGAGATCCAGTTATGTACTACGAATCAAAAGTAGAACTTACTGACGAAATGTTAGACATGCTGGTTGATAATGGCAATGTTACTGAAGCACAGCTTACTGATATGGGAGGAAGAGACTTCCTAAAAGAAAGCGGAAAAAGTAATCAGATTGAAATAATTGCAATTAATGAAGATTTTAATCAAAACAGGAAAAGTATCTTAATAATAAATTATATAAAAAACCGAGTGCATTTTAATTGCACTCGGTTTTCTTTTTGTTAAAATTGTTTTACATCCATAGCTTCTAAAAGTTCTATATCTGGATTTTTTTGTGTAAAATAGTTAAATGTAAATTGGTTTGCAAACAGCAATAATGGTCTTTGGAAATGATCGAAAGCAAGCATAATTCTTGAATCAATTAGTTCCTTTACTTCCTCAATATTATCTGTTTTAACCCATCTTGCTAGAGAAAACTCTAAACTGTCCATACGAATTTTAGAATTGTATTCGTTTTCAAGACGATATTGAAAAACTTCAAATTGTAGTTGTCCTACAGCGCCGATTATAACTTCATTGTATTGGTTTCGATAAACTTGAATCGCTCCCTCTTGAGCAAGTTGCGCTACACCCTTTTGGAATTGCTTTGCTTTAAGCGTATCTTTTGGCGTTACCAGTGCAAACAATTCAGGAGGGAAAGTAGGGAGAGGCTCGAAGAACAGAAGCTCTTTTCTTGTAGAAAGGGTATCCCCAATTTGGTAAGTTCCTGTATCATAGATACCAATAATATCTCCAGCAATGGCTTCCTCAACATTCTCTCGATGATTTGCCATAAGCATTGTAGATTGAGCAAGTTTCATTTCTTTTCCTGTACGAGAAAGCTTAACTGACATTCCACGTTTAAAAGTTCCTGAACAAATTCTAAAAAATGCCAATCTATCTCGGTGGGCAGGATTCATATTAGCTTGAATTTTAAATATAAATCCACTAAAGAAGTCATCATCAGGATTTGCCTGACCGTCTGTTGTTTTTCTTGGGCCAGGGGCAGGGGACATATCTAAAAAGTGCTCAAGAAACGGAATTGTACCAAAATCTGCCAGTGCTGAACCAAAGAAAACAGGAGATAGTTTGCCACAAGAAATGGCATCCATATCAAATTCGTTGCCAGCGCCCTGTATTAGTTCAATCTCATCTCTAAGAGCTGATAAGTTGAATCCTGAAAGTTCACTTTCTAATTCTGGGCCAAACACTCCATCAGGACCTAACTTTATTGTCTTGTTAGCCTTATATAGGATAACCTCGTTTTTTAATATATCGTATATTCCTTGAAAGTTTAAACCGCAGCCTATAGGCCAAGTTACTGGAACGGAAGGTAGCCCGAGAACGTCTTCCAACTCCTGAACTAAATCAAAAGGATCTTTAGTTTCTCTGTCAAGTTTGTTTATAAATGTAAAGACCGGAATTTCTCTCATTGCACAAACTTTGAACAGTTTGCGTGTTTGAGTTTCTATACCTTTAGCCCCGTCTATTACCATTACAGCACTGTCTACAGAGGTTAATATTCTGTAGGTATCCTCACCAAAATCATTATGTCCTGGGGTGTCCATTATAGAAATCATCTTGTCTGCATATTCAAACTGCATTACCGATGAAGTAACGGAAATCCCTCTTTGTTTTTCTATTTCCATCCAGTCGGATGTAGCAAATTTGTCGTTTCGACGAGCCTTTACAGTTCCAGCCTGACGAATTGCTCCACCGTTAAGGAGAAGTTTCTCTGTTAATGTTGTTTTACCAGCATCTGGGTGAGAAATTATGCCGAAAATTCTTCTTTTTTGTATTTCTTCCTGTCTCGTGGTCATATTTATCTCTCTTTCTAAAAAAGTCACATAGAATATAATATCACAAATGTTGAATTTGTAAACAATTTGTTGTATAATGAGGTTTTGGTAATCGGAGGTAAGAATTAAAAGTATTATGAAAAACACACTAGAAAATAAGCAAGGTGCTGAAATAACTAACGAGAATAAGATGGGAACAATGCCTATTCGAAAATTGCTTTTGAATATGTCTTGGCCTGCAATCTTATCTATGACAATAAATGCACTCTACAATATTGTAGACAGTATTTTCGTCTCCAGAATAGGGGAAGAAGCGTTAACTGCTGTTTCTTTGGTAAACCCAATACAAATGATGATAATCGCTCTTTCTGTAGGCAGCGGCATTGGTATCAACTCCCTTATAGCACGTAGACTTGGAGCCAAAAATCAAGTGGAAGCGGACAAAGCTGCAAGTACAAGCATTAGAATTGCTTTATTCAACTATGCATTGTTCTTTATTGTAGGAGTTTTCCTGACAAAGGCGTTTGTTTCGGGATACGCAGAAAAAGGCTCATTTATATATGAATCTGCATGCCAATACCTTTCTATAATATGTATTGGATCTCTGTTCCTAAATGTACAAGTAGTTCTTGAAAAAGTTCTCCAGTCAACAGGAAACATGATAGCCCCAATGTTTTGTAGCCTTACAGGAGCTATTGTAAACATAATTCTTGACCCAATTCTTATATTTGGGTTATTTGGTATGCCGCAGCTTGGTGTAGCTGGTGCTGCGATAGCAACAATTATTGGACAGTTCTTCGGTATGCTTGTCGGCATTATTGTGGTGCTAAAAGGCGAACATCTTGTAAACATTCAAGTAAAAGGCTTTAAAATGGAATGGAAGGTCGTAGCAGATATATATAAAGTAGGGTTTCCTTCAATTGTAATGCAATCTATCGCTTCTGTTATGATTATATTTTATAACATGATTTTGGTAGTATATTCTACTACAGCGGTTGCGGTTCTTGGAATATATTTTAGAGTACAGTCTTTCGTATTTATGCCTGTCTTTGGGTTAAACCAAGGCGCTATGCCTATTATGGGTTACAACTATGGCGCAAGAGATAGAGAAAGATTGATGAAAACATATAAAGAAGCTTTTAAGGTAGCGATTGTTGTAATGGCGTTGGGAACACTTATATTCCAGTTGATTCCGAGCCAGTTAATTCTCATATTCAACGCATCCGAAGAGATGCTTAGGATAGGTGTACCTGCTTTGAGACTAATAAGTATCTGCTTTATACCAGCAGCATTCGGAATAATCACGTCTACTCTTTTTCAAGGAACAGGACATGGAATGCTTAGCTTGTATGCATCCCTTATAAGACAGCTGTTTGGTATATTGCCATTGGCATATGTCCTTATAAGAATTGGTGGAGTCACCTTGTCGTGGCTTGCGTTCCCATTAGCAGAAATCTTAGGATTAGCATACAGCGCAATAGTGTTTAGACACTTATATAAAAAAGAAATTTCTAAATTATAACTAAAATAAAGAAAATATACTTATTTGCTAATATTCCATCATTTGATCTCGCACTCTAGAGTCCATTTCTACAAGATCGTAGATAAGAGGGTCGCGAATCAAATGAGACCAAGCTGTATAAGTAGCTTGGATAAATGAAGAGCTTAATTCCACGTCGTTGGCAACTAAAGGGCATGTGTAAGGAAGTTCTTCTTGATTTTTAATTAAAGTCAAAACTCCATCTTCAGTAAGATGTGGTGTTAGTGGATAGGTTCTACACTGGAATGGCCTCATATGACGAGGACAATGTGGAGGGTTTTTACATCGCACGAAATAAATTTTTCCAGACCAAGAATTTGGAAACTCATAATCTTCGGCTCTTTCTACAGACCAAGATAGCCAATCAGAGTTTACATCGTGTAGTTTTTCCTCTCCGGGATATAGATATATCCCCATGTCTTCATCAGACAGATCGCCGCTATAAGTGCAGCATGTGGCGCCACACAAAAGCCCACAATCGTAATCAACAGGCGAAACTCTGTCCAAAAGTCTATAAATTGCTTTCCAGGTTGTTTTTCTAATAATCGTTTTCATGGATATAATTATATACTGATTGCATTTTCATAGCCATCTTTTTTTAATAATTGGTGATGAAAATATGAACGAATTTTAACAATTCTTTAAGATAAAAACTCAAAATTGGTGGTAGAATGTAAGGATGACCGAAAAGGAGGTGCAAAAATGAGACTTGGTATAGATGTTGGATCAACGACTGTAAAACTAGTATTAACAGACGAAAATGGGAAAATAACATATCAGAGATATGAAAGACATATGTCAAGCGTTTTTGGAAAAGTAAAAGAACTTTTGGAAGAATTAATCGAGACAGTTGGGGATATTGAAGTTAAATGTGTAATTACTGGCTCCGGAGGCCTTGCTCTTGCAGAAAAAATTGATACACAATTTGAGCAAGAGGTCGTTACATGTTCTCTTGCTGTAGAAAAACTAATTCCTCAAACTGATGTAGCGATAGAACTAGGCGGAGAAGATGCCAAAATCACATATTTTGGAAGCACCATTGAACAACGAATGAACGGAACCTGCGCAGGTGGCACAGGTGCATTTATAGATCAAATGGCTATACTTCTAAACACAGATGGAGAAGGGCTAAACGAAGCCGCAAAAAACTACAATGTTATATATCCAATAGCTGCAAGATGTGGAGTTTTTGCGAAAACCGACATTCAGCCATTGATAAATGAGGGGGCGCCTATAGAGAATTTGGCGGCATCCATTTTTCAGGCGGTAGTAAATCAAACTATAAGCGGACTTGCTTGTGGACACAAGATAAAAGGCAATGTGGCCTTTTTAGGTGGCCCACTTACATATATGTCAGAACTTAGAAATCGTTTCATTGAAACCTTAGAGCTAAAAGACGAGGAAGTTATATTTCCTGAGAACTCTAAGTATTTTGTCGCATTAGGTGCAAGTTTTATGGCCGAAAATTGTGAGCCAGTAAACATCAACGTTCTCTTGGACAAAATAAACAATGTAGACCCAAATGCTACTATGGGAGCAAAAAGAACAGAGCCCTTATTTAAAAATGAAGAAGAATATAAAGAATTTAAAAATAGACATGCAAAGGCAAAGATTCAAAGAGGCTCTATAAAAGATGCTAAAGGGCCGTTATTCTTAGGAATAGATGCTGGCTCTACGACTACAAAAGCTGCTTTAATAGATAAAGACAAGAATCTTTTGTATAGCTTTTATAATGGAAACGAAGGGAACCCTCTATCTACAACAAAGCAGATGCTTGAGGAAGTTTATGAACTTTTACCTGAAGGAGCGCATATTGCCAACACAACTGTTACAGGTTATGGTGAAGGGCTTATTAAAGCTGGATTTTCGGCAGACTATGGGATAATAGAAACTATGGCTCATTACAAGGCTGCAGAAGAATTTTTGCCAGGGGTAGACTTCATATTGGACATAGGCGGACAGGACATGAAATGCATGAAAATAAAAGATCATGCCATTTATAGCATCATGCTCAATGAGGCTTGTTCTTCAGGCTGCGGATCATTCATAGAAACCTATGCAAAATCTGTAGAAATGTCGGTAGAAGACTTTGCCAAAGTAGGACTTGATGCAAAGCAACCTGTAGACCTTGGAACAAGATGCACGGTATTCATGAATTCTATGGTAAAACAAGCACAAAAGGAAGGCGCCGAAATAAGCGATATAGCTGCAGGACTTTCTTTTTCTGTTATAAAAAATGCTTTGTATAAGGTCATAAAATTAAGGAATGCTGATGAAGCTGGAGAAAAAATAGTAGTTCAAGGAGGTACTTTCCTCAACGAATCGGTGCTAAGAGCTATCGAAATAGTATTAGGCAAAGAAGTAGTGCGTCCTGATATTTCTGGAATAATGGGGGCATATGGTTGTGCCCTTAATTCCTTAACTAACTATGATGAAGGACATATTTCAACGGTTGCTACAGTTGAGCAGCTTCGAGGCTTTACTGCTGGAACTTCTAATGCAAGGTGCAAATTGTGCGAGAACAATTGCATGCTTACTGTAACAAAATTTGAAGATGGCAAAAAATATATTACAGGAAACAGGTGTGAAAAGGGAGAAGGCAAAACTCAAGCTGATGGTGAATTGCCAGACCTTTATGAATATAAACTAAAAAGATTATTCGACTACGAGCCGTTAGAAGACAATTTGGCTAAGAGAGGACATGTTGCTATTCCAAGAGTCCTCAATCTTTATGAGAACTATCCGTTTTGGTTCACGTTCTTTACGAACCTTGGGTTCAAGGTGGTATTGTCACCGAACTCCTCAAAAGAGCTTTATGAAAAGGGAATAGATACTATTTCTTCCGACACAGCATGTTACCCAGCCAAGATTGTTCATGGGCACATCAAGACTTTAGTCGACATGGGAGAAAAGTGGATTTTCTATCCATGTATTAACTATGAGCAGAAAGAGGACGAAGGAGCACAAAACCATTATAATTGTCCAGTAGTCGCCACATATCCAGAGGTGATTGCTAACAATATGAATGAAACTTTTGTGGCTGCTGGAGTTGAGTTTTCTCATCCATTCATTCCATACGATGATGACGAGAGGCTTACTAAAAGGTTAAAAGAAATTTTATCTGCAAAGGGCATTCCTGAGAAAGAAATCAGGGAAGCTGTTATTGCGGCGAGGGCTGAAGACACAAAATTCAAACAAGACGTGCGTGACGCTGGAGAAGCAGCTCTAAAGTACATAGAAGAGCACGGCAAAAAAGCAGTAATTCTTTCAGGCAGACCGTATCACTTAGATAAGGAAATAAATCACGGCATCAATAAGATGATTACATCATATGATTTAGCGGTTCTTTCCGAGGACTCTATATGTCATCTAGGGGACCTGGCTAGGCCAGTAAGAGTTTTAGACCAATGGATGTACCATTCAAGGTTGTACAAAGCTGCCGACTTTGCAGGAACTCGTTCAGACGTTGAATTTGTCCAGCTCAATTCTTTTGGATGCGGAGTTGATGCAGTTACAACAGATCAGGTAGAAGAAATCCTTGAAAACAACAAGAAACTATATACAGCCTTAAAGATAGATGAAGGAACTAATTTGGGCGCAGCAAGAATCAGAATACGTTCCCTAAAAGCAGCTATCGAAGAAAGAACTAGAAATGGCGTAACTCACAAACACAATCCAAAAGCATACAAAAGAAGAGCCTTTACTGAGGAAATGAAGAAAGAGTATACTATCATTGTCCCACAGATGGCACCACTTCATTTTAAGTATATGGAAGTTGCTTTAAAAGCTTGCGGATACAATGCTGTTCTTATGCCAAAGGTTGAAAAAAGTGCCGTTGATGAAGGACTGAAGTATATAAATAATGATGCTTGTTATCCGACCCTTGTAACACTTGGTATGATGATAAGTACTCTCAAATCAGGGGAGTATGATTTAGATAAGACAGCCCTTATAATGTCTCAAACAGGAGGCGGATGCAGAGCCAGCAATTACGTTGCCTTATTAAGAAAAGCCCTAAAAGATTTGAATATGGAGCAAGTTCCAGTTATTTCTTTTAATATGGTTGGCCTTGAATCGAATCCAGGATTCAAAATAGATGTGACCCTCGGAAAGAGAATTATTATGTCAGCTGTGTATGGAGACCTTTTCCAAAGGGTTCTATACGCTATAAGACCATATGAAAAAGTTCCAGGAAGTGCCGAAGCAATAATGAAAAAATATGAAAAAGAGATTTTCCAGAATTGTGTAGACGGTAAACTTTCCACATACAAAAAACTGATAAAGAAAATAGTAAAAGAATATGACGAGCTTCCGCTCAACGATGTTAAAAAACCAAAGGTTGGTGTAGTAGGAGAAATCTTAGTAAAGTACCATCCAGATGCAAATAACAACATAGTTGACATTATTGAAAAAGAAGGTGGAGAAGCGGTTGTATTAGATTTTATCGACTTTTTCTTATACGGAATGTACAGTAAGAAGTTTAATTACGAAAAGCTGTCAGGTTCGTACAAAGAATATAAGGTTAATCAAATCGCCTTATTTGTGGCCGAATGGTTCCGAAAACCTCTTAGAAAGGCGCTTAGAAAGAGCAAACGGTTTGATGAACCGTTCTATATTGAGAATACTGCTAAGGAAGCATCTCAAATTGCTTCGATAGGAAATCAATGTGGCGAAGGATGGCTATTGACAGGAGAAATGATTGAACTGATTAAAAGCGGTGTAACAAATATAGCTTGCTTACAGCCATTTGCATGTTTGCCAAACCATGTTACTGGAAAAGGAATGATTAAACCTATTAGAGAACTTTTTCCGCAAGCTAATATTGTGGCCATTGATTATGACCCAGGAGCTAGTGATACCAACCAGCTGAATCGTATTAAGCTTATGATGTCAGCTGCCCACAGAGGTATGGATGCTTAACTGTTCGTGAACAAGAACTTGAAAAGGAGCATCACTAGTGATATAATTATTTCATAAAAATTTCAAGTTGGTTAGGAGGTGTCTCCATGGGAAGACACGGTACAATTGCCGGAAGAAAAGCGGCACAAGATTCAAAAAAAGCAGCAAATTTCACAAAATATGCAAGAGCAATAACAGTTGCGGCTAAAGACGGAGGAGATCCTGAATATAACTCGGCGCTAAGATTGGCAATAGAAAAAGCTAAGGGCATTTCAATGCCTAATGATAACATCAACAGAGCAATAAAAAAGGGAACCGGAGAATTAGCCGGAGAAACTTACGAAGAGCTAAAGTTTGAAGGTTACGGAGTAGCAGGAGTGGCAGTAATAGTTGAGGCTCTTACAGATAATACTAACAGGACTACATCTTCAGTTAGATCCACATTTGACAAATATGGAGGCAACTTAGGGTCACCGGGTTGTGTGTCATATATGTTCTCAAGAAAGGGTATGATCCTTATTGAAAAAACTGATGATATAGATGAGGATAGTTTGCTTGAGGCAGCTTTAGAAGCTGGAGCAGACGACATGGTTGTTCATGATGATAGTTTTGAAATCATAACCGACCCTGCAACTCATATGGATGTACACCATGCATTGAGTGACGGCGGATACGAGATAGTGGAATCAGACGTTGAGCAGGTGCCTTCGATGGAATCAACACCTAAAGAACCAGGAGACATCAAAAAGTTGGCGAAGATGATTGAAATTTTAGAGGATAATGACGATGTTCAAAAGGTATATACAAATTGTTCCATCGACTTATATGAGGAATAGTTTTGCCTGAATTTAATTAGACTTAAATTAAAATTACTCCTGGGCTACGCGTTAAGGACTCATAATTGAACCTACAGTTTTGCATTTGGGAATCTGCAGTTTTCAAAGCGTTATGTCAGGCCTCCTTGATTAGAGGAAGACAGAGGTTAGAAACAAGATACCCACCTATCGTTGATAGGGCATCAATTATATCCTTGACGGTATTCCGGGGTCAAAATTCCAACAGATCAAACTGTTGGTTTTTGTTTTTTGAGGGTGATTTGGGAAGAATTGGTAACTTTGTGAAAAAAATAATAATTTAATAAAAGGGGGTAGTCAAAGACTACTAAATAGTATAGAATATATCCGTTAATTATAAAAAAGAAAAGGTAAGGTACGTAACAATGAATCATTTAAAACCGGTGGAAATATTGGAAGCATCGGTAGCCGGCAGTGTGGCCAAAGCAAATAGCACTGTTAGAAGACTATTTCTTATGGGTATACTAGCGGGTGCTTATGTGGCTTTCGCAGGAGCTGCTGCAAATATGAGTGTATTTAATTTATTAATGGACCCTAACACTTTTGGACTAGGAAAGATTTTGTCAGGGACCATATTTACAGGTGGACTTATTATGGTAACCCTTGGGGGAGCAGAATTATTCACAGGCAACTGCCTGATGCCATTGGCTTTAATGGAAAAGAAAATTACTGTTTCTAAAATTCTAAGGAATTGGGTAATCGTTTATATAGCTAATTTCGTAGGTAGCTTAATCATTGTATGGATGGTGTATAACACAGGAATGTTCACTTCTGGAGCAGATATGCTTGGAGCTTTCACTATTAAGGTGGCTGCAGGAAAAGTTAATATGACTTTCTTACAGTGTATAGTTTCTGGTGTTTTATGTAACTGGCTTGTGTGCTTAGCTGTATGGTGCGCAACTGGTGCATCATCTACATCAGGTAAGGTTTTAGCATCATTTTTCCCTATATGGATATTTGTAACTTGTGGGTTCGAGCATAGTGTTGCAAATATGTATTTTATACCTGCTGGAATCTTCGCAAAAGCTAATGAGACTTTTGTGACACTTTCAGGGGTTGCATCAGAAGCGATGGCAAATCTTACATGGCAGGGTATGGCGGTCAACAATCTTGTCCCTGTAACATTAGGTAATATCATAGGAGGAGTGGTATTTGTAGCATTAGCATACTGGCTTCCTCTAAAAAAAGGAGAAAACAAAAATGTCAGATAGACAACTGACTGCTAGAGGGCTTATAATCGGAGCTCTTGGCAGCATAATTTTAACTATGAGCACCATGTTTATTGCCTTGAAACTAAGTTCAGTTCCTTGGCCAATAATGTTTGTGGTACTAGTTTCCATGTTTATTCTAAAACTATGTGGCAACACAAATTTGCAAGAAATCAATGTAACACAAACTGCAATGTCAGCAGGTGCCATGGTAGCCGGAGGATTGGCTTTCACCATCCCTGGTATTTGGATGCTTAATCCTGACGCAGAAGTGAGCTTTTGGGCCTTATTGGGCGTAACCCTAGGAGGAGTAATTCTGGGGCTTATTTTCACAGCGTTATTTAGAAAGTACTTTATAGAAACTAAGGAACTACCATTCGCAATGGGACAAGCTGCCGCAGCGACTCTCGAGGTAAGCGATAAAGGTTCAAAGAAAGTTTCTCTATTATTTATTTCAATGGCAGTAGCTGGAATCTTCACATATCTAAGAGATTGGAAGATGAAGATCGTTGCTACTGTAATGAGTGCAAAGACTGCTGCTTACGGATCATTTGTAGGCATATGGCTTTCTCCTATGCTTATATCTATTGGTTATATTATTGGACCTGTAGTAATAGGGGTGTGGTTCTTAGGAGCATTGATAGGAGATTTTGGTATCCTTATTGGCGGAGTGGAACTTGGATTATGGGATTCATTAGTAGCTGCTAACATTAAGTCCTCTCTTGGAATAGGTCTTATGGTTGGAACAGGATTGGGGATTCTAGTAAAGGGAATAATTCCTAAGGCTAAAGATATCTTTGGATCCATGTTTAGCAAAGACGAGCTTGGAGATAATTTCATCAATATGCGTTGGGCACCAATTGTTATGGTCATATTGGCCTTTGTGTTTACAGTAGTTACAGACATGGGAATTGTTGCTTCAATAATTACCATATTGGGTACTTGGTTAACCACTTCGATGTCTGCACAATGTGTAGGCCAGTCGGGAATCAACCCAATGGAAATCTTCGGCATTATCGTCTTAATAGCGGCCAGCGCAGCGTCTAATATCGGCGAAGTAGAATCTTTCTATGTAGCCGCAGTAGTAGCAGTTGCATGTGGTCTTGTAGGCGACGTTATGAATGACTTCAAAGCAGGACATATATTGAAAACTGATCCGAAAGCACAATGGATCGCTGAAGTAGTCGGCGGACTAATCGGTGGAGTTGTTTCTGTATTGATTCTGTTTGTAATAATAAAGGCTTACGGCTCTGAAGCATTCGGAGGCGAAATGTTCCCAGCTGCTCAAGCGTCTGCAGTAGCGGCCATGGTAGGGGGAATTTCCAACATACCAGCCTTTGTTATTGGATTGATAGTTGCTACAATACTTTATTGTCTCAACTTCCCAGTAATTACATTGGGTCTTGGTGTATATTTGCCATTCTATTTGTCAGCTACCGCAGCAATCGGTGGTGCAATTAGGTTTGTGGTAGATAAATTCGTACCAAAGTTTGAAAAGGACGGAAAAGGAACTATTATTGCTTCTGGCCTTTTAGGCGGAGAGTCAATTGTAGGTGTAATAATTGCTATTTACTACGCATATCAAATAATAGCTTAAATATTAGAGTGGGGGACATTATGAACAAGAAGATTGTCATCATCGACGGCAACAGCCTTATAAACAGGGCGTATTATGCAGTTCAAAGACCTATGATAACCAGAGAGGGTATCTATACTCAAGGGATTTATGGGTTTCTCAACATGCTGCAAAAGATACAAAATGATTATGAGCCTGAGTATTTGACAGTTGCTTTTGATCTTAAGGCCCCCACTTTTCGTCATATAGAATATGAAGAATACAAAGCAGGCAGAAAGGCTATGCCTCCTGAACTTGCTATGCAAATGCCTCTAATTAAAGATGTTCTAAGAGCATTGAATATTGAAATCCTTGAAATGGAAGGATATGAGGCCGACGATATAATTGGAACTGTAGCAAGAATTGGTGAAGAAGCAGGAATCAAACCTCTTATTATAACGGGAGATAAAGATGCTCTTCAACTTGTTACCGACAATACACAAGTTCTAATAACTAAAAGAGGGATTACAGATTTTGAGCTATATGATCCCGAAAAAATGAACGAGCGCTATGGCTTGACGCCTAAGCAATTTATAGATCTCAAAGGCCTTATGGGAGATTCTTCGGATAATATTCCTGGAGTCCCAGGGGTAGGAGAAAAAACAGGTATAAAATTACTGGAACAGTTTGGGTCAATGGACAATATGTTAGCCCATACAGAAGAAATAGCCGCAGAAAAATTACGAAACAAAATAGAAGAAAACTCACAGCTTGCTCTCATGAGCAGACGCCTTGCAACCATCAACGTCAATGTTCCTATTGAAATTGAAATAGAAAGACTAAAGATGGAAGAGCCTGACTATGACAAGCTGATTGAAATATACACGAAATTAGAATTTAACAGCTTCTTAAAAAAGCTAAAAATAGCTCCGACTAAGGAAGAACTTGATTCTTTTGAAACAGTTGAAATAGAAAAAACTATTATTGAAACTGTTGAAGATCTTTCAAAGTTGAAAGACTTAAAGGATAAAGAGTCCGTCTATATTAAAGTGGTAGGGAACATAGACCATGTTAAGCCACCTTTTATAGAAGGCATATTTTTGATGGATCAAACTAGCGCCTATTTTGTAGACGCTGTTTTGATAAAGATTGAAAACATAATCGAACAACTTAACCAATTGAACCTAAACCTTATTGGGCATGAGATAAAAGATGACTTATATTCTCTCATGTTTTTTGGACTATCACAGTATAATGTTGTGTTTGATTCGTCCATAGCTGAATATGTTCTAGACCCATCAAGAAACAAATACGAATTAAAAAACTTGGCCATTGAAAGACTCCATTGTGATATTGAATCTCAAGAAGATATTATGACTGGCAGCGATCAGCTGGATATGTTTGAAGATAGTCGCAAAAAAGTATTAGACTATGGTGTTAAAATTGGTCAGGTAGTAAGAAAACTTATCGAAATTGAGGATGCGAAACTTGAAGAAGAAGGATTAATGCAGGTCTTTATTCAAGCAGAACTGCCTCTTATCGAAGTGCTTGCCTCTATGGAAAAAGAGGGAGTCAAAGTTAATGGTCAATTCTTGAAGACCCTTGGAGGAGAGTTAAAAGAAAAACTCTCACTTCTTGAAAATACTATATATGAACATGCTGGAAAATCTTTTAATATTAATTCTCCAATGCAAATGGGCAACATACTATTTGAAGATTTGCAACTTCCCTTTGGCAAGAAAACAAAGAGGGGATATAGTACTAATGCAGAAATATTAGATAAAATTAAAGACCAACATCCAATAGTAAAAGAAGTTTTAGAATATAGAAATCTTTCAAAGCTTAATTCGACTTATGTTGAAGGAATGATGCCACTTATAGGCGAAGACGGCAGAATAAGAGCTCATTTTCAGCAAACCGTTACAACAACGGGAAGAATGAGTTGTACAGAGCCAAACCTCCAAAACATTCCAATCAGACAAGAGCTTGGAAGAACTTTGCGAAAAGCATTTACAGCAGATGATGAAGAACATATTCTTATTGGTGCTGACTATTCTCAGATTGAACTTAGAGTTTTAGCGCACTTATCTGGTGATGAAGAGTTAATAAGTGCTTTTAATAGAGGAGATGATATTCACAAATTGACTGCCTCTAGAGTCTTAGGAATACCATTTGACAAAGTGACACAACAAGAGAGAAGCAGAGCGAAAGCCGTTAATTTTGGTGTGATCTATGGAATGAGTGGTTTTGGCCTTAGCGAAGAGCTACATATTTCTAGAAAAGAAGCAGAAAACTATATAAATGAATACTTCGCAAAATATGTAAAAGTGAAAGAATATATGGATGAGCAAATTGCAAGTTGCAAAGAAAAAGGTTATTCTGAAACTATTCTTGGAAGAAAAAGACCTATACATGAGATAAATGCATCAGCATATATGGTAAGACAGTTAGGTGAGAGATTGGCTATGAACAGCCCAATCCAAGGAAGCGCCGCTGATATTATAAAAATTGCAATGATAAAAGTTTATAATGAATTAAAGGAAAACTTCCCGGATACCAAGCTTTTACTTCAGGTGCATGATGAACTTATATTATGCGCACCTAAAAAGGATGCCGAGCAAGTAAAATCATTGCTTAGAACTAACATGGAAGAAGCTATAAGCCTTTCTGTAAAGCTAGTGGCAGACGTTAATGAAGGTTACACATGGTATGACTTAAAGTAGTTGGTAAAAATGAAAACAATTGGACTAACGGGAGGCATTGGCACAGGTAAATCTACCGTATCAAGCCTACTAAAAGAAAAAGGTTGCATAATTTTAGATGCAGACATAATTGCAAGAAAAATCACCGAAGACGGTTCTGTTGCTATTGAAGAAATTGCAAGAGAATTTGGCGAGCAATACCTTATTTCCAAAGGGAAGCTTGACAGAAAAGCCCTTGGCGACTTAGTGTTCAACGACAAAGACGCCCTTGAAAGGTTGCAAAATATTGTGACTCAAAAGGCTGTTGAAGAAGTAAAAGAGAGGCTTATTGAACTTAAAGCCTCCGGAACAAAAGACATTGTTGTTATTGATGCCCCTTTATTATTTGAGTGTGGTCTTGAAAATCTTGCCGACGAAAACTGGCTAGTTACAACAGATTTAATAAAGAGAATCGACAGGGTAAAGGCGAGAGACGGGCTGTCCGAAGAACAGATAATTTCACGCATAAACAGCCAAATGTCCGAAATTGAAAAGAAAAAATTAAGCAATGTTATTATTGACAACTCAGAATCGATTGAGGACACGCGAAGGGAAATAGAAAAACAACTTGAAAGGATACATAATGAAATTTAAAAAAGATGAATTTTTAGAATCCAAAGCTTTTAAATTTGCACAAAAGTACTGGCTGTACATAGTCGTTGTTATTGCACTCATAATTGTAGCAATTTCAAGTGTAAACATATATAAAGAAGAAGTTTTAGAGCTTGACCCAACACTAAAATATGAGGATCAAGGGACAATATCCTTTGCTGCGGCATCTTTTGATACGCTAAATCCTTTAGTTTCCAAATCAGAAGACACATACTATCTTTCTAAACTGATGTATAGTAGCTTGTTTGAATATACTGATAACTTGAATGTAGCAGGAGATTTAGTTGAAAACTATACTGTAGATACAGAAAAAGCATTTGTTGATTTAAAACTAAAAGCTGGAATTACTTGGCATGATGGCAAAGCCTTTACGACTTCTGATGTTAGATTTACGGTAAACGTAATCAAGGCGCAAGGTTCATCAGGTCTGTATTATGAGAATGCAGCTAAAATCCATAGTGTAAGTGTAAAAGATGACTTAAATGTGAGAATTTATTTTAACAACAACTATAACTGCTCTTTGGATGATCTAACCTTTCCGATAGTGCAAGGCAACAAAACCTCCAGTGTGGGAACATTTATAAGAGATATAGAAAACTTCAAACCAGTAGGGACAGGGCAGTATAAGTTCGATTCTTACGATTCGTTCAAAGAAGTTAAATTAACTCCAAATGACAGTTACTACGGCGCTAAAGCAACTAATAGAATAAGTGTCAAGATTCTTCCAAGCAAAGGCACTGCGTCAAGTATGTTAGAAATTGGTTCAGTAACTTGTTATACCGAAAAAGGCTCTGAAAGAAAGTCACTGGTAAATGATAAAGAACTCAAGATGTATGATATTGTTTCAAACGAAGTGGACTTTATCGTTTTCAACACATCGAGACCTCACGTAAAAAATAAAATCGTTCGTAGAGGCTTATGCTATGCTATTGACAACGAGAACATTTTACAAGATGGGTACATGGAAGATGGAATATTAACAGATACTATATATTATCCCAACTTTCTAGGGATTGCTGACAAGAATTCTTCTTACAATTTTGACAGAGAAAAGGCGAAAGAAACTTTGGCATCTGTGGGATATGAAGATAAAAACCGTAACGGCAAGATTCAAAAAGACAATGAAAAAGAAATAGCTTTGACTATTCTTGTAAATAGTAACAATGCAAATCGTTTAGCTGCTGCGAGAATTATGTCGAAGAATTTAGAATCCATAGGATTCACAATAAATATCAATTCTGTACCTTGGGAAGAGTACAATACTCTTATCGCTCAAAGAAATTTCGATATTTTAATAACTGGATATGAAATGGATGCAGCCTATGATCTTCGCCAATTCTTTGACGGGACTAACCCATGGGGTTACATGGACAATGAAATGTTACAGGAAGCTCGTGACTTAGACAGACTCCATACGGCAGCAGAATATACAAATATATATGATGAATTGAAAGAATTGATGATAGAAAAAGTTCCTTACTATCCTCTGTGCTATAAAAAAATGGGCCTTATAGGTGTAGACACTTTTGAAGCCAAGCAATTGCCAATGTTTAATGACATATACAAAAATTGTCAGACTTGGTCTTGGCAGAAAAAGATTCCGTTAAAAGAAGAAACGAAATAAACAAAAAGACAAAACTCGGTAAACATTAAATTTACCGAGTGTTTTATATTTTTATAGATTATTTTGAAATGATTTCTTTGAATAACTCTTTTGAAATGTTACCACCAGTTACGATCATAGCAGTTTTCTTTCCTTCGAAAAGGTGACGATATCTCTTGAAAGCAGCATATACTGAAGCACTATCTGGCTCAGCAATTACTTTTTCGTTTTGAGCTAACTCATAAATAGCATCACGTACTTCGTCATCTGAAACTAATAAAACTTCATCAACGCAGTCCTTAGCGTTATCGAAAGTATTCTTAGCACATCCACCAACTAAGCTTTGCATTAAAGCATCTTCTGGAACATCAAAGAACTTTGTCCATACTCCAGTTTTAAGGTTTTCGATAAGAGCAGGTGAGTTCTCTGCTTCTACAGCATATACTTTAACATCTGGTTTTGCTTGTCTAAAATATGAACCGTTGGCAATTGAGTTGCCGCCGCTTCCCATAGGAACTAAAAGAATGTCGATGTCTGGAAGCTGTTGTAGAATTTCAAGTCCAATAGTACCAGCACCATAAAGACCTTCAGTATCTTCTCTAGCATCAATCTTGACGTATCCTCTTTCTTCAAAGATTGCTTCTCCTTGACCATTCGCTTCATCAAAAGTTTTTCCTAAAGGAAAGATATTAGCACCGAAATGTCTCATCTTTTCTAATTTAGGTTTTGGTGAAGTTTCAGGGACAACTATAAAAGGTTGGTCCAAATTAAGAAGTTTAGAAGCGTAAGAAACTGATACGCCCTGATTTCCTGAAGAGATAGTACCGTATCCCTTTTTGAGTTGTTCGTCTGTTAGAAGGGTAAGCTTACCAAGAACTCCTCTAATTTTAAAGTTCTTAACTAAGGCTTGCTCGCATTCAAGCTTCATGTAAACCTCAGTATTGCCTTCGCTGAGATATAAGCTTTTTTCTAGCCTTGTTCTTGAAACATAGTCTTTAATTCTGTCATAAGCAGCCTCAATGTGTTTAATGTCAATCATAATATCTCCTTTGCTAGGTTGCGTGTTTTAAACTTAATATCACTTTAACACATCTGGGCTTTTGTTACAATATTAAAAACCAAATAATTGATGTATATTTACAGATTTTATATAGCTTTCATTGTATGAAAAACTAAAATCTATACAAATTGCAACGACGGAATAAAAACATAGACTTTTGAATTCAAATAAACGCAAAAATGTGTTATTAAAGGTAGATTATTTAATGACTGAAAATCAGCGTAAACTAAGAAAAATACAGGGTGTCAAAGAAATTAAGGAGTAAAAATAACAATGAAAATTTGAACGAATATAATCTATAGAGAAATTATAAAAAACATTTGTATTACGGTATAAATTGTGGTATCATAATATCGTTGTGTAGGCCGGCGTGATGGAATTGGCAGACGTGCAGGACTCAAAATCCTGTGGTGGCAACACCGTATGGGTTCGACCCCCATCGCCGGCACCAATTATTATGATATTACTTTTCACACAGGAGGGAATAAAGATATGGATTGGATAAGTTTAATACCTTTACTAGCACTTATAGTAGCAATGTATTTTCTGATGATAAGACCTCAGAAGAAAAAGGACAAACAAGTTCAAGAAATGAGAAACAGCCTTAGAGCAGGAGACGAGATAGTTACTATCGGCGGCATCTGCGGCAAAATTGTCAAAACTAAGGACGAAACTATTATTGTTCAGGTAGGAGCAGACAAAGTTAAGTTCGAAATGATGAGATGGGCAGTTTCAACAGTTACTAGTGCGAGCAGCAAACCAGTTAAAAAAGAAGATATGTCAGTTGAAGAGGAAGAAGTTAAAAAGGTTGTACCTAAGAAGCTTAAGAAAGCCTCTGACGTAGATGAAACTGAAGAATAAACATTATAAAAATCAGGTTCCGAACTTTCGGAACCTTTTTTGTACATCAAACCGTAGGACCCTTTAGATTCACCCCTATGGGTCTTTTGTTTTTACCAAATAGAATTGTGGCAAAATAGAGTATTTTCCTTGTAAATAAGGCAAAAAAGTAGTATAATGGAATGTAAAATAAAATGCCAATTTTATATACAAATTAATGTTCATACGGCTATTCTAAGCACTTTTGAATAACTTTATGTAAATATACGAAAAGAGGGTTTTGGAAGATGAGTCAAAGTGTAAAACGATTACTGGCAGCATTGGTGATTGTGATTACCGTTTTTGCATGGTATGTAAGCATATTCGGAATAGGGTCAATAGACTCTGCTAAGGATGCTTTAAAATACGGCCTTGATATTAACGGAGGCGTATATGTCGTAATGGAAGCTGAAACGGATCTTAAGGGCGAAGAACTAAAGAATCTGATGGAACAGACTAGAGCTGTTTTAGACAATCGTGTAAACCAAATGGGTGTTGCCGAATCATCAGTTACCATTGAGGGAACCAAGCGCATAAGAGTAGAAATTCCGGGGGCAGAAAACGCAGAAGAAGCAATTGATGCTGTAGGTAGAACTGCACAGCTTAAGTTTATATTAGCAGACGGAAGCGTTGTTGTAGACGGAAGCAATGTCAAAGACGCGCAGATTGCTACCAATGGAGCCTATTATAAAATAGATTTAGAATTCGACAAAGAAGGGGCGACTCTTTTTGAAGAAGGAACAAGAAAAGCAGTTAGCAATCAAGTTGTTCCAACTATAGATGGAATAGAAACCAATCAAATAGCAATAGTTCTAGATGATGAAATCATCGCACATCCTAATGTTGATGAAGTTATCAGTGGCGGAAAATGTGAAATGACCGGCAGCTATTCTAAAGAAGAAGCATCAACAACAGCTGCGTTAATACGCGGAGGCGCATTGCCAGTTGACCTTGTAGAGGTACAATCTTCTGTTCAATCAGCATCTATAGGTGCTGATGCTTTGGATAAATCAATAATCGCAGGGGCTATAGGTATAGGACTTATATTCATTATCATGATACTTTTCTTCGGACTTTTAGGAGCAGTAGCAGATTTAGCCTTAATGTTATATGTAGCCATGTTTATATGGACTATGTCAGCATTTAATGCGGTTCTCACATTGCCGGGAATTGCGGCATTAATATTGTCGATAGGAATGGCAGTAGATGCAAATGTAATTATATTCGCAAGAATAAAAGAAGAAATATGTGCAGGCAAAAGTATTAGAGTAGCAGTAAATGCAGGCTTTAAAAATGCACTTAAAACAGTATTGGATGCACAGATAACAACTTTGATAGCTGCTGTAGTTCTATACGAAATAGGCACGACTGTAGTAAAAGGCTTCGCCTTAACATTAATCATTGGTATTGTCATAAGCATATTTACTGCTGTAGTGATAACCCAACTGTTTATCTCGTTGATAGCAGAAAGCAAAAAATTTGCCAAAAACAAATTTTTCGGAGTTACTGAAGATGGAAAACCGAAACAATTACTACATAAAAGTATCGCCTTTGTTAAAAACAGAAAGATCTTTTATCTAATAAGTACCGGGATTATTATCGTAGGTTTAGCATTTTCCTTTATAGGTGGGCTGAATTACGGTATAGACTTTACTGGCGGTACAATGATACAAGTAGACCTTCATGAACATGTGAAGGCGTCAGAAGTAGAAGCCGCTATTAAGCAGTATGATTTAGACCCATCAATTATTTATTCGGGAGAAAACAATACCCAAGTAGTTATAAAAACCACTGAATCCTTGGATAATGTACATAGAGGAGAAGTAATAGACTCACTAAAAGATGAATTCGGAATAACTGATGAAGATGTTATTGCATCAGAACAATTCGGACCATCAGTAGGTGACGAGCTAAAAGCTAACGCAGTTAAGGCTGTATTAATCGCTTCAATAGGAATGCTGCTATACATAATATTCAGATTTAAATCGTGGAAATATGGTATTTCGGCCGTTGCAGGAGTAGTGCACGATGTACTAATGGTTATTGCCTTTTATGCAATATTCGGATTTACTGTAAATAACCCGTTCATTGCCGCAATACTGACCTTAGTCGGTTATTCAATCAATGATACTATCGTAATATTCGACAGAATAAGAGAAAACGAACGAATATATAGAAAAGATAGCATGGAATCAATCATTGACCGCAGCATTAACAACACTTTGAACAGAACCATAATAACCTCACTTACAACATTGGTTGTAATGATACCACTTTGTATAATGGTATCAGAGTCTATAAGAGAGTTCATAATACCTTTGATGGTAGGTGTAGTAGTAGGTTGCTATTCATCGATTTTCATATGCACCCCACTTTATTATGATTTGTCTAAAGGCAAAGAAGAATCAAAATATTTAAAACAAACAAAACAAAAGAAAAAGAACAAAAAATAGTATCTTAAACATTTAGGAGTTATATCAAATGATGACAAAAGCTCAATTCTTAGAAGAAATATTGAATAACAACTCTAAATATGACACCGAATTGATTGGTAGAGCATTCGATAAGGCGCAAGAGCTCCACAATGGTCAGCTTAGAAAAAGTGGAGAACCTTATTTTATTCACCCAATCAATGTAACTATAATATTGGCTCAATTGGGCATGGATAAAGCTACACTTATCGGTGGGCTTTTGCATGACGTTGTAGAGGATACTGATTATACAAGAGAGCAATTAGTCGAGGACTTTAGCGAAGAAATAGCTTTGCTGGTAGACGGAGTTACCAAACTAGGAAGTATTAAGTTTGAATCAAAAGAAGAAGTTCAGGCTGAAAATTTCCGCAAAATGTTTTTGGCTATGTCTAGAGACATTCGAGTTTTAATTATTAAGTTGGCGGATAGACTTCATAATATGCGTACTATTGAATTTATGAAGCCGACCAAAATAGAAGAAAAATGCCGAGAAACTCTAGAAATATACGCACCGCTTGCTAGCAGACTGGGTATTTCCACCGTAAAATTCGAGCTGGAAGATATTGCGCTAAGATACCTCCATCCAGAGGAGTTCAAAGACCTTCAAGCTAAAGTTAGTCAGAGAAAAACACAAAGAGAAGAAACAATCAACAGTGTCATTGGCGAGATAACCGAGGCCTTAGATGACATGACTTTAAAATATGACATATACGGTAGAGCAAAGCATTTTTATAGCATCTACAAAAAAATGAAATACCAAAATAGGCAGATTGATGAGATCTTCGACCTTATTGCAGTAAGAATAATTGTAGATTCTGTCAAAGACTGCTATGCTGTCTTAGGAATAGTTCACACTATGTGGAAGCCTATTCCAGGCAGATTTAAAGACTATGTTGCAATGCCTAAACCTAACATGTATCAATCTCTTCACACTACAGTTATCGGAGATAATGGAGAACCATTTGAAATTCAAATAAGAACCCATGAGATGCACGAAGTGGCCGAATATGGTATCGCTGCCCATTGGAAGTACAAAGAAGATGATACTTCAAGCAGTGCGTCCGCTGACGATGTTAAACTGGCATGGCTACGTCAATCATTGGAATGGCAACAAGATTTAAATGATCCAAAAGATTTCTTGGAAACTATGAAGATGGACTTGTTTGCCACGCAGGTATTCGTATTCACACCAAAGGGAGATGTAATAGAATTGCCTTCTGGCTCAACACCTCTTGACTTTGCGTTTAAGATACATTCTGCCATTGGTTGCAAATGCGTAGGAGCAAAGGTTAACGGTAAAATGGTTACTATCGACCACACTTTGCAAAATGGAGACATAGTTGAAATTGTCACTTCAAGCAATTCCACTGGTCCTAGCGTAGACTGGCTAAAAATAGCAAAGAGTTCTAATGCAAGAAACAAGATAAGAGGCTGGCTAAAAAGAGAAAACAAGTCAGACAATATTGAAAAAGGCAAGGATCTTCTTGATAAATCCATACGCAAAAAAGGGCACGACCCTGCACTTTGTGCAAAACCAGCGTATATAAACAAAGCAATGAAGGCAATGAATTTTGCCAATAACGACGAGGGCTATGCACAACTTGCAAATGGCGGCTCATTGATGAGCAAATTCTGTAACTTGCTATTTTCTTACTACAATGAAGATAAGAAAATCGATATCAAGAACGATGAGGCAATCATTGAAGATATCAACGCAACAGAAGCTAAACGAGTTAAGACTCACAGCAGACACAAAGAGAACCCTGGTGTAGTAGTAGAAGGCGCTGATAATCTTATGATTAAGCTTGCCCGCTGTTGCAACCCTGTTCCAGGAGACGACATTGTCGGCTTTATTACCAAGGGAAGAGGAATCTCTGTTCATCGCTGTGATTGTTCTAACATAGTAGGACTTCCAGAAGAAGAAAAAGCAAGATTTATAGACGTGGAATGGGAAGATTTAAAAGTAGGCAAATCTTATGATTCTGATATATCAATTATTGCTAGCGATAGAAAAGGAATCTTGTCAGATATTTCAAGAGTTTGCGAAGACATGGACATTCACTTGTCAGGAGTCAATGCAAAAGCAGGCAAAGATGGAACTTTGACAATGACTATAACTCTTTCAATTTCAAGTACTCAGCAGATGCAAAAAGTATTCCGCAATTTGAGGAATATTGAGGGCGTCAGCCAAGTTTATAGAGCAAAATCGTAGGTGAATTGATGAGAGCGGTAGTACAAAGAGTAAAAGAAGCAGATGTGAAAATAGATGGAAAAATCCACGGGGCCATTGAAGAAGGCCTCATGGTGCTTCTTGGAGTAGAGGATAAAGATACAGAAGCTGATGCAGCATATATTGCTGAAAAAGTAGCAGGTCTTCGTGTTTTTGAAGATGCAGAGGAAAAAATGAACCTTTCCATAAAAGATATTGGAGGGAAAGTTTTAGCGGTTTCTCAATTCACGCTACTTGGAGATGTGCGAAAAGGCAAAAGACCTAGTTTTACAAAGGCGGCGAAACCTGATGAAGCTAACAAACTGTATAGATGCTTTGTAGATTCAGTTAAAGAAAAAGATATAGAAGTTCAAGAAGGGGTTTTTCAAGCAGACATGATGGTTAGAATCCATAATGACGGACCAGTAACAATCTTGTTGGACAGCAAAAAATTGTTTTAGGAGATAAGTATGAAAATCAATCACTATATGACAGGTGCTTTACAAGTCAACACTTATTTGGCTTATGATGAAAATTCAAAAAAAGGATTTATAGTCGATCCGGGCGGATATGACGCAAAAATCACTAACGATGCAAAAAACTCCGATCTGGAGATTGAATATATAATTTTGACCCACGGTCATGGCGACCATATAGGCGGAGTGGAACAGTTTAAAGTAGATTTCCCTGATGCTAAAGTTGTGGCGCATCAAGAAGAGCAAGAATTATTAACTAACCCTAATGCCAACAGTTCGTTAGAAATATTAGGAAGACCAATCACCATTGGTGCTGATATCTTTGTAAAAGAGGGGGACACTCTTGAAGTTGGCGGCATAACTTTGAACTTTTTGCATACACCAGGACATACAAAAGGTGGTATGTGCATATATGCGGATGATTATATTTTTAGCGGCGATACTTTGTTTCGCTTTTCCATTGGAAGAACAGACTTCTATGGAGGCGATTTTAGAGAAATTATAAACTCTATCAAAGAAAAATTGTTTAGATTCCCTGACAGCACAGTTGTGTTACCAGGCCATATGGGACAAACTACAATCGGCGAAGAAAAAAGAGGAAACCCATTTGTATAACATTCTGATATACGGAATTACTGATAAATACGAATATAATGAGCTTATAAAAATATTCATGAGGCCAGAGACCTTTAAGGTATTTACGGTCGACGAACCTGTGGAAAAATCTAACGACGAGGATATACTTCTTGAGTTTAATATGGAAGAGTCTGCAGATAAGAACCACATAAAGAGAGAAATATATCGTGAGTTAAAACAAATCACAGGTGTAACACCACCATGGGGCATAATGACTGGTGTAAGGCCAGTAAAAATAACGAGAGAGTTATTCGAAAAACTGGACACAAGAGAAGCTGTAATAAAAGTACTCAAAGAGTTTTACTTGCTGGACGAAGAAAAAGCAGAGCTTTTGATAGAAATTTATGAATATCAGAGCAAAATGTTAGGAAGTGTTCCAAAAGACTCTATTGGGGTATATATAGGCATACCTTTTTGTCCAACCAGATGTCTGTATTGTTCTTTCACTTCAAACCAGCAGGGTCCAGAAGAGATTGAGGATTACCTTGGTGCTTTGATAAAAGAAATTGAATATGCAGGTAGCGAAGCAAGAAAAAAAGATTATTCAATCGAATCTATCTATATAGGAGGCGGAACTCCTACAACCCTTTCAGCGGAACAATTAGATAGACTTATAATTAGTGTTAAGACTTCTTTTGATCTTTCAAAGGTTAAGGAGTTTACAGTAGAAGCAGGTAGGCCTGACACAATAAGAGAAGAGAAGCTAAAGGTTTTAAGTAACCATGATATCGATAGAATAAGCATAAACCCTCAGACGATGAAGGACGAGACACTTGAACTTATAGGACGTTCCCATAGTGTCGATGAGATTAGAGAAGCCTTTTTGACTGCATCTAAAGAAAAACGATTCTTAATAAACGCTGATGTCATTGCAGGACTTCCAGAAGAAACCCCTGAGGATTTTGAAAATACCCTAAAAGAGGTCATCAATCTTAATCCAGCCAACATTACAGTCCATACTTTGACTGTAAAGAGAGCTTCAAAGCTTGTAGAAATCGATGAAGGATATCATTACAGGCAGGCGGAAAAAGTTGAAAAAATGCTCAAAATTGCCAAGAGAATTTTAAAAGAAAAAGGTTATAAGCCTTATTATCTTTATAGACTAAAACATATGGCAGGAGCGCTTGAGAATGTAGGATATTGTAAAGATGATACACCTTGCCTATATAACGTAAGGATCATGGACGAAAATCAGAGCATTCTAGCATTAGGCGCAGGAGCAATGAGCAAAAAATATTACCCAGACGAAAACAGACACGAGAGAGTGGCTAATGTGTCTAATTATAGAGTATATATTGACAGATTAGATCAAATGATAGAAAGAAAAAAGAAGGATTTTTTTGAGGAGGTATAAGAAGTGTTAACAATCGCACCAAAAGGAACTAAAGATTTATTACCTGCCCAGGTTTATAAATGGCATTATGTAGAAAGCAAATTCGCTGAAATATGCAAAACATATGGATTTAAAGAAATAAGAACTCCAATGTTCGAGCATACAGAAGTTTTTGCAAGGGGCATAGGTGACACCACAGATGTAGTTCAAAAGGAAATGTATACCTTCAATGATCATGGAAACAGGAGCATTACATTAAAGCCAGAAGGAACCTCTGGTGCTGTAAGAGCTTTCATTGAACATAAACAATATGCAGAGGTACAACCTACAAAGTATTACTATAATACGGATTGTTTTAGGTACGAGAAGCCTCAATCAGGACGTTTAAGAAACTTTCACCAGTTTGGTATAGAAGTTTTTGGAACTTCCAAAATGTTGGCAGATGCTGAAGTTATATGCCTTGGAAATGACTTTCTAAATTCTCTTGGCATAACACAAATCGAGCTTAGAATTAACAGCGTAGGTTGCCCAGAATGCAGAAAAAAACATAGAGAAGCATTAAAAGAATTTTTGAAACCTAGATATGAAGAACTTTGCAACACATGCAAGGCTAGATTTGACAGAAATCCGATGAGAATTTTGGATTGCAAGTCAGAAGTGTGTCAAGAATTAGTAAAAGACGCGCCAAGAATGTTAGACTATTTGTGCGATGATTGCACAAGTGCCTTTGAAGAATTAAAGACTAATCTTACAGCTATGGACATTGCCTATACTGTAGACCCTAATATCGTAAGAGGCCTTGACTATTATACAAAAACCGCTTTTGAGTTTGTAACTACAAGCATAGGAGCTCAAGGAACAGTATGCGGTGGTGGCAGATATGACCACTTAATAGAAGAACTTGGAGGCCCGCCAATTCCAGGTGTCGGCTTTGGTCTTGGAATAGAAAGACTTATCATGCTTATGGAAGCCAATGGTATTGAATTTCCAGAGGAAGAACAAGTGGATGTGTTTATAGCCGTTATGGGCGAGCGTGCCAAGAACTTTGGAATCAAGCTTTGCAGAGACTTGAGACTTAAGGGAGTCATTGCTGAGATGGACACTTTGGCAAGAAACATAAAAGGTCAGTTCAAATACGCAGATAGACTTAATGCAAAATATACTGTGGTAATTGGTGAAAATGAACTGGAAAGAGGCAAGGTGTCTCTAAAGGATATGGCCAAATCCGAGCAAAGAGAAATCAATATAGAAGATATATTAGAAGAAATTAATAAGTAAATGGGAGAAATTGAATTAGATGAGCACTTTATTTAAAAGAACTCACATGTGTGGGGAACTAAACATATCAAATGTTGACCAAGAAGTTTTGTTAAACGGATGGGTTAGTAAACAAAGAAATCTTGGCGGCCTTATTTTTGTTGACTTAAGAGACAAAACAGGTATTGTACAAGTAACTTTTGATGATACTATTCCTGAGGAACTCTTTGAAAAAGCAGACGCTCTTAGAGGAGAATATGTAATCGGAGTTAAAGGTATTGTAAAAGAAAGAAGTTCCAAAAATCCAAACCTATCTACAGGTGAGATTGAAGTGTTTGCAAATGATTTAATACTGTACTCAAAGGCAGAAACTCCGCCGATTTACATTAAAGACGATGATAATGTAGATGACAGTTTGAGACTTAAATACAGATATTTAGATATGAGAAAGTTAAAAATGCAGAAAAATCTGAGCTTTCGTCATAAGGTTGTAAAAATCACAAGAGACTATTTTGATAGTTTTGGTTTCACTGAAGTTGAAACTCCAATGCTGATCAAATCAACACCCGAAGGAGCAAGGGACTATATCGTTCCAAGCAGAGTTCATCCGGGGTCTTTTTATGCATTGCCACAATCCCCACAATTATTCAAACAACTTTTGATGGTTGGCGGAACTGACAGATATATGCAGATTGTTAAGTGCTTTAGAGATGAAGACTTAAGAGCAGATAGACAACCAGAATTTACGCAGATTGACTTAGAAATGTCTTTCGTTGACATGGATGATGTTATAGAAGTACAAGAAGGATATCTGAAGAAAGTATTCAAAGAACTTTTGAACGTAGATATAGAAACACCGCTGCCAAGACTTTCATGGGAGGATGCCATGGAAAGATACGGTTCTGACAAGCCAGACATTAGGTTTGGATTTGAGCTTAAAAAACTTAATGATGTAGTAGCAAATTGTGAGTTCAAAGTATTTACGGATGCTTTGAAAAATGGGGGCGATGTAAGAGGAATTTGCATCGACGGAGGCTCAGAACACTTCAGCAGAAAAGATATAGACAAAATCACTGAAAGCACTAAGAGCTATGGAGCAAAAGGACTGGTATGGATGAGAGTAAACGAAGATGAAATAAATTCTTCAGTTAACAAATTCTTCAACCAAGAACAATTAGGCGAGATAGCAAATGTGTTTGATGCTAAACCTGGAGACTTGATTTTTATAGTTTCAGACAAAACAAAAGTTGTTTTTGACAGCTTAGGATTTTTGAGAAGAGAAATGGCCAAAAGGTTGGGCCTGTTAAATGATAACGAATATAAGCTACTGTGGGTAGTAGATTTTCCATTATTTGAAAAAGACGACGAGACTGGCCAACTAAAGGCTATGCATCATCCGTTTACTTCACCTAAAATGGAACAGATTGACCTGCTTAATACAGAGCCTGAAAAAGTCAAAGCAAATGCTTACGACATAGTTTTAAATGGCGTAGAGCTTGGCGGAGGATCAATAAGAATTCACGATAGAGAGCTTCAAGAGAAAATGTTCAAAGCATTAGGCCTTTCTCCTGAAGAATGTGAAGAAAAGTTTGGATTCCTTATAGAAGCGTTCAAATATGGCGCACCTCCTCATGGAGGACTGGCTTATGGCCTTGATAGAATGGTCATGCTACTTTTGGGAGAACCTTCAATTAGAGAAGTTATGGCTTTCCCTAAAAACCAAAATGCCCAGTGCCTTGTAAGTGATGCACCAGCACCTGTAGATGATGAACAGCTAAAAGAACTTGGGATAGAAAGCAAAGGCATATAGAAGGAGAACTTATGGCAAATAGTTGCACAGGCTGCGACTGCTCCACTCTAAAGCCTATAGGGGTTTTAGGCGGAACATTTGATCCTATACACTTAGCACACAAAGCTTTAGGCGAAGCGGCTATGGAAGAAATCGGGCTTAGCAAATTGATAGTAATGCCTGCTAAGATGCAGCCGTTTAAACAAGACAAAAAGGTTGCGGAAGATTTTCATAGACTGAATATGGCGAAGCTTACCTTTGAGGGTGTTTACAATGTGGAAGTATGCGATTATGAAATTGAAAATACAGTGATTTCATACACCTTCGATACACTTAAATACTTAAAGGAGCAATATCCTGAATATGAAATTTACTTTATTTCAGGAACAGATTCTTTTTTACACATGGAAAAATGGTACAAAGGGACAGACTTGCTTAAAAACTTTTCCTTCGCTGTATGTGGTAGACCCGGCTATAAAGAAGAAGAGCTCGAAGTAGCAATGAAAAAATATGGTGAGGTATACGGCGCAAAAGTATTCAAACTTAAAGCACAAATGCCAGCCATATCATCAACTATCATAAGAGAAAAACTATCTACAGGAGAATCTGTTTCCGAGCTAGTCTCCAAGGAAGTAGAAAGGTATATTCTAAAAAATGGACTCTATAGATAAAATAAAAGCTTATATAGATAAAAACTCTTCTGAGCATAGGCGAAAACACACTTATGGAGTTAGAGATACAGCTGTTGCCCTTGCAGATATATATGGATGTGATACACACAAAGCAGAGATTGCGGCATTGCTCCATGATATTTATCGAGGTGTTCCAGAGGAAGTTTTGAACTACCATGTCAAACATTTAGGGCTTGATAAAAGGTACTTAAACAACCCGAACTTAGCACATGGACCCATTGCGGCAGAAATGATTCGTCATGATTTCAATGTAGATGACGAAGATATAATCGCTGCAGTGAAGTTTCATACTACAGCTACAGACCAAATGACGCTTTTAGAAAAAATAATATACATCGCTGATGCCATAGAGCCCGGTAGAGAGTATCCTGGAGTCGAGGAACTTAGGCAATTAGCAAAAATCAACATAGATGAAGCTTGTCTTGCATCTATAAACAAAACCATTGAATATGTTAACTCCCAAGGAAAATTCTTAGACAAAGAAACTATAAAAGCAAAAGAATACTTGGAAGCGGCTATAAAACAAAAGGAGAAAGCAAATGACCAATAAAGAATACGCATTACTGGCAGGAAAAGTCCTTTCCGATAAAAAAGCTGAAGATATCGTAATAATTGATATTCAAGAGAAAGCTACTTTCGCAGATTACTTTGTAATTTGTTCCGGAACTTCTGAAAGACAAATAAAAACGTTGACAGACGAAGTTGAGGATCACTTTGCAGAAAAAGGATTACTACCTAAAGCAATTGAAGGAAAACAGGGTTCAGGATGGATACTTATGGACTTTGGTGATATAATTGTAAACTTATTTACGAGAGAAATGAGAGATAGATATAGCATAGAAAAAGTCTGGGGAGACTGTCAATTCATCGAAGTGGAGGAATAGAATTTAACATGAACGAGAAATATGCTTTTAATGAAATAGAGAAAAAATGGCAAAACTATTGGGAAGAAAACGATTCTTTCAAGACAGAAGAAGATGAATCAAAGGAAAAGTATTACTGCCTTGAAATGTTCCCATATCCTTCAGGCAAACTTCATATGGGACATGTAAGAAACTATTCCATTGGAGATGTAATTGCAAGATTTAAAAAGATGGACGGATACAACGTTCTTCACCCTATGGGTTGGGATTCTTTTGGTTTGCCAGCAGAAAACGCAGCCATTAAGAACGGAACTCATCCAAATGTATGGACTTGGAATAATATCAAGGAAATGGGAAGCCAGCTTAAGGAATTAGGTCTTTCATATGATTGGAAGAGAGAAATAGCGACTTGCCACCCTGATTACTATAAGTGGATGCAATGGATTTTCATCCAGTTTTACAACAGAGGATTAGCCTATAAAAAAGAAAATCCTGTTAACTGGTGTCCAGACTGTCAAACAGTACTTGCAAATGAACAGGTTGTAGATGGATGTTGCGAAAGATGCAAATCTCCAGTCGGCAAAAAGAATCTTTCACAGTGGTATCTAAAAATCACTGATTATGCTGATAGATTGTTAGATAATTTAGACCAGTTAGATGGATGGCCTAACAAAGTAAAGGTAATGCAGAAGAACTGGATTGGCAAATCAGTTGGTGCTGAAGTAGATTTTGGCATTAAAGATGATGAAAGAAAACTCACTGTATTTACTACAAGATGCGACACACTATTCGGCGTGACATACATGGTTCTTGCTCCAGAGCATCCTTATTTGCTTAGCATGGTTGAAGGAACTGAGTATGAAGCTCCAGTTAAAGAGTATATTGCAAAAGTACAGAACATGAATGACATAGAAAGAACTTCAACTACCAATGAGAAGACAGGTGTATTTATTGGTAAATACGCTATCAATCCATTGAATAACAAAGAAGTTCCAATTTATATTTCTGATTATGTATTGATGGGATATGGTACAGGGGCTATCATGGCCGTACCTGCTCATGACCAAAGAGACTTTGATTTTGCTAAAAAATTCCAATTGGATATCACACCTGTTGTAGATCCAAAGAATGACAAAATCGACCTTTACAATTTAGAAGAAGCCTTTGTTGCAGAAGGCACGATGATAAATTCAGGAGCATTTGATGGCCTAAACAACAAAGATGCCATCGAAAAAATACTGGATTATCTTGAAGAAACCAAAATTGGTAAGAGAACAACCAATTATAGACTTAGAGATTGGTTGATTTCTAGACAGCGTTATTGGGGTTGCCCAATTCCAATGGTTCATTGTGACACTTGCGGATGGGTACCTGAAAAGGAAGAAAACTTACCAGTAACTTTGCCTACTGATGTTGAATTTACAGGAAAAGGTGAATCACCTTTAACAACATCAAAAGAATTTGAAAATGTAGCATGCCCAGTATGTGGCAAACCGGCCAAAAGAGAAACAGATACTATGGATACTTTCTTAGATTCTTCATGGTATTTCCTTAGATACTGCGATCCTCACAACGCAGAACAAGCTTTTGATCCTAAAAAAGCTGAGTACTGGATGAATGTAGACCAGTACATTGGTGGAGTTGAACATGCAATCCTTCACTTAATGTATTCTAGATTTTTCCAAATGGCATTCTATGATATGGGTTTAGTAAAAGACGAGGAACCTTTCCGCAACTTATTAACCCAAGGAATGGTAAACAAAGACGGAAAGAAAATGAGTAAATCTGTGGGCAACACTGTAAGCCCTGAAGAAATTATTTCAAAATACGGTGCAGACACTGCTAGATTATTTATACTTTTTGCTGCTCCTCCAGAAAAGGAATTAGACTGGTCGGATGCAGGGGTGGAAGGTAGCTATAGATTCTTGAATAGAGTTTATCGCTTAGTTTATGAAATTAAGGCTAAGTACCCTGAAGCACCTCAAGCTTTTGAAGTAAAAACTCAAGCAGACAAGGATTTGAACTATGCGTTGAACTTTACTATTAAAAAAGTAAGTGAAGACGTTGGTGGAAGATTCAACTTCAATACAGCTATAAGCTCAATTATGGAGCTTGTAAATGAAATGTATAAGTATAAAGAACTTGATGATGTCAATGTTGGCCTTTTAAACAAGGCTACCAAAGATTTAATTCTGGTGTTGTCGCCATTCGTACCACATATATGCGAAGAAATGTGGGCACATATGGGAGAAAACAAATCTGTAACAACTATGCGTTGGCCGGAATCAGATGAAAGCGCTCTTATAAAAGACACAATTGAAGTGGTTGTACAGATAAATGGAAAAGTTAAAGAAAAGATTGTAGTTGCTGCTGATGCAGACAAGCAATCATTAGAAAAGATAGCATTGGAAAACGATAATGTATGCGAATTGTTGAAAGGAAAATCAGTAGTAAAGGTAGTTGCAGTACCTGGAAGACTGATAAACATTGTAGTTAAATAAAAATACAACAATATATCGACCAATGACTGCCTTTTCGTAATTGAAAAGAAAAGGACGGAAATAATTAATGAGAAGAAACGTAACAAAAAAAGGAAAAATGCCCAAGTTAAAGGTTATTCCAATAGGGGGACTCAATGAGATCGGAAAAAACTTGACCCTTCTTGAATACAATGACCAAATTTTAATAATAGACTGTGGGTCAAGCTTTCCAGAGGACGAGATGTACGGAATTGACATAGTCATTCCAGATTTTAGTTATCTTATCGAAAATAGCGAAAAGATAGTTGGAATGATTATAACTCACGGACATGAAGATCATATAGGAGCTATCCCATATCTTCTAAAAAAAATAAAGCTTCCTATATACGGAACTAAGCTTGCGCTTGGTATCGTTGGAAACAAACTAAAAGAGCACAAGGTAACTGGCGATTTAAGAACAGTTGAGGCTGGAGATAAGATAAAATTAGGTTGTTTTCATATAGAAGCTATAAGAACAACCCACTCTATAGCAGACTCCTTGTGTTTGGCAATTGACACGCCAGCAGGAATGATATTCCACTCAGGAGACTTTAAAATTGACTATACTCCAGTTGATGGAGAACCAATAGACTTTTGCAAGTTGGCAGAGTTCGGCAAAAAAGGCGTAACACTAATGCTTTGCGATAGCACAAATGCTTTAAGACCTGGATATACCGCTTCAGAAAAAGTGGTAGGACAAACTATCGAAAACATTTTTAGAACTGCAAAGACGAGAATTATTATCGCTACATTCTCCTCAAACGTACATAGAGTACAGAGAATAATTGAAAACGCTGTCAAGATGGGGCGAAAAGTTGCCATATCAGGACGAAGCATGGAAAATGTAGTAGCATTAGCAATTGAATTAGGTTATCTTGAAATTCCACCTGGAACTTTAGTAGACCTAAAAATGACAAAAAATATTCCAGATGACAAACTGGTAATCATAACTACAGGAAGCCAAGGCGAACCTATGTCAGCTCTTTCAAGAATAGCGGCAGGAGAACATCGTGCTATAAAATTGAAGAAGGGGGACATGGTGATCCTTTCTTCGACTCCAGTACCAGGCAACGAAAAGACAGTTTCAAACGTAGTAAACAAGCTTTTTGAAAAAGGCGCTGAAGTAATATATTCAGACATTGCAGACATTCATGTTTCTGGACATGCTTGTCAAGAAGAATTGAAACTTCTACATTCTTTGATTAAACCAAAGTTTTTCATGCCAGTACATGGTGAATACAGACATTTAATTCAACACGGAAAATTGGCTGAAGGCCTAGGTATGAAAAAAGAAAATGTGTTTATAATGGGCAATGGTGACATTCTCAATGTAAGCAAAAGAAACGCTTCTGTTGCAAGACATCAAGTAGATGCGGATCCTATATTAGTTGACGGACTTGGAGTTGGTGATGTAGGAAACATAGTTTTGAGAGATCGTAAAATGCTTTCGGAATCAGGACTAATAATTATCGTGACGGCTATTGAAAAGGCAAGTCAAACAGTGGTTTCAGGCCCTGATATTATTTCAAGAGGTTTCGTCTATGTCAGAGAGAATGAGGCTATAATAGAAGAAGCTAGAAAGCTTGCTGAAGATACTCTTGATAAGTGCAAAGAAAAAAATATTAAAGATTGGAACAATATGAAATCACAGGTGAGGGATTCTTTGAGCTCATATATATACGGTAAAACCAAAAGAAGCCCAATAATCCTACCTATTTTCTTGGAGGTATAAAATATGAACGTATATGATCAAGTACACGGATTAACTCAAGCAATAAAAAATTCCGAGGAATTCATCCAGTATAATGAAGCAAAGCAAAAAGTAAAGGATAATCCAGAACTTGCTGCTATAATTAAGGACTTTCAGACTAAACAATTCGCATTACAAGCAAAGCAAATGTCCGGACAAGAGTTGACAGAAGATGAACTAAAGTCAATTCAAGAAATCAACAGCGTGCTGTTGAGAGATCCACTTGCTGCAGAGTATATGCAAAAGGAAATACGTTTTTCAATAATGATGAAGGACGTTTATGAAATTCTTGCAGAAGCAACTGGAATGGGTGACATGCTTGGATAGTACTATAAGAACAGCAGATGAACTACTCTTAATAATGAAGGCAGAAGCTATGGGAGACATAGCTTTTGAGCACATGCTGGATTTCATAAAGGTTGGAATGACAGAAATCCAAGTAGCTGATGAAATTGAAAGAGTATTATTAGCCATGGGAGCAGATGGATTATCTTTCCCAACTATCGCCGTTTCAGGTGTAAACTCTAACCAATCCCATGGAGTTCCTTCGTCAAAGAAGCTTCAAGAAGGTGAGTTTTTAACTATGGATTTAGGGGCGATTTATAAAGGCTATTGTGGCGATATGACACGAACTATAGCTTTGGGCTATGCAACCGAAGAAATGGAAGAAGTCTACGATGTGGTTCTTAGATCTCAACTGGCGGGTCTAAATAGCGTTAAAGCAGGCGTATTGTGTGCTGATGTAGATAAAGTTTCAAGGACAATTATTCAGGAAGCCGGGTATGGAGATTTTTATATTCATGGCACAGGCCATGGAGTAGGAAAAGAAGTACATCAGCCTCCAACATTAAATGCCAAAAGTGATGAAATTTTGCAAGAAAATCAGGCAGTTACTGTTGAGCCAGGAATCTATATACCAGAAAAATTCGGGGTGCGCATAGAGGACTTGGCAATTGTCACAAACTTTGGTATAATAAATTGCACAAAATCGAAAAAAGAGTTAATAATACTCTGATATAAAAGAACTACTTTGTTAAGAATGGAGAGAAAATATGATTCACGCAAGCGATTTTAGAAAAGGCATCACTTTTCAAATTAACGGAGAGCCACATGTAATTCTGGATTTTCAGCATGTAAAACCAGGCAAAGGTGCAGCCTTCGTAAGAACTAAGTATAGGAACATCCTTACAGGAGCAACTAGAGAAGAAGCTTTCAACCCTAGTGACAAGTTCCCAAAGGCTCACATTGAAACCAAGGTAATGCAATACCTATATAATGATGGAGAATTGTACTACTTCATGGATCAAGAAACTTATGAGCAGGTTCCTTTGATGGCTGAACAAGTAGAAGAAGCTATGAAGTATATAAGAGAAAATGACGAAGCTACAATTAAGTTTTACAAAGACAGTGCGTTTTTAGTAGAACCACCTAACTTTGTAGACCTTGAGGTTATGGAAACTGAGCCTGGCGTTAAAGGGGACACTGCAACAAACGTTACAAAGGCGGCTACAGTTGAAACCGGAGCAATCATACAGGTGCCTATCTTTATAGAAGCAGGCGAAGTAATACAGATAGATACAAGAACTGGAGATTACTTAGGAAGATCAAAAAAATAAACAACAGAGCTAAAGGGCGCGACGTTTTGTTGTGTCCTTTCTATCTATTGAAGATATAAAAGAGGTGTATAATGGATATTAAGAGCATAATAACCAATCTTACAGATACTAAAACAAAAAAAATAATAGTTGGAGCAGTTGTTGCTGCTTTAGTGATACTAACCGTAGGCCTTTTTATACTGGGGAATATGGGCAAACCTTTAGATCCAGACAACAATGAGATGGTGACTATCACTATTGAATCAGGATCTGGCACTAGTGTCATAGCTCAAATATTAGAAGACAATGGAATAATTGATAATCCAACTCAATTTAAGCTATGGTCAAGGCTAAAAGGTTATGATAATCAATATAAAGCAGGTAATTACAAATTTTCACCATCTATGAGTTTCAAAGAAATAGCTGCAATTCTCATAGGAGGCAAGGTAAATACTATTAGCTTTACCATTCCTGAAGGATACAACATATATCAAGTGGCTGACGCTTTGAGCGCACAAGGATTGGTAGACAAAGATACTTTCATTGACCTTTTAGAAAACGGAGATTTCCAATCTCAGTATGAGTTTTTGAAGGATGCACAAAATAATAAAAATCGTCTCGAAGGATATTTGTTCCCAAATACATATTTTGTAGCTGAGGGAGCATCCGAAGAAGAATTTATTAAGGTGATGCTCAATCAGTTTGATGTAGAAATTACTGATGCTCATTATAAAAAAGCCAAAGAGTTAGACCTTTCTATGAATGAGGTTATAATCATAGCATCTATAATTGAAAGAGAATGCAAACTTGCTGAAGAGGCACCTCTTGTGGCAAGCGTAATATATAATAGACTTGACATTGGCAAGGCACTTCAAATGTGTTCTACTGTTCAGTATGTACTAGGAGAAACAAAAGAAGTCCTATCCTATGCTGACACTCAAATCCAATCGCCATATAATACATATATAAATGCTGGTTTGCCTCCAGGACCGATATGTTCACCTGGACTTGTAGCTATTGAAGCTGCATTAAACCCAGCAAACACAGATTATATATACTTTGTATTAAGTGAAAAACTTGATGGAAGCTCAAACTTCTCTACAAATTATAGCGATTTCCAAAAAGATAGTGCCGCATATTCCGCTGCCTACGACGCAGCAAAAAAATAAGAAAATGAACATTACTAACGACATAATTACCCAATATATACATAGTTTTTACAAACCAATTGATGAAAAATTTAGGCAAATAAGAGAAACCTCTGAGAGAGCAGGTGTACCTATAATATTAAAGGAAACCGAAAACTTCCTTACATTTTTCCTTGGACTAACAAAGCCAAAAAACGTTCTAGAGATAGGTACTGCTGTAGGTTATTCAGCAATGGTATTTGCAAATTTTGGTGCTAATGTAATAACTATAGAAAAAAACGAAAATATGGCTCAAGCCGCTATAAATAACATTGAATCTATGGGATTCGACTCACAAATAAAAGTGTTAATTGGAGACGGCAGAGAAGCCTTAGAAAACTTAAATGATAAACCAAACTCCTTTGATTTAGTCTTTATTGATGCTGCTAAAAGCCATTATAAGGCTTTCCTGGAAGGTGCACTTCCTTATTGCCATCAGGGAACTATTATAGTATCCGACAATGTTTTGCTCAAAGGATCAACTGCTTCTGAAGAATTTGATACAAAGGGAAGATTCAGAACTAATATTAAAAAAATGCGCCTATATTTAGAATACATTTCTAACCATCCGAAGCTAGATACTACAATTATCACTTCTGGAGATGGCTTGGCGTTAAGTAGGTGTATATAATGAAGAAACCAGAACTACTAGCTCCCGCAGGGGACTTGGAAAAACTAAAAACAGCAGTCATGTATGGTGCTGATGCTGTATATTTTGGAGGTGAAAGCTTTTCCCTTCGAAAAGGTGCAGGGAACTTTACTCTTGATGAGATGAAAGAGGGGGTACAATTTGCCCATGACCATGGTGTAAAATGCCATATGGCTTTAAATATCTTTGCACACAACGAAGATGTTACACCACTGTTAGAATATCTCGAAAGTATAAAAGATTTGGGAATTGATGCATTTATTGCAGCGGACCCTGGAGTCATCGATATGATTTGGGAAGTAATTCCTAATGCAGAGATACACCTAAGCACTCAAGCCAATATGACTAATTACAGAACTGCTAATTTCTGGTACAATAGAGGTGTGAGAAGACTCGTACTTGCGAGAGAACTTACAATAGAAGAAGTAAAAGAAATACGCAAGAATATACCAGAGGATATGGAAATGGAAACCTTCGTTCATGGAGCAATGTGTATTTCATATTCAGGTAGATGTCTATTAAGTAACTTTATGATAGAAAGAGATGCTAACAGAGGTATGTGTGCTCATCCTTGCAGATGGAAATATGCCTTGGTTGAACAACAACGCCCAGGAGAATTTTATCCAGTTGAAGAAGACAATAGAGGAACATATATCTTAAACTCAAAAGACTTATGCCTAATTGAGCATTTGCCAGAATTGATAGAATCGGGGATTTCCTCCTTCAAGATAGAAGGAAGAATGAAAAGCGTATTCTATGTGGCCACTATAGTCGCTGCATACCGCAAAGCTATAGATTCATATTTTGCAGACCCTTCTACTTATGAATTCAAAGAAGAGTGGATGGTAGAACTTTGCAAAGCAAGCCATAGAGAGTTTACTACAGGGTTCTATTTTCACAAACCTACTAACCATGATCAGAACTATCAGACTAGTGACTATACAAGAGAATATTCTTTTATAGGTATGGTTAAAGATTATGACCCTGAAACTGGCTTAGCCACTGTGGAACAACGAAACAAAATGGTGGTAGGCGACAAAATTGAAATATTTGGGCCTGATACAGATTTTTTCGAGCAAGAACTTAAAGAAATGTATGACGAAGAGGGCAATCCAGTAGAATCTGCACCTCATCCTCAGCAAATTTTAAAAATAAAAATGAACAAACCAACAAAGCCGTTTTATATGTTAAGAAAGGAAATAAAATAAAATGCTAAGTGACCCCGACAGTTTACCTATACGAATATGTATGATTTTGGCGCTTATCGCCATCTATGGATTTTTCACTGCTGTTAATACAGCATTAGGATCAGCTAGTCGCATAACGGAAAAAATTCAGAGTGCAAACAGATTAGTCATACTGTTAGCGTCCTTTTTAGGAGCATGGCTTGCTCTTTTAGACTGGAAGCTAATGCTAGGCTATATAATTTGTTTGGTTATTTGTGGGCAATATTTTGCACATAAAATTGGCTTACAACATGATGAGGGAATTTCTCAAAAAACCATGCCGTTTATTACAGTTTTTTCTACTGTATTAAGTCCGGTAACTATGACTCTCATGTTTGTTGCAAACCTATTTTTAAGACTTTTCCGCCAAAAGGTACACGTAGAAAATGAAGCCTTTTCCGAAGAAAACGTAATGTCTATGCTTGAAGTAGGTAGAGAATCAGGAGTACTAAAAGAAGAAGGAACAAAGATGATTAATTCTATCTTTGCCTTTGATGATAAACTTGCTTATGAAATAATGACTCCAAGAACTGATGTGTTTGTTATAGACATTGAAGATTCGCCAGAGGAATATGTAGATGAGCTGATGAAACTTCGCCATTCAAGAATCCCTGTTTGCAGAGGAGAGCGTGACAATATAATTGGAATACTTCATATCAAGGATTATCTTATTAAAGCTAGGGAAACTAGCTTTGAGAACGTTGATATAGATTCAATTTTAAGAAAACCTTATTTTGTTCCAGACACTAAAAATATAGACGCACTGTTTTTTGAACTACAGATGACTAAGCAGCAAATTGCTATTCTTATAGATGAATATGGTGGGTTTGGTGGAATCGTAACCATGGAGGACATTATCGAACAAGTAATGGGAGATATTGACGATGAGTACGATGAAGAAGACGAAATAATTGATAAGATTGATGACAATACATATCTTGTTGACGGAGATGTTGACTTAGATGATTTGGACGAAGAACTCGGTATTGATCTTCAATCGGATAGCAGCGAAACTATAGGCGGTTTTCTTATAGATATTCTAGGAGAAATTCCAGAAGAGTCTGACATTGGCAGAATAATTGAGTTTGAAGATTACAAATTTAAGATTATGTCGATTAGGGAGCGTAGAATAGAAAGAGTTAAAATCTACATTCTTGAAAAGCCAGAAGAAAACAATACGAATCAAAAGAACCAATAAACAATATTGGATTTTTAAGAGAATAAAAAGCATTTATAAAGTTGGAAACAAGAATATAGATGCTTTTTCTTTAAATATCGACAAAACCGACTTGTTTTTTTGACTGCACATCATTGACAAAAAAAAGATTTATTGATTTTCCCAAGTGCATTTGATACAATTAGATTGTTGTGTTATGTCTTCAGTTGTCAAGAGCACAAATCTTGAAATTTAGACGTGTATTCTTGTCAGTTGAAGGCCAATTTATGGAATTTTATTTTTTTGAGAGGTGCTATAATGAGTGAAAAAGTATGTAACTGCAATTGTCTCGAAAACAGAAAAGAACAGTTCAAAGAACTGCAACCTGTTTTAGACCAATATGCAAAAGTGCCGGGTAGTTTAATTACTATTCTGCAAAAGGCTCAGGATATATACGGATATCTTTCTATAGATGTCATCAATTATATTTCTGATGCTACAGGCATTCAACCTGCTAAGATTTACGGTGTAGCTACTTTTTATGCACAGTTCAGATTACAGCCTATCGGCAAGTATCTTGTAATGCTTTGCCAAGGTACTGCGTGTCACGTAAATGGCTCTGAACTTATTGAAGAAGCCGTATGTGAACATCTGAACATAAAGGATGGAGAGACTACAGAGGACGGTCTGTTTACTCTTAACAACGTTGCCTGTTTGGGTTGTTGCTCACTGGCACCTGTTATGATGATTAAGAGTGCTGATGGAGATGAAACTTATGGAAATCTAACAAAAGATGGAGTAAGACAAATTCTCGATGAGATCAGAGAAAGAGCATAGGAGGTGAAACCATGAGAGTAGTAGTAGGACAAGGTAGCTGTGGTATTGCCACAGGTGCTAAAAAAACCGCTGACGAATTTGAAAAACAGATTGCGGACAAGAAACTAAATATAAGCGTAGATACTACAGGCTGTGTTGGTACTTGTTACCTAGAGCCAATAGTTGACGTTTATGAAGATAACGGCGAAATGACAAGATATGTCAAAGTTCAACCAGATAAGGTTTCTCAGATAGTAGAAAATCATTTGGTAAACGGGACTGTCTTCAAAGAGCAGTCAATTTCTTCAGAAGATGAACAGTTCGTAGGAAAACAACAGAGAGTTGTTCTTAGAAACTGCGGAGTTATCAATCCAGAAGAAATAGATGAGTATGTAGCTGTTGACGGTTACAAGGCTATCGAAAAAGTTCTTAAGTCTATGAAACCTGAAGAAGTTATAGAAGAAATTAAGGTTTCAGGATTAAGAGGAAGAGGCGGCGCAGGATTCCCAACTTGGTTTAAGTGGAATGCAGCAAAGCAAAGTCCAGGAAACGAAAAATATTTGGTTTGTAATGCCGACGAAGGAGACCCAGGCGCATTCATGGACCGTTCCGTTTTAGAAGGCGACCCTCATTCATTGATTGAAGGTATGATTATAGGCGGATACGCTATGGGTGCTAAAGAAGGTATCATTTACTGTCGTGCTGAATATCCTTTAGCAATCAAGAGACTTGAAATTGCTATGGAACAAGCGAGAGAAAAAGGATACTTGGGTAAAAATATCTTTGGTAGTGGATTCGACTTCGAAATGAGAATCAAAGCAGGAGCCGGCGCATTCGTGTGTGGTGAAGAAACAGCATTGATCGCATCCCTCGAAGGAGAAAGAGGAATGCCTAGATTAAAACCTCCTTTCCCTGCAGCAAAAGGATATTGGCAGAAACCTACAGATATAAACAATGTAGAAACCCTTGCAAACGTACCTTGGATCATTCATAACGGCGGAGCAGCTTTCGGCGCTATGGGAACTGAACTAAGCAAAGGAACTAAGGTTTTCGCATTAGCAGGAAAGATAAAGAAGGGTGGACTAGTAGAAGTACCTATGGGTCTTACTCTTAAAGATGTTATATTTGATATCGGTGGTGGAATTAAAAACGACAGAGAATTTAAGGCTGTTCAGATGGGCGGACCTTCTGGCGGATGTATTCCAGCACAGCTTATTGATACACCAGTAACATATGAAGATATCAATAAAACAGGTGCTATCGTAGGATCCGGTGGTATGATCGTAATGGACGAAGATACTTGCATGGTAGATATGGCAAGATATTTCTTGAACTTTACTCGTGACGAATCTTGCGGTAAGTGCAACTATTGCCGTCTTGGTACAAAGAGAATGCTTGAAATCTTGGAAAGAATTACAAGAGGAGAAGGCGTAGATGGCGATATTGAGAAGTTAGAAGAATTGGCAGTTAAGATTAAGGACGGTTCCCTTTGCGGATTAGGCCAAACTGCACCAAACCCAGTTCTAACTACTCTTAAATACTTTAGAAATGAGTATGAAGATCATATTTATAACAAAAAGTGTACTGCAGGATCATGTAAGGCTCTTGTGAATTACACTATTACAGATAAATGTGTTGGCTGTACATTATGCTCAAAGAAATGCCCAGTAGGAGCTATTACAGGAACAGTAAAAGAAAAACACGTTATTGACAAAGAAAAATGCATCAAATGCGGCAAGTGCTTAGAAAGCTGCAAATTTGGCGCTATAGAAAAGAAGTAGGGAGGAGGAAAAACGATGAACAAGTTTAGACTTAATATAGACGGTAAAGAAGTTACAGGCGTTGCAGGCCAGACAATTCTGGAAGTTGCAAGAGAAAACGACGTTTTTATTCCAACTCTTTGCTATGATGAAAGAACTAAAATTTACGGTTCATGTGGTCTATGTATGTGTGAAGTTGAAGGAAATCCTAAACTTTGCAAGGCATGTGCTACAGATATCGCACCAGGAATGGTAATAAAAACTAATACTGAAAGAGTAGTAGAATCAAGAAAAACTAACCTTGAACTTCTTCTTTCAAACCATGTAGGTGATTGTAGACCTCCATGTGTGTTGGCATGTCCTGCTCAGACAGACTGTCAGGGATATGTAGGCTTAATTGCTAATGGAGAATATGAAAAGGCTCATGAGCTTGTTAAGGATAAGATTCCTCTACCTGCAGCACTTGGAAGAGTTTGTCCTCATCCTTGCGAAGAAGAATGTAGAAGAGGTCTTATTGATGAACCTATCTCAATACAGCAATTAAAGAGATTCGTTGCTGACTTCGATTTAGAAGGCGAAGAAGTTTTCACTCCTGAATGTGAAGAAGACACCGGCAAGAGCGTTGCTGTCATCGGTGGTGGTCCTATGGGATTATCTGCTGCATATTTCCTTAGGCAGATGGGACATATGGTAACAATATTCGAATCAATGCCAAAAGCAGGCGGTATGTTGAGATACGGTATCCCAGAATACAGACTTCCAAAGGCTGTATTAGATGAAGAAATTCTTACTATCGAAAGAATGGGAGTAGAAATCATCACTAACACTAAGATTGGAGTTGATATTCCATTCGAAACAATTAAGAATGATTACGATGCTGTACTTCTTGGAATCGGTGCTTGGGTATCTACAGGAGTTGGATGCAAAGGCGAAGATGCAGAAGGCGTTATCGGCGGTATTGACTTCTTAAGAAAAGTAGTTAGAAATGAAGAAATATCCTTAGGTGAAAAAGTTGCTATCGTAGGCGGCGGAAACACAGCTATGGATGCTTGCAGAACAGCTGTAAGATTAGGCGCTAAGGAAGTATATAACATTTACAGAAGAACTAAAGACGAAATGCCAGCTGACATGGTAGAAATCGAAGAAGGCGAAGAAGAAGGCGTAATCTTTAAGAACCTTACAAATCCTTTAGAAATAATCAAGGATGAACAAGGCAAAGTTAAAGAAGTTGTACTTCAAGTTATGGAGTTGGGTGAACCTGACGCTTCTGGCAGAAGAAAACCTATTCCTGTAGAAGGCAAGACTGAAACTATCGCTGTTGACACTGTAATTCTTGCAATTGGTCAGGCAGTAGATGCTAGCATATTTGATTGTGATAAGACAAGAAAAGACGCTATCGCATACGACCCTGATACTTATATGACCAGCATTCCTGGCGTATTTGCAGGCGGAGACTGTGGTAACGATAAGATTTCTATAGCTGTAGAAGCAATTGCTGATGCAAGAAAAGCTTCTGATATCATCGACGCATATCTATATGGCGAAGCTGTAAAGTATGAAAAACCTTTCGTTGTAGAAAGAGATGATATTACAGAAAAAACATTCGAAGATAGAGAAAGAATGTGCAGACCTGAAATTCCACTACTTTCTGCAGAAGAAAGAAAGGATAACTTCTCCGAAGTAATCCCATGTGGATTTACAGAAGAACAGGCTGTTGAAGAAGCTTCAAGATGTTTAGAATGTGGATGCCATGACTACTTTGAATGTAAACTGATTGATTATGCAAACCAATATGACGTTGCACCTGATAGATTTGCAGGAGAAAAGAGCGACATTGAGTTTGAAGACGATCATCCATTCATAGTAAGAGACCCTAGCAAGTGTATTCTTTGCGGACTTTGTGTAAGAGTATGTGACGAAGTTGTTGGAGTAGGCGCATTAGGTCTTGTAAACAGAGGTTTTGAAACAACAGTTAAGCCTAATATGGAAAAACCTTTAGTAGAGTCCGGTTGTATCTCTTGTGGACAGTGCGTAAGCGTATGCCCAACAGGTGCATTACAAGAAAGAACTACAATGATTAAAGAAACTCCAGTAGCAACAGAAGTTACAGATACTACTTGTGCATATTGTTCAGTAGGTTGTAGCCTCAAAGTTGAGAGCTGCGGAGATATGCTTATTAAGTCCAATCCTGACAAAGACGGCATCGTAAACAAAGGCCTTATCTGTGGTAACGGTAAATGGGGATTTGACTGCGCAGTCTTAGAGGATAAGTTGGAAGAACCTTTAGTTAAGGAAGATGGAAGATTCAGAGAAGCTGATTATCATGAAGCATTCGTCTTAGTTGCTAAAAAATGTCAGTCTATTGGTGCAAAATATGGCAAGGACGCTATAGCAGTATCAATTTCAGACAGATACACCAACGAAGAAGCTTATGCTATGAGAACAATGGCAGAAGCTATGGGCGCAAAGGTTCTTTGTATGAACAACAGAGAAAGCGGATTGAAAAAGGTTATAGGCCGTGACGCTTCTCCAAACACTATAGACGAATTACTTTCAACTAATGTTATTCTAAAAGTTGGATTCAAAGATGAAGACTCAAGAGTAATTGAATTAAAGCTAAGACAAGCAGAAGAAGCAGGCGCAAAGGTTATAAGCGTATGCAACTGTGATAACGACTTATCATTCCTTAAGGAAGTAGCTAAGGCTATTGTTGACAGTGGTAAGGCTAAAATGGTTGCGGGCTATGATGAATTTGTAGCATCATTGGCAAACGTTAAGGTTTCAGAAGAAGCTAAAGCAATAGCTGACACTTATATGGCTGCTAAAAAAGCTATGATAGTATACCAGCAGAACTTCTTGACTGTAGATGGTGCGACTTTAGTTGCTGACATAGCAATGCTTTCAGGTCACATCGGATCACCAAGAGATGGTATCCTTCAAGTTAAGGCTAAAAACAATTCTCAAGGTTTAGTAGACATGGGAATTACCGCAGGAGTGGAAGCTCTTGAGGGAGTTAAGGCTTTAGTAGTATTCGGTGAAAATGCTGATATAAACACTGATGAATTAGAATTCTTAGCAGTATGTGATACTCACGTGACTGAACTTGGATCAAAAGCAGATGTGGTTATTCCTGGAACAGGCTTCGCTTCTATCGATGGCACATTTACCAATACAGAAAGAAGACTACAGCTTGTTGAGGCAGCTATAGACGAAGAAATCTTGTTTAGCAACTGGGAAGTTGCAGTAGAAATCGCACATGTATTCGAAGTTGACCTTGACTGGGATGAAACAGATGAGATTTCTGACGAAATGGCTGATACTGTTGCTGCATACAAGTATGCACAAGTTGGCGAAGTATTGGGAGGAGTTTTAACTCCTACTGAAGACGCTAAGTTAGTTGTAGTAGGTGATGGCGAGCTAGTAGAAAAACTTGCTTGCACAGATAGCCTAATGCAGGTGATAGAACAGAGATTGCCAAAAGCAGCTAATCCAACAGCATAATTAAAGATGATTTACTCCCGAGTTTCATAGTAGAAGCTCGGGAGTTTTCTCATTGTGCTATAAAGACGAAGAATAAGAGATGTTGGATTTATAAACGACCGTGTATTTGTGGAAAAGAAACAGCAATATCAAAAAAAGTTGTAAAAAAACACAAAAAACTATTGACTTTAATTGGCAAAAGCAGTATCATAACTATATTATAAATGAAAAGAAAGGAAAGAATATTAATGTTACATATTATTTTACTCGGAGTCGTACTAGTCATTTGAAATAAAATAATTTATGAATTAATATTCTACCTGAATCCGAGTAGTAAACTTATATTTTGTTAAAACTAATCTTGTTTCTAATTTCTGGTGGAGACGAGATTTTTTTTTATGATAAAAGAAAGGACCCTTAAGAAATGATAACTGAAGTCACAGACAAAGTCGTCGGCATGAAAAACCATAAAAAATATAGCAGAGGATATTTTTTGCCGCCAGTTGAATCCAACAAGTGGACTCAAAAGGACCACATCGATAAAGCACCTATATGGTGTAGCGTTGACCTGCGAGATGGCAACCAAGCTCTAATAGTGCCTATGAGCCTAGAAGAGAAGCTGGATTTCTTTAAGCTGTTATGTGATATTGGCTTTAAAGAAATTGAAGTTGGATTTCCTGCTTCATCGGAGACAGAATATGAATTTCTAAGAGAACTTATAGAAAAGAATTTAATACCAGAGGATGTAACTATTCAGGTTCTTACACAATCAAGAAAACATATAATCGAAAAAACTTTTGAGGCAGTAAAAGGAGCAAAAAATGTAATTATACATTTATACAACTCCACATCAGTAGCACAGAGAGAACAAGTTTTCAGAAAGAGCAAAGACGAAATAAAAAAGATTGCTGTTTCTGGTGCTAAAATGATAGATGAGTACTCTAAAAAGTATGCAGATACACACTTTACATTCGAATATTCCCCTGAAAGCTTTACTGGCACAGAAATGGAATATGCATTGGAAATTTGTAACGCAGTAATAGGTGTCTGGAAACCGACACCACAGAGAAAGACTATAATCAACCTTCCGGCTACTGTTTCCATGTCCATGCCTCACGTGTATGCTTCACAGATAGAATATATGAGCGATAATCTTGACTCAAGAGAGAATGTAGTAATTTCCTTGCATCCTCACAACGATAGAGGAACTGCCGTAGCCGACTGCGAGTTGGGCGTTTTGGCAGGAGGCGATCGAGTCGAAGGAACTCTTTTCGGAAATGGAGAGCGTACCGGTAATGCAGACATAATTACCGTGGCAATGAATATGTATTCTCACGGTGTTAACCCTGAATTGGATTTTACAAATATGCCACGAATAGTAGAAAAGTATGAGCAATTCACAGATATGAAAGTACCACATAGACAACCATATGGAGGAGAATTGGTGTTTGCAGCATTTTCTGGATCTCACCAAGATGCGATTGCAAAAGGAATGCACTATAGAGAAGAGTTTGAGCCAGACAGATGGAATGTTCCGTATATCCCAATTGACCCAATGGATGTCAACAGAGAATACGAAGCAGATGTAATCAGAATAAATAGCCAGTCAGGCAAGGGCGGTGTAGCATATATCCTTGAAACCAATTATGGATATCACATACCAACAGCTATGAAGGAAGAAATAGGATACATGATGAAACATGTTTCCGATGTCAACCACAAGGAGTTGCCTCCTGATAAGATACTAGATATTTTTACAAAAGAGTATGTTAACAGAATTGACAAGTACCAACTATTAGATGCTACATTTAAGAGATTGCCACAATCTGAAAGTCTTGGAGATAACGGTATAGAAGCCGATATCGAAACGATAATAGACGGCAAAAAATATAATCTTAAAGGTGATGGAAATGGTCGTCTCGACGCCATAACAAACGCTTTAAGAGAAGGTCCTTATAGAATAGACTGTGAGTTCCTAACTTATGAAGAACATGCACTTGACTCTAAGTCAAATTCAAAAGCAGCTGCATATGTAGCGATGGCAGACAAAAGTGGTAAAACCTACTGGGGCATTGGAATTCACAATGATATCATATATGCATCAGTCAACGCCCTTATGTCAGCAATAAATAGAGCATTTTTAGAGAGGTAAACCTTATGAGTATGACAATGACACAAAAGATTTTAGCAGATCATGCAGGCTTAAATGAAGTTAAACCGGGCCAGCTAATTGAAGCTAAATTAGATATGGTTTTGGGAAATGATATAACTTCTCCAGTAGCCATTAATGAATTTGAAAAAGCAGGATTTGATGAAGTCTTTGATAAATCAAAAATATCGTTGGTAATGGATCATTTCACACCAAACAAAGACATTAAGGCAGCACAGCAGTGTAAACAATCTAGGACTTTTGCTAGAAAGTTTGACATAGACAATTTCTTTGATGTAGGCAATATGGGTATTGAACACGCATTGCTTCCAGAAATGGGATTAGTTGCTTCTGGCGAATGTATAATTGGAGCTGATTCACACACTTGCACATATGGAGCATTAGGCGCTTTTTCTACAGGCGTTGGAAGCACTGATATGGCAGCTGGAATGGCAACAGGCAAAACTTGGTTCAAAGTACCAGCAGCAATAAAAATAGAACTTACAGGTAAACTAAACCAATACGTTTCTGGCAAGGATGTAATTTTGCATTTAATCGGTATGATTGGCGTAGATGGAGCTTTGTACAAATCATTAGAGTTTATGGGTGATGGATTAAAAGCTCTTTCTATGGACGACAGATTAAGCATAGCAAACATGGCAATCGAAGCCGGCGCAAAAAATGGCATATTCATGGTAGATGAAATCACAAAAGAGTACATGAAAGGTAGAGTAGACAGAGAATATAAAGTTTTCGCACCTGATGAAGACGCTCAATATGACCAAGTCATCACTATAGACCTTTCAGAATTAAAACCTACAGTTGCACTACCACATTTACCTGAAAACACTAAGACTATTGATGAGATCGGTGAAATTAAAATAGACCAAGTGGTCATAGGCTCTTGTACTAATGGACGCCTTGAAGATATGAAAATAGCGGCAGAGATTCTTAAAGGTAAAAAGGTGGCAAAGGATGTTAGATGTATCGTTATTCCTGCCACTCAGAAGATATATAAGGACTGTATCAAAGAAGGATATTTAGACATCTTTATAGATGCTGGTTGTGCAGTTTCAACACCTACATGTGGTCCATGCTTAGGTGGTTACATGGGTATCTTAGCAGAACACGAAAGATGTGTTGCTACTACTAATAGAAACTTTATAGGTAGAATGGGACACAATCTTTCTGAGGTTTATCTATCAAACCCTGCAGTTGCTGCAGCATCTGCTGTAACTGGAAAAATTTCCGACCCAAAGGAGGTAATGTAGATGAAAGCACAAGGAACTGTTTACAAATACGGAGATAATATCGATACTGATATCATTATCCCTGCAAGATATTTGAACACGACAGATAGCAAAGAATTAGCTGCTCATTGTATGGAACCAATTGATGAAGATTTCTTTAAAAAAGCAGAAGATGGTGATATAATGGTAGGCGGTCTAAATTTTGGATGCGGCTCATCAAGAGAGCATGCACCAATTGCCATAAAGGAATGTGGTATTTCATGTGTTATAACTAAATCCTTTGCAAGGATTTTTTACCGCAATGCTATAAACATTGGATTAGCAATAATGGAATGTCCAGAAGCTGCCGAAGACATAGAGGCAGGAGATCAGGTTTCTGTTGATTTTAAAACAGGAATAATAACAAACGTTACTAAAGACAGACAATATAAAGCCATGCCTTTCCCAGAATTTATAGATAATATAATTAAAAAAGGCGGACTTCTCAATTCAATTAAGTAAAGACTAAATATAGAAAGAGAGAATTATATGCTAACATTAAAAGCATTTGAAGAGGCTGTAGAAGTAGTTCAAAAAGTTGCAATAGAAACTAAACTGATTTACAGTGGATTTCTCAGCGAACAGACCAAAAACAAGGTTTATTTGAAACCAGAAAACCTACAAATGACAGGCGCATATAAGTTAAGAGGTGCTTACTATAAAATCAGCACTCTTACCGACGAGGAAAGAAACCGTGGACTTGTTACTGCTTCAGCAGGTAACCATGCTCAGGGCGTCGCTTATGCCGCTAAAGCATATGGTTGTAAGGCTACAATAGTAATGCCTACGACAACACCATTGATGAAGATTGATAGAACAAAAAGTTATGGTGCAGAAGTGGTTTTGCACGGTAATGTATATGACGAGGCAGCAGCTCATGCAGCAAAACTAGCCGAAGAAAATCATTACACTTTTATTCACCCATTTGATGACTTATCAGTGGCCACTGGTCAAGGAACCATAGCCATGGAAATAATAAAAGAGCTTCCTTTGGTAGATTATATTCTTGTGCCAATAGGTGGAGGTGGCTTAGCAGCAGGAGTATCCACATTAGCGAAACTTCTAAACCCTAAGATTAAGGTCATAGGAGTGGAACCAGCAGGTGCTAATTGTCTACAAGAATCCTTAAAAGTGAAAAAACCTATAACTTTGGAACATATTTCTACCATTGCGGACGGTACAGCAGTTAAAACACCAGGAGAAAAGATTTTTCCATATTTGGAAAAAGGTCTTGACGATATAATCACCGTCGAAGATGATGAACTAATCGTTGCTTTCCTAGATATGGTCGAAAATCACAAACTAATTGTTGAAAACTCAGGGCTATTGACTGTAGCTGCACTAAAACACTTGAACGTAAAAAATAAAAAAATCGTTTCTATTCTAAGCGGCGGTAACATGGACATTATCACAATGTCATCAGTAGTTCAATTGGGTTTAATAAGCAGAGATAGAATATTTACAGTTTCAGTACTTATGCCTGATAAACCAGGTGAATTAGTAAGAGTAGCATCAATAATAGCTGAAGCAAGAGGAAACGTTGTAAAACTTGAACATAATCAGTTCGTAACTACAAACCGTACTGCGGCAGTAGAACTTAAAATAACCATTGAAGCCTTTGGAACTGAACATAAAAACCTTATTTGTAAAGCTTTGGAAAAAGATGGTTATAATCCAAAGTTGATAAGCGTCATAATGTAAAGTTGGAAGGAGAACAAGGATGGATTATAAAATAACAGTAATTCCTGGCGATGGTATCGGGCCTGAAGTTGTTGAACAAGCCATTAAGGTCATAGATGCAGTAGCCAAAAAATTTAATCATACATTTAATTATGAATATCTCTTAGCAGGAGGCGCAGCCATAGATGCTGTAGGCAAATGCTTGCCTGAAGAAACTGTAATTAAAGCTAAACAAAGCGATGCAGTACTTCTTGGCGCTGTGGGCGGCCCTAAATGGGACGACTTACCAGGAGAGGAAAGACCTGAAAAAGCACTTTTAGGTTTAAGAAAAGAATTAGGTTTATTTGCCAATCTAAGACCTGCCATTATGTTCGATGAACTTAAAGGGGCATGTCCTTTAAAAGAGGAAAAAGTCGAAGGCGGCCTTGATCTATTGGTGGTCAGAGAACTTACAGGCGGAATATATTTCGGAGAAAGAGGAATAAAGGACACTAAAGATATGGGCAAAGCAGCTTATGATGTGGAACTTTATTCTGAAAAGGAAGTAGAGCGAGTAGCAGAAATAGCCTTTGCTATGGCTATGAAAAGAAATAAAAAAGTTACCAGTGTTGACAAAGCCAATGTCCTTGAAAGTTCTAGACTTTGGAGAAAAACAGTGGCAAAGGTAGCTCAAAAATATCCAGAAGTAATACTAGAAAACTTTTATGTCGATAATGCTGCAATGCAACTTGTATATAATCCCAAGCAGTTTGATGTAATGGTAACAAATAATATATTTGGAGACATTCTTTCGGACGAGGCAAGCATGATCACAGGATCCATAGGTATGCTTCCGTCAGCAAGTTTAGCAGAGGGTGAATTTGGAATGTACGAGCCTGTACATGGGTCAGCTCCAGATATCGCTGGTACTGGAAAAGCTAATCCAATGGCTACTATACTTTCGGCAGCAATGATGTTAAAATATACTTTGGGCTTGATGGAGGAATCCGAAGCCATTGAAAAGGCTGTTAAATCAGTGCTTGAGGAAGGCTACAGAACTCCTGATATCATGACACCAGACAAAAAATTAGTTACAACATCTGAGATTGGAACTATGATTGCAGACAAATTAAGGTAGGTTCAGAATGCATCATTTATTAGAAAACTTAATTTTATATTCTAACAATAATGATTCTGTGATTTCAAAAGTCGGAGAACTTTGCAAGGGTGCTAAAAACATCGAATCAAATTCTAATGGACTTGCACATGAAATTATAAGAGATATTTTAAAAATGTCTTCTGAATACGGATTCAATGGGAACCTTTGGCAAAGCTGTGTAGCACATTACATAGCATTTAACGAAAATGCGTTTTCTCTTAGTTTAGAAAATCAAAAGGAACCCATCAATGATGTTTTTGGGGCTAAAGATTGCGAAACTCTCGATAAAATCTTCAATTTTGATTTTAAAGATATCGAAGCAGCATTAAGAATTGACTATTTTTCTTCTTTATCAAAATATGAAGGGAAGTTTGAAGCCACTGATGCAGGCAAGGAAATTGAAGAATTAAAGGAAGCATTACAATCTTCAGAAGATTTTTTCAAAACGATTTCTAAGTTTTACAAAAGTCACGGCGTTGGAACTTTAGGATTAAGCAAAGCCTTTACTATAAAGGTAGATGGCGAAAAGGCTGGATTCGTTCCCGTCAAAAGTCTGGAAAACATTAAACTATCAGACTTAATAGGATATGAAGTTCAAAAGAATAAACTGATTGATAATACAGAAGCTTTTCTAAAGAGAAAGCCTGCCAACAATGTACTATTGTTTGGGGATGGCGGTACTGGCAAAAGCACTAGCATCAGAGCCATCGCAAATCAGTATCACAACGATGGACTAAGAATAATTCAGGTGTATAGACACCAAATGAAATATCTTAGCCAAATAATAGCATCAATTAAAACACGAAATTACAGATTTATAATCTATATGGACGATTTGTCCTTTGAAGATTTTGAAACTGAGTACAAATACCTAAAAGCTGTAATTGAAGGCGGCCTTGAACCAAGACCAGAAAATGTTTTGATATATGCAACATCTAACAGAAGACATCTTATCAAGGAAACTTGGAAAGATAGAGACGATATAGAACATGTGGGAGATATTCATAGAAGCGATTCTATTGAAGAAAAAGTCAGCTTGGCAGCTAGGTTCGGTGTACAAATATACTATGGCAAGCCAACTAACGAAGAATTCCACCAGATTGTGGAAACTCTAGCAAAAAGAGAAGGGGTAAAACTTTCCACAGAAGAATTACACGCAGAAGCAAACAAATGGCAAATCCGTCACGGAGGCGTTTCGGGAAGAAGTGCCAGACAATTAATTGATTACATAAAAGGAACGGAGGAAGACACCAAATGAAAATGACAGGCGCAGAAATGGTTATGAAAATCCTGTTGGAACATGATGTTGACACAGTTTTTGGCTACCCAGGAGGGACAGCACTGGTTTTATACGATGAACTGTACAAACATAGCGATAAAATAACCCATATATTATCTGCTCACGAACAAGGAGCAGCTCATGCGGCAGATGGATATGCAAGAGCCACAGGCAAGACCGGCGTTGCATTTGCAACTAGTGGTCCTGGAGCTACAAACTTAGTTACAGGTATAGCAACAGCATATATGGATAGTATTCCTACAGTATTTATTACTGCTAACGTAGGAAGTCCTTTAATAGGAAGAGATGCTTTTCAGGAAGTATGCATAACTGGTATTACTTTTCCAATAACAAAGCATAACTACTTTGTAAATCGCAAAGAGGATTTGGCTGATGCTATGAGAAATGCATTCAGAATTGCTAACGAAGGAAGAAAAGGACCTGTACTTGTAGATATAACAAAAGATATAACTGAGGCAATGATCGATTATGAGCCTGCAGAAAGATATCCATTAAAGGAAATCGAGTCAGAATGTTGTGAAAGTAAACTTGGCAAATTTGCAAAGTATATAAATGCAGCAGAAAGACCTGTGATATTCACCGGAGGTGGAGTAGTAGCATCAGAAGCAGAAGCGGAAGTACTTGCTTTAATGGAAAAGGCTGATATTCCAGTAGTAAGTTCTTTGATGGGACTTGGTACAATACCTTCATCGAAGAGAGGCTATTTTGGAATGATAGGAATGCACGGTTCCTATGCGGCTAACAAATCTGTTGCAGAAGCTGACTTACTTATTACATTAGGTAGCAGGTTCAGCGATAGAGTAGCTCAGAGCCCTGGCAACTTTGCAAAAAAAGCTAAAATCCTTCAAATTGATATTGATAAGAGTGAAATAAACAAAAACGTAGCTGTTACCGAGAGTATCATTGGAGATTGCAAAAGCGTTTTACAGGAACTTCTTCCTAAAATTGAAGAAACTAAACATGAGGAATGGATTAGCCAGATAGAAGATTGGAACAAAGAAAAACCAATGAAGATTACAGAAGCTAATCAAAAAATCAATCCTCAAGAAATCATAGAATATATTTGCGATAACAGTGACAAAGAAACAATTTTCGTTACAGATGTAGGACAACATCAGATATGGTCTGCACAATATGTTAAGCAGACTGCTCCTGAAAACTTCCTTTCCAGCGGAGGCCTTGGAACAATGGGATTCGGATATGGAGCAGCAATAGGTGCACAAATGGGCAACCCTGATAAACGAGTTATTCATATTACTGGAGACGGTTCATTACACATGGATCTTACTGAAGCTTGTACAGCCGTATCAAACAATCTTCCAATAATTACAGTAATACTTAATAACAGAGTTTTAGGCATGGTGTACCAATGGCAAACAGCTTTCTATGGCAAACGTTACTCCCAAACAACACCTGGAAGGAAAACAGACTTTCCTAAGTTAATAGAAGCTTTTGGTGGTAATGGGTTCAAAGTAGATACTATGGAAGAATTAAAAGATGCATTTGATAAAGCACTTGCTGCTGAAGGTCCTTCATGGATAGATTGTAACATTGCTATAAATGACAAGGTACTTCCAATGATTCCAAATGGTAAAACCATTGACGATATGTTGTTTGAATAGAGAGGAGGCCCACCATGAAAAAAGAAGTCGTTAGTATATATGTTGACAATAAAGCCAATGTATTATCTAGAGTTGTAAGTCTTTATGGAAGAAGAGGCTTCAACATTGATTCTTTGACAGTTTCTGCTACTAATGATCCGGATGTATCAAGGATAACAATAGTATTCGAGGGAGATAATCTAACACTACACCAGATTGCAGCTCAAACTGAAAAACTGGAAGTTGTAAGAAGTATCAAAACTCTCGAAAGCAAAAGAAGCTTTTTCCGCGAATTATTGATGGTAAAAATTCTTGCCAACAATGAAAAGCGTAGAGAGGTTAAAGAAATCGTAGACATATATAGAGCAAAAATAATCAACCTTACAAAAGAGGAAATGATTCTTGAGCTTACAGGTAGTCCTGACAAGTTAGATGCATTTTTGAGCATGCTTGAGGACTATGAAATCGTTGATATTTGCAGAACCGGAGTTACCGGTCTTGAAAAATAATTTTTTAATTTAAAAGGAGAACAGAAAAATGGTTAATAAGTATTATGATGCAGATTGCAACTTTGCAATTCTTGATGGTAAAACAGTAGCAGTATTAGGTTTTGGTAGCCAAGGTCATGCTCACGCAATGAACTTACAGGAAAGCGGCGCTAACGTAGTGGTAGGTCTTAGACCAGGATCAGCACACATTGCAAAGGCAGAAGCAGCAGGCCTAAAGGTTATGGATATTGAAGAAGCGGCGGCAGCAGGAGATATCGTAATGATGTTAGTACCTGACGAAATGGCAGCAGAAATATACAACAAACAGGTTGCAAAAAATCTTAAAGCAGGAAATGTTTTAGCATTTGCTCATGGATTCAACATTCATTACAATCAGATTCAGCCAGCTGCTGATATCGATGTTGTTATGATCGCACCAAAGGGACCTGGACACACAGTAAGAACTCAGTATCAAGAAGGCAGAGGAGTTCCAAGCCTTATCGCTATCTATCAGGATGCTTCTGGCAAAGCTAAGGATTATGCTTTGGCATATGCTAGCGGAATCGGCGCTGGCCGTGCAGGCATTTTGGAAACTACTTTCAAAGAAGAAACTGAAACAGATTTGTTTGGTGAACAGGCTGTACTTTGCGGTGGTGTTACAGAGCTTATGAAAGCAGGATTTGACACTTTAGTAGAAGCAGGTTATGAACCTGAAATGGCGTACTTTGAATGTATCCACGAAATGAAGCTAATCGTTGACCTTATCAATGAAGGCGGATTCGACAAAATGAGATATTCAATCTCAAACACTGCTGAATATGGTGATTACAGAACTGGAACAAGAATCATAACTGAAGATACAAGAAAAGAAATGAAAAAAGTTCTTCATGAAATTCAAGATGGTACTTTTGCTAGCGAATTCGTTCAGGAATTCAATGCAGGCGGAAAAGCAAAATTCCTTGCAACTAGAAAGAAAGAAGCTGATCACCTTCTTTGTAAAACCGGCAGCGAATTAAGAAAACTAATGAGTTGGTTAAAAAAATAAGCTGTTTACAGGAGAGATAGATAATGAAATCAAAAAGCAAACTAGTTACAGAAGGTATAGAAAAGGCTCCAATGAGAAGCCTTTTCTATGCCATGGGATATACCCAAGAAGAGTTGGAACGACCACTAATTGCAGTTGTTTCTGCTCACAGTGAAATCGTTCCAGGTCATATTCACTTAGACAAAATTACAGAAGCTGTAAAAGCAGGTGTAAGAATGGCAGGAGGAACGCCAATAATGGTTCCTGCTATCGGTGTTTGTGATGGAATTGCAATGGGACATGTTGGCATGAAATATTCCCTTGCAAGTCGTGAACTTATAGCTGACAGTGTAGAAACCATGATAATGGCTCATGCCTTTGATGGTGCAGTTTTGGTGCCTAATTGCGACAAAATAGTGCCAGGAATGGTTATGGCTGCTGCAAGAATGAATATACCTGCAATAGTATGCTCTGGAGGCCCGATGATGTCTGGTCTTGTAGACGGAGTTGAAACTAGCCTTTCTAAAATGTTCGAAGCAGTAGGGGCAAGAAAAGCAGGCATCATAGATGATGAAGGCCTCAACGAATATGAGCAAAATGTATGTCCTGGATGTGGTTCATGCTCAGGCATGTACACTGCAAACAGTATGAATTGTCTTTGCGAAGCCATAGGAATTGCATTGCCAGGCAATGGCAGTATTCCGGCAGTATCTAGCAAAAGAATAATGTTTGCTAAGTATTCTGGAATGGCTATCATGGACTTGATAGAAAAAGATATTAAAACTAGAGATATAATAAACGAAAAATCCATAAGAAACGCTATTGCTTGTGACATGGCTCTTGGATGTTCATCTAACAGCGTTCTTCACCTTTTAGCAATTGCTCATGAGGCTGAAGTAGAAGTGGATTTGAATTTATTTAATGAAATCAGCCAAGTTACTCCAAACCTTTGCCATTTGGCTCCAGCAGGTGGAACTCATATGCATGACCTTGACAATGGGGGAGCAGTGCCAGCAGTAATGGCTCAACTTGCATCAAAGAATCTTATTGATACTTCTCTTATAACTGTATCAGGAAAAACTGTTGGAGAAAACATCCAAGGCAGAGTTATCAAAGATACAAATGCCATTCGCCCTATTGACAATCCTTACAGCGAAACTGGTGGAATTGCTATTCTATGGGGAAATGTGGCTAAAGAAGGTTGCGTAGTAAAGAGAAGTGCTGTTGCACCAGAAATGTTAGTACATTCAGGTCCAGCTAGAGTCTTCGATTCCGAAGAAGATGCTATAACTGCAATCTATGCAGGAGAAATAAAAGATGGCCAAATCGTAGTCATCAGATATGAAGGACCTAAAGGCGGCCCAGGTATGAGAGAAATGCTTAACCCAACTAGCGCACTTGCAGGAATGGGTCTAGATAAGACAGTAGCTCTAATTACTGATGGACGTTTCAGCGGTGCTAGCAGAGGCGCATCTATTGGCCATGCATGCCCAGAAGCGGCTAGTGGTGGCTTGATAGGTCTCATTGAAGAAGGCGATATTATAGATATCGACATTCCTGAATATTCAATTAATGCACAAGTTTCTGATGAAGAGTTTGAAAAACGTAAAAAGTCTTATGTTCAACCTGAACCAAAGGTTAAGAGCGGTTGGTTAGCAAGGTACGCTAGAATGGTATCTTCTGCTAATGAAGGAGCCGTTTTAAAATAAGACAGAGAGGAAAGGAACATACGATGAAAAATAAATTTAACATTACCCTTACCACTAACCCAAAGGCTAAACCAGACCCGAACAAATTGCCTTTTGGAACGTTTTTTACAGACCACATGTTCATTATGGATTATGATGTCCAAAATGGATGGCACAACGGCAAAATAGTGCCTTATGCGCCACTTGAATTAGATCCAGCTAGTATGGTTTTTCATTATGGACAGGAAATGTTTGAAGGTCTCAAAGCATATAAGACTAAAGAAGGAAAAGTTCAACTTTTCAGACCTGATATGAATGCTAAGAGAACCAACAATACTAACCAGAGAATATGCATTCCTCAAATTGACGAGGAACTCTATGTAGACGCTATAAAGGCTTTAGTGGATATTGACAGAGAGTGGATACCTGCCAAAAAGGATACATCTTTGTACATTAGACCTTTTATCATTGCGACTCAACCGCATTTAGGAGTTTCCGTATCTACTTCATACAAGTTCATAGTAATTTTAAGCCCAGTTGGGCCTTATTATGCTAACGGACTTGCGCCAACACGAATTTATGTAGAAAAAGAATACATAAGATCTGCTGTAGGTGGAACTGGCTTTGCAAAAATTGGAGGCAACTACGCAGCAGCAATGATTGCCGAAAAGAAAGCCCGTGACTTAGGCTTTGACCAGGTTTTATGGCTTGATGCAAAGGAAAGAAAGTATGTTGAAGAAATCGGAACTTCCAACGCATTCTTCAAAATAGATGGTGAAATATACACTTCATCTTTAGAAGGTACAATTTTACCAGGAATCACCAGAGCTTCCATGATAGAAGTAATGAAAGAATGGGGATATAAAGTTAATGAAACAAGATTTACCATTGATGATGTATTTAAGGCTGGGGAAGAGGGCAAACTCGAAGAAGTTTTTGCCACTGGTACAGCAGCTGTAATTTCTCCAGTAGGGGAACTTTCATGGAATGGCAAGTCAATGATAATCAACAATAATCAAATTGGTGAACTTTCACAAAGATTATATGATGAACTATACGGAATCCAAATCGGTGAAAAAGAAGACACTAGAGGATGGATTGTACCCGTTTAGATTATGCGATATCAAAGGCGCGACTGTATAAGTTGCACCTTTTTTATACAAAGTTCCCACTTTATATTTGTATATTAATACATGACAAATTCTTGACACTCAAAGGGGTTTTCGGTATAATTAAGCTACGGAAATTTTGATTTATTCACAAAGGAGGAACTATTAATGCATAGGGGACAGAGGCAAAACCTGTCTCATTTTTTAGGCCTAGCTCTTGGGTTATTTGCAATCTGGGTATTACTTTCAGGGAAAGTCGAGACAAAATTCCTACTTATAGGGTTAGTTTCTTCTCTTATTATTTCTTATTTATGCCTGCCATTTCTGATGATTAAAAATTCGGATACTGGTAAGGAATTCTTTGTATTTGGAATAAATTATGTAAAATTCTTTTTTTATTCTTTGTGGCTCTTAAAAGAGATTTTCAAATCTAGTGTAAGTGTATCTCTGGAAATAATTAAAATAAAAATGGACTACGAACCACGAATCGTGTTTTTTTCTATGCCATATGAGCATCCTATAGCAAGTGTACTTTTAACCAATTCTATCATTTTAACTCCAGGAACAATAACCTTGGATGTAAGTGATGAGGGAGTTTTTGAAGTACATGCTTTGACTAAGGCTGCAGCTGATGATTTGCTCACCGGTGTAATGGCAAAAAAAGTAGCGGCATTGTTTGGAGAAACTTGTGAGTTTCGCCCTATGCCCGAAATGGAAATTATAGATATTCCTAAGGAGGTGTGCTAACTAATGGACACTTTTTTTTCGTACTATCTTATAGGAATAATTTTGTTAACCCTTCTAATGCTTTTCATTCTTTTTAGAAAAGCAGGAGTGTATGATCGTTTTATCGGAATATTGGTTATTTGTACCAACGTTATTCTAATATTAGTACTTATCGGATTTATAGATGGCAGACGAGACATATATGTTGATATTGCCATTTCATATGCAGTTTTAGGCTTCATTAGCTCGGTTATTGTTGCCAAAATTCTTGGTGCCAAAGGAGGTGACAAGGATGGAGATTAGAAATATATTAACCATAATCTTTATGATGTTAGGATTTTTGTGTTTCCTATCCTCTGCAATTGGCGTTTTTAGGCTCAAAGATTTTTATTGTCGACTTCATGCGGCAGGAATTGGTGAGTCTGCAGGATTAGTTCTTTGTAGTATCGGCATTTTTATATACGAAGGATTCAATATTACAGGACTTAAGATCTTTGCCATATTTATAGCAGTTTTTGTGGCCAGTCCTATTGGAACCCATATTATTGCAAAGGTTGCCTATAAACAAAACTTGCAAGACTATGATGATTCAAATGATGAATCAGAGCTCATAAAGGAGGAAGAATAACATGCCTATCTTATTATTAGAAGGGCTACTTCTTGTGGCACTAATTACAATAGCCATAGCTATTATTTTAGGAAAAAATTTATTATCAGCAACTATTATATATTGCGCATTTAGTTTTACGGCTATGCTTCTTTATGCAATAGTCGGAGCTGCAGATGTCGCATTTACAGAAGCGATAATTGGAACTATTTCCACCGTATACTTCATTATAGCTATTAAATCTATAGGTAAGGGAGCAGATGATGGAAGAAAAAAAGAATAGAAAAAAGACGGCCATAACCTTGGCCATAATCATAATTTTAATGGGGATAGCTGCTTCAAAAGTTGGTAGTTATTTGCCTACAATTGGAGACATTAACACTCCAGCCAATGCTAACGTTTCGAGCTATTATATAGAACATGCCATCGAGGATACTCATTCTTACAACTTAGTTACAGCAGTTTTAGCAGATTATAGAGGATTTGATACGCTCTTTGAAACTTGCGTTTTATTCTTATCTGGAATAGCAGCATTGTCCATTCTTTCGACTAAGAAAAAAGTACCACAAGTATCTGAAGATGAAATAATACTTCATCACAAGAAGTCTTTATTTGGTAGCGCAATCACAGACGTGGCTTTTCGTGTAGTAGTACCAATCGTATTGATTTATGGTGTATATGTGCTATTTCATGGGGAGGTCAGCTTGGGCGGAGGCTTCCAAGCGGGAGCTTTATTGGCATGTTCTTACTTGCTAGATCGTATCATTCTTACATTTGATAGAAGAGTTAGAAAAGGCAAAGAAGAACTGGCAATTCTAATTGCTGCCATAGGAACGTTGTTCTATTTGATTACTGGTTTACTTCCAATGTTTAACGGAGGTAATTTCTTAGAATTTAGCAAATCACCTTTGGGAGCAAGTTCAGCTGAATCGCTAGCGGAACTTCACGCCACAGGGATAACAATGGTTGAAATAGGCGTTACTGTATGCGTAATGGGTGTTATAATAACCATTCTAGAAGTCGTACTTGAAAGGACAAATTTCAATGAGTGAATTGATTGAAAACTTAGAATTTTTCCTAGCGGACAGGGGCATATATATGCTCACACTTATTCTGTCAGCAATTGGTATATATGGGATGATAACTTGCAGTAACTATATGAAAAAACTCATGTGTATGAACATAATGCAGGTATCTATCATATTCTTTTTTTTGACTTTTGGGCAGAAAGAGGATGGAACACTTCCAATAGCGTTAGAAGGATTAACCTCTGTTGATGCTTATATAAATCCACTACCACACGCACTAATGCTTACTGCTATTGTAGTTAGTTTAGGTACAACTGGAGTGGGACTTGCTCTATTAATGAAGATAAAAGACATCTACGGAACGATAGAGGAAGAGAAGATTACAGGAAAGGGAGGAAGGCGAAAATGAACCACCTTTTTGACCATTTACCTGTACTGATAATCTTAATTCCATTAGCCTCAACTCTTTTATGTCCATTGATTGGATATTTTAGCCCAGTGTGGGGAAAGAGAACGGTTATTTCTGCATTGTTTATAGCAATGGTATGTTCTTTTATTCAACTTGGCCAGGTAGTTTCTGCTGGAGAGCCTATTCATTATTGGCTTGGAGGATGGAAACCACCATTTGGAATTGAATTTGTTATAGATGGGTTAAATGGTATTGTTATAGTTTTAGTAGCAGTAATATCTTGGACCACATCTTTATATAGTAGTCCTTTTGAAAAAGGGCTAAAATCTGATGGACTGCGTTCGTCAGGTTATTATTCTATGATTGCTTTCTTGGCAGTAGGACTTTTAGGAATGTCCTCTACTGGAGACGCTTTCAATCTTTATGTATTTATGGAAATCACTGCTTTGGCAGGATACGGTTTGATTGCTGTAGGCGATGAAAAAGGCCCTATTGCATCATTTAGATATCTGTTAACCGGAACGCTAGGTGCGTCAATGTATCTGCTTGGAGTAGGGTTTTTATATGCGGCCACAGGAACGTTAAATATGGCCGATCTTTCAGAAAAATTAGTTTCTTTGGCAGACAGCCCACTTCTTGTATTAGCGATTGCATGTCTAATTATAGGATTTGGAATTAAAATGGCATTATTCCCGCTTCATGGTTGGCAACCGGCGGCCCATTCCTATGCTCACGTTTCTGCAGACCCTATGATTGCTGGTATAATGATTAAGATTCCTGCATATGCTATGTTGAGATTTTTCTTCTGTATTTTTAGCGAGACTTCGCCTGTTATGGAAAATTTCTTCGACGTAATTGGAATAATGGCTGTATGCGGAATTTTGTTCGGATCATTTAAGGCTTTAAAATATGACACATATAATAAGATTTTAGCTTATTCAAGTATTGGACAAGTAGGCTACATTGCTATGGGTTTTGCAATAGGCAATTTCTATGGTCTTGTAGGAGCAGTTCTACACATAGTAAGCCATGCCTTTATGAAATCTGGTCTATTCTATACTTCGGGAGCACTTAAGTACAGATACGGAATTCATGAAACTACCGAGCTTGGACAGGTTTATAGAGATATGCCAGTAACTTCTCTAACTATGTCTGTATGCGCACTTTCCATGATCGGATTACCACCGTTTGCAGGGTTTTTTAGTAAATGGTATTTGGCACTAGGAGCAATTGAAAACGGACAATACGGGTTTGTTGCAGTACTTATAATAAGTAGCTTACTAGGAGCTATTTACTTTTTCCGCATTCTGGAAAAATTGTTTATGGGCGAGAAACAAGTCAAAGAAAAGGATACAAGCACTAATATTAAAAAGAAGTTAGAAGTTCCTTGGCAGATGATAGTACCAATGTTGATTGTAATTATAGCAGTTATATCCCTAGGATTAGGTAACGCATACATTGTCAATGGCATATTAAAAACTACCATTCTGGAGGTATTCCTTATATGATAATATTTAGTATGAGACCTGCATTAGCTGTAGGCGTAGCGTTATTGGCGGCATTGTTGATTCTCTTCTTTGGGAATCGGATCAAGCCAAATATTAGAGAAGCAATAACATTGACTGCTGCAATAATCATGACAGGGATTGTGTTTTCAATGGTACCTGGAGTTTTGGAAGGAAAGGTCTACACAAGTGAACTTTGGACTATAGCTGACGGGTTGGAACTTAAACTCAAGACGGACAGTGCAGCAATGGTCTTTGCCTGCATCGCTAGTGGATTATGGATACTAACATCTATTTATTCTATTGGTTATGTAAGAGGCCATCATGAAAAAAATCAAACAGGTTATTTTGCAGCATTTGCTACATGTTTGGCTTCTGCTATAGGTATTGCACTTGCGGCAAACTTAATAACTTTCTTTATATTTTATGAAATGTTAACTTTGGCTACGTATCCATTAGTAGTTCATTATAGAGATGACAAGGCTAAGGCGTCAGGCAGAAAATACTTAGCGTACACATTAGTTAGTGGTCAGTTGTTTTTTGCGGCCATTGTCTGGGTTTGCACAAAATATGGAACATGTGAATTCGTCGCAGGAGGATTTATTGAGGCCGGCTCTATGAGCAAGGGCTTAATGTGCATGCTATTCTTCATGATGATAGTTGGTGGGGCAGTAAAAGCAGGCGTGATGCCTCTTCATGGATGGCTTCCTTCAGCGATGGTAGCACCAACTCCTGTAAGCGCACTGCTTCATGCAGTAGCAGTAGTAAAGGCTGGAGCTTTCTGTATACTTAGAGTCGTTTGTTACGTATTTGGCCCAGAAGCTGCACAGTGGTGTGGTGGGGCATCTACTCTTGGCTGGTTTGCAGTAGGCACCATATTGGTTTCTTCTATGATTGCAATGAGACAAGATAATCTCAAAGCAAGACTGGCATTTTCAACAATAGGTCAACTTTCATACATAGTACTTGGAATAAGCATTTTGTCGGTTTATAGCATAACCGGAGCAATTTTCCATATTGTTGCACATGCATTTTTAAAAATCACTTTGTTTATGAGCGCCGGTGCAATATTTGTTACAACGGGGCTTTCAGAGATAAGTACTATGGGTGGTCTTAGGAAAAAAATGCCTATAACCTCAGTGTGTTTCTGTGCTGCTTCCCTTGGTATTGCAGGACTACCATTGATGGCAGGCTTTGTAAGTAAGTTTAATATATTGGAAGGTGCCTTACTAATGGGCAAACCTTTTGGAATAGCTGTGTTAGTTGCGGCAGCTTTGCTAGCGTTGAGTTATCTCATACCAGTTGTTCAAATGTTCTTTGGAAAAGAATCACCTTCGGGAGAAACTTTGTCCCATGGAGAACATCACGGTCATGAAAAGAAGGGCATCGATGCTGCGCCAGCAATGTTGATACCGCTAGTATTAACTGCTGTTATAGCGATAATATTAGGCTGCTTGCCAAATGCAGGACCTCATCTATATGACATGGCACAGATGGCAGCGGAAGAAATAACTAAAGAAGGAGGCGTTTACCTTGCAGGATAAGAAGAAAATATATCTTGGGCTATGCCTTTTGATTATGGTTATGATAATTATAGAAGTTTTATTTGCCCATCCACATTATCACATGATATGGAATACAATGCCTGGAGCAGATATTGTTATAGGTTTTTTTGGAGCTTGGCTTTTGATTTTCTTGGCGAAAAAAGTCATGGCCTTTATCCAACAGAGAAATGAAAATTATTACAACGATGGGGGTGAAGAAGATGCTGAATAACTTTCTTCAACCTGGGTTGATTTTAATTATATGCGGATTACTTATTCTAGTAGTTCCTGCAGTGGCTCGAAAATTAGTTGTGTTAGCAGGACCTGTTTTGACACTTGGAGCTGTATTGCTATTTGAATCCGATAAGATGGCTATAATGTTTGGCTTGATTTTTTCTATCATTTCATTAGTTGCAGCTATTTACAACTTACATGTTAAAGACAGATTTGAGTTAGGCGTAGAGGCAGTGTATGCAGGCAGTAGCATAAGCGTAGTGTTTGCAACTCACTGGATTGGACTAATAATATTTTGGGAGCTTATGGCTATAGCTTCATGGCTAATAGTAGTATCATCAAGAACTAAAGCTGCAAGTCGTGCTGGATTTAGATATTTGCTTGTCCACATGCTTGGAGGGAACTTGCTCCTTGCAGGCATAGTAATCAAGATAGCAAATGGAAGCACTATGATTGAATGCTTGACCGGTAGTCCCGACATTGCATATTGGCTCATTTTGGCTGGAGTTGCTGTTAATGCTGCGATTCCTCCGCTTAATGCATGGATAGCTGATGCTTATCCAGAGTCTACAATGGGTGGAACGGTGTATATGGGTTCATTTACTACAAAAGTAGGAGTATATTGTCTCATTCGCTTGTTTGCAGGAACTGAACTGTTACTATATTTCGGAGTTTTCATGGCTATCTGGGGCGCTTGTATGGCACTCATAGAAAATGATTTGAGAAGACTTTTTGCGTATCACATAATAAGTCAGGTGGGATATATGATTGCTTCACTTGCTATTGGTGGTGCAATAGGCATAGACGGTGCATCGGCTCACGCTTTTAACCATATTTTATACAAGGGTACTTTGTTGATGTGTGCAGGAGTGGTGATTGCTGCAACTGGAAAGAGAAAAATAAGTGAGTTAGGTGGCTTGGCTAAGAAGATGCCTATAACTGCTGGATCTTTTCTCATTGCATCTATGGCCATTGCAGGATTTCCGCTATTAAACGGATTTGTGAGCAAATCTCTCATAATGAATGCTGCCGCCGAAAGTGGCCAGCACTGGGCAGAAATACTTCTGATGATTGCTAGTGTCGGAACATTGATGTCGGTAACTCTAAAAGTAAATTACTTTGTGTTCTTTGGAAAGAGCGATGTAAACATTGATGTAAGCGAATCGGTGGTGCCGTTAAATAGAAAAATAGCCATGATTCTTGGGGCAGGGGCTTGTGTAATAACTGGATTGTTCCCAAATTTAATATATGGATTGACACCAAGCGGAACTGATGGACATCCCTTTACAATTGACCATGTGACTCAGTATATACAACTATTTGCAGCAGCCATTATAGCATTTGTCATGTATTTGGAACATATGAAGCCAAAAGAGAAGTTGACATTAGATACCGATTGGTTCTATAGAAAACCTTTTAAGTTCGCGATAGAGAAACTGTCATTAGCTTGCGACGGTATTAGAAGGGGCATAGGGGATAGCTTAGGAAGATTCTTTGTTTGCGCAAATAAATATCTTCATGATCCTGCACTTTTAATAAGAGCTATCTTTAATGTTAAACCTGCTGAACCAAAGGATTGTCTCGAAGACGACGATGTTCTTCAAAAACCGGCAGGATGGCTAGTAGGATTGAACTTTGGTGTTTTTCTGGTTATAATATTGTTTGTAATTATTAATTTAAACAGTCTGTAATATACAGGCTGTTTTATGTTTTTGAAACCTGTTCTAAAGAGTTAAATCAGATTGAAAAAAAGGAACTATTCTGTTATAATCCTATAGAGGTGAACTTATGTCTGAAAAACAAACATTAAATAAAATTTCCGAAGAAATTATTGGTATGGCCGCCATGAAAGCTGCCCTCAGCGTCGCTGGTGTAAATCACCTATCTGAGACCTTGACTGATAATATAACAAAGAAAATAGCAGGCAAAGACACTGGAACTATAGGTGTTAAAATTTCTAAAGATAATGAGGGCCAAACTGTAATCGATATATTTATTGTGGCTGATTACGGATGCAAGATACCTCAATTAGCATGGGATATACAATCGGCCGTAAAAGAGCATGTGTTTAAAATAGCAAATGATAAAGTTAGTGCAGTAAACATCCATGTACAGGGCGTTGCGCTACCCAAAGAACACGGGAGAGATAATGAATAGAACAGAAGCAAGAGAGCTGGCAATGAAATGTATATTTCAAATGGAAGCTCAAAACGAGTTTGTAAAAGAAAATGTAGAAAATCTGTTGGCACAAGAGCAGCTTGGACAACATAAAGAATATATTGACTCAATATTAAACAATGTATGTGAGCATATTGAAGAGATAAATCAATCTATAAATGAGTACAGCAAAGGCTGGCCAATTTCAAGAATGGCCAAAACCGACTTAGCTGTAACAAGACTTGCAATATGTGAGATACTTTATTTAGATCAGATTCCAAAAGCTGTAGCTATTAACGAAGGTGTAGAATTAGCTAAGCGTTATGGAAATGACCAATCGTTTAAATTTATAAATGCTATATTAAAGAATATAGGGTGATATGAACAAAAAAATTTTTTCATTAGGAATTGATACGAGTAATTATAAAACCTCTGTGGCAATTGTTGATAATACAGGAGAGGTATTATTTAACAGCCAAGAGCTTTTAACAGTAAAAAAAGGAGAAAGAGGGCTCAGACAATCTGAGGCTCTATTTCAGCATGTACAAAAACTACCAGAGGTAATTGAGGAAGCTCTTAAGGAGGACTCAATAAGAGAAAACATCGGTTGTGTTGCAGTATCAACAAAGCCAAGACCTGTAGAAGGCTCATATATGCCAGTGTTTACAGCAGGAGAATCATGTGCTAAAAACCTTAGTACAGCTTTAAATGTGCCGCTTTATGAGTATTCTCATCAAGAAGGACATTTGGAAGCTATCCGTTATTATTCAGAGTTAGCAAACAAAGATCCTATAATATGCTTTCACTTTAGTGGAGGCACGACAGAGGCATTGCTCATAGATGAGACTAATGGAATCTTTGAAATAGTTGGTGGCTCAAAGGATTTGGCTTATGGACAAGTACTTGACCGTGTTGGTGTATCTATAGGATTAGAGTTCCCATGTGGGGAAGCAATGGACAAGATTGCAATGTCCTCTATAGGGCGAAAAAACGTCCTTTCAAAGATTAAAGTAAACGATGGGTATGTAAACCTTTCCGGAATAGAAACTCAAGCTCAGAGAGCCTTAGAGGCAGAAACAATACCAGCGGTGCTTATCGACGATTTGTTTTTTAAATTATCTTTCTCGATAATGGAAATGACTATGCAATTATCAACTAAGTATAACATTGATAATTTTATATACGCGGGAGGAGTATCATGTAGTTCATATATGAGAAACTTTTTAGCAGAAAATTTATATAAAGAGTTAAATATAGTTTTTGGAAAGCCACAGTTGTCTTCAGACAACGCCATAGGAATTGCACTTCTTGGAGGTAAAAATATATGGCTTTAAGACCGGTATCGGTTTCCCAACTAAATGAATATATTAGCAGAATTCTTTCAACAGACCCTTTATTGGGTAATATATCTGTTAAGGGAGAAATTTCAAACCTGAAGTTTCACAGTTCAGGACATGTCTATTTCTCAATGATCGATCAGACCTCCAAGATAAACTGCTTTTTGCCAGCTTCTTATGTAAAAAACCTTAATTACACGCTGGGAGATGGTATCGAGGTAATCGTTTATGGATATATAAATGTTTACAAAAAAGGTGGCACGTACACTTTATTTGTGAAGAACATAGAAATTGAAGGCGAAGGCAATTTGTCGATGGCTTTTGAACTTCTCAAAAAAAAGCTAGATGAAGAGGGATTATTCGACACAAAATATAAAAAACCTATTCCTCAATTTCCTAAAAAAATAGGACTAGTAACTTCTGAAACAGGTGCGGCCGTTCGTGATATGATAAAGATAATCAAAAATAGAACGAAGATGGTTGATGTCACAGTATTTCCAGTTTTAGTACAAGGACCAGAAGCTGCAGCAAACATTGCTGAAACTTTAGATTTTATAAATGAACAGATAGATGACATAGACGTGCTTATTGTAGGCCGTGGAGGAGGCTCCTCAGAGGATTTATGGGCTTTTAACGAGGAAATCTTAGCAAAAGCGGTATTTCGGTCTAATATCCCAATAATTTCGGCCGTAGGGCATGAAATAGACTTCTCAATATGTGACTTTGTAGCAGACCTTAGAGCAGAAACTCCGACAGCTGCCGCAGAAAAAGCAGTTCCAGATGATGAGCAGTTAAAACAACGACTAATATCGTTTAAGGAAAATCTTCTTTCAACCTTAAAAGGCAAAGTGTCGTATTCACAGCTTTTATGTGATGGATATGCTGACGATATGAAGACTTCACTGCTTCACAGAATTGATAGGATTGCAAGTCAAATAGAGCAAAAGCGAATTTCGCTGGAAGAGAACAATCCGATCGGAGTCCTTTCAAAAGGCTATACGATAGTTGAAAATCTGCAAGGCAAAGTAATAACTTCGGTCAAAGACTTTCAACCTCAAAATAGATACAAACTGTATTTTAAAGATGGCTCAATAGAATTTAATATTTCAGACTTGAAGGAAGGTGATAAAAATGACCTTTGAAGAATCCGCAAAGAAACTTGAGAAAATGTCAGAAAAGATAAAGCAAGAAGACATTACCTTAGAAGAAGCTATTAAATGTTATGAAGAAGGCATTGATTGCTATAACAAATGCAACCAAATCCTAAAGGATGCTAAGCAAAAAATAGAAGTTTATGAAGGAGCAAGTGAATAATCATGGTGGATAGAAGTTTTGAAGAATATAAAGCATATATAGATGAACATCTAATGGACTTTATTCCTAATATAGACAATAAGAGTATTTCCTTGTACGACTCAATAAAATACAGCCTTACTGCTGGCGGCAAACGCATACGTTCAGTACTGCTTTTAGCTGCTTGTGAGTTTGCTGGTGGAAATATCAAAGAAGCCTTGCCTTATGCATGTGCTGTGGAATATATACATACATATTCTCTGATACATGACGATTTGCCAGCTATGGACAATGATGATTTAAGAAGAGGGCTTCCTACCAACCATAAAGTTTACGGCGAGGCCATTGCCACGTTAGCAGGAGATGGATTGCTTACTTGTGCATTTGAAACCATTGCAAAAGACATGATGCTGTGGTACGACTCCCCTGAAAAGATAAAGAAGAGAGTCAATGCAGCATACGAAATTGCTAAAGGCGCAGGATGTAGAGGAATGGTAGCGGGTCAGGTTTCTGATATCGAGGCCGAAAATGCTATTGCTTCCAAAGAAATGCTCGAATACATTCATATTAATAAGACAGGGGCTTTGTTTGAATCAGCAATAAAGGCCGGAGTTTATTTGGGAAATCCTACAGATGAGATGACAAATGATCTTCATAAATACTCTGAGAACCTAGGCTTGGCTTATCAAATAGCCGATGATATTTTAGACGTAGTTGGAAATCCTGAAGAACTAGGAAAAGCCACTGGCTCCGATTTGAAAAAATCAAAGAATACATACCCATCAATAAATGGACTCGAGGCTGCTTATAAACGCCTAGATGAATTGACAGAAAAAGCAGTAGAAGCTATCGAAGACTATTACGATGATGCAGAATTTTTTAGAGACTTGGTGTTAAGCTTAGCAAGACGCACCAAATAAACGATATTATATAAAAAGAAGGCGTTTTAATGAAATCAGATATTACAGATTATAATTTTCCGGAAGATTTGAAGGAAATGAACGATGAAGAGTTAAGTCTTTTGCCATATGCAATAAGAGATTTTCTCATTGAAAAAGTTTCGGCAACAGGTGGCCACTTAGCTTCAAATCTTGGCGTTGTAGAACTAACAATAGCTTTACATAAAATGTTCGACAGTCCTAAAGATAAGATAATATGGGATGTAGGGCACCAGTCCTATGTTCACAAAATATTGACTGGTAGAGCTGGAGAATTCGATACACTTAGACAACTTAATGGTTTAAGCGGCTTTCCAAAGTCAGAAGAAAGTCCACATGACCCATATGATACGGGACACAGCAGTGTTTCTATCTCTGCTGCCGCTGGTTTGGCTGCTGCTAGAGATGTTAATAAAGAAAAGTTTGAAGTTGTTGCTGTAATTGGGGACGGCTCCTTAACTGGTGGAATGGCTTATGAGGGACTAAACAATGTAGGCGATTCCAAGTCAAAAGTCATTGTAATTCTCAATGATAATGGAATGTCTATTTCTCCAAACACCGGAGGAATTTCAAAGCATTTGACAACTCTCAGAACCTCTAAAGGATATCTTGGCGCGAAGAACTTTGTTAAAAGGAGCCTGAGTGCGATTCCGTCTATCGGAAAAGCCTTAGCCAATGGATTGGCTGATTTTAAAAACGACTTAAAGTACTCCATATTATATGATGGAGGCGTTTTATTTGAAGAGTTAGGGTTCACATACTTTGGACCAATTGATGGCCATAATATCAAAGAAATGACCACTGTTTTAGCCAAGGCGAAAGATTTAGATGAACCAGTATTGATACATGTTATTACTAAAAAAGGCAAAGGCTACAAAAATGCCGAAAAAGCCCCTGGAAAGTTCCACGGAATTGGCCCATTTGATACTACAACAGGTTGCCTTCTTTCAAGTACTAATGAAGAATCCTTTTCTTCTATTTTGGGAAAGCTAATTTGTAGAAGAGCAGAAGAAAACGAAAACCTTGTTGCAATAACCGCTGCAATGTGCGAAGCAACAGGCCTTGACAGGTTTTCGAAAAAATATCCTAACAGATTCTTTGATGTAGGAATTGCAGAAGAACATGCAGTTTCATTTGCGGCAGGCCTTGCAAAGGGTGGAATGAAACCTGTAGTCTGTATATATTCGTCTTTCTTGCAAAGAGCGTATGATCAAATCATGCAGGATGTTTGCATGCAGAAACTTCCTGTAATCTTTGCGATAGATAGGGCCGGCTGTGTAGGAGCAGATGGAGAAACCCATCACGGCATCTTTGACTTGTCTTATTTGTCAACAATACCTAACATGACAATACTAACACCACATGATGGAAACCAGTTAGAAGCAATGTTTGACTATGCATTATCACTAAATGGCCCAGTGGCAATAAGATATCCGAGAGGCACAACAAAATACAATAACGAAATTATGTCAACCTACTCAGGAAATAACAGCAGAATTAAAAATAGTAGCAAAATAGATATATGGGCATGTGGTAAAATGTTTGAGTGTGGAAACTTAGTGTGCCAACTACTCAAAGAAAAGGGAATTGATGCAGGATTAGTAGATGTATCTTCTGTTAAACCGTTGGATTTGAACCCTTTAGAAGATTGTTCCCTGTCACCAGAATTAATAGTTACAATAGAGGACAACTCCTTATCGGGCGGCTTTGGTATGCAAATGAATGCCAAACTAATGAATTCTAAGATCAAAACCTTAAACTTTGGTTGGCCTGATGCCTTTGTACCACAAGGAACTTTCAATGAATTAGCTGATAAATACGGCTTGACTCCAGAAAAGATAACAGAAAGGATATGTGAAACTTTTGAAGGATAGATTAGATGTATTATTAGTAGAAAAAGGTTTCTTTCCCTCAAGAGAAAAGGCGAAAGCATCTATTATGGCAGGAATTGTCTATGTAGATGGCCAGCGTAGCGATAAAGCCGGAAATATGGTGGACACAGAGGCGATAATAACCGTTAAGAGCAATTTGTGCCCCTATGTAAGCAGAGGGGGGCTAAAGCTTGAAAAGTCCATGAAAAAGTGGAATTTTGATCTTATAGACAAGGTTTGTATGGACATAGGAGCCTCAACTGGTGGATTTACTGATTGTATGTTACAAAACGGGGCATCTAAAGTATATGCAGTAGACGTTGGCTACGGGCAACTCGATTATAAGCTGAGAACTGATTCTCGCGTTGTAAATATGGAAAAGTGCAATATCCGTTACATAGATAAAGAAACTATAGAGCCTTTGGATTTTATAAGTATCGATGTGTCTTTTATATCACTTAAACTGATTTTTCCTGTGGCAGCAGCAATGCTAAAAGAAAATGGTAAGCTGGTATGTTTAATTAAACCTCAATTCGAGGCAGGACGTGAACAAGTAGGGAAAAAAGGTATCGTAAGAGATAGAAAAGTCCATGTACAAGTAGTGGAAAATGTGATAAAATATGCAGTTGATAACGGACTTAATCCAACGGATATTACCTATAGTCCAGTTACTGGTGCAAAGGGCAATATAGAGTTCCTTTTGTATGTAGATGGCAAAGGAAAAAACGACGAAGCATTCGATCTTAATGGTTTGCAAGTTGAACAATTAGTTAACACCTCCCATGAGGAGTTAGAATAAAAGTAAGTATTAGTAAATTAAAGGAGAAAGACATGAAACTATCAAAAAAAATTATGTCTATGGAACTTTCACCAATTAGAAAATTCGTTCCATATGCAGAGGCTGCAAAAGCGGCAGGAAAGAAAGTATACGGATTAAATATCGGTCAACCTGATATTAAGACACCTGATGCTTTCTTTGATGCAATCAAAAACTATGATGAAGAAGTATTAGCTTATGCTAATTCTCATGGTGTTACTGATCTTTTGGATGCCTTGTTAGGATATTATGAAAGAATTGGACTACAATTCGAAAAGAAAGACCTTTTGGTTACAAACGGTGGTTCTGAAGCTATCAGCATGCTTATGACTGCTATGTTAGATGAAGGTGACGAAGTTGTTATGGCTGAGCCTTTCTACACTAACTACAAAACATTCGTAGGACAAGCAGGTGGTAAGGTTGTTGCAATCCCTACAACTGCAGAAGATGGATATCAGTATGCCGTAAGAGAAAAAATCGAAGGCGTAATAACTCCTAAAACTAAAGCTATTTGCATAATCAACCCAGGTAACCCTACAGGTAAGGTTTTAACAAAGGATGAAATGCAGCTTATCGTTGATATAGCTTTGAAGCATGATTTATTCATCATCGCTGACGAAGTTTACAGAGAGTTCGTATATGATGGAAGAGAAATGACTACTTTCGGTTCATTCAAAGAAGCTGAACAGAATGTAGTAATCGTTGACTCCGTTTCAAAGAGATTCTCAGCTTGCGGCGCAAGAATTGGTTCTGTTGCTTGTAAGAACGAAGAATTGATGAACAACTTAATGAAGATGGCTCAAGCAAGACTTTGCTGCCCAACTCTTGATCAGGTTGGTTCTGCTGCTCTTTACAATCTTGATCCAGCATATTTCAATGACATCAAGAAAGAGTACGAATACAGAAGAGATGTTTCAGTTGAAGCACTTAATGAAATCGAAGGAATCAAATACGGAGTACCTGAAGGTGCATTCTACATAACAGCACAGCTTCCAGTTGATGATGCAGAAGAATTCTTGATTTTCCTACTTAAGGAATTTGACGTAGATGGCGAAACTTGTATGTTCGCACCTGCTGGCGGATTCTTTAGCACTCCAGGCGTAGGCAAGTCTGATATGCGTATCGCATACGTTCTTAATGCAGAAGATATGAAGGCTGGAATCAACGTTATTAAAGAAGGTATCAAGGCATACAATAACAGATAGTTTAGCATTTAATATATTTAGCAAAGAATAGAGGACGCGACATTATGAAATTATCCCCAATGATGGAACAATATCTTAAAATTAAAGAAAATTATAAAGATTGCATTCTGTTTTTCAGACTGGGAGATTTCTATGAAATGTTCTTCGAAGACGCAAAATTAGTGTCAAAGGAATTAGAATTAACGCTGACCGGCAAAAATTGCGGTCAGGAGGAAAGGGCTCCCATGTGTGGAGTCCCTTTCCATTCCGCTGAAACATATATTGCAAAACTTGTAGACAAAGGCTACAAAGTAGCCATTTGTGAGCAAACAGAAGACCCTGCAGCTTCTAAAGGGCTTGTAAAGCGTGAAGTAGTTCAAGTAGTAACACCAGGAACTGTTACAGCTCAATCAATGCTGGCGGAGAGAGAAAATAATTATCTTGCTGCTGTGTATATAGATCCAACAATCTCAGGACTGTCGATAGCTTATTGTGATATTTCCACCGGGGAATTAAGAGTCGGCGAATATAACGAAGCAAATCTCTACGAGACTTTGCTTAATGAGCTTGTCAAAATCAATGCAAAAGAGATCATAGTAAATGATGATTTTGCTCAAAACTATTCTATAGAAGAAATGGGCATTGTAACAGAAGCATACATCAATGTTGTTACTAACGAATTCTTCTCACAAAAGTCATGTATCGAATCAATAAAGGCGCAGTTTAATTGCCTTTCCACAATAGCCGTAGGCATGGAAGAAGACAGTCTTTGTCTTTTTGCCCTAGGTGCATTGTTGAATTATCTACTGGAAACTCAAAAACACAGTCTCAAACAAATAACTAAAGTTCAAACATACGAAATGGGTAAGCATATGGCTTTAGATAAAGCCACTTTGCGCAATTTAGAGTTGACAGAAACTCTTTATGACAAAAAAGTCCCAGGCTCATTATTAGGTATTCTCGATAAAACACACACTGCAATGGGAAGCCGTAAGATGAAAAAATGGTTAAGAGAGCCCCTAAATGAAGTGGAAGAGATCAGCCTAAGACTAGAAGGCGTAGATGAACTTTATAATCAGCTTATAGTCAGAAATAATATAAAAGAATCACTAAAAGGAATTTATGATTTTGAAAGGCTTGCTGGCCGTATTGCTTGTGGCAATGCCAATGGCAAAGATATGATAGCTTTGAAAAATTCCCTTGGACTTTTACCTGAAATTAAAAGCATTTTGGAGTATACCAACTCTCAAATTTTAAATGAAATTAATGACGAAATCGATCCTCTCAAAGAGGTTTATAAAATAATAGATGATGCCATTTTAGAAGAACCACCAATGACTATAAAAGAAGGTGGCTTGATAAAAACAGGGTATTCAAAAGAGTTAGACGAACTTAAAGACTCAATTAAAGGTGGCAAATCGTGGATTTCCAACCTGGAAGCTATTGAGCGTGAAAGAACAGGAATCCGTAATTTAAAAGTGGGTTACAATCGAGTTTTTGGTTATTACCTCGAAATTACCAAGTCTTTTTATGATCAGATACCTGAAAACTACATACGCAAGCAAACTTTGGCAAATGCTGAAAGATTCATAACACCAGAGTTAAAAGACATGGAGAATCTTGTACTAAATGCCGAGGCAAAGATAAATCAAATGGAATACGAACTTTTTTCTAGCTTACGCCAGTACATAGAAGACTTTATCACTCCGATTCAATTGACGTCCGATGCTATCGCAAAACTTGATGTTTTGTGCTCTTTTGCTTATGTTAGCGAGAAGCAAGGATATGTCAAACCCATAATTGACGATTCTTTGGAGATTCAAATTGTAAAAGGAAAACATCCAGTAATTGAGCAAACTATAACGAATGGCCTTTTCATTTCAAACGACACGTATCTGAATGACAAAGATGCAAGTTTGCTTCTAATTACAGGACCAAATATGGCGGGAAAATCCACCTACATGAGACAAACTGCACTGTTAGTCTTAATGGCTCAAGCCGGTTGTTTTATCCCTTGTGAAAGTGCTAGAATAGGTGTAGTAGATAGGATATTTACAAGAATAGGTGCATCTGATAACTTGGCTCAAGGACAATCTACTTTCTATGTAGAAATGAGCGAGCTTTCATACATACTTAATTCTGCAGGGCCAAGAAGCCTTATAGTATTAGACGAAATTGGTAGAGGAACAAGTACATATGACGGACTTTCAATAGCTTGGGCAGTTACAGAGTATCTTTGCAATGAAAACACTCACATAAGGACATTGTTTGCTACTCATTATCATGAATTAACTGTACTTGAAGAACAAATTCAAGGAGTTAAAAACCTTAATGTTGATGTTTCAGAAGAAGATGGGGATATTATTTTCCTTCACAAAATAATCGAAGGATCTGCTAGCAGAAGTTATGGAATTCATGTAGCAAAGCTTGCAGGAATACCTAAAAATCTTTTGAATAGAGCTAAAGAAAAACTTGGAGACCTGGAAAAGGGACTTCATCACGAGATTTCTAATGCGGGGGAAGTGAAAGAAGAATTACAAATTTCAATGTTCATGCCTTCTGAACCTAATCCTATCGTAGAAAAGTTAAAGGAACTCAACTTGATGGAGGTTACTCCATCTCAGGCCATTAAAATCTTAGAAGAGTTAAAAGAGGCAATAGATGATTAGAGTTTTAGAGAAACAAATAGCTGATAAAATCGCTGCTGGCGAAGTAATCGAAAGACCAGTGTCGATTATTAAAGAGCTAGTAGAAAACTCCATTGATGCTGGAGCAACTTCTGTAATAGTGGAGATTAAAAAAGGCGGAAAATCCTACATAAGAGTTACCGACAACGGTAGTGGGATACAATCTGAAGATGTGGATAAAGCCTTTCTTCGTCATGCAACTAGCAAAATTCAAGTAGCAAAGGATCTTGATTCTATTGAAACTCTCGGATTTAGAGGCGAGGCACTGGCGTCAATATGTGCAGTGACCAGAACTGAACTGTTAACAAAGACCGAGGATGATAAGGCCGGAACCCGTGTTGTTCTTCATGGCGGCGAGGTTATTTCCAAACAACCAACTGGATGCCCTGACGGCACAACTATCATTGTTACGGATCTTTTTTACAATACTCCAGCACGCCTAAAATTCATGAAAAATGATGCTGCCGAAAGCTCGATGATAATTGACTTAGTGTCCCAGATTGCCTTAGCATACAATGACATAGCCTTTAGACTTATAAACAATGGCAATGTACTGTTTTCAACGACTGGTGACGGCAATAGACGAAATATAATCGGAAGAATCTTTCCTAGTATAGATATAAATAATTTAGTACCAATTGAACACCAGATGGAAGATATGTCAATAACTGGCTATATTTCAACACCAACTATAAGTAGACCTGGCAAGAATGGTCAAATATTTTTTGTAAATGGCCGTGTAGTAAACAGCAAAGTAATAGATAAGGGCATAACAGAAGGGTACAGGGAACGATTGTTTGAAGGTAGACACCCTATTGCCTTTCTGTTTTTGAATTTAGAAGCTAGCAAATTGGATGTTAACATACATCCAAACAAAAAAGAAGTGCGTTTTAATGAAGAAAGAGTGGTTGAAGAGTTTATCGCTGATGGAATAATAAGCTCTTTAAGCATGAAAGAGGCAGTCGTAAGAGTCAGTAATATTTTCAAAGAAACAACAGTACTTGAAGATGATTTTTTGGTTCGAGAAGAACAAGTTGATGTTAAAAATATTATGTCAACCAATCAACCTTTCACAAAAAATTCTGAACCAGAACCGATTGTTTTTAATACACAACAAATAGAGCTTCCAAAAACTAATGTCCAAGAAGATTTTTCTATAACCATTGATGAACCAATCTTCAAACCCTTTGATTTTGATGAAATGGCCATCTTAGGCACTATTTTTAACACCTATATCATGGCAACTGATGACGATAGTTTTTATCTCATCGATCAGCATGCGGCCCATGAACGAATTTTCTACGAAAAGTTAGTAGGTGAATATGAAAACGACGAAAAACTTCATCAACCAATCCTGCTTCCAATCATCTTAGATGTTGATATTGCAATGAAAGAAGGGGATAGCCACTGGCTTACTATTCTTTCTGAAATGGGATTCACAATTGAAGCTTTCGGGCAAAATAGTTACCGGATCTCAGAAATACCAACTTTTATGGATCTTATTGAAGCGGAAGATTTCGTTAAAGACTTTACATACAACATAGATAAAAATACAGACTTAAAAAACAGTGTAATTATAAATAAGCTTATTATGAAGTCATGCAAATCAGCTGTAAAGGCCAATGATCATCTCAATGACGAGGAAGTAAAATCATTGATAAAAGACTTAAAACAATGCATCAATCCTTTTAGCTGTCCACACGGTAGACCGACTTTTATTAAGCTTTCAAAATATGAAATTGAAAGGTTGTTCAAGAGAGCATAATGAGCAGAATTGTAACTGTTATTGCAGGACCTACTGCTGTAGGCAAAACTAAATATGCTATAGAGGTGGCAAAGGCTTTTGATGGTGAGATTGTATCCTGCGATTCCATGCAGCTATATAAATACATGGATATTGGTAGTGCAAAACCTACCAAAGAAGAACTTTCACAGGTAAAACACCATCTCGTTGATGTTATCGACCCGGCAAAAGCTTTTTCTGTGGCCTCATATCAGAAACTGGCAAAAGAGGCTATCGAGAGCATATTTTCACAAAATAAAAATCCGATAGTTTCCGGAGGGACAGGACTTTATGTCAACTCCTTGCTTTATGATATGGATTTTAGCAATACTTCGCAAAACTTGGATTTAAGAAAATCATTGGAAGAAGAACATGAGCGATTTGGCCCTGAGTTTCTTCATAAAAAGTTGGAAGCCCTTGATCCTGAGGCTGCCTTAAGAATTCACCCAAACAATGTAAAAAAGATTATTAGAGCCATTGAAGGTGCTTATTCTGGTGGTAAAATAAAAGATTTCAAAAGCTGCACAGAGAAATGCAAGGATTATGAAGTAAATTTAATAATTTTAACAAGAAATAGAGAAGAACTATATGATAGAATAAATAAAAGAGTTGATACACTGGTGGCCCTTGGACTTTTTGAAGAGGTTCAAAGTCTTTTAGATAGAGGCCTTTCAGAAGGAGATATCTCCATGAAAGGCATTGGCTACAAGGAAATCATTGGCCATCTTAATGGTCAGTATGGCAAGGAAGATGCTATAGAGTTGATTAAAAAGAATACAAGGCACTTCGCAAAGCGACAGATAACTTGGTTCAAAAGATATGAAGACGCAAAATGGTTTGATATAAGCAACTATCCAGATGAAGATATTGCAATAGAGGAAATGTTGAAATGGTTGAAAAAAAGATACGAATTCACAACAAAAGTGACAAACCAGACAACGTAATAAAGAAGGAAAACGATATATATCTTCAGTGCGAAGATATTGAAAAAGAACTTCCTAAATTTTTGCGTGGCTATTTTGCATACCTAAAAGGCAATGTGCTTCCAATGACTAGATTAGCTTATTTGCATGATATTAAATTCTTTTTTCAATACCTTATATCAGAAACTGATCTTACCGAGACAGATGATATTTCCAAAATAAAGGTTGAGAATTTAAACGAAATAAAAGCAGTTGATGTGAATATGTTCATAGATTATTGCCGCAAATATAAGGTAGAAACCAAAGATGCTGTCTACATGTATGAGAATACGAATAAAACTTTGGCTCGCAAAAAATCATCAATTTCAGTGCTTTTTAAGTACTTGTACCGAGATGATCTTGTAGAAAAAAACATAACTGATGGCTTTGATCCAATCAGAGTCCCACGTCCTGGAGAGCGTGAAATCAAGGCGCTCCAAGATGACGAGGTTATGATAATGCTCGATGCAGTATCAAGTGGTAGTGGCTTAACTGATCGAGAAAGAGTCTACTGGGAAAAAACAAAACTTAGAGACAAAGCCATTTTGATTATGTTCCTTACATATGGTCTTAGACTTTCAGAACTACAACAGTTAAATGTTTCATCTTTTAACTTTGGGCGAGGGGAGTTTAAAATCTATAGAAAAAGAGGCAAGGAATCAACAATGCCTTTGAATAAATCTGTGACTTCTGTAATTAACGATTATATAGATAATGAACGGCCAGAAGAAAGCAAAATAGACGAAGAGCACAAGGATGCACTCTTTTTGTCATTGCAAAACAGACGAATGACTGAAAGACAGATAAGAGAATTAGTTAAAAAATACACCTCAATTGCTTTGAGCACATCTAGAAAAACGGGCTATAGCCCTCATAAACTACGTGCAACTGCGGCAACGAGCCTTATTGGCAGGGGTAATTCCATATTTGATGTAGCAGCACTTTTAGATCATGAACAAGTCACAACTACTCAACTTTATGCAAGGCAAAAAACAAATGTAAAAAGAGACCTTGTGAAAAATATGGAATGGGAAGAAGAAAGGAAAGAAAAATAGATGCAACATACAAGCGACTTATTAATGAAAAAGTTCAATATTGACGAAAGAGTTCTAAAACTAATAGATGAGTCCGAAACTGAGATTTCTGCTCAGTTCAAAAGCCTTGACGATATAATGGCGTACAACCAATATAAGATATTAGATGCTTTTCAGAAAAACAATTTAAGCGATATGCACTTTAATTGGAATACTGGCTATGGCTATGATGATCCGGGCAGAGAGGCTTTAGAAAAAGTTTATGCAGATATTTTCCACACAGATGCTGCTTTGGTGAGAACTAATATAGTAAACGGAACACATGCTTTAGCGATAACTTTACTTGGCATTCTTAGGCCTGGAGACGAGCTTATATACTGCACTGGCGCTCCATATGATACTCTTGAAGAAGTAATCGGCATTAGAGGCGAAGGCAATGGATCATTAAAAGATTACGGCATTACTTATAAGCAGGTGGAACTTCTACCTGATGGTTCTATAGACTTTGAAGGAATTAAAAAAGCTATTTCTCCTAAAACAAGGATGGTTACTGTTCAGCGTGCGACTGGTTATGGATGGCGCAAAGCCATTACAATAGACCAAATCGCTCAATGGGCCGATTTTATTGATAAAATAAACCCTAACTTAGTAAAGATGGCTGACAACTGTTATGGTGAGTTTTTAGATATAAAAGAACCTACCGACGTTGGCGTTGATGTAATCGCTGGGTCTCTCATAAAGAATCCCGGCGGCGGCATAGCTTTGTCCGGAGGATATGTTGCAGGTAGAGCTGATCTTATAGATAAGATTCAGTATAGGATGACTTGCCCAGGAATTGGCGGAGAATGTGGTCTTACATTTGGACAGACTAGAACAATGCTACAGGGACTTTTCCAAGCACCAAAAGTAGTAAATGGAGCAGTAAAAGGTGCAGTTCTTTGCGGAAAGGCTTATGAAAAACTTGGTTTTGAAGTCTGTCCAAAGGCTGAAGATACAAGAAGTGATATAATTCAAGCGGTTAAACTTAATACGCCTGAAGCCTTGGAAACATTTTGCCAGGCTATACAAGCGGCAGCGCCTATCGATGCTCATGTAACTCCAGTTCCTTGGGATATGCCTGGATATCAATCTAAGGTAATAATGGCTGCTGGCGCCTTCATTCAAGGCTCATCCATTGAGCTTAGTGCAGACGCACCAATGAGAGAGCCTTATAACGTGTATTTTCAAGGGGGCTTAACTTATGAACATTCAAAATTCGGTGTCATAAAATCTATAGATTTATTATTAAAAAAAGGATTGATCTCAGTTTAAGAAATTAGGGGATTTAAAATGGGGATTGTAAACTTAAAAGAAGAGGAAAATAGAAAAAAAGTATTAGTGTCAATATTTAAGATTTTGCTTCTTGCAACTATTGTTATTGGTATTCCTTTGTACATATACTTTTTCCAACATGAGTGGCTGTCACAATTTAAGGGGTTTGAAGACATTGTTGACTATTTGAGAAGCTACAAATTACAATCTATTCCTATATATATATGTTTACAAATACTACAAATTATAATAAGTGTAATTCCGGGACAAGTCTTTCAGTTAGCAGCGGGATATTTATATACATTTCCGCCAGCATTGTTGTTCTCTGTAATAGGTGCAACATTAGGAACTGGAATTTCCTTTTATTTAGCAAAGATCCTCGGCAGTGACTTTGTTCATTTGTTCTTCGGCAAGGACAAGACTGAGGATTATATTGAAAAACTCAATTCTAAAAAAGCATATACCGTCGTATTCTTACTATATCTCATTCCTGGAATTCCAAAAGACTTAGTGAGCTATGCTGCAGGAGTTTCTGACATGAAATTCAAACCATTTATATTATTATCTCTGATAGGGCGTATGCCTGGAATGATGGGTAGTATTATGATTGGCAGCATGTGGAACAAAGAGGAGTATTTTGGAATGATCGTTCTAGGCATTCTAGCTGTTTTATCTTTTATTCTCTGTATCGTTTATAGAAAGAAAATCAATGAATTCTTAAACGAGGCTTATGAAAAAATAAATAAATAAAACTTTTTTCAAACATTTGTTCGTTTTTGTGTTGACAACGAACATTCATTCTGTTATATTATAGAAAAGAACAAGTGTTTGGGGAGGGTGTGAGCCGTATGACTACAAAATATAGAGTGAATAACAGAATCAGATTTACATTATTCGTTGTAATAGTAATTATATTGATTACTTCAATAGCTAATTTTGCTTTAGGACTTAATACAGCAAGCAGCTTAACCAATCCGGAATACATGGAAGTTGAAGTTGCTTACGGAGATACACTTTGGTCAATTGCAGATAATTACATGTCTGATGATACAGATATAAGAAAGTCCGTATATGAAATATGCGACACTAATAACATTAGCGCATCAGATTTATATGCCGGCATGACAATTTTGGTCCCAATTAACTAATTATAGAAAAAGTGGCGCCAATGTAGCATTTGCAATGGTTGCCGCTTTTTCAACGACAATTCACAAGGTGTAATGCCTTGACCATACTATAAAAAATCGCTTAAAACGCAAATTAGAGCCTTGTTTTTTCGTGGAATCCAACAGTTTTTTAGATAATAGGATTTTATCATATTCAACATAGATCATGACTAAAATAAAAGGCTTTAATAAGATTTGCAGGAACTATAAGGAAGAAGCCCAAGAAGAATTCCATGGAGAAATTACAAAGTATACTATTTAATAAAATATAGATTTGAATTAAAAGTAGAACACAAGTCACTTAGTTTTAAATAAAAGGGGTAGTTTTATTTAAACATTAAAGTTAAATATGCAATTTATTGGGCTGATTAGATTGCTAAAGAACTTGTGCAAAACATTGGTTGAGCTATGGGCGTGGTTCAACCTATTGTTTTAGGTGTTATCTATTCCCAAAATTGTGATTTTAGGAATAGTTCTGCCTATGAAAAAGAAGCATAATTACTTATACTCCCTTTCTCGTTGAATTTATAATTTGTCCAAATAGCTTTGTAATATAACTACTGCTGCTTGTTTATCAATGACTTTTTTTCTATTAGCTCTCGAAACGTCTGCATCTATTAAAACTCTTTCTGCAATAACCGTTGTAAATCTTTCGTCTTCCCAGACAATCTTCACATCTTTTATTCCAGTGCTTTTCATTTTATTTTCTAACATAGTTCTAAATTCATACACTTTATCTGTCTGAACGCTGTTGGTACCATTTAAATTCTTTGGTAGGCCCATAACGATAGTGTCGCATTCATATTCTTTAACCAAATCTAATATTTTGCCAGTATCTTTGCGAATCCCTACCCTTTCAATTGTCATTATACCTTGAGCGGTATATCCTAAGGGGTCAGATACAGCGACACCAATTGTTTTATCTCCGACATCTAGTCCAATTTTTCTCATGTTATATATCTCCTTATAATAAGAATCGGGTGCAAGTCTCATTTGACGGCACCCGGTTTTGTAAACGTATAGTGTTTTTTGCACGAAAACTGAGAAGCTCACACATTTAAACACATTATGGGAGTAAGTTGCGGGTTTAAACCTTATCCTTATTCCACATCTAAGTAAGCTTTAAGCATTTCAGCGACTAATTCGTCTCTATCAACACCTTTTATCAATGTTCTTGCATTGTTAAAACTGGTGATGTATGATGGGTCACCTGAAATTATATAACCCACAAGTTGATCTACAGGGTTATAATCTTTTTCTTTTAAGCATTCGTAGACTTCTCTTACTATTTGCTTATTTGTCTTTTGGGTTTTGAAAGAATCGAACATTTTTGTACTCTTATCCATTTTTATCCCCTCCAGCTTATAAACATTATTACTATATGCTAAATTATACTATGATAAAAGTTTTTTGGCAACCTCAAAGGCCTCATTAATTTTCGACACATCTTTTGCACCTGCTTGTGCCATGTCAGCTTTTCCGCCGCCACCGCCGCCGCATGCTGCTGCAATGTCTTTAATCATTTTACCTGCATGGAATCCCTTTTCAACCAAATCATCAGTTAGAGATACCAGGAAAGTCACCTTTTCACCACTTTTACTTGCAAATACCATGCAAACATTTTTGTTTGCACTCTTGATATCATCAGAAAGTCCTCTAAGATCATTTATATTACAATCATCAAACTCTTTTAGAATCAAGCTTACGCCATTTATTTTAAGAGCATCGGCTACAAGATTATCGGCTTCGCCATCCATTGCTGCCTTTTTTAGCTCTTCTAACTCTTTTTTAAGAGATTTAAGTTCTTCAGTCATAGCAACTGTTTTATCTACAAGATTCGACTTGTTTGCTTTAACAGTTTCTGCTAGAGCATCAATTATATTGTCTGATTTCAAAGCTTCTGCTAAAACACCTGTTCCAGTTACAGCTTCAATTCTTCTAATTCCTGATGCTATTCCGCTTTCAGAAAGTATCTTGAACGCGCCAATTTCTCCAGTGTTGCTAACGTGAGTACCACCACAAAGCTCTTTTGACCAATCACCAACAGCAACCACTCTAACTTTATCTGAATATTTTTCTCCAAACAAAGCAATTGCGCCAGAAGCTTGTGCTTCTTCTATAGTCATTTCATCAGTTGAGGTTGATATAAATTCATTTATTTTGTCGTTAACAATCTTTTGTACTTGGTTGATTTGCTCTTTTGTTAACGCTTCAAAATGGCTAAAATCAAACCTTAAGAGACTTTCATTGACGCTTGAACCCGATTGCTGTACATGAGTTCCAACGACTTCTCTTAGCGCCTTTTGTAGAAGATGTGTTGCTGTATGATTTCTTGCAGTGCAGTTACGTTTTGCCACATCTACTTGACATTGAACTTTGTCGCCAACTTTTATATTGCCTTCTATGATTTTGCAATTATGACATAGTACTCCATCTTTTTTAGTGACAGAAGTTACAAGAGCCTTACCTGAATCATTAGAAATCACACCAGCATCTGCTGACTGACCTCCTCCTTCAGGATAAAACGGAGATCTATCAAGGAATATTTCTACCATTTGCTGAGCATTAGCTTCAGTTACAAGGCCATTTTCCCCTACCATATCAAGAATCTCACCATGATCAACTAAAGTGTCATAACCTGTAAATACTGTATTAGCAACGTCTACAAGACTCTTTGTTTCTTTCCATGCTTCGTCTTCAGAGCTTTTACGCCCTTTTCTAGCCAGTTCCTTTTGACGCTGCATATTTTCATCAAAGCCTTTTGTATCAGCTTTCATGCCGTTTTCCAGAAGGATTTCTTCTGTTAATTCTGGTGGGAAACCATAAGTATCATATAACTTGAATAGTTTTTCGCCGTCTAACAAAGTTTTTCCGTCTTTTTTAAGTTCTTCTATGTATTGTTGAATTATTGCCTCGCCTTGATCTATTGTAGATGCAAACTTAGCTTCTTCAACTGAAATTATCTTCTTAATGTATTCTTGTTGCTCTACGAGTTCTGGGTATGCTTGCCCGGAAACTTCAATAACTTTATCAGCAAGTTCTGAAAGGAAAGCACCGCTGATACCTATTATTCTGCCGTGTCTAGCAGCTCTTCTAAGCAGTCTTCTTAACACATATCCCCTGCCCTCATTGCTTGGCATTATGCCATCGGCAATCATAAAGGTCATGGAACGCAAATGATCTGTAATTATTCTAATTGAAACATCGGTAGGAACCTGTCCACCTTGGTATTTGACACCTGATTTTTCAACTACGCCGTCTAATATGTGGCGAATTGTATCTACATCAAAGATAGAATCTACTTCCTGCATTATGCAAGCCATTCTTTCAAGACCCATGCCTGTATCGATGTTAGGGTTTGCAAGGTTGCTATATGAACCATCTTCTTCTTTAGAAAATTGAGTAAATACATGGTTCCAGAATTCAAGATATCTATCACATTCGCATCCTGGTTTGCAATCTTCCTTACCACAGCCATATTCAGGGCCTCTGTCGAAATACAATTCTGAACATGGTCCACATGGTCCAAGTCCGATTTCCCAGAAATTGTCCTCTTTTCCGAGTTTTACGATTCTTTCTGCTGGCATTCCAAGGTTTTTCCACAGTTCTATTGCTTCATCATCTTCGTAATAAACAGTAGCCCAAATCTTGTCGAACGGCATTTTTAACCATTGAACCAAAAATTCCAATCCCCATTCGAGGGATTCTTTTTTAAAGTAATCTCCAAATGAGAAACTACCCATCATTTCGAAAAATGTACCATGCCTTGAAGTGATTCCAACGTTGTCGATATCACCAGTCCTGATGCACTTTTGGCAGTTAACCATCCTATTTGAAGGTGGTGTTTCAGCTCCTGAAAAATATTTTTTCAAAGGTGCCATACCTGAGTTTATTATTAAAAGGCTTTTATCATCCTTAGGAATCAAAGATGCGCTCTTTGCAGGATAATGTCCTTTGCTTTCATAAAATTTTCTAAATAAAAGTCTTATTTCGTTTAAACCTAACTTTTCCATTTGTAAAATCCTCCTAGACAATACAATATTTTATCATATTTGATATAAAAAGTCTATTTATTTGCCCTCCTCAGCCTTTTGATTTTCTCGCTTTTAACGAAAAAAACACACTATCTCAAGAATATCTCGAGAATAGTGTGTTAATAACCAAATACTATTCTATAAATCCTCCACCAATTACATTTTCGCCCTCATAAAAAACAATTGACTGTCCTGGAGTAGCGGCACGTTGAGGTTCTTCGAAAGTTGCCATAATTTTGTTATTGTAAACTTCAATGAGAGCCTCTGTATTTTCTGCCGAATATCTGACTTTGGCCAAAACTTTTTTATTATTGTAAAAATCAGCATTGTTTGCTGTGAAAAAGTAATCCGTGCAGGTAACTTTTGTGTTAAAAAGGTCTGCATTAGAGCCTAATGTTACTTCGTTAGTTTTAGAATTTATGCAAGTTACGAATGCTGGCTTGCCAAAAGCTATTCCAAGCCCTTTTCTTTGTCCAATTGTATAATTTAGTATGCCTTCGTGTTGTCCTAGAATCTCGCCAGAGCTGTTTATAAAATTGCCTTTTTTAGAGCTTAATCCTCTATTTTTCATGAACTCTGTGTAATCAGAGTCACTATCTATAAAGCAAATCTCCTGACTGTCCTTCTTTTCGGCATTTTGAAGGCCATAATTTCTCGCCAGTGCTCTTATTTGTTCTTTTTCCTCCAATTCCCCTAGTGGAAAAATCAAACGGCTCAAAACGTCTTGATTCAGTCTATACAGCATATATGACTGATCCTTCTTGCTGTTAGCCCCTTGTCTTACGAAGTATTTTTTAGTGTTTTCATCATAAGATATACGACAATAATGACCTGTAGATATATAATATGCTCCAATTTGGTCGGCTTTTTCAATTAGTTTCTTAAATTTAATATAAGGATTACATATTACACAAGGGTTTGGGGTTTTGCCGTCAAGATAATTTTGACAAAAGATTTTGACAATTTTCTCTTCGAACTCAGCAGAAACATCTTCACGTATAAGCTCTATTCCTAGCTTATCTGCCAAAGCTTGAGCTTCTTTTTGTCCATCTTTGTTAGTGCCTAGTACATCAAAGAAGTAACCCGTAACTTGATATCCGTTTTCTTTTAACAACAAAGCAGCGGCAGTGCTGTCCACCCCGCCGCTTAAACCTAATAAGACTTTGTTTTTATTCTTCTGTATCTCCATGATCATCCTCATCAGCTTCTGGATCGTAGCCTTCTAGTGCAGCATAAGTTTTGCCATTCTTTTGCGCATAATCATATATGGCATTTTTGATAGCTTTGTCCGCAAGGACTGAACAATGCACTTTTACAGGTGGGAGTCCGCCTAAGTTGTCGATGATTTGTTTGTTTGTAATATCCAAAGCTTCTTCGATTGTTTTGCCAATTATCATTGAAGTAGCCATGCTAGAAGATGCGATAGCGCTGCCGCAACCAAAAGTCTTGAATTTTGCATCTACTATTTTTTCGTCTTCTACTTTTATCTGAATCTGCATCATGTCACCACATACCGGGCTGCCGTAAACGCCTGTACCATCTGCGTTTTCTAAGTCTCCTACGTTTTGAGGGTTCATGAAGTGTTCCATTACAGTTTCGTTATATAATGCCATATTATTACCAGCCTTTCTTTGAGTTTACAGAGGAAATTTCTCTTAATTTTGTTATTATTGTCTTCAGCTTTTCTGTTACATAATCTATATCTTCTTTAGTTGTAAAATCTCCTACAGTAAACCTAACTGTTCCATGGATCATCTCAACAGGTACATCTAAAGCAGAAAGTACATGAGATGGTTCCAGCGATGCTGATGAACAAGCGGATCCAGTGGAAACGCTTATTCCATACTGGTTAAGAAGTAGTAAGATTGCTTCTCCTTCAATATAGTTAAACGTTATACTTAAGTTTCCTGGGTGTCTTCCATCCATAGTACCGTTTAACATTGTATCTGGGATTTCTGATAATATTCTGTCCTTAAAGTAATCTCTTAATTCAGAACAATGTTTAACATGCCTATCAAATTCTAATCTTGATATTTCAGCCGCTTTTCCAAAGCCTACAATACCAGCCAAGTTTTCTGTTCCCGCTCTTTTACGGTTCTCCTGGCCTCCTCCATGCATATAATTTTCAATTTTGAGGCCTTTTCTGAGATAAAGAGCACCTACGCCCTTAGGTCCATATATTTTATGAGCGGAAATAGACATCATGTCTATGCCCATATCTTTTACATCAATTGGAACATTTCCAAGAGCTTGTACAGCGTCTGTGTGGAAAAGTATGTTATGCTTCTTTGCAATTGCCGCCGCCTCTTTTACTGGCTCAACTGTACCAATTTCATTGTTTATCAACATTATGCTTATCAAGATAGTTTTATCTGTGATTTTGCTTTCAAGGTCTTTTAAATCTATTCTACCTTCTTTGTCAATATCAAGATAAGTCACATAAAATCCTTGCTTTTCAAGAAATTCACATGAATGTAATACTGCATGATGCTCGACCTTAGTAGTTATTATGTGATTTCCCTTTGCTTTTAGTTTTTCGGCAGCGCCTAACAAAGCCCAGTTGTCTGCCTCTGTGCCTCCCGCTGTAAAATATATTTCGGATGGTTTTGCATTTATAAGTTGAGCAATTTGTTCTCTCGCATTAGTAATTGCGTCTTTTGACTCAAGACCTATATCATATAAACTTGACGGATTACCGAATTTTTCCGTAAAGTAAGGAATCATTTCCTTTAATACCTCTTCCTTTACAGGAGTAGTTGCTGAATAGTCCAAATATACATTTCTCATTTATTTGAATGCTCCTTTGTGTTTTATCATACCTTATTATACCAAAATTCATTTGAGTTTAAACACTTAACTAAAAAATTGTTCTAAAATATAGACATTTTATCTTTTAATTTGTTAAAGTCTGATATCTCCAATGTAACTAAGAAAAAAGAACCGAAAACTTACAAGAAGTTTTGGCTCTTAAAAAACAATTTTAATTTTTCTTATCATCCTCATCTACAATTTCTATCATGTCTAATTGAGATTTTAAGTTGGTTTTAAAAGCATCGATGTATTTTCTATAAAGAACCTTTTGCTCTGCCTGTTCTTCTGCAGTCAATCCTTCAGCTTTCTTTTTGCGGGATAATTGATTTATTCTATCTATCATTTCTTCTGTAATCATTTTTTACTCCTTGTCAATGTAACTATTAAAATTATAATCTTTTATAGTAAATTACGCAAGAAGGATTTGTGTGCAAATCTTGTTCTTTACACTAAAGCTCGCTCTATTCTTAATTTATCTGCAATTACAGCTATAAACTCACTGTTTGTAGGTTTATAAGTCCCCTTTTTTATCGCACCCTTAAAGATGTAGTCTAATGTTACTAAGTCGCCCCTGCTCCATGTTAGCTCAATAGCGTGTCTAATCGCTCGTTCAACTCTACTTGGGGTTGTATTGTTCATGTCTGCTACAGTTGGATATAGTTCTTTGGTTATTGCACTTAGCAAGTCCGTATTGTTTACCACTAAAGCTATAGCGTCTCTCAAGAATTGATGTCCTTTTACATGCTTAGGAACGCTAACTTCGTGTAAAAAATTATTAATATTCATATCCAAATCCCGGTTTAATAAAGAGTCTTTCATGACTAAAGACTTTTGTAAGTTTGAGTTTGCATCATCCTTGGAAACTTCTTCTGTTAGTGGTAGGTTTAGTTGGTTAATTCTTTTGATAAGCAAGCTTAAGTTTACAGGTTTAACTAAATAATATTGCGCGCCTAAGGATGTAGACTTTTGTATCATTGAATCCTGTCTTATAGCAGATGTAATTATTACCCTAGGATATTTGTCTAATTTAATGGAATTCAAAGACTCCAATACCCCAAGACCATCTAAATGAGGCATTATCAAATCTAAAATCAAGATATCCGGACATTCCAACTCCGAGTTTAGATACTCCATTGCCTCTAAGCCATCATTGGCAATAAATAATACTTTCATATTCTTTTCTTTTTTAATATAATTCCGTACTACATCACAAAAATCTTTATTATCATCTACTATTCCAATACTAATCTTTTTCATGGCTTCCTCCTATAAGCTTTTTTCCGTTTATGGTTTCCTTTAACTAATTTAAGTTTAATGCTATATTAAACTTTTGAGGAATCTTTTTTAACACATTCCGTTACAAATAGTGGCCTTAACACTAATATTTATAGAAAGCACCGTTCTTTTCTCAAAGACATCATACTGTTATATGGTCTTTTAACTTTTCAAATGTCTTTTCACCTATGCCGCTCACCTTTTTTAGATCCTCAATTGTAGCAAATCTACCATTGCTTTTTCTGTATTCAATTATCTTTTCAGCCGTTACTGGCCCTACACCAGGGATTGTTTGCAGTTGTGAGACATCGGCTCTGTTTATGTTTATCTTATTATTTCCGCTTTCTGCTCCTGATACCTCGGACATGTCCTCTTTGTTATCAACGGAATACACGACTATCTTTTGGCCATCGTATACCTCCTCTGCTCTATTCATAGACTGAATGTCAGCGTCTTTTGTAATGCCTCCAGCTTGATCAATTAGTTGAAATAACCTTGTTCCTACTGCGACTTTATATACTCCTGGTTCGTTTACACATCCGCTTATATCAACATATATATCTTCCGATACGGATTCATTGGTTTCTTCCTGCACTTGTTCTTCTATTTGAGAAGGCGTTCCTTCTTCTTCTTTTATAACGTCCTTACTATCTCCACCAAACATCCAAAAAAATAATAAAGCAGCCGCTACAGTTACTGGTAGGGCTGCCTTTTTTATAAACTCTTTATTTTGGATTATTAGCTCTTTTAGCTCATCAAAACTTCTAATATCTTTAAGTTTATTCATACCCTCACCCCTTTTACATAATTTTACATTTAAAAGAGAGAGGTGTCAATACTAAAATTGTAAATTATTGGAAAACCCGAGTGCAGTTCTTTCGACATCTATCATGTATCGAGGAATCTCAATATTTCCATATTGACAGAACGATGCAATAACAAGCTCAGGGCTGCAATTTGACATACTTCCACAATCTAAAAGCATAGTTAGACAAATGTTTTGATCTACCTTACTTGCGTTGAAGCTTCTTATCATCCTTTTTATATCAATGGAAACCATTTTCTTGTCTTTTTTCTGCCTCTTCATAGCTAATATTTGCTCTTGCTCCATATACCCTTTTGCAAGATTGTAGAGCTCATCGACTGTTATGTCTAAAGGAATTGTTACCATATATTCTGCATTATCAGCAGCAGCGGCAAGAGATTTAATGTTGCTATCAATGGTTTTGCACCACTTTAAAACTATTCCCTGTGGCATTTGTGGCAAAAGTGTATTGAAAATATTTTCTGCCTCATAAGTCTTATCAGTTTCAAATTCCAAAAGCTCGCAACTGCTAGAATAGCCTAATGATAGTGGTTGAGCAAAGCCAATCTTTGGATGGGGATTAAAGCCTTGAGAATATTTCAAACTAATTTGACTCTTTCTAAATGCTCGTTTAAATAATCTGATTAAATCTAAATGAGAAGTATATTTTGCATAACCAGTTTTGCTAAATTCAAGTACATATCTGTTAGCCATAAATTCCCTCCCATTTACATTCTACTAATTCGTTGATACCACAGCCATTACAATTGTGTCTACAGTCAGGTGTAATGGTTTCTCCATAGGCTTTTTCTTTTTCAGATAAAAGGAATCCTTTATCAACTCCACAAGATATGTGATCCCATGGAAGAATCTCCTCTGTTTTTCTCTGTCTATAAGCATAGAATTCTGGTGAAATTCCGCTTATTTCAAAGGCTTTTTGCCATCTATCAGGGTGGAAATGCTCACTCCAACCATCTAAACGACAACCTAAGTTGTATGCTTCCCAAAGTGCTTTAGAAGTTTTCCTGTCACCTCTTGCAAAGACGGCTTCACAGACACTTGTAAAATCGTCGTGATAGTTAAAAGTAACACCTTTTATTCTCAACTTTTGTTCTAAGTATATGTGTTTTTCTCTAAATTCTTCTGGAGTGTTTTGCCCTTCCCACTGGAAAGGAGTATCAGCTTTTGGTACAAAGTTAGAAACACTGACGGTTAGTCTAAATCTTCCACCTCTTGGACCATTATACTTTTTGTTTATTTCAATTATATTCTTTGCAATATCCGCAATTCCATCTAAGTCTTCATTAGTTTCTGTAGGCAGTCCAATCATAAAGTACAACTTAATATGTTGCCACCCTAAGGAAAGAGCCTGTTCCACGGAAGTATATATATCATTCTCTGTAACGCCTTTGTTTATAACATCTCTCAATCTTTGAGTTCCCGCCTCAGGAGCGTATGTAAGTCCTGATTTTTTATATTCTTGAATTTTGCTCAAAACTTCAAAAGCAAACTTGTCCACTCTAAGAGATGGCAAGGATAAGGACACATTGCTTGTCTTGCAATAATCCATTAAATCAAGTGTCATGTTTTCAAAATCAGAATAATCACTAGTAGAGAGTGAAAGCAAAGAAAGTTCGTCATTTCCAGTGGCTTCTATCTGTCCTTTTGCTAATTCTATAATGCGATCTTTGCTTCTTTCGCGTACGGGTCTATAAATCATACCTGCTTGACAGAAACGGCACCCTCTAGTACATCCTCGAAAAGTTTCTACTACAGCCCTATCATGAACGGCTTCAACCATTGGAATAATCGCGTTTATAGGGAAAGGAGCTTCTTCAATGTCAGGCATAATGTTTCGCTGAACAAAATCTGGGGCTTCTTCGTTAAGTTTACATAATTCGTTTATCGTCAAATCATCATTATATTTAACTTCATAGAACTTTGGCACATAAACGCCTTGTAGTTTGCATGCTTTTTCCAAAAATCCGTCCTTTGTTATACCAGCGGCTTTACATTCAGCATGAAGCTTAAGTACTTCTGGCAACAAATCTTCTCCATCACCAATAAGAAACATATCAAAGAAGTCTGCCAAAGGCTCTGGATTAAAGGCACAAGGCCCTCCAGCAGCAATAATTGGATGTTCTTCTCCCCTGTCCTTTGCCCACAATGGAATTTGTGCTAAGGATAGCATGTTTAAAATAGTGGTATAGGACATTTCATATTGAAGTGTAAATCCAACAAAATCCATATCCTTTACAGGAGTCTTTGTTTCCAATGTATATAGAGGCATATCCTCCTTTTTCATCAGCTCTTCCATATCAGACGCAGGTGCAAATACTCGCTCACAAGATAGGTCAGTCTCCTTGTTCACCGCATTATAAAGGATCTGCATGCCTAAATAAGACATACCAATTTCGTATAAGTCCGGGAAAGCAAAGGCAAATCGCGTTTTTACGTCCTTTGGCTCTTTAACAATGGAATTGATTTCTCCACCGATATATCTTCCGGGTTTTTCTACTTGTTTTAATATTCTATCGAGTTTATTTTGTAACTCCATAAAGAATCTCCTTCTTTTAAATTTCTTTTGATTATCTGACGACTCCAAAGATTTGGTCCATGGTTTTGCCAGTTACTTTTGATATATCTTCAAGCAGCGCTTTAGTTTCTGCTTTTTTCTTCAATATTCTTTCTTGCACATCTGGTTTTCCATCAGCTTTGGCAAGTATATAGTCTATTCTTTCGTCTAATCCAACATATCTGTTTTCTTTTACAACTCTGTCAGCAATACATACAATATCGCATTCATTTAAGTTATCCACTGTGTTGTATTCAGGATATGTCATATGAACTTTGACAATTTCTGCTTCGTCATCATATCCCATGCTTTTTAGGATTTCCCATCCGACTAATGCATGCTTTTCTTCGGTTCTAGCTACATCATGCACCAATCCTGTTGCCTTAATGAGGCTTAAATCCAAGTTGTAACCGTGTTTGTTCAGTTCCTCGGCCAATTTGACACCAACCTCTGAAACCGCCTTACAATGGGCTTTTACCTTGTCTGGTGTATTCCATTTCTCATATAAGTCGTTTATTTCTGCATCAGAAATACGTTTTTTCAATATCTTCACCTTCTTATGATTTAATGCTGGTTTATCTGCCTCAATACCAAAGTATAGTATACCACAATTTCCGCCGAATTTATACTCAACACAACAAAAGAGGCAGGAATTCCTGCCTCAAATTTAGCTTATTCGTCCCAATATTCCATGTCATACTCTTCAATTCTGATTATGTCACCTTCTTCAAGGCCGATAGCTTTTAGTTGTTCTATAGCGCCTCTGTTTTCCATATATTTATATAGATATCTTAGGGAACCCATATCGTTGAAGTTGGTCGATCTGAAAATCTTGTTAAGCTGTTTCCCTTCGAGAGTATATACATGTTCTTTTTCATCGTAAGCCACATTTATATCTCTATATGTAGGATCTTTTTCGTCAGTTTCAAAGTCGAAATATGGAGTGAAATCATCGTCTTCAATCGGATTAGCTTCGACATTTCTAAGTTCAGCTAAAGCTGCGGAAAGAAGTTCTTTAACCCCAATGTTTAATGGTGCAGACATTGGGAAAACTTTGTATCCTTTAGCTTCTACATAAGCCTTAAATTCGTTGTATTCCTCAGATTCTTCATCTATCATATCCATCTTATTGGCAGCAACTAACTGTGGTTTTTTTAATATCCTAGGGCTGTAAGCCTCAAGTTCTTTGTTTATTTTATCAAAGTCCTCTTTAGGGTCTCTTCCTTCGCTGCCTGACACATCAACTACATGTATCAAAACCTTTGTTCTTTCAATATGTTTCAAGAATCTAAATCCAAGTCCAAGGCCTTCGCTTGCACCTTCAATGATTCCTGCAATATCAGCCATTACAAAGCTACTATCATGTATATTAACCACTCCAAGATTTGGGTCGATTGTTGTAAAATGATAATTTGCTATTTTAGGCTGTGCGCTAGTTGCTATAGAAAGCAGTGAGGATTTGCCTACATTAGGAAATCCAACAAGCCCCACATCAGCAATAAGCTTCATTTCCAAAACTATCTGTCGCTCTTTTGACGCACCACCAGCCTCTGCAAAATTCGGGGCTTGTCTAACAGAGTTTTTAAAGTTTACATTGCCTCGACCGCCTCTGCCGCCTTTAGCTGCTATAAACTTCTCACCATCTGTAGTCAAATCCTTCATTATATAGCCGGTTTCGTCATCTATTACTACCGTTCCTATCGGAACTTTTACGATAAGATCTTCACCGTCTTTTCCGAATCTTTTGCGCTTCATGCCATTTTGGCCATTTTCCGCTTCGTACTTTCTTTTATATCTAAAGTCCATGAGGGTTTTTAAATTTCTATCAGCTTCAATAATTATATTGCCGCCTTTGCCCCCATCACCACCATCGGGTCCGCCTTCAGGTACATATGGTTCTCGCCTAAACGTTACAGCACCATCTCCACCCTTACCTGATTTAATTGTAATTTTGGCTCTATCTACAAACATTTTTGAACCTCCTTACTTCTGTTATAAAAAGACCCTGTAAAAAATATATTACAGGGTCTCAGTTTCGCAATTAAGCTTCTTTGTGATAAACGCTGACTTGCTTTCTGTTTCTATCTTTTCTTTCAAATTTAACAGCTCCGTCTATCTTTGCAAACAGAGTGTCGTCTCCACCGATGCCAACATTGTTACCTGGGTGGAACTTAGTTCCTCTCTGTCTAACTAAAATGCTTCCGGCACTTACAACCTGTCCGTCTCCTGCTTTAAGTCCAAGTCTCTTGGACTGGGAGTCACGACCATTCTTGGAACTACCTACACCTTTTTTACTTGCCATTATGACACCTCCTACTCTATTGTCAGATTACTTTAATGCTGTTTCAATAGCTTCGATGATAACAGCTTTTGTAGCTTTTTCGTCGATAGCGATATTGTTTTCTTTAGCAAAAGCAATTAATTCGTCTTTTTTCATTGAAGCAGAAACCTTTTTAGCTGGAGTTGCTTCTTTAACTTCTTCTTTTTTAGCTTTTTCAGCCTTTGGTGCTGCCGCTTTTGTAGCTGCTGCCTTTGGAGCTGCTTTCTTAGCTTCTCCACCTAAAGCATCAATCTGAACTGTTGTGTATGGCTGTCTGTGACCCTGTTTCTTTCTGTAGTCCTTTTTAGCCTTATACTTGAAGATTATTACCTTCTTGCCTTTTCCGCTTTCCACAACGCTACCTGATACTGATGCGTCTACATAAGGTGTACCCACCTTTACTTCTTTGCCGTCGCTCATAAGCAATACTTTGTCAAAAGTTACTTTTTCTCCAGGTTGTGCGTTTAGTTTTTCAACTGTAATTACGTCACCTTCCTGAACTCTGTACTGCTTGCCGCCTGTTTCAATTACTGCGTACATAAATATATTCTCCTCCTCAATCCAGTCTCGCCATCGTGGGTGTATGCAACATTTTCGCATCACTTCTAACCCAGTCTGTGCGGCTCAACTTGGATATGATAACATTAAAATGGCTTAGTGTCAAGGTTTTAAGCAAAAAACTCTTCGATTATTTTGCATCACCTCGCACTGTTCTAACACATAAAAATAGCTTTCGTTTTTTGTGTTCAAAAGCGAAAGCTATTAATAATTTGAACTTATTCTATAACTACTCCATCCTCATCAATAATCATATCCATTATTTCAGAGAATTCTTCTTCCGTTACATCAGGCTCTTTTTCTGGTTCAGCGTCTGCTTTCATTTGAGCGATGATTTTTTCTTGAAGATCTTGTACGATTTCAGGGTGTTGTTTCAAGTATGTCTTGATATTTTCACGACCCTGACCAATTCTTTCACCCTTGTAGCTATACCATGAACCGGCTTTATCAAGAAGTTTTGCGTTAACGGCTGAATCCATTATGTCGCCTTCTTTTGAGATGCCTTCTCCATACATTATATCAAACTCGGCTTGCTTAAATGGAGCCGCTACTTTGTTCTTTACAACCTTTACTCTTGTTCTGTTTCCGAGAATGCTGTCGCCTACTTTGATTGTCTCAATTTTACGAACATCAAATCTCATGGAAGAGTAGAACTTAAGCGCTCTACCACCAGTAGTTACCTCTGGGCTTCCGTATATAACTCCAACCTTTTCTCTAAGCTGATTGATGAAGATAACACAGGTATTAGATTTGTTTATGCTTCCAGTTATTTTTCTAAGGGCTTGAGACATAAGTCTTGCTTGTAATCCTACATGAGTATCTCCCATGTCTCCTTGGATCTCAGCCTTAGGTACTAAAGCTGCCACAGAGTCAATTACAATTATATCAAGGGCGCCACTTCTAACTAGCATATCGCAAATTTCTAATGCTTGTTCTCCTGTATCTGGTTGAGAAACTAATAGGTTTTCTACGTCTACGCCTAGATTTTTAGCATATGCAGGATCAAGGGCATGTTCTGCATCTATAAATGCTGCTTTGCCACCTGCCTTTTGAGCTTCTGCAACAATATGCAATGTCAAAGTTGTTTTACCAGAAGATTCAGGTCCATATATCTCTATGACCCTGCCCTTTGGTACTCCACCTACACCTGTTGCAACATCTAAACTTATTGAACCTGTGGATATAGCCTCCACTTTTGTTAACGCTCCCTTTTCACCCAATTTCATAATTGAGCCTTTTCCAAATTGTTTTTGGATTTGGGTTAACGCTGCCTCGAGGGCTTTATCTTTTTCATTTTTATCTATAGCCATATCAACTCTCCTTAAACTCGAACATTTGTTCTTATTTGTATATTACCTTAATTTTTCCATATAGTCAAGAACTTTTTTGCAAACAAATTTATGTAAATTTATGTAAATATTTTACATTGTTTTGTCTTCTCTGTCAACACTATTGATTTATCTCTTTAAGGTTATGTTGTTAGCTTTTACAAATAGTTACTATCTAATTCTTTTGTATATTTCATATAGCATGTTTAGAACTGCGTAATTTCTATTCCAATTACGGTTAACATTTCTCATCTGCGTCTCAATTGCCTCGAATTTGCCGTTATATGAAATGCCTATATATACAAGACCTACTGGTTTTTCCGCTGTGCCACCCTCTGGTCCTGCGATTCCGGTAACAGATATACATAAATCTGCTCCAGTCTTGTTTTGGAGGCCTTCTACCATTTCTAAAGCAGTTTCAGCGCTTACAGCACCGAATTTATCAAGAGTTGCCTTATTGACTCCTAATTCCTCTGTTTTTGCTTCATTGCTATATGTCACTAATCCTCTGTCGAATACTTTAGATATACCATCTATACCTGTTAAAGTACCTGCAAACAGTCCTCCGGTACACGATTCAACACAAGAAACTGATATGTTTTTTTCAAGGAGCAGCTTGCCGACAACATTGATTAAATCTTCGTCATCACAACTATATACGTACTCACCCACGATTTTCATAACTTCTGTTATCATTGAATCTACTGCTATTTGAGCTTCTTCGATAGTTGGCCTTTTTGACGCTATTCTAAGACTGCACTCGCCTTCTTTTGCATAAGTCGCAATAGTTGGGTCAGTTTGTCCGTCAATCAAAGGCAATAGTAGCGTTTCCATCATAGATTCTCCTAGTCCAAAAGTCCTAAGAATTTTGTAATCTATAACGCTGTCTTGAAGTTTTTCTAACCTTGGACGAACTTCCTTGATGAACATATTGTTCATTTCCCTAGGAGGCCCAGGCATTGAAACTATAATTTTACCGTCTTTTTCAAGCCAAAACCCAGGAGCAGTTCCCTGATCATTGTGTAGGATGTCGGCACTCTGAGGCATATTTGCCTGTTTAAGGTTGTTTTCTGTCATTGGGCGATTATTTTTATAATATCGACTTTTTAAGTCCGCTAAAGCTTCTTCGCTAACTATTAACTTATCTCCCATTGCCTTGGCTATAGTTTCTTTAGTCAAGTCATCTTGTGTTGGTCCAAGTCCGCCAGTGGTAATTATCATATCACAATCCCTAAAAGCCAAGTGAATTAACTCTTCAAGCCTTTCAGGATTATCGCCAACGCTGTAATGATACATTACATCAAAGCCTAAATTATTAAGTTCACGGGAAAGATAAGCAGCATTAGTGTTTACTATTTGCCCGAATAAAATTTCTGTTCCAACTGTAAGAAGTGCTGTTTTCATTTTAGTTTCCTTTATTTCATTGAAAATACTTGTTTGTTTTGCAATACGTATTCTACTCCTGAATATACTGTCATTACTAAAGATCCCCACAAGAAAGCTTGTGCAGCGTACCAAAGTGGTGCAAAGTCAGGAAAAGCTGGAACCAAAAGTAGTAGACATACTGCAACCATTTGAAGAACGGTTTTAATCTTTCCGCTCATTCCAGCAGCAATTACTAATCCTTGAGCTGCTGCCACTGTTCTCATTCCGCCAACAGTAAATTCTCTTGCTAGAATAACCATCAACATCCATGCTGGCATATATACTGGAATCATTAGGCAAAGAGCTGAGTAAACCAACACTTTATCTGCTAATGGATCCATTATTTTGCCGAAGTTTGTCACTAAATTATGTTTACGCGCTATTTGTCCATCAAGCATATCTGTAAATGAAGCTACTACAAATATTGCGAATGCTACAATATACCATTCCATATAATAAGCTGCTATAAAAAACGGCACAGCTATAACTCTTGCAATAGTTAACTTATTAGGTAAATTCATTTTTTATTCCTCCATACCTGTCAAATCATAATCGAATGCGTCTTGAATCAAGACTTTAACCATATCTCCTGGTTTTAATTCCTTTTTTGAAGTGAAAACCACTGAGTTATCTATTTCTGGTGCATCAAAGGCAGTTCTGCCTATGTAGCTACCCTCTTCATCTTTTTCTTCTACCAAAACAGTGAGCGTCTGTCCTATTTTTTCTTTGTTAAGTTCTAAAGAAATGTCCAGTTGCCTTCGCATTATAGCGTCTACTCGCTGTTCTTTTACTTCTTGAGGTACTTGATTTTTCATTTCACCTGCAACGGTATTTTCTTCTTGAGAATATGCAAAGACTCCGAGGCGTGCAAAACGCATTTCTTCTACAAAATCAAGCAACTTATCAAAGTCTTCTTCTGTTTCTCCCGGAAATCCAGTTATTAATGTCGTTCTTATATGGATGTCTGGTACGGCTATTTTTAGCCTATCTATAGTATTTCTTATTGATTTTTCTGTAGAACGACGTTTCATTCCTTTTAAAACACTGTCACTTGAATGTTGTATTGGAATGTCTATATAATGGCATATTTTAGGCTCAGTTCTCATTACTTCGATAAGCTCGTCGGTGATTCTATCTTCATAACAATACATCAGCCTAATCCATTCAATTCCATCTATTGCACATAATTCTTTTAATAGTTCAGGAAGCACCATATTGCCATACAAATCTATGCCGTATAACGTTACATCTTGTGCTATCAAAATCAACTCTTTGCAGCCATTTTGTGCAAGGACTTGAGCTTCTGATAAGATCTCCTCTTTTTTCTTGCTTCTAAAAGGTCCTCTTATTTGAGGAATTACGCAGTATGCGCATCGATTATTGCAACCTTCTGCTATTTTGAGGGTCGAAGTATAAGGATTCTCGTCTAACAGTCGTGGCATGGCTCTTAGCGTCTCTGAAGCACAACCTGTTACTAAATCAACTTGAGTATCATCGAGATTGTTTAATATTTCAGGCAGATTTTCATATTCGTTAACACCTAAAAACACATCTACTTCAGGCATTTCAGTCACTAAATCCTTAGAATAACGCTCTGATAAACATCCTGAAACAATAAGTTTTTTGTCAGAAGTTTTATAATCTGCAAGTTCAAAAATCCTATTGATAGATTCTTTTTTTGCATCATTTATAAAGCCGCAAGTGTTTAGAATAATAACATCTGCGGATTCAATGTCCACTACAATTTCATAATTATTTTGTGATAGTATCCCCTTTGCCACCTGTGTATCGTTAAAATTTTTAGGGCAACCAAGGGTTTCCATATATATTTTCATATTAAATATCCTGTGTATCCTCTTCCATTTGTGCAAGTTCCTCTTCGGAAAGCAATACCTGTCGAGGTCTGCTTCCGTCTTGAGGACCAACTATTCCTCGTGCTTCCATCATATCCATAATACGAGCTGCTCTATTATACCCAATTCTGAATCTTCTTTGAAGCATGGAAACAGAGGCTTGTCCACTAGTGACAACCAAGCTAATAGCTTCTGGCAACAGTTCGTCTGTATCATCATCTGTAGTTGCTTGGTCGGTTCTTTCTATTCTAGTTAAAATATCTTGATTATAGTCAACCTCATCTACTTGATCTTTTACATGTTTTATAACTTTGTGAACTTCATTATCCGAAATAAAGGCACCTTGAATTCTCACAGGTTTACCCATTCCCATAGGGTTGAACAGCATGTCCCCTTTACCTACAAGTTTTTCTGCACCTTGCATGTCCAATATAGTTCTTGAATCCACCTGAGAAGAAACAGCAAATGCGATTCTTGATGGGATATTAGCTTTAATTACACCAGTTATAACATCTACAGAAGGTCGTTGAGTTGCAACAATTAAGTGCATGCCTGCCGCTCTTGCCATTTGCGCCAATCTGCATATTGATTCTTCAATTTGTGAAGGAGCTGCCATCATTAAGTCTGCAAGCTCATCAATAATGATAACTACTTGAGGCATAGCTTTATCTGGTTCTTCGTTTGCTCTAACCCATTCATTATAAGATTCGAGGTCTCTAACGCCCTCTTCAGCAAACTTTTTATATCTATCGGTCATTTCTGCCACAGCCCAATTTAAAGCAGCAGCAGCTTTGCTAGGGTCTGTCACAACAGGTATCATCAAGTGTGGCACACCATTATAATTGCCTAGTTCGACTACCTTAGGGTCTATCAAAATAAGCTTAACCTCATCTGGAGTAGCTTTGTACAACAAGCTGGTTATTATACCATTGATACATACGGATTTTCCTGAACCCGTAGATCCTGCTATAAGTAGATGTGGCATCGCTTTTAAGTCTGCGACTACTGCCTTGCCACTTATGTCTTTGCCAACTGCGAAAGTGATTTTCGAATTGCTTTCTTTGAATTCTTTTGAGTCTACGATATCTCTTATGTGAACCATGTTTACTGAGTCATTTTCGGCCTCAATACCTACAGCTGCTTTGCCTGGAATAGGCGCTTCTATTCTTATGCTTCTAGCCTCAAGGTTAAGGGCAATATCGTCAGACAATCTAACAATGCTACTTACTTTGACACCTACAGCTGGCTGAATTTCATATCTAGTTACCGTCGGTCCTTGAGTAACTTGTACAACCTTAACATCAACGTTAAAATTACGAAGGGTCTCTTCGAGTTTTTGAGCTTTTTCTGCTAAAGCCATAGTATTACTTTTAACTCCTCCTACTGGTTTATCCAGAAGGTTAATAGGAGGTTTAGTGTATTTTTTAAGAGACTTTACTGGGTTTAGTTCCTCTTTAGTAAGCATAGCCTCTTTTGCTTCTTTGTTAGATAATTTCTTTTCTTGATTAAAAATCGTTTCTTCTTGAAATGGTGTCGAAGGCTTAATTGTATTGGCTGGTTCTTGTGGCAGTCCAAATCCCATTACAGGAGCAGGTGCACCATTTTCAATACCAAACCCGCTGCCATAACTTCCTTGATCTTCTAACCCAAAAGTTCCAGAAGAAGTAGTTCCTCCAAAAAGGTTTTCATCCTTCATATATCTTAAAACACTGCTCTGTTCAACTTTTGAAGCAGGTTTTGGAGCTTCCACTACAGTTTCATTTTCATTACTGTTGGCATCAACAATTTTGATTCCACTATCAACTTTTTTGAAATGTGCACTAAAATCGCCTTTTTTCTGCTCTGCTTCCATCTCTTTTATGGAAACCTGTTGTCCTTCTGCAACCACAGTTTCCTCTGCATCTAAATGAGCATTTTCTTTTATAAGTTTTCTTTCTTCTAGCTTATCTCCAATTTTACTAATAAATCTTGAAACAGGAGTGTTAATTACTAGAAGTAGGCAAATAATTGTTACTACTAGTGAGAATATCCAGCAGCCCGCAACTCCGAACCATTTTACCAATAGAGATGCCATTGTCATTCCAAAGAAGCCACCACTCTTAAGTGTGACTCCTGATACATAAAAGCCCTTCATTATTGCAAATGACACCTTCACGCCTTCTGCATCGATAAACCTTATGGAGTTTATAGTGGCAAACATTAAAAGAAGTAAGACAAGTAAAAGAGATGTCTTGATTGAAATAGACACCACTTTTCTTGCAAATAATAAAACGCCAAATACGATAAGATAAAATGGCAATACATATGCCACAAAGCCTAATAGACCTTTTAGGCAATCACCTATTGCTTCTCCAAATTGGCCAGCACCTTTAGTTAGTATTGCTACTGCCAAAAAAATGCCTAAAGCAATGCAAATTATTGCCCATATTTCATCTATGACACGTCTATCTGCCTTCTTTTTTGATTGAACTTCTGCAGCTTTTTCTTTAGCAGTTCTAGCTGTGGAAGTTCCTTTTTTAGAAGTCGTAGCTTTTGATGTTTTGTTTTTTGATCCAGCCGGTCTGCCGGGGCCTCTCTTTTGTTTAGCCATTGCTAAATCCTTTCTGCGCCTTAGTTTTTATAATTAGATTAAGCAAAGAAAATTCCATAGCCTATTACTATGAGACCTAAAGCCCATACATAGTATGAGAAATAGTTGAGTTTTTTATTTGACACTACTTTTATCATTGTTTTAATCGCAATCAATCCAGAAACTGCTGCTACTACCATTCCAACAAGAATTGGGCCTAGCATAGCCATATCGATTCCACTTTCTATCGCAGCTGGTGTCTCCATAACTACTGATCCTAAAATAGATGGTATGGAAATTAAAAATACGAACTTCACTGCGAATTTTCTGTCCAAATTGCAGATTAAACTACCAAATAGTGTTGACCCTGAACGAGAAATTCCTGGGCAAATAGCTATTCCTTGAACTGCGCCAATAAATATTGCATTTCTATAGTTCATCTGCTTAATTCCACGATTCGAATCGCCCATTTTTTCAGCCATAAATAGTAATATACCAGTTATTAGAAGGCCTACACCTATTGGTATTATTGAAGTGTATAGACTGTCGAAAAAGTCGTTAAACAATATTCCAATAATGCCCGTTGGTATTGTGGCCACTATAATCATTACGCCTAGCTTTCTTGTAGGTCTTTCGTCAAGTCTTAAGCCTTTGCCTGTGCAAAGGTCTTTGATAGTTAAAAACAGTTCTTTTATAAGGTCCCAAATATCTTTCCAGTAAACTATAAATACTGAAATCAAAGTTCCCAAATGAAGAAGAACTGCAAATAATAAAACCTTGTCCCCTTCTATTCCAAACCATTGTTGCATAAGCGCCAAATGGCCCGAACTACTTATTGGTAAAAATTCTGCTAATCCTTGTATTAATCCCAAAATAACCGATTCAAAATATGTCATTTCTATGTCTCCTTATTTTTTGATGATATATCCTTTTGCTTTAAGAGTTTCAGCACATAATACTGCTCCCCCTGCTGCGCCTCTTATTGTGTTATGTGAAAGTCCAACAAACTTATAATCATATATGTTATCCTCTCTAACTCTGCCTATAGAAATCCCCATTCCTTTGTCTCTATTAACATCAGCTTTAACCTGAGGATGTCCATCCTCTGTAAAGTATTTTATGAATTGTTTTGGTGCCATTGGAAGATCTTCTTCTTGCGGAAAACCTTTGTAGTTTTCTAATTTTTCAATTAGTTGCTCCTTAGTAGGTTGTTTTCTGAATTTAACAAATGCTGCCGCAGTATGTCCATTAAGAACCGGCACTCTTATACATTGGCATGAGATTTTTGGCTCTTCAGCTTTTACAATCTCTCCTTTTGTCATGTCAACATGACCCCATATTTTAAGAGGTTCTTGTTCGCTTTTCTCTTCTTCTCCGCCTATGTATGGGATTACATTTTCAACCATTTCTGGCCATGCCTTAAAATCTTTGCCTGCTCCAGAAATCGCTTGATATGTAGTTATTACACATTCGTAAGGCTCAAACTCTTTCCATGCCTCAAGTGCTGGGACATAGCTTTGGATTGAACAATTAGGTTTAACTGCTATGAAACCTTTTTTTGTTCCGAGTCTTTTCTTTTGTGCTTCTATAATTTCAAAATGTTCAGGGTTGATTTCAGGAATTACCATCGGAACATCATTTGTCCATCTATTAGCGCTGTTGTTTGAAACTACTGGAGTTTCAGTTTTTGCATATGCTTCTTCTATGGCCATTATTTCTTCTTTGGTCATATCAACAGCACTAAATACAAAGTCAACAGTAGCTGCGACTTTTTCAACTTCGTCTACATTCATTACCTTTATATTTTTAACAGCATCAGGCATAGGAGTTTCCATTTTCCAACGCCCATTTACAGCTTCCTCATAGGAAAGTCCCGCACTTCTGCTGCTGGCTGCAATAGTAACGACTTCAAACCAAGGATGATTATTCAAGAGGGATATAAACCTCTGTCCAACCATACCAGTTCCCCCCAAAATGCCTACTTTCAGTTTCTCGCTCATAAAAATACCTCTCTATCTAAATTCTATTTTAATCAATATTTATAACATCTTATTGTACCACTTTTTATTAGTGTTTTCAACAAAATAGCGTCTAACAAATGTAAATTTTAGCATTATTATTACATTTGCAAATTTATATGCTAACATAAGCCCTTCTTTCAAAAAACTCAATTATAAAACTCCCTCTGTCGTATGACATTGGGAGCTTCATAATAATTAATTTTCGCTTTGTTCTGGCTGTGGTTGATCGGTTATCTTCTTAATTTTCTCTACGGCTTCTAACACTGAATTGTCGTTAGGCACCATAACATACAATTTTCTATTACCACCGCTATAAGTCATAGCACTGGTGCCGGTGCCAGTGATTGAAGATGTTTCTATTTCCCAACCAGACATATCATTTAGCTGCATCTTAACAAGTGCTGCAATATCATCGTCTAGCATATTTGTTCTCATTTGGTCACGGACAGCGCCAAGTAGTTGAGGATACTTGAGCAATAAGCTCTTGTCGCCTAGAATCTTGTTGATTATACCCTGTATAACTAATTGTTGATTTTTTATTCTCTGTCTGTCACCAGAAGCGAAAGTATATCTTTCTCTAGCAAAGAAAAGGGCTTTCTCTCCGTTCATATGGTTAATGCCTTTTACATAACTATAGTCAGAAACATGTGATGTGAAACTAAAGTCTGATTGAACATCTATCCCCCCAATGACATCTACAACATCTTCAAGAGTAGTAAAATTGACTCTTAAATAATAGTTTATATCTATTCCTAACCAGTCCTCTACTGTAGCAACTGTCTCTTCTGCTCCATATATACCAGAATGGGTGAGTTTGTCCTTTTCCCCATAGGAATGCAGTGTAACATACATATCTCTTGGAATTGAAGTCAAAAGAATCTTCTTATTTATTGGATCTACTGTCATTATCATATTTACGTCACTTCTGGATACTTTGTTGATATTGCCATAAGTATCTATGCCGCTTATATACATATTAAAAGGTTCTTCTGTAACATTGATATGCTTTGCTATGTCTTTGCTTTCCATCTCTATAGATATAGTGTGCAAGATCTTTGTATTTTCCTTGAAATCAGTTATTTCTTCGCATAACATGTCGTAGTTTACACTACTGACGAAGATAATGTTATCGTGGGTCTTTCCATCTTCATCAACCAGCTGATGTCCTAGTTCCATGTAATTTCCGGCCGTTTTATAATTGACCTTATATTCATCTTTTAGTTCAATCTTTGCATCTATAAAGGATGCAGTTCCACCTTCACTTACAAAGATGTCTTTATCTTTTATTTCTTCAACTTCCTTGTAACTTCCCTCTTTTAGAACCATTACATGAAAGTCCTCTGTCTGTTTATCATCTTTTGAAATTGTTCCAAACAAATTGTTGGTGCTATAAAGGTAATAGCTACCCATAATGAGAAAAACCGAAATGATTGTTGCTAAAACCATTCCCGTTCTTCGTCTGCCCGCCTTTTCTTTTTGGCTGCAAAGCAACGGCAAAATTAGAACTGTTGCAATAACCATCATGGCAATTAAGAAAATAAAATATTTTAGCGGAAAAATATTTGTAATGCTCATAAAAACTATAAACGCAATTTCAGTCAGTAAAAACATAACGGTCCATATCTTGGCCCATATTGTAATTGGGACTATGCCACTTTTACTCTTTTTGGTAGCTTCCATTCTCTCACCCAAATCTTTCTATTAATGTTTACATTGAATTATTATATCAGATATATTGAAAAATGGAACAATTCATTTTCAAAAATACCTTTCTTACAATAAAAAACAGCAGGCCATTATAGTCTGCTGTTTAAAAATCCGTCTAAGCTTATGCTTGTACTACATCTTTGCCATCATAGTAGTTGCAGTTAGGGCAAACTCTATGAGGGAGTTTAGGTTCATGACATTGTGGACAAATTGAAAGTCCAGGGGCTGTCATCTTCATGTTAGGGGATCTTCTCTTATCTCTTCTTGCTTTAGAAGTTTTTCGTTTAGGTACTGCCATGTTTTACACCTCCTTATATGCTCTTCTATCTGAAGTCCATTCTATTTCCTCATTATTTCCATAGGAAATGAACGGAATAAATGTCAACTATAAGAGTATATACTTTTTACTCTCGTTTTGTCAACAAAATTTTATTTTTTTATACCATTTACGATTTCATAAGTATCTCTTGCGATCATTAATTCTTCGTTTGTAGGTATTAGAAGGACCTTAACTTTTGAATCATCTGTAGAAATTACAGTTTCTTTTCCTCTGATTTTGTTGTGTACAGGGTCAAGTTTGATTCCAAGGTTTCCTAAGTTGTTACAGATGATATCTCTCATAGTAACGTCGTTTTCGCCAACGCCTGCTGTGAAGATAATAGCATCTACGCCGTTCATTTCAGCAATATATGCTCCGATATAGAATCTTACCTTATGAGCAAATACTTTTAGTGCAAGAGCAGCTCTTTCGTTTCCTTTTGATACAGCGTCTTCGATGTCTCTGAAGTCACTTGAAACTCCTGAAATACCTAGAACTCCTGATTCTTTATTTAAGATTTCGTTTGCTCTACCTTGTGGCAAACCTTCTTTTTCTCTGATAAAAGTAACGATAGCAGGGTCAATGTCTCCGCATCTTGTTCCCATTACCAATCCTTCAAGTGGAGTGAAGCCCATTGAAGTATCTATACACTTACCTCTCTTGATTGCTGATACTGAAGCACCGTTACCCAAGTGACAAGTAATCAACTTTAGGTCGTCAAGTCCAACATTAAGCATCTGAGAAGCTCTTTCTGCTACATATTTGTGAGAAGTTCCGTGGAATCCGTATCTTCTGATGCCAAGTCTCTCATAATATTCATAAGGAATCGCATATATATATGATTCAGGTGGCATAGTCTGGTGGAAAGCAGTATCAAATACACCTACCATAGGAGTGTTAGGCATCAATTTTTGACATGCTTCGATTCCTAAAAGATTTGGTGGGTTGTGAAGAGGTGCCAATTCTATACACTCTTCAAGAGCATTGATAACTTCTTTTGTAATGAGTGCTGATGAGGAGAACTTTTCGCCTGCATGTACAACTCTGTGACCTACAGCTCCTATTTCATCCATGGATTTAACCACGCCATATTCAGGATTCTGCACTGCATTAAGAACCTGTCCAATAGCATCAGTGTGATCTTTCATCTCAACTTCTGTTTTATGCTTGTCCATTCCTGATTTTTCATGAATGATAACAGATCCATCCATTCCAATTCTCTCTACAAGACCCTTGCAAAGCAATGCTTGATTTATCATGTCAAGAACTTGGTATTTCAAGGAAGAACTACCGCAATTGATAACTAAAACTTTCATATCTATCCTCCATATATTTAAATTAGCTTATTAACCTAATATAGTATAAACAAAAACCGCTGTCTTTGCAAGGAATTTGTGCTTTTTTATTCTACAAATGGCTTCCTAACATATTCTGAAAAACTATATAAATCTCTTTGTGTCGCCATGTTGTAAATATCCATGGCTAAAATGTCTTTAGATAGTGTACAATCTATCTCAGGAAATCTTTGAATATCTTTATTTATGTTGGTTATTATAGGCAATTTGCAAATGTCAGCTTTTTTTATCTCTTTTAAATATGCACTACCTTTTGCATTGAAACCTAAAACTCTTATATAGTTTTTGTAGGCATTTTCTTGGTTTATTTTTAAGAGGGTTTGAATTAAAAACCTCTCAATTCTTGTTCTAGTATATCTCTTAGATTTAAGTTCTTCTATTAGTTCTTCATAACTACTGATTTTTCTTATAGAATTTTTCAACTTGTTTCCAAGGCCCTCACCGCCTGTTGGCGTTTTATCAAGGTCTTTGGCGTCGCTGACCAAGGCATTTTGGCATATCATTTTGAATAAAATTTCTTCAGAAGGCATCTCATTGGATTTCAGTGTCTCAAAAGACATTTGCGGCAATAAGTGAGAAATGTCCGCTTCCTCTTTTAACAAATACCTTATAGCTGTCGCCGATGCCAATTCCTCATAAACTTCTATATCATTATAACCAGGGCCTTTCCTTTGAACCGTCACGCCTTGGGAGGTTTTCATGACCTTTATGTATTCCAATGCCAAAATGTTATTAGGCTTGTCTAAAATTAGAGCCCCTTTTTCGCCTATGAGTTTATCAACGGCTTCTCTTCGAGCTCTTGGGTAGGATAACCCTTCCTTTACTTTTTCCTTTATAAACCCTTCTATGTCTTCATTTAGAGTCTCCATTGCTCTATCAAGCTCATAGAGTTCATCAATATTGCCAGATTCGCTACCGAAGGAAATAAAGTCTACTCCAAGGTTTTCTAGAATTTCAACACCGGCTTTGGCAAAGTAAGGTGCAGAATTACATGCAAAAACTACGGGTATCTCCACTACCAAGTCAGCTCCACATTTAACTGCTGCTTCTGCTCGTTGCCATTTGTCCGCCATAGCGATTTTTCCTCTTTGAACAAAGTTGCCGCTTATAGCTGCTATGGTTATTTTAGCATCAGTTAATTCTTTTGACTTATTAAGGTGATACAGATGCCCATTATGAAAAGGATTATACTCTGCTATTATTCCTACGCTCTTAGTCTTCATGCCTTTATATTACCACATTGTAACCATTTATTGTAGCAAGAATTTAAAAAGGCACCCATATTATGAGTGCCTAAATATTTATTCTTCTTCGCTTGGAGCAAATGTGCCTGATTCCACTTCGTTTTGTGTTTTATAAGCAAGTGTCTTCATTTCTTCTCTGTTAGTAGTCAATACTTCATTGATTGAAGTAAATGTATTCTCCAGGCTAGTGTACATTTCGCCAAAATATTTCATATTAAGTTCGTCCATCTTTTCTTGCATATCAAAAAGCATTTTGTCCACATAGTCATAAGTTCTCATTCTCATAACTCTTCCGTGGGTTTCTGCATCTTGTTTGATTTCGGCAGCCAATTTTGTGGCCTTTAATGTTATATCATCAGTTTCTACTAGGTAATCCGCCTGTTTTTTTGCTTCTCTGATTATGCGTTCATACTCAGTTTTAGCTTCACCTAATATTCTGTCTCTTTCATCTCTTATCCATTTAGCTTGCTGAACGTCATCAGGTAGCGCTAATCTTATTTCTCTTACTATCTGAAATATTTCTTCAGCCTCAACCATTATTTTGTTTGACAGAGGAAGTCCCGTTGCATCATCAACTATGTCTTCTAATTCTTCTAATAGTTTTAAAACTTTCATTGTATCTTCCATTACTTCTTCAATCTCCCTTTCATTTTTTCTAATACACAAGGCGGTACAAGATGTTCCCCGTCTCCACCCAAAGAAATAACCTGTTTCGCCATGGTAGAACTTAAAAAAGCATATTTGGCATCTGACATTAGAAACACTGTTTCTGTATTATTTTTGTAAAGATGACGATGAAGTTGTGCCATCTGTTGCTCAGGATCAAAGTCTCCCATTCCTCTAAGCCCTCTTACAACTACATTGAATTCGTTTTCATTTACAAAATCAGCTAAAAGACCGTCACACATAGCCGTCTTTACATTAGTAAGATGTGCCGTAGCCTCATCAATCATTGCCATTCTTTCTTCAAAAGAAAACATGGTCTTTTTTTCGAGATTGACTACTACTCCTATGACCACCTCATCAAATATGTTTGAAGCTCTCTCTATTATATTCAAATGTCCTAGTGTTAATGGATCAAATGAACCAGCATATAATGCCTTGGTCTCCATAAACTGTCCTCCGATTTCTTGCGTACATTTTAACACATACGGAAAGGCTAATCAACCGTATATGCTTAAAACAACCTGACCGTACCTGCGTTCCTTTATTTTTTCGAACCCTGCTACAGTTTCTGGAAGCTCTTCTCTTTTTCTATGTTCAGCTACTATTATTCCGTCATCTGCTAGCAAATCCAGTTCATGAATCTTTTCAAATATGTCTAAGTAAAAGCCTGCTTCGTAAGGTGGGTCCACAAAAAAGATGTCCACCTTCTGGTTGATTTTTTCAAGGTTTCTTCTAAAATCACCACTATATACGATAGCCTCTTCCTCTGCTTGACAATGTCTCAAATTCCTATTTATTAAGCCAATGCTATTTCTGGAGTTATCACAAAAGTAGCATGTCTTTGCACCTCTGGAAAGGGCTTCTATACCTAAATTGCCTGTTCCAGAAAACAAGTCGACACACACGCTATCTGGCAAGTTAGGCGCAACAATGCTAAACATTGCTTCCTTAACTTTGTCAGTAGTCGGCCTTATATCATAATCCCTTGGGGTCTCAAGTCTTCTTCCTTTGTATTCTCCTGCAATTATTCTCATCTAATCTCCTAAAGTGTGTTCTGTTTTTATAATAGCTATATTACCCTATAAATAGCATAAAATCAAATGCTTAACTAAAAACAATAATAATATTTATATAATTTGTTACAAATTGAGTTGTATATTTTCTCCAAACATTCGCTTAACCTTTTTTCGCAAAGCTGCGTTTTCCTGTTCCTGCAAATGCGAGTCCGTTTTGATTATCTGCGCTGCAACACCCTGTACTTCTGATAAAATATCTCTATGGGTAATAAGGTCGCTTATGTTTAACTCTGGAATTCCGTGTTGCTTAGTCCCAAACAACTCACCTGGACCCCTAAGTTTCAAATCTTCCTCTGCAATAACAAACCCGTCTTCACTCTGGCACATTATCTCGTTTCTTTGATTAGCTATTTTGCTTTCGTGACCGCATATCAAAATACAGTATGATTGGTCTTTGCCTCTTCCGACTCTACCTCTAAGCTGATGAAGTTGAGCAAGGCCAAACCTCTCACAATTTTCAATAACCATAACAGTTGCGTTGCTTACGTCTATACCAACTTCAATAACCACAGTTGATACTAATATGTCAACTTTTCCATCGGCAAAAGCTTCCATTACATCATCTTTTTCTTGTTGCTTCATAGCGCCATGAACTAAACCCACCCTTAACTCCGGATATTCTGATGAAATCTCTTGATAAAGTTCTTGGGCTGACCGACACTCTATACTTTCCGATTCTTCGATTAGTGGTGCAACTACATATGCCTGTCGCCCTTCCTTGACTTGGGTCGACACAAAATCATATATAGCTTTTCTCGAATCTTCATTTCTGAGGAAAGTCCTGATAGGCTTTCTTCCTGGAGGCATAGTATCAATTACGGAAATGTCTAAATCTCCATATAGAATTACTGCCAATGTTCTTGGTATCGGTGTTGCTGTCATAACCAGCACATTAGGATTGGTCCCCTTTTGTGCTAATAGAGACCGTTGGTTTACTCCAAATCTATGTTGTTCGTCAGTAATAACAAGACCTAGCGAATCAAACTCAACATCTGGCTGAATGATAGCATGAGTTCCGACTAATATATCTATTTTGCCTTCTTTTAAATCTTCAAGGACCTTTGCTTTTTCCTTTGCTTTTAAGCTACTACACAGCAAATCTACAGTAAGGCCCAGGGGCTCAAAATCTCGCTTTAGAGACGCTAAATGTTGTTTGGCGAGCAATTCTGTTGGAACCATCATAACGGCCTGAAAACCGCTTTTAACGGTCTTGTGCATTGCCAATTCAGCCACTACCGTCTTGCCAGAGCCTACATCTCCTTGAACTAATCTATTCATAGCCCTCTTTGAAGCCATGTCTTCGTCTATTTCTTTCCAAACTTTTTCTTGCCCCTTAGTTAAATCAAAAGTCAATCTATCAATAAACTCTTTGACGCTCACATTTGGAGGAATAACGACACCATCACCATCTGCACTGTGACCTTGTTTAATATAAAAAAGTCCGGTTTGTAGTACCAGCAGTTCTTCAAAGACCATTCGATATCTAGCTTCTTTGATATTTCTTTCTTCATTGGGAAAATGAATGTTTTTTAGAGCATAAGCAGGGCTACATAAACTGTACTTTTCTACAATCCATTGAGGTAGCCATTCTTCTGCATCATCGGCTAAATGTTGCACTTCTTTTTGAAGTTTTCTCATATTAGCTTGAGTGATGCCCTCTGTCAGTGGATAGATCGGAAAGATTCCACGCAAATCATCTTTGTCGCCTAATCTGTGAAATTCCGGATGTGCCATCTGACGTCTTCCATTGTTTAGAGTTATTTTGCCATAAAAAGTGTATTCAGAGCCAACATTGAAATAGTTAGCCAAATATTTTCCATTAAAAAACAACACCTCAAGATTAGCCGAACCGTCCTCTACTAAAACCCTTAGCGGTGTCTTTTTATTATATGGGTTGCCCTTAAGCTGCCTAGCTAAGACTTTGCCTTGAACCAGCACATATGTATCAATAGGGGCTTCCATGATGTAGGAAATATGTCTTCTATCTTCATACTTTCTTGGAAAAAGGTGAAGTAAATCGTCAACTGTCTCTATCTTAATATTAGAGAGCAGCTTACTCTTCTTATCTCCCACTCCTTTTACAGATGAAACTTTATCTTGAAGATTCATATTCTCTCTTTACCTCTATATTTCGTTCTGCAATATTTTTCGATTTAACTCCAACTATTTTCATTGTTAACACGCCACCATATTCAGGGAACATAGACTGCATTGCTGCTTGCAGCGCATCTAACACCTTGTCAGTTACCATTTTTATACTGCTTCCAAAGGAAATAATCACATAAAAAGTTATTTTATATGTTTCGTCAACCTCTTCCATGATGAAGTTACCATAAAGGTCGTTTGTGTGGTAACCAAGGATTTTGCCATTTTCGGTAGATAAAAACAACCTGCCTTCTGCATTTGAAGCAGCTTTTAAAATAGTCTTTGCAATTACACTATCATTTATAGAGATAGTTCCAAGGTCAGTAGTTTTAGTTAAAGTCATAAGAATACCGTTCCTTCTCTTTTTGATATTTTATCATAATTTTTCAAATAAGCCTACTCCAAAAAACAAAAAAGAGACTGTCAAACAGTCTCTTCTGTAATTATTGCAATTAGATGGCACGGTTTACTTTGTTTGATTTGAGACATTTCGTACATACGTTAGCTCTTCTCACTGTACCATTTCCCTCTGCGATTCTTACAGATTGGATATTAACATTCCATTTTCTTTTTGTGTGTCTGTTGGAGTGGGATACAGCGTTTCCTGATACCTGTCCCTTACCACATACTTCGCACTTTCTTGACATCTACCGCACCTCCTCTTAGTATATTAAGCATACTTTGCATATTCTTAAGTATTGTTATATTCATTTGTTCGCACTCGAACGAATGTCATTATACCACAACCAATTTGGCTACACAAGCGTTTTTTTGGATTAAATGCGGTAATTTTACTAACAAAGCAAGCAATGACCTTCTACATGTACTTCTCTGCTAAAACTATTTCGCCCTTCTGACGTGTCAAATTCATATCGATAATTCTTTGGTTTGTGCTGCCTCTAAACATTAAGGTTAAATCTTTCTGCTCAGGAACAAATCTTCCTTCTACAAGAATATCTATTATAGAAAGTAAGTATTTAATGGCCGGGTTGTCCATTGCTAACAATTCCTCATAAGTATATCCACTGTAGGCCATTATATTTAGGTTTCTATTTTTGAGCTCTTTTGCCAGGTTATAAAAGGCTTCTGGTTGACAAAAAGGTTCTCCTCCACTAAAAGTAACTCCATCAAGTAAAGGGTTTTGGTCTACTGCATCTAATATCTTAGATAGTTCGCAATCATACCCACCTTCAAAATCATGAGTTTCTTCGTTATGACAATCTTTGCATTTGTGTGGGCATCCTTGGCAAAACACTGCAAAGCGAAGGCCGGGGCCATCCACGATAGATTCGCGAACAACCCCTGCTAGTCTTATAGTATTATAGTTTTTCAAATCCTGATGTGACATCATGTTTTGTCCTATCTTTTTCTTCGGCAGACTTGGCGTTATTCCAATTGTCCATTGTGCCTACAAGATAACCGGTAATTCTACGGATTCTTTCGAATCCTACGTCTCCCTCGCCCTCTTTTCTGTGACAAAGTGGACACTCGTTATCAATTATACCAGTGTATCCGCAACAAGGGTCTCTGTCCACTGGGTGGTTTATAGAGCCGTAGCCTACACCTGATTCCTTCATGAATCTTACTACTTTTTCAAAAGCATCTAAGTTCTTAAGTGGATCGCCATCTAATTCGATGTATGAAATGTGTCCACCATTTGTAAGTTCGTGATATGGAGATTCAATCTTTATCTTATCAAAAGCGTTTATGTCATAGTATACAGGAACGTGGAAACTGTTGGTGTAATAATCTCTATCAGTTACGCCTTCAATAACTCCATATTTTTCCTTGTCGATTTTTACAAATCTTCCTGAAAGTCCCTCAGCTGGAGTAGCTATCAATGACCAGTTAAGGTGCATCTTTCTAGCCAATTCATCCATTCTCTTTCTCATGTATCCGATGATTTCAAGTCCTAATATCTGAGATTCTTTTGACTCACCATGGTGCTTGCCTGTCAACATTTTTAGACATTCTGCAAGACCAATGAACCCTACAGTTAAAGTTCCGTGTTTTATAATCTCTTCTATTGTATCGTCTGGTCCTAATTTTTCGGAATCCATCCAGATGCCTTGTCCCATAAGGAATGGGAAGTTCTTAACCTTTTTTTGCGCTTGTATTTTAAATCTGTCATAAAGCTGCTCACAGGTTAAATCTATCATATTGTCCAGACCCTCGAAGAACATATCCAAATCGCCTTTGGCCTTAATTGCTAATCTAGGAAGGTTTATGGAGGAAAAGCTGAGATTTCCTCTGCCTGATACCACTTCTCTATTAGGGTCATAAGCGTTTGCTATTACTCTTGTTCTACATCCCATGTATGCACATTCTGTATTAGGATCGCCCTCTACATAGTATTGAGCATTAAACGGTGCATCTAGGAAAGAGAAATTAGGGAACAATCTCTTAGCTGATACTTTGCATGCAAGTTTGAACAAATCATAGTTAGGGTCTTCTGGATTGTAGTTTATTCCTTCTTTTACTTTGAAAATTTGTATTGGGAATATAGGAGTCTCTCCATTTCCAAGACCTGCCTCTGTAGCCAACATTACTGATTCCATAAGAAGTCTACCCTCAGGGCTTGTATCAGTTCCGTAGTTAATGGAACTAAACGGTACCTGTGCACCTGCTCTTGAATGCATTGTATTAAGATTATGTATAAATGCTTCCATAGCTTGATAAGTTTTTCTTCTTATTTCCTTATCGGCAAACTGCCTAGCTCTGTCTTGCATTTTTTCAGCTTCTTCTTGGGAAACGATTTTTTTCAATTCTTCTAATTCAATTTTCTTGTAGTCATTGTCCCATGACATGCAAGGATAAACACCGTGCTCTTCCTCTATCTTCTTGCCTAAGGCTTTCATTCTATCAACGCCATCTTCAACGTCCTGAAGGAAATCAAGCATCTTGCCAATATTAGACAAGTAAAGTTTTTTGTATGTTTTTCTTACGCCAGGTGCCATACCATAATCAAAGTTAGGTACAGACTGACCACCATGTTGATCGTTTTGATTTGACTGTATTGCTATACAAGCCAAAGCCGCATAACTTTCAATATCGTTAGGTTCTCTTAAATGGCCATGACCTGTTGAAAAGCCTCCCTTTAGAAGTTCAACTAAATCAATCTGGCAGCAAGTCATAGTAAGAGTATAGAAATCCATATCGTGGATATGTATATCTCCATTTTCATGAGCCTTAGTGTGCTTCGGATCTATTACATACATTTTATAGAATTCTTTAGCACCCTCGGAACCATATTTGAGCATAGTTCCCATTGCTGTGTTGCCGTCTATATTAGCGTTTTCACGTTTAATTTCGTTTTCTTTTGCTTCTTTAAAAGTCAAATCTTCATAGATTTTCATGAGCTTAGTGTTCATGTCACGAGCTCTCGTTCTCTCTGCTCTATATAAGATGTACTCTTTGGCAGTACGAGCATGTCCGTTTTCTATGAGGATTTTTTCGACAGCATCCTGTATTTGTTCTACTGTAGGGATTTGATTATGACATATTTCAAGCAAGTAAAGTTCGGTCTGTCTTGCAAGATACATAGCCATCTCTTTGTCTTTGCCTCCCAAAACTTGGGCTGCCTTAAATATTGCTTCTGCAATTTTGTCTACATCAAAATCAACTGTACGTCCGTCTCTCTTGATTATTTTCTTAATGCTGTCCATAGTCTTCCTCCATTTTGCTTATTTGCCACTATATATAGTGGTTGCACTATGACGATACCACTAAAAATGCAAGGTGTCAATAGATTTGGGATTATTTGAATCATTAAAATTTTTTATATTCCTCTTTAAGCATCGACATTAAATAAAGGTCGACATATTTGCCATCTTTTTTGCCACCATGGCGCATATTTCCTTCTCTAACAAAACCCACTTTTTCATACAAGGAGGCCGCGATTTTATTATCACTAAAATGATCTAAAGTTACTCTTTCCACATTTATTTGTTCAAAAGCCCATTTAAGAACTAGGTTTAAGGCTTCCTCGCCATAACCCTTTCCTCTTTCCGATGGTTCAGCTATATAAATTCTCGTAATATCTAATGAGTCATAATGATTATTTATGTTGCTTATATATACCCTGCCAATGGCCTCACCAGTGTCTTTGAGGCAGACTGTAAACTGGTGTTGAGTATCGTCGCCTGCTCTTTGTACAAATTCTCTTGTCACTTCTTCGTAATTTCTTGTATTGTCTATTGTAAAAAAAGCGTTTACAGCAGGGTTAGCCTCCCATTTTGCAAACTTTTCGCAGTCTTCGAACACACTATCTCTCAAAACTAACCTTTGTTTAGTCATTTTGTTTCACCTCTCTATTTATTACAGTTATATGAATTTTCCGTGAAAATCTGTCCTAAGTTAAAATTTTGTGTTATTATAGTATATATTTTTTGATTAAGAATTGAAACACTTTCTTATAAACATAAAGGTGAAAAAGATTATGAAAAACAAGAAAAAACTTATAATAGGAATTGTTGCTGTAGTAGCAGTAATTGCAATCGCAGTATTAGCATACTTCCTAATATTCAAAGGAGGCAACAAGTCTCCTTCTCTTAGAGAAACCGTAGACAATAGGGTTATCGCTTATGAAACTGACCTTAGAGACTCGCTAAGCTCAATGACCGACCAAGAATCAGTTGCTAACTATCTCGCTACTTGGGCGAAGAACAAAGGTATTGAAGCAAAAACTGACAAAAATAATAATGTAGTTTTAACAATCAATGCGACTGAAGGCTTTGAAAGTAAAGCTCCTGTAGTTATTCTCTGTGGATACGATTATTCTTGTATGGAAACATACATAAATAGTATAGTTTCTGCCCTCACTATAGCAAAAAACAATGAGGAACATGGCGCTTACAAAATAATTTTCTTCTCACAAGAAAACGGAAACTTTGATAGCGTAGAGGCATTATCTGCTCAACATTTTACAGATGACACAGAAGTGATTTATCTTGGAAACTCATCTTCTTCCAGAATTTCTAAAGTTACTGGCGGATATGAATCATACAACTTGTCACAAAAGATTAAGCAAGTGACCCCTACTCACAACAAAGCATATAAAATCACTATTTCCGGACTGCCTAGTCTAAGTATTGGAAGTAAATCGGCTTATGCCCCTAATCCAATAAAGACTCTTGGCAACCTGTTAGCTAACTTCAAATCCACTTCTCTATTCTTTGAATTAGCTTCATTTTCAGGAGGTAGCAACGGACACACAAATCCTTCCGAGGCATCTATGATAATAGTTATAGACGAAGATACTACTGCAAAATTAGAGAAAAAGTTAGATAGTGCTATAGAAAAGTTTTGTGATAAAAACGAAGAAAATTATCCGAACCTCCAATACACTTACGAAGAAGTAGAAATGCCTTCCAAGGTTCTAAGTCCAGCGGATACTGATGCTTTAGTAAGCCTTATGTACACTTCCTTGAATGGTGTTCACTACAAAGATAATAATGGTGACGTCGTTGCACTAGCTAATATTGGTTTCGCAAATACGGAAAACAGCAGCTTTAACATGAATGTTACCGTTGCAAGTTCTGATCAATTCTTCTTAGATGAAATGAGAGAAGCTTATCAGACCACTTGCGGCTTATCCGGAGTCGAATACAGTTTGAGCAAACAATATGATATTTTTGCCATAGATGAAAGTAATCAAGCTTTTGAAGATGCTTTTAGAGCTGCATATACTAAATATCGCAACACTGGCTTGGATAATATAAACATGCCAGAAGCAAGCCCTCTAAGCGCAATATATGCGAAAAATCCAAATGTTAAACTCCTCATAGCAGGAATAACCGAAAAAACTAAGGATAACTTTGCAGGTGGTATTATAACTTACCTTAAAAACCCTGCTACTAATTAGCTTATCTGTATGTAATAAAGCAGCTACCGAATTCGGTAGCTGCTTTTTTGTTGACAATATATTTATTTACTCTGCGATTGTATTATATATCTTCTTTATGAATACCTGCCTATAAAAACGTTCTATCTTTTCGGCATTCTCTGTTCAAAAGATTCCCTCAAGTTTTTCACGTGTTCAGATAAAGGCAGCACTGTTTGGAATGGGTGGAAAAAGTTGTACTTTTCTTGTACCATCTCATTGTGCCTACGAATTTCTGATTTGATTTCTTCATATCTAAGAATAATTTGGTTTTCGTCTGCATATTTTTTGAGTTTCGCAACAAGTTGTGCTGATTTTGCAACATCTGTAAGAAATACTCCAAAAAACAGTCCAATAACAAATGAAAATGCTAAGTGCATTGCAAGCCAAGAAATAGCATCCAAAATCTCTGGATGAATAAAGAAATAGTAAATTCCTCCAATTGCCGCCCAAATTACGGAAAATTTAGGGCATATTATACCTTGAATGTTCCCCCATTCGTTGGTATAGTCCCACAAACGAACTTTTCCTACTTTAAGACTCACAATACCTGCTATGTACTCGATTGCAGTCATACATATTGCCATTGCACTGAAGAGTACGAATTTGTTCCAAAAATGACTTTGAATTAGGTTGAAATCCTCTAATAGTGCAATTAAATATAAGATGCACAGCCCACTGCCATAAAGGGGTAAGTATGGGCCTGTACAAAAGCCTGGATTTATCCATTTTCGTTCTGGGTTAGCGGATGAAAAAAATCGTCTAAAAAACAGTTCCAAAACCCATCCTAACACCGAACCAATAAAAAATAAAAAGGCAAGTTTCAAAAGTAAATTCATATGTAACCTTTCTAAGCAATGTGAATCATTGCTGTCCACGAAGACATTCTGATATCTTTAAATTCGAGTGGCGATTTCCAACGCAACTCTAAGGAACTTTTCAAAACTATCATGTTTTAAGCTCCCTAAATCCCTTGCATCCCACTCTGTTCCATCTAAGCTATCTGCGGCATAGAAGAATTGATATACATCGACACTTCTAAAGTCTGCAACAGCCATAATTGATGCACTTTCCATATCTACAGTAATGCAACCATCATTTTTTCGTTTTTCTATATTATTATAAGTTTCTCTATACAGTGCGTCTGTTGTCCAGGTTTTTCCGCAAATATACGGAACCTCTATTTTATAAAGAATCTCTGCCAATCTGTTTGCTGATTTAACCTCAATATATTCGCTAGCTGGTGCATAGTGATAGCTGGTTCCCTCATCTCTATAAGCGGCAGTTGGCACAATAAGTGATTTTTCCGTTATTTCTTGGTTCAAAACTCCGCAAGATCCAAAGAAAACAAATTTTTTACAGCCTTTTGATATCATTTCTTCAAGCAACATCGCTGCTGCTGACCCACCAAGTGTCGAACAATACACGGCAATATCAGCACCTTGAAAATTTGTCTTGTAAATAGGTACGTTTACACAAGCAAGTATATCACTAATCTTTTCTGGATTATGATATTTGTGTAAAACCTTGATTACCTGCTCACTAAATGCAACAACAGCAACTTCCGGAAAATTTTCAATTTTCGGAGATAATTGTGACGGGTTTAGTATTGCATCACTACTATTGTCAAAAGAATTGATTATCATTAGTTTTCCTTCCATTCCAATTCATTTTTAATTCTATTTCACCTGTGTTTTCATCAGCTTGCTTCTCTTGTACAGAAAAGTTCTCACGAAGATAAAATCGAGTTGCTTTTTCATTGGCTTTGTACACTGACAAAGTAAGTTCCTCTCTTTTCTCTTTGGCATAATCAAGTAGCATTTTCCCTATGCCTTTTGACTGATATTGGTTTGAAACAAAAATGCCAGCAATATAATCGCCCATTAGTCCAACAAAACCTTGAATAGCGCCATCCTCTTCGTATAAGAAGATGTCTGCCTCTGGCATCATTAGTTTTACTGCATCAAAATTGCTTGACCAATATTCTTTTTTAATGAAACTATGAGCTGAAATATTCGTATCAAGCCATAATTCCATAATTCTATCTAAGTCTTTATTCTTAAAATTTCTAATCATTTTTTCCTATACTAAGTTTTTTAGTAGCTGTTACTTATTCTTTTCAAGCTATTAAGTTCTTGTCAACAAAGCAATGCACTCAACATGTTTAGTAAATGGAAAATTATCAAACGGCTTCAAGTATTCACACTTGTAGCCACTATATTCCATGTATCTTATATTATCTGCTAAGGTTTTGGGGTTGCATGATATGTAAACTATCTGCTTTACTCCGTATTCCAAAATTTTATCAAGTGCCTTAGGCTGAATTCCTACTCTTGGAGGATCAACCACTATAACATCCGGTTTTTCTTCTACAGTTTTTAGAACTTCAAAAACATCCCCTGCTATAAAGCGGCAATTATCAAGGTTGTTTAGCTTTGCGTTTTCTTTGGCAGCTTCTACCGCCTCTTCAACCAGCTCAATTCCCAAAACTTCTTTTGCTTTTAAGGCAATTATTTGGCTTATAGTACCAGTTCCACAATACAAATCGAAAACTTTTTTTCCTTCAAGGTCATCTACGAGACTCAAGGCTTCTTTATAAAGTTTTTCAACTGCCGCAATATTGGTCTGGAAAAAGGAAAAGGAGCTCACCTTAAACTTTAGCCCCAATAACTCTTCCATGTAGTAGTCTCTACCCCAAAGAGTCTTTAATGACTGGCAAACAACGGCATCAGCTAAGTTGTCGTTAAAAGTTCTAAGAATTCCTACTATCGTGTTATCAAGCTCAAGGGCAAGAAGTCCGTCTTTGAAACCTTCTTCATCAAATCCATCTTCCGAAGATGTAACTATGTTGACTAAAAGTTCCTTAGTTCTATGGCCTTTTCTAACAATTAGATTCCTTAATAAACCCTCATGGCTTTTTTTGTGATAAAACTTATATTCTCTTTCTACCGCAAAATTAAGAACAAAGGATAATATCTTATTAAAATCTTCATCTACTAACTGACATTGGTCAACAGTAATTATAGACATGAAGTTACCCTTCTTGTGCATCCCAAGGGTCATTTCTCCATTCTTTACTAAATCGCCAAAAGTATATTCCATTTTGTTTCTATATCGATATTGATGAGGGCAACCCTCAATTTTGTCTATGAATTCAGCAGATGCGCCTTTCTTTTCTAAAAGACTTAACACCTCTGTTTCCTTGATTTTTAGCTGTTTTGGATAGTCTTCTTCTTGATATATACATCCGCCACAAAATTCATTATGTTTACATACGTCCACTTATCGTAAACCTCCTTTGTGGAAGCTAAAATGCCCCATATTTATTATAAAATTCAGCTTTATACTCACTAAAACGATCCTCTTCAATGGATTGTCTTATTTTTTCCATCATTTTAACTAAGAAATGAAGATTATGATTGGACAGTAACATTGATGAAAGCATCTCTCCTGATTTAAACAAATGGCGAAGATATGCTTTAGAATAGTTTCTGCAAGTGTAACAATCGCATTCCACATCTAATGGTTCCCAATCTCTTTCATACTTAGCGTTCTTAATGTTTACTCTTCCATGAGAAGTCATTGCCATTCCATGTCTTGCTATTCTCGTTGGAAGTACGCAATCAAACATGTCTACGCCTCTCGCTACTCCTTCGAAGAGATAATCAGGGCTTCCAACTCCCATAAGGTATCTTGCCTTGTTATCTGGTAAAAAGTCCACACAATCGTCTAAAACATCTAACATTATATCTTTAGGTTCCCCTACAGATAGTCCGCCTATTGCATAACCTGGCAAATCAAGGTCTACAATCTCGTCTGCACTCTGTTTACGCAAATCTTTGTACATTCCACCCTGCATTATGCCAAATAGTGCTTGTCTTTCCCAGTCCTGATGATAGTCTTTACAGCGTTTAAGCCACCTTGTGGTTCTTTCCAAAGAGTTTTTTACATAGGTTCTATCGGCAGGATAAGGGGCACATTCATCAAATGCCATCATTATGTCAGATCCTAAAGAGTTTTGTATCTCAATAGATTTTTCAGGAGTTATCATATGTGGCGAGCCATCAATATGAGAGCGGAATTTTACGCCTTCCTCAGTTATCTTTCTAAGGCTTCCCAAAGAAAATACTTGAAATCCCCCACTGTCGGTTAGAATAGCTTTTGGCCAATTCATAAACTTATGGAGTCCGCCCGCTTCTCTTACCACATCATGTCCCGGTCTCAAATACAGATGATAGGTGTTGGACAATATTATATTTGCTCCCATTTGTTCTACTTCTTCAGGTCTCATAGCCTTGACGGTAGCTTGTGTACCAACCGGCATGAACACAGGTGTTTGTATGTCACCATGGGGAGTGTGCAAAACGCCTCTTCTAGCTTTTGTTTTAGTATTTTTTTTTATTAAATCATAGGTTACAGCGTGTTTCATATAGTTATATAATTCCTTTCACTACGCTTTTAGAGAATGAACATTGCATCTCCATAGCTAAAAAATCTGTATTCTTCATTAACGGCAGTTTCATATGCTTTTAAAATCTCGTCTCTATCATAGAGTGCCGAAATCAACATCAGCAATGTGGACTTTGGTAAATGGAAATTTGTAATTAGCCCATCTACTAATTTAAAGTCATAACCTGGATATATGAATATTTCAGTGCTTGAGCTTCCTGCTTGCAGCTTATATCTGCCTACCTGCTCGTCAAAGACAGCAGCGCTTTCAATAGTCCTCGATGAGGTGGTTCCTACAGAAATCACCTTGCCTCCATTAGCAATGGTTTCATTGACTATATCCGCAGTTTCTTGGCTAACTGAATACTCCTCAAAATGCATTTGGTGGTCTTCTATGTTTTCCACTTTGACTGGTCTAAAAGTGCCTATGCCTACATGTAATGTTACATATGCTATCTTTACACCTTTTTCTTCCACTTTCTTTAGTAGTTCGTCTGTAAAGTGTAATCCCGCTGTAGGTGCCGCTACAGAGCCTTCTTCACGGCAATATACAGTTTGGTACATGTCTTTGTCGTCTTTGTCTTCTGGTCTTTCTATATATGGAGGTAATGGCATATGACCGATTTCTTCTAACCTCTCTAAAAATACGCCATCATAAAGAAATTGAGCGTGCCTAGTGCCGCCCTCTCCATAATCCTTTATTACAGCTCTAAAGCTACCGTCTTCTGTAAAAGTGACTGTGTCGCCTACTTTTAGTCTTTTTCCGGGACGAACCATAGTCTCCCACAAATCCCCTTCAAGACGTTTTATCAAAAGGAATTCGACTTTAGCTCCCGTGCTTTCTTTTGTGCCCAAGATTCTTGCGGGAATAACTTTCGAATCGTTCATAACAAGACAATCCCCGGGGTTCAAATATTCGAGTATATCATAAAACTTTTGGTGCTGAATACTCTTTTTGTCTCTATCCAAAACCATGAGTCTACATTGATCTCTGTCATGTAGAGGTCTTTGGGCTATTAGTTCTTTTGGTAAATCATAATCAAATTGGTCAATATGCATAAAATTCTCCGTGTTTTATAGGTTCTCATCAGGAGGCGTTAGTCCTAAATGGCCATATGCTAGTGAAGTAACCATTCTGCCCTTTTGAGTTCTGCTCAAAAATCCTATTTGAAGCAGATAAGGTTCATATGCTTCTTCTATTGTAACTCTTTCTTCTCCTATAGAGGCTGCGATAGTATCAATTCCTACTGGGCCACCAGCAAATCTGTCAATTACAGTAAGCAAGATGTCTCTGTCTAATTTTTCAAGTCCCATAGAGTCTATTCTAAGAGCATCAAGACCCTCTTTTGTTATATCTTTATTGATGACTCCTTCACCTTTTACCTGTGAAAAGTCTCTAATTCTCTTAAGTATTCTGTTGGCAACTCTTGGAGTTCCTCTTGATCTTTTGGCCATTTCTAAAACAGATTCATCGTCTGCTTCGATTCCTAGAATCCTTGCCGATCTTCTTATTATTTCTTGTAGTTCTTCAACTGTATATAATTCAAACTTGCTTAGGACGCCAAATCTATCTCTTAGCGGTGCGGAAAGGCTTCCAGCTCTCGTAGTTGCCCCTATAAGGGTGAATTTGGACAAATCAAGTCTGATTGAACGGGCAGATGGGCCCTTACCTATTATTATATCTAGAGCAAAATCCTCCATAGCAGAGTATAGCACTTCTTCTACAGATCGATTTAGTCTGTGTATTTCGTCTATAAATAGAACGTCGTTTTCATTAAGATTAGTAAGAATTGCAGCCAAATCACCGGCTCTTTCTATGGCCGGCCCTGAAGTTATCTTTATGTCCACTCCAAGTTCATTTGCTATAATTCCAGCCAAAGTGGTTTTTCCTAACCCTGGTGGCCCATAAAATAGCACATGATCTAATGGTTCTTGTCTAAGCCTTGCTGCCTCTATGAAAATCTTCAAGTTTTCTTTAGTGCTTCCTTGGCCTATGTAATCTTCCAGTCTTTGGGGTCTTAAATTGGTTTCCTGGTTAATCTCCCCGTTGCTTACTGTGGTTGATGTTATTCTTTCGTTTTCCATCGTCTACCTTCTTGTTTATTAAAATAAGTTTTTTAGAGCTTTTTTAATGTACTCTTCGCTTGAAAGATCCTCGTCATTTACACTTGAAACTGCACTAAATGCCTCGCCTTTGGCGTATCCAAGTGCAATTAAAGCGGCTATTGCTTCTGTTCTACTATCAGATGATATTCCTACATCGCTTGTAGCATGTCCAAAGGCTGCTGCATCATCTTGTTTTCCTATCTTATCTTTTAGGTCTATTATTATTCTTTCGGCGGTTTTCTTGCCAATGCCGTTGGCTTTGCTTATTTCCTTGGCATCTTCAAAGGCTATCGCTCTCTTAAGCTCATCTGCGCCTAATGTTCCTAATATAGACATTGCTGCCTTTGCGCCTACGCCACTTACGGTTATTAGCTTTTCAAATAGGTCCATTGTCTCTTTATTGTGGAAACCATATAGAGTCATGCTATCTTCCTTAACTACCATGGAAGTATAAACTTGTACAGTATCGCCCTCGTTATATCTGTATATTGGTGAATTTATTGGTAAGAATATCTCCAGCCCAAGTCCTGACTGAGTTTCTACAACTATGCTACCAAGTAGGCTCATACTATATATTCCTTTGACGTATCTAATCACCTTTGTTTTACCTACCTTTCAAAAGAGTGTTTCTACCATGAGAATGGGCGTGACAAATAGCTGCGGCTAATGCATCTGCCGTATCATCAGGTTTAGGAACACTTTCTAAGTGAAGCATTGCTTTTACCATATATTGAACCTGTTTTTTATCGGCTCTTCCATATCCAACTAATGCTTGTTTTATTTGTAGTGGCGTATACTCGCCAATATTTAATCCGCCGTTAGCACAGGCTAGTACTGCTACACCTCTGGCTTCGCCTACCAAAATGGCAGTTTTTGCGTTGTTACTAAAAAAGAGTTCTTCAATAGAAGCCTCATCGGGTTGATATTTATCAATGATTTCTGTTAACTGATCGTATATTGTTTTTAATCGACTAGGCATGTCCATAGAGGTGTTTGTCAAAATCGAGCCAAAATCCACTACAGAAAATCTATTTCCTTTTACATCTATTATTCCATACCCGAGAATTGCATACCCCGGGTCTATGCCCAAAACTCGCATTTTTCAACCTCTACTCCCTTTTTCTTTCAAAAAATTATACCATACAAACATTCGTTTGTCTACTTGCAAAGAAAAAGTGGGTGTGGTAGAATTTTACTATAATTATAAGTATATAAAGGAGACTATCATGCGTTATTCAAGACAAAATAAAATACTTGAGTTGATAAGCACTTACGAAATTGGCACTCAAGAGGAACTTGCCACCTTGCTAAAAAACGAAGGCTATAATATTACTCAAGCAACAGTTTCCCGAGACATCAAAGAATTGCAATTAGTCAAAGTACTTTCATCCAAAGGCAAATATAAATACGCATCTAATAAGGCGCAGGATATTCCTCCGTCTGATAGATTCGCCAAAATTTTCAGAGAAACTATCACCTCTTTTAATTCTTCAGGTAACATAGTAGTGGTTAAAACCCTTTCCGGTTGTGCCAATGCAGCTGGAGAAGCTATAGATAGCGGTGGTTTAGAACACATCATCGGTAGTATTGCTGGAGATAACACCCTTTTCCTTTTGGTTGATTCTGAAGAAAATATGCCATATGTATTAAATAGATTTAAGGAGATGCTCTACACGAGGCAAAAAAATGATTAGTCATATATCCATTAAAAATTTTGCAATTATTGAAAATACTGAAATAGATTTTCAAGAAGGTCTAAATATCATAACCGGAGAGACCGGTGCCGGAAAATCCATAGTAATAGAAGCAATCAGCTTGGCTCTTGGCAGTCGTGCTGATTCTTCATATGTCAGAACAGGTGCTAATAAGGCTTTGATTCAGTTAGTTGGAACACTTGATGACGAAGAAATGATTATAACCAGAGAAATTGCTTCTACAGGAAAAAACCTTTGTAAACTGAATGGTGAAATTGTCACTTTGGCTCAGATAAATCAGGTTTCTTCAAGATTAGCTGACATACATGGCCAGTATGATAATCAGTCCCTACTTAATCCCGATTATCACATTGTGCTTTTAGATTCTTATAAGCATGATGCTACACAACATTTGAAAGAACAAGTCGCTAAAATTTTTGCCGAATATTCTCAATGCCGAAAAACTTTGGCGCAACTTCTATCCACAGAAAAAGATAATGCTAGAAAATTGGACTTTTATAGATACGAAGCGTCCGAAATTGACCAAGCTATGCTTACAATTGGCGAAGATGAAGAGTTGAAGGATAGAATATCTCTTCTTCAAAATAGCGAAAAGATATTTGAAAACCTAAACCACGCGTATGAATCCATGTGCGAAGAATCCCCTTCCGCTATGGATGGGCTTAACTTTGCATTAAAAGCAATCGATGAGATTTCTTCATATTCAAAGGATATTGCTGCGATAGGAGAAGAATTTGGCGATATATATTACAGATTGGAAGATATCTGTCACGAACTTAGAAATCAAAAAGATTCTGTCGTGTTCTCCCCTTCAGAGTTAGATGAGGCAATGGCACGAATTACCATTATCGACAGCCTTAAGAAAAAATATGGAAATACAATAGAAGAGATTCTGGAATATAGAGATAAAATTCAAATTAGTCTATCTGCTTCTGAAAACTACGATGAAACAAAACTTGCTCTTATGGCACAATTAAAAGAGTTAAAGGGTAAGTTGCTCGATGCGTGTCATCTACTCACCTTGGCAAGAGAAGAAAAAGCCAAAGAGCTAGAAGCTGCCATACAAAAGGAACTTCACGACCTGAATTTTAACGACTCGTCTGTTAAGCTTTCTATAGAACCATTGGAAGAACCTACTCCAAACGGTATAGATAAGGTCGAAATCCTAATAACCACTAACAAAGGTGAACCGTTAAAACCTTTATACAAAATTGTTTCTGGCGGCGAAATGTCCAGAATTATGTTGGCTTTTAAGAATATTATTAGTTCTTATGACAGAATTCCTACTCTGATATTCGACGAAATCGACAACGGTATCAGCGGAATTACAGCCAGTATCGTAGGCAAAAAATTAAAAGAAATAGCCGACGCACATCAAGTTATATGTATCACCCACCTTCCTCAAATTGCTGCCTGTGGACGCTACAATTACCGAATCTACAAAGAGTCAGATGAAAATAGCACATATACATCTGTAAAAGCACTTAATTCAGATGAAAAAGTTGAAGAGATAGCAAGACTTCTTGGTGGCACGATTATAACAAACACTACCCTTCAGAGCGCCAAAGAACTAATTGAAGGATAATAGAATTTCAAAAAACAAACATCGCCAAACTCTCAATAGGATAGAGTTTGGCGATATTTTTTATTCTATATATTTTAGCCTTGCTCGTCACCTTTGAGCTTTTTTCTTCCTATGGTCTTAAAGTCTATTTCCATTACGAAGATGCTGACAAGCATTAGTGCCGCTCCAAAATAAGCTTTAGTTGATAAAACCTCGCCTGCAAACACAAATGCAACTATAGCGGCAAATACTGGCTCTAAAGTGAATATTAACCCTACATGAGCAGCTGTGGTATATTGTTGTGCCACAGGTTGAAGTATAAAGGCAACGCCTGTACAAAATACTGTCAAGAAAATCACTGCGCCCCAAACTTCCATTGTTTGAGGTATCACAGGTTTTTCAATAATAAACGATAAGATTAAGTTAAGAACACCTGTTACACCAAGCTGAAACACGCCAAGCTGATATGCATCTACTTCCTCTTTGCTCACTGCTTTTTCTGTAAGTATAAGGTCGATTGCATATGCAACCGCGCACATTATACATAAAAGGTCACCTTTAAGGTGATCGAAATTGATTGAAAAGTCATCTCCTAAGGTTAACAACGCTATTCCAACAAAGCACAATAGCACTACTATGCTCAGTTTCTTTCCTGGTGCACGCTTGAATAAAATCCAATTGAATATTGGTGTAAAGATTACAGTCAAAGCACAGAGGAATCCCGAGTTAGAAAGAGATGTGTATTTAACACCAAAAGTCGCTCCGATATAAACAAACACCAATGCACAACCTACAAGAAGGCTGTACTTTAGAGTGGTTTTATTGACGGTTAATAGTTTTTTCCAAGAAAACAAACCTGCTACTAAAAATGCGCCTAAAAATCTATAGGCATTAAGTGTAAAGGGATTTAGTTCTTTGAGACTTATATCCATTAAAAAATATGACACACCCCAGCAGAGTGTTACCAATATTAAAATTCCATCGGCCCTAACTTGTTTAGACATGTTTTTACATCCTTCCAATAAGTAATTCTAGTGCCAGACCTTGTTCCATTGCACCAGTCTTTATATCTCTATCAATTTGATAAAGCTGACTCAAAATATTCTTTAATTTTTCATCACTGAACCTGTCTGCAAAAGACAAGGCCTTTTTTACTCTATAGCTGTTTGCTTTTAAAATTCCAGCTACCTGTTGACGATCATCCACTTCCTTAGAAATTTCCTTTGCCTCAAGCATGAGCTCGAATTGATTTACAAGAAGTCCTAATACAGAGTAGATTTCTCCTCCACTTCCTAAAATATTATTGAGTAACCTAAAAGCCGTATCCTTTCGGTTGCTTGTAACGGCATCTAAAAAATCGAAAGCGAATTTTTCTAAATCTCCATGTAGTGTTGCATCTATTGCTTCTTCGTTCACTACACCGCCTTGACTATAGGCTATAATCTTTTCAATGTCGTTTGTTAAGTTGAATATTCTATAATCAGTTTCTCTATGAAAATATCCGGTCTCATCTATCAAATATCTAAGGGTCGGTTTGCTTATCTCTGCCCCAGCAGTCTTAAACCTTTTTTCTGCAAACGCCGTAAGTTCTGGGCGATCTAATTGGCTAAAGTCATAGCATTTGCAGTTCTTTTTTAAAAACTTCACCAGTGGAAGCCCGTCATCTGCTTTGACACAGGAAAAAATCAAAATGTTCTGTGGGTTTGGATTTTCTATATAGGCCTTTAACTTTTCCAGGTCAGCCTCGCCGAAGCCTTTGCTGTTTTTCTTTATGAGTAAAGGAAAATTAGGCGCCCATACTACCCTCTTTTCGGGAAAAATAGAAAATGTATCACAAGCTTCTATAAGTTCCTCCACATTTTCCAAATTGTCTAACTTGGCAAAATCCATGGACTGCATTTCTTTGTCTACAAATTTTTCTGACAATGACTTACAAGCCCATTCTGTCAGGTATTCTTCTTCTCCGTACATAAACAAAACTTCAGGGAAATTGCCTGCCCTCAAGTCTTTATGAAATATACGAAAACCATGTTCAGTTTTGGGTTTATTATAAGCCATTTAATTTCCTTTATCGTTTATCATCTTATAATATGCAGGGCCTGCTTTTGTAAAAGAAATCCCTACTGCACCATTAATATCATTCCTAAATAACATTATATCTTTTTTAATACACTTTTCAATAACTTTCGCATTAGGGTGGCCATAATTATTTTTTCCCACCTGAATAACACATGCTTCTGGATCTACTACATCTAAGAATTCATCACTTGTACTGCTTTTGCTTCCATGGTGACCAATTTTTAATATATCAGCCTTTAATTTATCAGTGCCTTTGTAGTATTCCAACATTTGCGCCTCCCCTTCGCTGTCTAAGTCTCCCGTTATAAGTATCTTGTGTTTTTTATAGTTGATCATAAATACTGAGCAGTTTGAATTTTCATCCTGCCCTTCTATTATTTTAATCGGCCAAAGCGTCTCTATTTTTATATTTTCTGAAACATTAAAGGTTTTACCTATAGTAAGGTCTGTTTTTAGCTGCTTAATCATTTCTTCACTCATAAGTTCTTCTAAGCCTTTATAGTGATCCGTGTGTTTATGGGTGGCTATCGCAAGATCTATATCCCTTGTACCATTTTTTAATAAATATGGTTTTAAAGTTTTCATCCCCAAATTATAATTGATACTTCCGCCGCCATCTATTAGTACATCTCTTTTTCTTCCTTTTATATGTATGCAATCCCCTTGCCCTACATCTACAAATACTATGTCAGCCTTGCTTACAGATTCAAAGGTAGTTATCTTAACTCCTATGGAAAGTACCATAAACCCTAAAACTATTATAGCTATTTTTTTCGGTCTCTGCCTTGCTTTTAATATTGTATGAGTTTCAGATGCCAAAAAGAATATTACAAGATAGAAGAATACTAATATCCAAAGTGGTGGCCCTACAACATCTAAAGATGCCTCTCCTCCTAAAGAAGATAGACTGTTTATTCTAATCAGCATTGCGGATAATGCTTCTTGGAGATATTCTAAAGGCGGCAATGGAAAACCTATTGAACACAACATGAAATTCATCACCGTTATTGGCATTAACGTTCCTAGTAAAAACACTATCGGAATATTTGCAACAAAAGACATGAGTGGAATGTAATTAAACTGAAATATTTGATACGGCAAAAGCCCTATATTAACCGCAATCATTACTGCCAAAAAATCGGGAATCTTAGTTGGTATATGAGGCATAAAAAAAGCAATCGACGCACCTGCCAAAAAAGACATTTGAAAGCCGATATTAAAAATAATGTACGGATTATAAACGACAAGACAAATCATAACAACACTCATAGCCGTTAATAAATCATATCTCTTGTCTTTATACTGACCAAAGGTGCTTATCGCTATTGTTGCTGATGCTCTTGTTACAGACGGGCTCCACATTGCTAGTGTTCCAAATAATATTAACGTTATAAAGACTGCTCCGATAAAGATACCACTCTGTCTTTTTCCAAAAATCTTCTTGAGCATCCCATACAATATGCCGATATGCAGCCCACTTACTGCGAGGACATGAGCTGTTCCATTATTCTTAAACTCCTGATATGTTTCTTCATCTAAAAATGAAGTGTCTCCAAAGAGTATCCCTGCAATGAACCCTTGGCTTTCTTCAGAGAGGCTCTCGAGGTACTTTATTTTTTTGGTAATTAACTTACATTCAACTATTTCTAATATATTTTGGGGCTGTTCGATAATATTAAAAGCAGATATAGTTGAAACCGCAAAAACCCCTTCGCTTCTAAGATGTTTTTCATAATTGAAACAACCTGGGTTTCGCCTCCCTTGAGGTTTTTGCAATTTACCTTTAAATTCTATTGTGCAATTCCAAAGGTCAAATGGTTCTTGTATCTCTCCATAGTAAGAAATGAGTACCTTTCCCTTAGACTCACCTTTTAGGGAAACTTCTAAGTTGTATTTTTCGCCCTTTTTTTCTACTAAAACTACTTTCCCCTGGTAGTTTTTTTCAATATCAATTAGCTCCTCAAATTTTGCTTCTTTTAGCTCAATACCAAAACAGTCAAGAAGCGCAAACACAGTTATCACAACAATCGTGATAAAAAATAGCTTTCTTCTCACAAAAAGTCCTTCCTAACAAAGGCCCTTATCTTTTTTACATTATATTCCATTTCTGCGATGCTTACAATATTTGTTTTTGTTCCGTCTCGAATTATTAACTAAAAACCAGGGTTTTTTTCTTAACTTTCCTATTAGATTATGATATAATAATACCGATTAAGGCAGAAAGTAGGTGGTAATTTGAGTAAATACAAAAATCCTAATGATGTAAGCGAACAAAATGAAGATGGAACTGTTCGTAGATCAAGGAGTAGAAACAAAAAATCTAAAACAAAATTAACTTTTAAAAGCCGTAAAAAACGTAGTGAAAGCAGTGCAGCCGCTGCGGCATTGGCTACTGATGGGGAAGCTGCTTTAACAAAAAAATTGGACAAGAAGAAAGTTCTAAAGATTGCACTTTGTGCTTTTCTTGTTCTTGCTCTAGTCGGAATTATATATGTTGCAGTTGTTGTAATCACTGCACCTAAGATAGAAACTGGTAATATTTATAGCCTTCTATCCCAAAGTTCTGTACTCTATGATGATGATGGCAAAGTAATGGATACAGCCTTTTCAGACAAAAACAGAACAATTGTAGAAATAGCAGATGTGCCTGATAATGTTCAAAATGCTTTTATAGCATTAGAGGACAAAACCTTCGAAAAACACAATGGATTTAATATCATCAGAATCTTTGGTGCTATCAAAGACTCCGTGTTTGGTGGTGGCAAGGTCAGTGGTACTAGTACCATTACCCAACAGTTGGCTCGAAATCTGTTTTTAGAAGATGAAATGTACGACAGGACTCTTAGTCGTAAAATAAAAGAAGCTTATTACTCTGTAATTCTCGAAAGTAAGCTTTCTAAAGATGAAATTCTTGAAGCCTATTTGAACACCATATTCTTTGGATGTGGCTACGGAGTTCAAACTGCATCTCAAGCATATTTTTCAAAAGATGTAAAAGACGTTACAATAGCAGAAGCGGCGGCACTTGCAGCAATGCCTCAGTCCCCTTCTGAGTTTGCTTTAATCATAACTGTATCTGCTGATGAAGTTACAGAAGATACTCCTAACCTTATTTTGAAAAGTGGCGAATACGCCTATCTTTGGAATGATAAGTGTAAGGAAAGAATGCAGACATGTCTATACTTGATGCATGACCAAGGATATATAACTGATGAGGAATATGAAGAAGCAAAGGCAGTTGAAATAAAAGACCTTATAAATCCTAACCTGGAAGCTTTGAACACTCAGTCAAACTATTTTGCAGACTATGCTATAGATACTGTTATTCAAGATTTGCAAGATCAAGCTGGTTATTCTAAAGAAAAAGCCACTCAGTTGGTATATAGTGGCGGACTTCAAATCCATACAACCATGGATGCGCAAGCTCAGTCTGTAATCGAAACAGAATTTAGAAAAGATGCAAACTTCCCTAAAGCTACTGGCTATTCAAAAGATAAAGCCGGAAACATTGTTACAAAAGGCGGCGGTGTGTTGCTATATGCCTATTCAAACTATATAGATAGTAATGGCAAGTTTGCCCTTGCATCTGATGAATACAAAAAGAACGACGATGGTTCTCTTACTATATTTACTGGCAAACGATTGAATATATACGATACAACCGTGCAAGGAGTCACCGACTACAGCATAGAATTCAAGAGTATGTATGTAGTAGAAAACAATCTCCTCTATGCAATCAAGGGTGGTTATATAAACATACCTCAAGAATATAAATCAAGAGATAAAGATAAAAATATAAAAATATCCGCTAATTTCTTTGATGATTATCCTAACTTCTTCACTGAAGAAGGCGGAAAACTATACACAGACCAATTTACCCTTAATCAAAAGGTTATACAGCCTCAATCTGCAATGGCAATCGTAGATAACGATACTGGACAAATTAAGGCTATGATTGGTGGACGTAAAACTACCGGAAGAATGTTATTAAACCGTGCTATCATACCACAGCAACCGGGTTCTTCTATAAAACCTATTTCTGTATATGCAGCAGCTCTTCAGAAGAGTTTTGAACTTCAAGCGGCTGGTAACACTTTTACCTTTAGTGATAATGGTTTTGATAAACAAGGAGCAGACTTGTGGGGAACTTACCTAACAGCCTCTTCGATTGTAGACGATGAACCTACCACTATCAATGGAAAGCTATGGCCTAAGAACTCTTACAGAAGCTATAGAGGCCTTTATACATTTAGAACTGCCCTTCAGCAGTCAGTAAACGTATGCGCTGTAAAGATTCTTGCTCAAGTTAGTGTAGAATATTCTGCTGACATAGTAGAAAAATTTGGTGTCACTTCCGTTGCTAGAGATGGCGGCGCTAATGACTTGAACTTGGCAGCATTGGGCATGGGTGGTATGACCTCAGGTATTTCTCCTTTGGAAATGGCTAGTGCTTATACAACCTTCGTAAACAATGGAACTCATAAGAGTCACAGCGTATATACAAAGGTAACTAACAAAAATGGTGATATCCTTCTTCAACCTGAAATTAAAGAAACTAAAGTTCTTGACCCAGGTGTTGCTTGGATAATGACAGACATTCTAAGAACCGTAGTTACTGAAGGTATCGGAAAACCAGCGGCAATCTCTGGTGTCACTGTAGGCGGAAAAACAGGTACTACAGACGATATGTTCGACATTTGGTTCTGTGGTTTTACAGCAAAATACAGTGCTGCCGTATGGATCGGTAATGATGTAAACATGGCTATGAGTTCAGACTCATATATGGCTGCAAAACTATGGAGTCGTGTAATGGGACAAATTGATGGAGCCAGAGGTGGTTCATTCTCATCAATGCCTGGCAATGTAGTAAGTGCATCTATCGATACAAAGAGTGGCTTGCTTGCAACAGACGCTAGCGGAAGCAATGTTCGTACTGAATACTTTACAACTGGTACTCAACCTACTACATCGGACACTGCTCATCAAACCGTTAATATATGCTCTTCTAGCGGTTACATAGCAACACCTTCTTGTGTTGATGTAACTAGCAAATCAGGTATAATGAGACCTTATGTTCCAAATGGTAAAGTTGGCGATATTGGTGCCGAACTTCCTCATTATTTCTGTAACTTGCACAATCCGAATCCAACAGAGTACCCTGTTGAGTCAGGAAAAAGCGTAACTATAGTTGCTCCTCCTGTCACCCCACCTACAAATGGTGGTAATAACGATGGCCCTCAAGCCGGAGGTGGTGACGGCGATGGTGATGGCGACGGCGGTGATGGTGGCGATGCCGGAGGCAATGCAAATCCTTAATAACAATATTACTTTGACATAACAAAAGCACCTTCCTATATG